>NZ_JAKFZP010000003.1:0-847009 GCF_021654215.1 Vibrio sp. MMG023 | reverse complement strand
CAGGAAACTTCTGACCATCGACACTGTTGCCATCAATTGCAACGATACTGCTACCTTCTACGAGCATCGCATCAGAAACAATAATTTCAATGCTGTCCGTTTCATTCTCATAAGGAGCTTTACCTGTCGCAGTAATTGTCAGTACCGTATTGGCTGGAACACCATTGGTAGTAAGCACACCTTCATCACTGATACTTGCTTCAGTATTTCCGGCAATAGACCAAGACATCAATTCAGAATCATTGGTGTCGCGATTTGTTGAGAATTGGGTCCCATCGGAAAAATCAAGGGTCGCCTCTAAGGCAATAGGTATCCCAACTGGAAAAGTTTGCCCATCTTCACTGTTACCATCTATTTTGATCGTACCGCTTCCCTGAGTAGTTTCTTTTTGTGGCAAACTACTTCCAACGTCCAACAAACCTGTGTCCTTGTTATTACAACCAAATAGCCCACCGATAGTTAAAAGCATAACCCCTAGTGTTAACGGTTTTTTTATACTCATCATTATGCCCCAACATCCTTATTAATTTCGTTCGTTACCGTTGTTTCGAACCTAATTTCTACACGACGATTTTGGGCTCGACCTTCTTCGGTGTTGTTGTCAGCAATTGGTAAAGTTTCGCCCGCGCCAATTACCGTGATCCGCTCACGCTCTACACCATTAAAAACGAGATAATTCGCCACTTCTTGAGCCCGTTGCTCGGATAAATTTTGGTTATAAGCACTCGCTCCTGTACTATCCGAGTGACCAATTATTTTGACTTGTCCTTGTTCATAACGATTTAAAGCTTCTAATAACTTTTCTAGTTCGGCATTACTTTCTAGGGAAGTAGAGTTGGAAGCAAACAATGCTTCAGCCCCCAAAGAAAGCTCTTCTGTCACGATAACTGGCGGTAAAATAAGTTGTTTGATCGGTTCAGCTACATTATTTTCTTTTGGTTTCAATACTGGTGGTGCCGACTTTTGACCAAATTGATACGTAATTCCAAGCGAAGAAAAGTGTAAATCAGATTGAAGGACATCTCCCCCACCAATGCCATCAATAAACTGGTACTCTGCGCGGAGTGACCAATGCTTTGAAAAATGATAACTAGCACCTAAGGATATTAAAGTGTTCCAATCGTCATCATTGCGTTCGGGATGTAGATTTGACGCTTTATTAATAACTTGGTAAGAGGCACCTAGTCGGCTGAAAACAGACCACTTACTCGACAATTGATAAGAGAGTTTGGATGCTAATTCTACCCCCGAGATGTCTGCATTTACCTTGTAAGTATCATAGGTAGCGTATGGGTCTCCATAATCCGTTAATCCAAGTTCCAAACCAAACCAATTGTTAATTTGATAACCTGTATAAACACCCCCACCTAACGTATCGTCGTTGCAAGTATCGGCTTCACTACCGCATGAATCTTGAAACCCAGCCCAACCAAGACGGCCACCAAGATAAAAATGCGACTTAAACGAGGAGTACGATTGATGTCGCTCCTCTAACCCTTCAATACCATACGAAGGGCTAGCTAGCATCATTGCAACTGACGCTAATAATACTTTATTCATAATTTCCCTCTAACAACATTTAACACACATACCACAAGAGGACTTGCATCAACCACGCTATAAAAAACGTAGATGGCAACCTACCGTAATAAGTCACTGAAGCTTTTGTAGTGTCTCTGTTTTTCAACCGATGCTTCCAAGTTGGCTAGTAATCACAAGAGTCAGAATGATTTGGCGTGGCAGCTATGACGTGAATGAGGTAAGGGAGTTTAATTGCATTATTTACGAGTCATTCTTTGGTCGGGGCTATCAAAGAAACTTGTTTTGATTACGAACAAAATAAACCATACGTTCGCAGCTTATTTGATAACTTGTGGAACCTTTATCAGAGCCTACGCAGAGTTAACCATTTCATTTACGACTAGCGAACAAGGCATACAGTTAAAGTCATACACAGATAGAATCGAATCAACCTTCGACATCTATATAGTCTATAAACCTTGCGCATATGACCAATAAACGTTAGTGAAATTAACGCTCTAAATTTTTATTTGAAATAATCATTAGAGTAAGCGATGTTCATAATATCACTGACTACTTATGCGTATTTGAGGATGAACCAACCATGATGTAGGTTCATGATTGTTAGAGACTTAACTAAAAATAAAAACTTCTAAAACACCGATTTAACCCTTATTAATCTCGATTCACGACCATTCATTTAACACATGCCCTGACCCTCACCATACTTACCGGCCCAAACGAACGACTTAAGGTGTAGGTATGCAAAACGTCAAATTCAATCATGTGTATGCAATGGCATTGAACCACGCACATTCATTTACAGCACTTGAGTTGCTGCAAGAAATGGCTGAGCACTCTCCGGAAACCTATACACACACGCTCAATGTATGCCTAGTCGCTCATGATTTTGGTGAGTTTCTGAATTTTACAGATGCGCAGTTAGAGCTGATTTTTGATGCTGCTCTAGTACATGACTTGGGCAAGCTAAAAACACCAACGACGATCCTCCATAAACATGGCAAGCTTGAACCAATTGAACGTCAAGTGATGAGCGAGCATGTAAAGTACACCTACCAGATTGCAAGAGGTATTAAAGCTCTAGAAACAGCGACAATGGTTGGTGGTCTTCATCATGAACGTTGGGATGGAAATGGTTATCCATTTCGTCTTAAGGGCGACGAGATTCCATTTATCGCGCAAGTGCTCGCGATTGTCGACACATGGGACGCAATGGTTTCAGACAGAGCTTATCGAAAAGGTATGCCTAACTCGAAAGCGATCAACATCCTTTTAGCCGAAAAAGATAAAGGCCAGTTTAATCCGAATCTAGTCGAGCTGTTTGTTACTTACATTCATTCTCACGGTAAAAGCAACCTGTCGTGAAGAGCATCAATAATATCTTCTTTTCCAATGTCTTTTTTGAGTTACTGCCTATATCCAACGTTCATAAACGGAAACGCCCAAAGTTATTAGCTTTGGGCGTTTCTTCTAACAAAACCTGGTTGAGGCGGATGTATGACTATCGAGCGTTACAACGTCATGTGTAAAATTGGAAATGGTTTGCCCATATCATCGAGTGGTGAGCGAGATTCGATTTTGAAGCCCATACATTGGTAAAAACCAACGGCTTGTGGGTTTTGCTCATTCACATCGACTTTTACTGCGCCGAGATGTTTGATCGCGTGTTGTAGCAACATCTTACCTATGCCCTTTCCTCTTGCTTGATCTAGAAGAAACAGCATCTCGATTTTTTCATCATGAACACCAACAAAACCTTGTATTGCTCCTGTCGCGTCTTTCACACACTTTAAAGTGACTGCAGGAAATGCTTGATCAATGATGATGGGTTTAAAAAACTCAATATCTTCTTCTGTGATGAAGTCATGCGTCGCTCGGACTGAATTTTCCCAAACAGCTAGCAGCTCTGCATAGTGTTCAGGAAGCACATTGTCTACCGTCATAGGTGTTCTCTCTTTGAGTGGACTGAAGTTCAATGTGCAGCCGCGAATCGGCATTTTAACAAGATCACTGTATTCTGCCTACGCAAAACGATTAAAAATAACGTCCTCAAAAGATCTTTGCCGCCACTCGATTAAATAATTGTTGGCAATCTTGTCCAAGAAGACGGGTAAATAACCCAGCTTTAACCAAACTATGCAGAGCTGGATAACGTTGTTTCGGTATAAAGCCATCTTCAAAATATCGCTCATCGCCGAACCCTAAGATTCGTTCGTGTTCTTTGGTCAATCCTTTCAAAAAAGCAGCGTTGAGCAAAAGCGGCGCGTACCGATCATACTCCTTATCCAAACTCTGAATAGGGAAAGCAGGATCGTGAAAATTGTAAAACACCACATTGCGAGATGTCAGCACCGGATAGTTTTGTCGGTGAACCCCACTCGTATCAAATAAAAAGGCGGTTCCTGCCTTGCCGGTCACGTGTCTTATTGGCAAGTTCATTTCGTCGACTTGCGCTTTATTCCAATGACCCGGAGCCAATTTTTGTCGATGGCTTTGTTCTACGTAAGCAAACTCACCACTGTCTACATCGGTAAGATACACACCCAACTTTATCTGGGGTGGTGGCTCTTGGCATCGGTCAACGTCATACCAAGCGTCGTTATGCCATCCATGAAAATTACGAGTGGTACGAATGGTTTTCCACCCCCTAACCTCAGTCACTTGAAATCGGTCGCCAATGTAGTCACGGCATATATGCATCAAATCATCATGTTGGATTGGGTACAAAAAAGCAGGCGACAGTGTAAGTAAGTTTTCAATGAGTAATCGCCATCGTTCATTTTGCTGGTATCCCGTCCAAGTATTAAACTGTGGATGGGTAAGGTGTTGATCAAAGCATCGCTGCATTTGCTCGAGCTTAGGTAGCGGAATATAACCATCAAGCACAACAATACCGTTTTCACGTAATTGTTTGAGAATATCTTCTACGTTTAGCATTAGAGCTCCCTCTCTCCTAACCTCTCAATTCGAGCATTTTTTTCATGCTCTCCCACAAACTTTCATTCGAATTAAGCAAACGTTGATAATGCGAAAAAGTCTTAGACACCATATTGTCCAAGCCAAAGTTCTGTTCTGCATGACGTCGGCCGTTTTTGCCAAACTCTACTCTAGCGTCCGTATCTTCGATTAATCGCCAGATAGCGTCATATAAACCAGTCTCATCCCCAGCTTCAATTAAGATCCCACTGTGATGATGCAGTATGACCTCTGGCAGACCACCTATATTAGAAGCAACAACAGGAACACCGCATGCGGACGCTTCAATCGCAGTAAGACCAAACGCCTCTCCCCAAAGAGATGGCATAACAAACACATCCGTGACACTCAAGATATCCGGAACATCAGAACGTAAACCTAAATATTGAATGTCACTCTGGTAATCCTGATGAGCACAAAGGGTTTCCACTTCTTTACGGTATGCGCCATCGCCAATGATCAAGAACTGGCATTCGATACCAGCATCAACACAACGTTTGGCAACATTGAGAAAATGGTCGATGCCCTTCTCCTGTGTCAGCTGACCAATGAAGGCCACTATCATGATGTCGTCGAATACGCCAAGTTGCGCGGACTTAATCTGCCTTGCTTTCTCTTTAGATATCGCCGATTGAAACCGCGCGAGGTCAATACCGTTATAGAGGCGATGTATTTTGTGGTGAGCATTTGGCAAGTTTCGAGCAATGCGTGATGCAACAAAATCAGAGACAGGCAGATATGCGTCAATCGCGAGACTCAGAATACTTTGCCGCATAGAACGGAGTTGGTTTAAGACCAAATAATCTTTACTGGGCATACCAAGAGGATTGGAGCTGTGATCCGTAAAAACAATTTTTCCGCCCCACCTCAATTTACACAACAACAAGCTCGGATCTGTTGGACCAATAAAGTGGGTGTGAAGAATATCGACTTTACGCTCTTTCAATAAACGTACAATGAAGCCTGAATTAGTGATTTTGTCATAATCTAAGCAAATAAGCTCACAGCCTGACTCAAGCAGCCATGTTTTCAGAGTCGGTGATATGGGTTCAATAACGCAGACAATGTAAGTCCAACCACGTTTTTGGGCTTCTTTTCCCATTGACCATAGGTAGTCTTCAAAAGAACCTTGTTTTTGGGGTGAGATTAACGCCCAACAAAACACTGTTGGTTTGAATACTAAATCATTGGAATCTTTCACTGCTTTCTCCTTCACTATCTCCGTGAGCAAAGAGGTCGCCCCATAATGCTCATTGGTCGTAAGTTAGAAAGCCAACCGAGTACCTATTTTCAATTTGATAACGAGAGATGCGCTGCCCCCCGGTTATTGTTCACTATGCAATAACAAAGCCAAGGGGAGGTGCAAAGGCGACAAACGAAAAAAGAGCCCTCACATCCATGGGGCTCAAGTAAAATTTCGCATTATTGTCATTTTAAGGTGAGGTCAAGACTATAGGAGGTGTTAACGCTCAGACGCATATTAACCCACCAGAATGATTAGGAATAAGCATCTGAACTCTCGAGTTTTTTAGAATTGCTTATTGCATTCGACGTCGAGTTTCAATTACTCATCGTCAAAAAAGCCACCATACATCAACCATGGTGGCTTTCTTATTTATCAATTTAATAAACGCGTAAACTGATATCTCTCATTATGAGAATCGAGATTAGTTAGTTGGACGCCAAACACCCCATTGGTCTTTCTGGTAAGTCGCTTCAGGGTTGTCACCACCTTGAATCCACCATTGTGCTTTCCAGTTTTGGTCAGCGTAAGAAACCACTTCACCACCTAAGTATGTTTTAGCAGCATCCCAAGTGCCATTCTCATCTGGATCTGGTTTAGGATCTGGGTCTGGCTCAGGTTTTGGTGGTGTAATTTCGTCATCACCTGCAATAACCTCGAAAGTGAACGTCTCAGCACGTGCGCTGTTTACCGCGTTAGCAACAAATGACAGTGTTTCGTTCTGCGTGATTGCGCTAGTGTTTACCACTATAGACGAAGTACCGTTGTTCTGAATGCTCACCGATGAACCTTGAGTTTGTGTTAGGTTCGCGGCTTCACTTGTGGCAATAATTACGCTGTCACCAGCATTGACGACTTTATCGCTCTTCACAAGTTCATAAATATCGCCAGTCAGTGGCTCTACACCACCATCATCACCATCAATAACTGAAATCATGCCAGATGCGCGGCTATCTTTTGAGTTAAAGAAGTTACGTGATGGATCGTTCTGGAAGTACATGTAATGTGACATTTCTTCATGCCAATCACCGATGAAGACTGCGCCGTCTTTGAACTCTGCGTGCCAACCGTTGATTTCTGAAGCAAGTAGACGTGCCCAATCATTTACGTTCGAAGCTTCAACCTCAATGTCGAAACTACGTGCAACATCACCGTTCTTGTTGATGATGTCATACTTGACCGTGTCACCGATTTCAGGATTTACAAAACCTTGAGGAAGGTACAGGTCACCGCGAACAAGATCAGCTTCAGGAGGAAGAGTATCACCACCTGCAATAGTGATATCAGAACAGTTGTAGAAGCCTTCACCAGCTGCATCATCACGCTGCCAACGAACAAATAGAATCGCGTCACCAGAACGATCTGACGGAATCGTAACGTCCATGCGGTATTTGCCGCCATTTACGGGAACATTACCTACCGTCTGAATCAAGTCTAGATCGCCCCATGCCAGTGCTTTACTTAGATCCGCACCAGGTTTGGTTAGATAAAACTCCCAGAATGAAGGGTTGTGAGGAGCCGTCGCATTAAACACAAATTCAAATGTTCCTGTGTTTAGTTCAGTACGAGTCCAAGCCGTATGTGGCGCACCCATTCCCTTTTTCTGAGGGTCATTTGCATAACACAATGTGCCGTCAGGAATCGCCGCTTTCACTGCTGCCATATTGTTGTAATCAGTAATGTTCTTAGCGAATTCATTACGCTGAACAAAAGGATAAGAACCAGAGATGTCTTTCGCTTGAGCACATGCTGCATTTGGTGGCGTACCAGACCAAACTCCACCTTGTTCGTAACACGTGTTTTGACGAGCACTCGGGAACTCAGACCAGCCGTGAGCATTAGCTGCTGTAGGTAGCCCGGATAGCATCGCCATACCCACCGCGATTTTAAGAATGTTATTATTTGCTTTCACTTTTTCACTCTCTACCGTTTATTGTACAAAATAGCTTCAGCGGATATTTTATAACCACTGTCACCTATTGCGTGTTTATAGTTTTAATCAGAAAACAGTGAAAAATAATATACGTAAGTTTAATCAATAAAAGCGTCATGGTTATTGATAGGAATTAACATCACAATTTTAAATAATTCAGATATATATGACAAAACCAACACAAACAAACAATTTCCTTAAAAAACATATCCATAAGTTCATTTTACATCCATAAACCAATAGAAATGTAGAGTAAATATACCAGAACAGAACACCAATCAATCAGAGCTATATATAGTTATTTCTTGTGACTTGCGTTCCAATCAAATTATTTATCATTATGATTGAAAAATATAATCAAATAAGAACTAATATAAATAAACAAAATATAAAGAACCTCATATTTCATTGTTATTATATTTACTCTTGCTAATAAAACGAACATAGAAAGACAACAACACTTTGCTCTTATCTTGCAAATAATCTTTGTGTCTAGAAAAGAAAAAAGGAGCTGTCGCTCCTTTCGTTTTATCGTTGAATGTGAACATCTCTTTGAGGGAATGGAATCGTGATGTCTTCGGAATCAAAGGCATCTTTCACTCGCTCATAAAGACCAAAATACGCTGGCCAATAATTTTCAGAATCAACCCACGCCCACACTAACATTCCGACATGGCTATCGCCGTGTTGGCTTACATGCACCGTAGGCTCTGGCTCATTGATGATCAAATCATAGTTTTCCATCACCTGCATGAGAACGCGTCGTGCTTTATGGATATCATCGCCATAACTAATGCCGAATTCGATATCTATACGGCGCTTGTCTTCACAAAATAGGTTCTTTACCGTTCCGTTAGACAATGAGCCGTTAGGAATGATGATTTTTTGGTTGTCATAGGTCAGCAAGACAGTCACAAAGATTTGAATATCAACCACTTTGCCCATGTGCCCTTGCGCTTCAATTACATCGCCGACTTTAAATGGTTTGAAAAACAGAATCAGCACGCCACCAGCGAAATTAGACAAGCTGCCTTGCAGAGCCATACCTACAGCAAGGCCAGCAGCACCTAGCATTGCAATAAAGGACGTGGTTTCGACACCAATCATGGATGCAGCAGAAATGATCAAAAGGATTTTTAAAATGACAGAGGCAAGAGACGAGAGAAAGCCTCTCAAACCATGCTCGATTTTCATTTTTTCTAACGTGACTTCTATCGCTCGGCTGACTTTGCCTACAATCCACCAGCCAACAAACAACACCATCAAAGCTAATATGAATTTTGGCCCAAAGGTCAGCAGCATCTCCAAACATTTTTCATACAATGCTTCTAGAGAAATGTTTTCCCACATTTGTATACCTCTCTAATATTAAAAAGAGGAGTACTTTGGGTGTACGGTGCGTTGAGTTCAACTGACTCCAAGCAAGATTAAAAAAGACAATCACATTTTTTGTTCGTACTAACCGATATTTAGTGTTTGTAGGAAGGAAATATCGACTCGGTATCAAAACCACAGATACAACAAAGCCCGCTATAATAGCGGGCTTTGCGTTTGTCCATGAAAGACTAAATTTGGTGGGTCCGACCAGATTCGAACTGGTGACCCCTACCATGTCAAGGTAGTACTCTAACCAACTGAGCTACGGACCCAAATTTAATGTTCAGCATACTTTGGTTTTAGCATGGCTTTAAGGAATGGTGGGTCCGACCAGATTCGAACTGGTGACCCCTACCATGTCAAGGTAGTACTCTAACCAACTGAGCTACGGACCCATTCCTTAAGAACGAAATGGATATTAGCTATATCCTATGAGGGGTGCAAGCATAAATTCACTAACTTTGATTCGTTTGGCGAAAATCTAAACTCAACACCCGCTTTTAGACGATTTTATCGACAAAGCATTGGCAGCCACGAGCTAAAAGTGTGATCTACTTAACTTTTATATTTTCGGCTAATTATCGTAGGGCACTTCGCTGAGCATCCAAATTTGCAAAACTTGCGATACGTTTGGGCAATCGCCAAACAAAATTTGGTATTTAGGCTCGAAAGGTTCACCAATAAACGTGGTACGAATCAGTTTGCCAGTTTTTAGGTCCACCTGCGTACTCACCCTTCCCTTGAAGTTTTGAAAAATCGCAAATTGTTCACTGTGGTACACCATCTGCTCTCGATAGAACAAAAAGTGGTCTTGTGGTGTTTCAGTAAGTTGGCATTCTAGTGGTTTTAAAGGCTGCTGAGCTTGCACACTCAATGCCACTAGCAATGCAGATAGGCTCCATCCAAATCGCATCGTACGTCCCTATTCTTCTTTCTTTATCAAAGTATAGGAGCTATCGGGGTAACTGCAGCGAAGCTCGGAACTTGTGACTACCAAGAAAGAAAAAAGCTTCAACCAATCCAGTTGAAGCCTTTCTCTATCTCATTATCTGGGAACGAATTGTTTATTCGTCTTCTGTATCAAACACCACATTGTAGTTTTCTGTGTAAGTACAGTTTGGCTGGCGGCTACAAGTAAAGAAGCGTCGACCTTTAAACTCACCTTGACTCGCTGTTCTGATGATCATCGGACTGCCACACTTTTTACAAAAGCGGACTTCTTTATCCGGTTCAATCAGATCAATGTGCGCTGCCAATAAACGACGTAAACGCCCTACTTGGTAGCTGTGTTTCACCGATGCGCCAATCAAAGGAAGGTTCGCCGATTTACACACGTGCATCAGCAGTTTTTGGCGCTCGACTTTGCCTTTATGCAATTGCTGGCCATTATCAAGCTCAATAATCACACGTGGTTCAAGCGTTCTAGGGTCGCAGATAACGTAATCGAAGTAGCTGCGTGAAATTCGATTACTGGCAATGAAGAACTGCTTTTTATTCTTAATCTCTTTTGGTGCGATCAACGTTGCCATGTTTACTTTGGCAAACACCACCGCATGATCACCAACTGCGGCTCTCAATGCATTAAAAAACGCCCCTTCCTGCCCTTTTAATAAAGGACCTTTCGAACGGTATGGGAAGTCTCGCGTGTCATCGTTTTTGATCACGTACTTTTGAATGATAAAGAAGAAAACAACAAGTAGAACAACAATGATAAAGATGTTGGTCATAGATAAAGTGCGCCCAAAACAACTAGTTACTTAAAGCCTAAATGGAAATTTTAGCCAGAGCAACAAAACCGATAAATTTTGCGGGGTGATGATAACAGTAGCCAACGTTTTGAACACGATTTTTACGTCAAGTTGAGAGAACAAAAGCGGGCTCCATCAAGAGCCCGTTTGTTAATCATTAAGATGTAGGGAGAGTGCTAGCTGTTCGCGTCAGGTTGGTTCTCTGGCATGGCATCAATAAACGCAGGCTGTTGATTACATGCTTCTACAATCGAGCTAATTACCGGATAAGGAGTCATATCCACTCCAAAACGTAACGCGTTGTACACTTGAGGCACTAAGCAAATATCAACAACAGAGGGAGAGTCAGTCACACTGTAGATACAGTTTCCATGTTGTTGTCGATGCTGGTTTAGCTTCTCTTCTAATGCTGTAAAGCCTTGATTTACCCAATGATGAATCCACTCGACTTTCGCTTCTTGATTACACGACAGCTTCCCTTCTAGGTACTGCAATACGCGCAAATTGTTGATTGGGTGGACCTCCATCGCGATATCCTGAGCCATAGCCAAAGCATGGTAACGAAGCGGCAATTTCTCTGGAACCACTCGAACTTGCGGATACTGCTCATCGAGATACTGAATGATGGCAAGAGATTGGTTGAGTTGAATACTACCATCCACCAGCACTGGCACAAGCTCAGAGGCATTTAACTCATGGTATTCCGCGCTATGCTGCTCGCCGCCATTACGTACCAAATGAACCGATTTGGACTCGTAGTTCAGCTCTTTTAAGTTCAAACAAATGCGAACTCGATAAGCCGCCGAAGAGCGCCAATAGCCATAGAGGGTGATGTTATCGCTCATACTTCCCTTGCCCCTCATTCTCAGTGTTTTAGGTATTGGCTGATTTGCTGATCAATCGCACCAAAGATCGAGTTGCCATCTGCGTCAAACATTTCAAGCTTGATAGAGTCACCAAACGACATAAAGCTCGTCGACGGTTTACCATCACGAATGGTTTCAATCATGCGCACTTCTGCAATACATGAGTAGCCTACGCCACCCTCTTCGATAGAGGTACCATTCTCCGTGCCTTGTTTGTTCGATACTGTACCCGAGCCAATGATTGCACCCGCAGAAAGTGGACGGGTTTTGCTGGCATGGACAATCAAATCAGCGAAATCAAACGTCATATCTACTCCAGCATTCGGACAACCAAATGGGGCATTGTTGTATGTAGAAACCAAAGGCAAATGAACTTTGTTTTCATACCATGCTTCACCCAGTTCATCTGGCGTTACTGCAACAGGAGAAAACGCCGATGACGGTTTTGATTGGAAGAAGCCAAAACCTTTCGCCAGTTCTGCCGGAATCAAACCACGCAACGACACATCGTTAACTAGCATGATAAGACGAATGGATTCTTGTGCTTCTGCAATGCTTGCTCCCATCGGCACATCACCAGTGATCACGGCAACTTCACCTTCGAAGTCAATGCCCCACTCGTCGCTGGCAAATTCGATGTTGTCGCAAGGACCAATAAATGCGTCAGAACCACCTTGATACATCAAAGGGTCGGTCCAGAAGCTTTCTGGCATTTCCGCACCACGCGCTTTACGAACTAATTCGACGTGATTGACATAAGCACTGCCATCCGCCCATTGATAGGCGCGAGGCAATGGTGATGCTAGGTAGTGGGATTCAAACGCTTCACTTCCTGAAACCGAACCATTGTTTAGCGCGTTATAAAGCTCTTCCAGTTGTGGAGCGACTTTATCCCAGTTATCCAATGCCACTTGCATGGTTGGCGCGAGATGCATCGCGTGGAAAATTTCAGTTGCCGGAACACATTGTGCTAGGTCTTTGCTCACGACCATCAATAGACCATCGCGAGTGCCACTTTTCTTGGTTGCTAATTTCATCCTTGCCCCTTACTTCTCTTGCCAGCTATAGACGTATTCTTTGTTTTCAACCTTATCGAGCTCATCAGAGAACTCGAGCGCATGGCGTGTATCAATCATCACTGCCACTTCATCGGTAAACTTCTTCTTATATTCCTGACCTGCTTTGAACGCTTTCGGATGAGGACCGTGGGTAAAGCCTGCCGGATGGAAAGTCACCATGCCTGCTTCGATGTTGTCACGGCTGAAGAAATCCCCTGCGTGGTAGAACAAGACTTCGTCATAATCGTCATTGTTATGATAGAACGGCACCTTCAGTGCGCCAGGGTCGCTTTCGATTGGACGTGGCACAAACGTACACACCACGAATCCAGCACCAACAAATGTCGTGTGGGCAGAAGGTGGTAAGTGATAGCGATGCGACATCAAAGGTCGAATATCACGCCAGTTCACTTTCACCACAGCCAAGTCACCGTGCCAACCAATCGCATCAAGCGGGTTGAATGGATAAGTAATCACGCTGACTTTATCATGGCGCTTCACATGAACTTGAGTTTGATCTTCTGAGTATTGCGCTCGGAATTCATCATTAATTGACGGGGTTTCCAGAACGGCTGGGTCGAATACAGCATGATTGCCCACCATGCCTTTTTCTGGCAAAGAATAGGCGGCATCGGTGTTTTCAATCATCAGAACAAACATTGGCTCGCTTGGTTCTAATCGCCAACTGGTTGAGCGTGGAATCATTACGTAATCGCCTTCGCTCACTTTGAGATGACCATAGTCGCAGTAAAGATCTGCCGTGCCATGATGGATGAACAGCAGCTCATCGCCATCGGCGTTACGCACCAAGAAGTCCATCTTCTCGTCCATACGCCATACACGGATCTTACAGTTGGCGTTGTGTAGAAGATGCGGCACTGCCCAAGGCGAAATCTGACTCGCCGTTTCGACTAGGTTGAAATCGAAAGCGCGCGGACGTAAATCGCCCTCCCACTCAGACCAACCTGTCGGTGCGTGTTGATGATGAAAGTGTGCAGCAGGACCGAAAAATCCACTTCGACCTGCTTCACGTTCGTAAATTGCCTCTTCCGGGAAATCAGCATGTGCTTGCTTGGAGCACACTCCCTCCCGATGAGGGAATGTGATCCATTTATGCATCGCTTAGTACTCCTCGGCGGATTTGGTCTTCTTCAATTGATTCAAACAAGGCTTTGAAGTTACCTTCGCCAAAGCCCTCGTTGCCTTTACGCTGAATGATTTCAAAGAACACTGGACCAATAACGGTCTGGGTGAAGATTTGTAGCAAGATGCCGTCTTTGGTTGGCGCGCCATCAATAAGGACTTGCAGATCACGCAGTTTGCTTACGTCCTCCCCGTGTCCTTTTACGCGCTCGTCGACTTTCTCGTAGTACGTATCTGGTGTCGGCATAAAGTCCATGCCGCGATCACGCAGTGTTTGAACGGTTTGGTAGATGTCATCGGTGGTCATCGCGATGTGCTGAATACCTTCACCGTTGTATTCACGGATGAACTCTTCAATCTGGGATTTGTCGTCAGAAGACTCGTTGATTGGAATGCGGATCTTGCCACACGGTGCGGTCATTGCGCGGCTAACAAGCCCTGTCAGCTTACCTTCAATGTCGAAGTAGCGAATCTCGCGGAAGTTACCAATGCGCTCGTAAAATCCAGACCACACATCCATGTTGCCTTGCTTCACGTTATGAGTCAGATGGTCGATTTCGTACATGCCAACGTCTGCTTTCGCTAGACGTTCCTCTGCATCATCGTAGAAGCGGAAGTCGACATCGTAAATGCTCTGTTTGCCGTAACGATCAACGAAGTACAGAAGACTCTCACCGATACCGTAAATTGCCGGAATGCTTAGCTCCATCGGACCGATTTCCGTTTTGTACTCTTCACCGCCGTTATCCAGCGCTTGCTTTAGCGCCACGTTAGCGTCTTGCACGCGAAATGCCATGCCACAAACGGAAGGTCCATGAACTTTAGCGAAGCCTTCTGCCTGACTGTGCGGCTGAGCATTAACGATAAAGCTGATGTCACCTTGTCGGTACAGCCAAGCCTCTTTAGAACGGTGTTTTGCGATTTCTGCAAAACCCAACGAAACAAACAGCGCTTTCAGTTGTTCAATACCTTCGCTATCCGCCGCTGTGTATTCCACAAATTCGAATCCATCCGTGCCTAATGGGTTGTAGGTGTCCACCATGACTTTCTCCTTATGTCATTGTTGTGTTTGAACATACGTTCTTGTTCGATATTTCTAACTTGGCGCAGGAGGAGAAAAATTGGAATACATACGAGGAAATCTAGCTTCATGCACTTTTTGCAACGTAATGTAAAAAATATGTTACACGACATTATTCACCCGCAATCGTTTACGTGAAAAATAAGGAAAACACATAATATCAACGCATTAGCATATCGTTTTTAAATTTACACGCCCATTCAAGATGTAAACAGATTGTTACCACAATGACTTTTGTGGGCAGTAACGCGCAATTCTCATTCAAACAGTGTCAATATACGGACAATTATTCTGATGATATATGGAATGAGTGCCGATAAGTGGTAGTATCATTTTTTAACCACTACACTGGCAAATAGTTATGGCACGCCGAACTCAAGAAGATACCCAGATTACCATCAACACCATCCTCGATGTCGCGACAGAGCAGTTGATCAAGCTTGGTTACGAGAAGATGTCCTACACGACGTTGAGTGAGCAATCGGGAATATCGAGGACGGGCATAAGCCATCACTTTGCAAAGAAAGCCGATATTCCTCGCGCTCTACAAGGCCGACTACTAAAAATCATGGCCGATAAGTTGAACATGTCAGGTAATGAAAAAGACTTCATTGACAGTTGGGAACATGCGTTTGGCGATGAAGCGTTTATGGCGATTTGGCGTTTGGCATTTTTGATGACAGTTTGTGAGCATCACACACCTTATCTCAATGAGATTCAAACGCAGATTGAGACTGTTGCATCGTTCAAGCTTAACAAGTCATGCCAACGCACGATTGAATGGTTGATAGGCGTAACTTTATTGAGCTTGCAAAAAAGTTAACCCAATTATCTGGATACGAGGCCGAGTCAGCGACTCGGCTTTTTGCGTTTTTATACTCAGAAAACTTAGATTTGATTATTATTTAAGTATAGCGGCCGAACCCTTTGCAGAGTTCGGCCTATCCAGAAAGGCAGTGCGAGAGGACATGAATAAACAGAGACTGTATTAACCCATAGATGTGATACTGCTTCAATAATTACCCGTTAAATTACAATCGACTATGCAGTTATACTGTTAACTTTTCATCAATTACATAAATAGCTCGACTCTGTACATAAATACCACTCGCCCTTATATAAATCAGTCACTTTCGATATTTGTAGAAATTCGCTAAAAGCTCATAACAAACGATTAGTTTTTCTCTATCACCCCAAAAAACTGGGTGTTAGTCTTGTTTACATATTTACCTAGCCCATTTTTACTTTCGTGACCGCCGCATCAGATCCGGTAATTCGTAGGTCAAGAGAATGTCAGGCAGCGGTATTTTTTGATTCAAGACAGTTTTGACACGGACTAGGTGTGTAATAAGAGGTGTTCTGTTCCCTTTCGGGCTCGCACTCTATACCGCTGCGGTCTCGACCAAGAAAGAAAGAGACATCCAAATGACACAAATTAATCAAGAACGTCTAGTTGAACATTTCTGCCAACTGGTTCGCATCGACAGCGAATCTATGAATGAAAAACAAATTGCAGAAACTCTGGCTGAGCAACTGGGCGAACTAGGCTTTACGGTTCACAAACTACCAGTACCAGAACACATTTCTAACGGCTTCAACGTTTATGCACGTCTAGAAGGTAAGAAAGAAGGCTCTATCCTCATGAGCTGCCACATGGATACAGTAACGCCTGGTATCGGCATTGAGCCGATCATCGAAGATGGCATCATTCGATCTAAAGGCAATACAATCCTTGGCGGTGATGACAAGTCTGGCATTGCTGCAATCATGGAAGCGGTTCGTTGCATCCAAGCTGAAAACCTAGAGCACAAAACGTTAGAGCTTGCTTTCACTGTGCATGAAGAAGGCGGTCTATTCGGCTCTGAGTACTTCGACATGACGCACGTAACGTCTAAAGAAGCGATCGTACTGGACACAGGCGGTCCTATCGGCACTATCGTGACAGCAGCACCTGGTCAGCAAAAAATCGTTGCAACAATCAAAGGTCGCCCAGCACACGCGGGTCTAGCACCTGAAGAAGGCATCAGCGCAATCATGGTAGCGGCAGATGCAATCAACCACATGAAGCTGCTTCGTATCGATGAAGAAACCACAGCAAACATCGGTATGGTGAACGGCGGTCAAGCGACAAACATCGTGATGCCAGAACTAAAAATCGTTGCTGAAGCACGCTCTCTAAACGGTGAGAAGCTAGAAGCGCAAGTGAACCATATGATCTCTACCTTCGAGTCAGTATGTGAAAAACACGGCGCAGAAGTTGAAATCGAATCAAGCCGCGCATACGACGCATTTGTTATCGAAGAAGACAACGCTCACGTCTCAGCAATCAAAGCGGCATTCGCTGACATGGGCATCGATGCATTCACAAAAGGCACTGGTGGTGGCAGCGACGCAAACAACTTCAACAAGAAAGGTCTAACAACGGTAAACCTTTCTACTGGTATGGCGAAAGTACACACAACTGAAGAATTCATCGCGGTTGACGACATGGTGAAAATCACGGAATTCGTTAAGCACTTCCTAGTGAAATAATCTAGAGAATAAAGCGTAACTAACGCTGAATTTGAAACGCTAACTCGAATCCCCTTCTTGCTTGTACATGGAGGGGATTTTTATTTCCGTTGAGTAACGTCCCCTTCTATTACGCAGTTAAGCCACCAAAAAACAACGATTCCCCAGAGCAATATGGCGTACGCATACATAGAAAACACCATTTTGTATAGATGGATAAATGTGAATTTGGACATAAGGTACCAATCTGATTTCGTGATCAAATCAGAGCTGGAAGCAAAATCACAGGCATAATTCATGCTATCTATTTCGCCGGCGGTTCCCATCAGATAATCAAATCCATAAGCCACTTGCATTGAGAGTGCTTATGTAATCCCCCTCCATACTGTGTCGAGCTTCTGGCGACACATAAATGTCTATTCAATTGGCAAAAGTAGAGTCTAATATGAAGAAAAACACGCTCGCTTGGCTGATCTCATCCTTATTAGGAAGTACAGCCACTTTCGCATACGCGAACCACGATCTGACACTGGTCGAAATCGGAAACCAAACCTTTGAACGCATGGAAATGCTCAAGCAGCTAGCAGACAAAGGTCAAGGTACGTCTCAACGCGATGGCGAAACCTACCTTGATTTCCAAGGCTATGAATACTGGGTTAACTTTGATGGCTACCCTAAGTTCCCATTCTTATTCGGCGATCAAGACCAAGCCTACCGCAATGTGGTGGACTTCGTCGGTCCTGAATGGGAGTTCATCATGTACAACGGCGGCTTCTATCTGATGCACAAAGAGTTTGGTGTGATGAACCCAGACGACACAGGTTGCTACGTAGAATATATCCCTGCAGCCCGAGGCTCGAAGCGTCCAAATGGCGAATACATTTGGCAGTCAGATATGATTCAAAACATCGAGACTTCTGATTGTGGTGACCTATCTGCGCCAAGCATCAATGCATTGAACGTAGCCAGCGTTTCAGATCAAGGTGTTCAGCTAAAATGGGCTACGCAAAACGCGAATGACAATGTGGTTTTGACGTTGACCGAATCAGGTTCAGAGCCCGTTCGTTATGACAACGTTCAATCTGGCTTGTTCATTGGTAACCTGAAACCAGACACTCGGTACACGGCGGAGCTTTCTTCGTGTAATGCGATCGATTGTATCGAGCCACAAAAGATTGAGTTCATGACAAGTGCTGCACGCCTTGGTTACGCAGACGAATTGCCGCTAGTAAATCACTTGAATGGCGATTTGACTGGTTCTATCCATTTTGCTCAAACCCATACTGCCACTGCCCCGAATCAAAACGATGTGAACCTGTTCCCTGACTTGGTGATCGACCGTGAAGCTCTGCTTTTATTCACGCCAGAAGACAAAACCGTTCAGCAAGTTTGGGTAGAAGTGAGCTTTGAAGGCACTGTAATCACTCGCCTCCCAATGCTGCCACCAAGCGCGCTTGCGGCTTCTGATCAGCCAGATAATGGGCGTTCTAAAGTGGTATTCTCCCATCACGCGTGGTCACTGCCGTTGCAATGGGATTGGATGAAGCCAGGCTTGTCGCTGCGCTTAACCGATAACACTGATCGCCAAGGCGACTTAGCTGCCAATGAACTTGTCTTTGGCGGCGCGCCGGAGCTTATCATTCAAAACATCGACATGGGTATGCTCACGGCGCCACGTGATGGCAACACCATGATCAAAAACATGGCAAAACTCAGCGCCGATTACTTCCAGAAAATCCCAGCATCTAAACTGGTGATGGCGGATTACACTGCCGCTTATTTCCCGAAAGTGACGCTGCCAAACGGTAAGGTTTACACCACAAGCTCCGATGGTGAAGGTGGCTGGCACGGCGGTGACATGCGTGAAGCCATTGGTAAAGCACTGGTCTCTACAGGTGTGAATAACGCGAATGTCGGCATTACTGATAGTGCTGGTTATTCGCAAGCTTACAATAAACGCTTCAACCATATTACTGCGCACACCAACCGCGGCGTATACACCAACGGCGTTATTGACCATGGCGGCAGTGGCGGCGGTGGCATCGTGACGTTAACAGCGACAACCGGTAACGAATGGTCGCACGAGCTGGGGCATAACTACGGTCTGGGTCACTACCCTTGGTATGCTTCTACGCACGATTTAGAATCTGGTTGGGGTTGGGATGCTCTGCATCGCCGCTTTATCGGTAACTTACACTGGACAGGTGAAGCCACGACTAACGATGTGGGTGGTGAAGTGGTACCACCATTTGCGGGTGAATTCCGCTTTATGCGTGATGCGCAAGCCGGTGGCGAAGCCGCACTATTGGGCACCATTAGTCATTACACGTTAGAGCACCCTTCTCAGTCTCGCCGTGTACAAACGTGGCTCAATAACGGCTTTAACGTCAATTTAAACAGCTCGACTGGTTATGTTCGTTGGAATCAAGAAAGCCAAAGTTACGAAGAAGCACAAACCGACACGCCAGTACCTAGCGCGGCAGGCGTGCCTGTTGTCACCATGTTGGGCATTTACGATCCGCGTAACGAACTTGCAAGCCAAGTTTACCCGCTGATTTACTCCAACTACGGCAACGTGTTTGATCTGCCTTCTGCACCAGACGTAACTTATCATCCAGAAGGTTGGCAAACGGTGTCTTCTTTGTCTGACGAGCAAATTCAACAAGATTTGTGGCAAACGATGAAGGTCAACAATCAGCAAGCTCGTATTTGTCAGTTCACCTACACGGCAAGCAACGGCGAAAGTGCAAACTTCGTCGGTACAGTCAGTGCAGATAAGGTGCGTTGTGAAAGCAGCGAAGACATGTACTGGAACATCAATGGTCAGCGTGAGCGCATGATATCTCAAGATCATAACTACTCATTGCTGTCTAAATACGGTGAAGGTGCTGTGACTTACACGCCGAACACCGAAATTGGCGAAGTGCCACTTTGCGTGCTTGATAAATCCGGCACGAGCCATGACGGTGCGGGCTACTTTACCTCTTCCCACTGCCAGCAGTTTAGTGGCGTGAAACACAACAATGGTGCAGATTGGCGTTACGCACGACATCAAGGTGGAATGCATCAGCCGAGTATGGTCTCTCAACGTAGCTGTGCAGTTACGGTGGAGCGCCAGGATGGCTCAGTACAAAACATTGCGGTTGCAAGTAGCCGATTAAACGACTCACAAAGCAACAAGTTCCACTTTAACCTAGAGCAACTGCCACTACCGACTCGTGTCACCTTAAGTTGTACTGACGTGAATGGTGAGCAAGTGCTAGATAGCTTGATCCCTGATCAAAACCCAGCGATCGATAAGCTTGTTGGTCCTATTTTTGTTGGTCAGGAGCACGGTTACAAACAATACATTGATGAACAAGTCATGTTTGCCGACAACGCAGCGTTAAACCGCATCGACTTTGGCTTTGTGGCTGACTTCGACAAGTTCGTAGCAGACAACTACGGAGCGGGCGTACTGAACAATGGTGAGACAAGCGCAGAACGCCGCGCTGGTGCACTTTACGTATACCCTAACCCAGTCACCGGCACTCGCGATTATTTCCTAATGCGTGACATTTCTGCGGCGGACTTCCCAACCAATCAAGCAGACAATGAAGGCTGGAAGTACCTAGGCTCAGCGGAAAACCATGTCCAGTTTGGTTTTAACCCGTTGAACATTGATCGTAGTAACATCGACAATGCGCAGCGCGTTGCCGGCTACTTCAATCAACCTCAGTTGCTAACTTGGGAACAAGCGAGTTCAACAACATGGGGTCAATCTGAGAACGCTATTTTCATTGATACCGATGAAAGCGGTGAGCGCCGTTACTTTATGCAAAAACGTCCGGGAGTGGACAACGCGTTGCCAGTTCAAAACACCTCTGACGCTGATTGGCGCTTTATTGGTAGCGATACGGATATTGAACAGTACATTGCTGAGCTCAACAGTGACCTAGCTAAGTTTGAAGCCGAAATCTTAAACTGGCACAAGCAAGATCGCATGGGGGTTTGGGGCGAGAACAACAACACGGGAGCCATCAACGATATTTACGTGTATCACTTCCGTGGTGGTTACCATTACTACCGCCTCATTGACGGCAAGTATTGGTACTTCCCTTGGCCAACGGAGGCAAACCCAAACAACGCTGATTGGCAGTACTTGGGACACTTCTAAGCCTTATTAGTTCTGAAGGTGCATTAAAGATCGCTATTCGTAAAAAAGCCCTCGGATTCGAGGGCTTTCTTTATTCATCTCATGCTGCTTTGTTTTCGTGCAACATGGATATCTGGTCTTTCACCGAGTATAAAAACTCGATGTTTGGTGTCTTATCCGTATATAACTCATACTCAAGTGAATTGTAGAAGTATTGTCTTGCGGAAGAATTCAGAACTTTGGCAAAGGACAAAGCTTCCAACTCATGCTCTATCTCTTTTTTGGTCATATTCGAGTAACCGAGGCTTTCATCTTCTGAGAAACTCTCTTGTACATTGCGAACATACGCATGACAATCTTCGATAAGCAATCGAACAGATTCAATACGTTGCTCTATGGCCATCATTTGCGAACCATTCCACTTGAGTTTTTCTTGCTCAAGCTTGTCTTTCAGTCCACCTTCCTGCAACTTGGTGTTGTTATCTTTGATTCTTAATAGCTCATCAAGAACCTGATGGAATTCTGACTCAGCCCTAAGCCTCAAAATCTCCAACTCCTTGGAGAATAGTTTCGCTCTGAGTTCACTAGCTTGATACAAGCCAGAAACCGCAGCATTTTTGCTAACTCCAAACATAAAAACCTACCAAACACATACTTTATTAAAACAGTAGCACATCAAAACAAGGGAGAACCACATCAGACTAAAAATGCGCTTCTCTTTCTCAATATTTTGTTAATTGTAACTCATAATCGTAGTTTGATATTACTACCGACCACATGCTATCTGAAGGAAAATCACATAGTTATTTTGATAAAATTATTTATCCACAATAATCAAAAACTTGACCAATGTTATAAATCTGGAAATTCAAAATAAATATAGAGCACAAAAATACTATTTTCGTTTTCAAACGCTATTGTCAGGCTTTTGACAAGTTATCGCTGTTTTTTGAACAGCCAATTTGTACCTAAATCACCAGACGCTTTGGCTTTGTATACCTAACACGCTAGAATGCGCCCTCTTTTCCTTTTCTGACGCATTCCCATGACTGACGCTGATATCGAGCTGCAACACCTTTGGTTAGAAGTCCAAGCTGAACGCTGGCAGAACCTGTCACGCTTTTTGTTTAGCTATTACTGCTACAAACACAACCTCGTGAGTAAAACCAATAAAGTGTGCTGGGAAACTGCCCGTGCTTCACTACCTTGTTCTAAGACAATTACCGAGCGCAAACATGCGGTTATCGAACCATTGATACCGGAAGATACGGTCGTTGGACTATTAAAAACCATCAGTAAAGATGGCGACATGAGCTTTGAAATAATGGAGAGCACACTCGACACGTTTTTGCGCTATGTTGTGATCAGCAAACAAGAAAAAGCCCAGCTAAAACCCAACATGCCGACAGGCTGGTATCAGCAAGAGAGCAAGCCATTAATGGCACGTTTTGAGCACGCAGGTATTGTCATTTAAGGTACGTCGATGCAATTACAAACACTAGGTAAAGGACGCTTTGAGGCGCAATGGAGTGAAGATAAACATCTCATCGAAAAAACGATCCGAGATTGCATCTGTACGCGCCGAATTTTTGATGAAAACGAAAAGCTCCTAACCCAAGGTGAGCATGTCGAGAACTTATATTTGGTCGATTCAGGACGCATCTCCATGGGCGTTACAGCAAGAAACGGCAAAACCTTTCTGCTTGGTACGCTTGAGTGTGAACAACAAGTCTTTGGTGAGATGGAGTTCTTTACTGGCTATCGCTGCCAAATGGACATCGTTCCGGTAGAACCGGTTGAAGTTGCGATTATTGACGCGCAAAAGCTGCAAAAATGCTTGTTAGAACAGCCTCGACTGTCGCTTTACTTTGCCAGCGCCATCGCGATTGATTACCAAGATACGGTGGAGATTCTTTCTCGCCGATTACTCTACCCAATCACCTATAACGTAGCATACGACATCTATCATCAGTATTTAAATGACCTGCCAGTGGATGGGTTCCAAAAGAACTATTTGGAAGCGGAGCGATTTGCCACCTCAGACCGTGTTTATCGCCGCGCGGTGAAAGAGCTTGAAAGCAAAGGCTTTATCGCCAAAGAAAAGAAAGGATTACGTATTCTCGATTTGGACGGACTACGTAATTTTGTTGAAGAATAGCTGAGTTCTTCAATCGTAAATGAGAAAAGGTCTGCACAGTGCAGACCTTTTTGTTCTCTTAATTAATTTAAGCGGCTTGCGTTTGCTCTACTGCCTTAAACTTCATTGAAACCACCAGCATTGCGACGACTACTGCGTAGATAACAGGGATGGCGTACATCACGGTTTGCAGACCAACCACGCTTTCCATTACCGAACTGATAGCTGGGCTAAACATCGCACCCGCACTGCCGCTGATTAAGATGTAAGACACGTTCTTACTGGTTGCATTACGCACAAACGATACACCGTAAGCGATGAAAGCATTGTAAAGCGCAGCACAAGCAAAGCCGTAACCGTAAGTCAGGTATGACAACCATTCTAGTTTATCCGTAGTAACGATAACGCTGGTGATCACCATAGCAACAGAGATGATGGTCAGTAAGAAAGTCTGAATCTTCATGCGCGAAACAATCACGGTAGAAACCAACGCGCCAACCAGAGCTGCAGACCAGTATTGAGTGATGATGTTGCCCGCTTGCTCAAATGGAATATCAAACTTCTCTTTCACGAACATTGGCGCCCAAGTTAAGAAGGTGTATAGCGCAAGCATACCTAGGAACAAACCTACGCCACCGCTGATGATGCCGAAGTTCCATTCAGACTTTGCTTCTTGCTCTGAGCCGCTTTCACCACCGCATTGGTTAAAGTTAGTCAGCAGAGCAACAAACATGGTTGCCAACGCCACTACACCCACGCTTAGGTAACTGATGCTCCAGTTCATTGCGTTCGTCAGCGCGTAAGTGGTGATCAATGGGAAGACGACGCCTGCAACATTAAAGGTCGCATCTTGAACCACCAGCATGGTGCTTTGAATTTTGTCTTTCCACACCGATACCACGATAGTACCCGCGATACAAAGACCGACACCGCCACAGAAACCAATCACAGTCATGCCAAGCATCACGATAAACAAAGATGGAGCGAGGTATAGACTCAGTGCTGCCGCGGCAATCGCGCCGTAACACAATACGGTCATGCGTTTAATGCCGACTTTTTCAATTAAAAAGAAAGCCGCGATCGTACCGGCAAGTGCGCCACCGTTTAGTAGCGAGAAAATCGACGCGACTTCGTTAACGTTCGCATCAAAGGTGTTGGCAAGCGGTTCAACCAACATACCAAATTGGGTCGCAAAACCCGCCATGATGAAGTTGGCGAGAAAACTAATTGCGGTGAGTGTTATTTTATTTTTCATAATTCACTCCAAGGGCTCATGAGATAGATGTTCTTAGAATTAGAGAGCCAGAAAGCCAGCTCTCAAAGAAAACTTAATTGTAGGGTTAAGCTTTAATCGCAGTTTCTAGCGCAATTTCAATCATGTTATTGAAAGAAAGCTGACGCTCTTCTGCTGTGGTTTCTTCGCCAGTAATACAGTGATCAGACACGGTCAAAATCGCCAGCGATTCAATGCCGAATTGGTGTGCTAAGCCGTACAAGCCCGCGACTTCCATATCCACACCAAGCACGCCAAAGCGCTCTAGGGCTGGGATCATGTCTTCATCCGGATCGTAATAAAGATCGCCTGTGAAGATGTTACCCACTTTGACATCAATACCCTTCTCTTTCGCAGACATGTAAGCGTTGTGCAGCAATTCAAACGTTGCAGACGTTGCCATATGGTAGCCACTGCTGCGCTTAGCATTCGTCGGTGAATCTGTGCCTGCCGCTTGGGCTAGGATAACGTCACGCATGTGAACATCTTTTTGCGTCGCGCCGATGCTGCCGATTCGGATGATGCGTTTCACACCAAAGTCATTAATCAGTTCGTGACCGTAAAGCACCATTGATGGAATGCCCATGCCGTGCCCCATCACTGAAATGCGCTGACCTTTGTAGTAGCCGGTGTAGCCCAACATGTTACGAATGTCCGTAACCAGTTTGGCATCATCTAGGTAGGTTTCAGCGATATATTTCGCGCGTAGCGGATCGCCCGGCATGATAACAGTTGAAGCAAAATCTTCTGCAGAACCTGCGATATGAGCAGTCATAGTGTTTTCCTCTTTCGTTCTGATGGCGCAATCATAATGAGGAAACAGGGCAAAGTTTCAGGACAAAAGTCCGGTTTGAAAGTGCGATCTCTCATAACTGAGCAAACAGTAAATATGGGGTCGGTTCAACAGATAAACCGACGAAGTTGCATCGGTTCGAAGCGAATGATCATTAATGACTGAAATAGCTACGGTAAAGAAAGAAATATAAAAACAGATTACAAATTCTGTCATGGAGGTTTACAGGTTTGCTTTTTAATGAGAGGGCTGCTGATAACTTCAACTCATTCAATAAATCAGATTCATTGTCATTGATTTTTAAGAGTCTCTCAAAAGAAAAGTGGTAATTATGGTATTACTTTTCCTTTTTATTATATTTATAAAAATCACCTGTAGTTTTTATTTAGATTCAATAGTGAGTATAGATTCTGCAACAACCTTATTTCTTCCACTCAGTTTTGCTTTATATAAACACTGGTCTACTTTATCTAAGAAGTATCGAATGTCTAAGTGTATTTCTACCCGTTGACTAAATACGCCAATAGAGCTCGTTAGCAAGTGAGCCTGAGCATTATTTTCGCATAGGATTGAAAGTTTAGAGATCGATTCTCTCAATGACTCTGCGCGCTCAACGCAATGTTCATGCTCTGAGTCGACAAGCACAATCAAAAACTCTTCCCCACCCATTCGAAAAGCGATTTCGTCAACACCATTGAATTGCGAAGATAATAACGCCCCAACCTTGGTGATGGCCTCATCGCCCTTTAGGTGGCCAAGCTCGTCATTAAGTTGTTTGAAGTAATCTAAGTCAATGGAAATAAAGCTGACAGTTTGCTTTCCTGCTTGCGCTTTAGAAAGAATGTCTGGCGTCATGATGTTAAAGTATCGACGGTTATATAGTCCCGATAATTCATCCGTTATAGCAAGTTCTTGCAGCTTTTTGTTGAGACATCTCAACTCTTTCTCTGCCACAAAACGGCGATGTTTTTCTCTAACAAGCTCGATGGATTGCGTGGACACTTCAAAATACATTTTGAGAACGGTATCTGCGACTAAACCGTTGATACCTTGCAGTGTATCTACCGCATTCACTTTTGCCGTCTCTAAAGAATCGGTAGATTCCAACTCTTTCAATGCGACACTCATTTTCTTGTCGTCACCGATGATATGGAATACGAGCCAGCGAATTAAGAACTGCAGAATATGTTCGATAGATTCTTGCCAGTTGAGGGTTTTAGATTCAGATTGAATCTTGATGACTTCGTTGACAAACGACGCATGACTTTTCTTGTGATCATCATTCCAAACATCATCGAGAAAGTGTTCGTTCCAGATGCTTTCTTCAAAAGAGAAGTGGTATTGAGCGTAGTCTTTTAATTCACTAAACACACCGTCAACTTCTATTTGATCATCATAAATCAACGTATTGGCTAATTTATTTACCAATAAAAAGAGATGGTAATGTTGTTCATCGACCTTTTTAATCCCTGTCTCAAAATTGTGATTCCAAGGAAAAATGATCAGTTCATTATCAGACATAACTATTCATGTATTAACACTATTTCTTGTGGGGAATAGTACCCCATGTTATTTAAAGTTGATAGCCCTTATAATCAAATCTATTAATCAGAAGAATAGCCAAATTTGTTATAAATATTAAATTAATAAATTTATTGTTAAAAAATAGCACCAACAGAGTGGTGCTATTTTTATTGGTTAGAAGTATGCTGTGAATAATTACTTTAATTCAATCCACGCTTTACGCTGCGATTTGTCCATGTAGGACCAAGCGATAAAACGGCTGACTTTTTGTCCTTGGCTCATTTCCACGATTCGGATCGCTTTGACACCCAACTTCTCAAGTTGTTTACGCATCGGGCGAACATTGTCTTTCTTTGAGATTAACGTGGTAAACCAAAGCACTTGCGCACTGAATGCTTGGCTTTCGTTCGCCATTTTGCGAATGAACGCAGCTTCACCACCTTCACACCATAGCTCAGCATTTTGACCACCAAAGTTAAGCGCGGGTTTATTGGCTTTTATTTGAGGCGTTTTCGCTTGATGAGCTTGAACCTTCACGCCCTTCTTACGCTGATTCGCTTTTAAATTGTCTAACTTACGCTGACTGCCCATCGCGGCTTCTTCAGCAGAACGATGGAATGGCGGGTTACAAGTCGTAATATCGTAGCGATCGCTTGGTTGGATAATACCGCGATAAATATTGGACTCACTGGTTTGTTGTACCAGTTCGATCTTACCGTTTAACGAGGCGTTACGTTTTGTGATTGCTCGTGCTGATTCAATCGATTTTGGGTCAACATCGCTACCGGTGTAATGCCATCCATATTGAGTCACACCTACGATTGGGTAAATACAGTTTGCTCCAACACCGACATCAAGTGCTCGCACTTTATGGTGGGCGTATTTGCCTTTTACTTCACCATCGAGCAACTCCGCTACACGATGAACGTAATCCGCGCGCCCAGGAATAGGCGGGCACAAGTAAGTATCAGGGATATCCCAATATTCAATATCATAATGCGCCGCCAGCAATGCTTTATTGAGCATCTTGACGGCCTTTGGATCGGAGAAGTTGATTGAATCTTCCCCTTTCGGATTCTTTATCACAAATGATTTGAGCTGAGGCTCTGCTGTGATTAGCTTTTTGAAATCGTAGCGACCTCGATGTGCATTACGTTCATGCAATCCACTTTTAGCAATTTTGATCACTTCCACATCGCTGCTTTTGTTCGCGGCGTTAGTTTTCAGACCTGTGCTTTTTGTAGCTTTTGCTGTCGGCTTATTTTTCACACGCTTTGGTTTGATCTTGGTAGCATCTTTGCTCGGCTTAGACTTCGCCGATTTTGGCTGAACTTGTTTCGCGTTGTGATTATTGGTCTTCATTCGAATTCGCTTTTAAATCGAGGTAAATCATAAACAGACGAGCATCAAATTCGAGTTGGTGATACTCAGGTTCCATATAACAGCACAGTTGGTAAAAGGCTTTGTCGTGGTTTTTCTCACGAGTATGCGCCAACTCATGCACCACCAGCATGCGTAATAACGCTTCAGGTGCATCTTTAAACACGTTCGCAATGCGAATCTCATTTTTCGACTTTAGTTTGCCGCCATGGTTACGGCTTATCACGCTATGCAAACCAAGTGCATTGTTGACGGCGTGAATTTTCTTATCGTAGACCACTTTGCTAATTGGCGCGGCTTTCTTCATGTAGCGGTTTTTGATCGCTATAGCGTATTCGTAGAGTGCCTTTTCGCTTTTGATTTGGTGTCTATCTGGGTAGCGTTTTTCGAACCAAGGCACCA
The DNA here is from genome assembly GCF_021654215.1 of Vibrio sp. MMG023. Classification (NCBI taxonomy): domain Bacteria; kingdom Pseudomonadati; phylum Pseudomonadota; class Gammaproteobacteria; order Vibrionales; family Vibrionaceae; genus Vibrio; species Vibrio sp. MMG023. The sequence goes on along the minus strand of NZ_JAKFZP010000003.1, from coordinate 817,887 downwards.
GTTTACCGCTATCGATGAGTGAACTGACTTGCTCGACAATGTTCTGCGGATAACCTTGAATGTATCGAAGTGACGGATGCATGCGTATTAAGTCTGCTATGACAAAAGAAAGGCGCTAAATATACCCGAGATGAGCAAGAGTTTCATCTTAGGTTTCGAGCTTTCCTTTGTTGCGAAACCTCGCTAAACTTCGCCTCCCGACGATAATGGAGAGAAATTGAATGAAACGTGTCGTTCTTTACGTCAAAGACAAATGCCCACACTGCAAAGATGCTCAACGTTATCTTGATTCGAAAAATATTAACTACCGCTTGTGCAACGCAAAGATGCAGCGCGGTCGCAAAGAGCTCGATGCTCTGGGGGCTCGCTCTGTACCTGTACTGAAGATTGGCGATCAAGTCATGATTGGCTGGAACCCAAAGAACTTTGAAAAAATGTACAGCAACTAAGTGACGTATTAATCTATTTGCTTGGTTACTTAATCCACACTAAAGAGCTTCTCCAAAGAGAGGCTCTTTTTGTATCTGCCCGCCCTATTTCTTTGTCTGTCGCTCTTATTCAAACCATTACTCTGCAAAATTTTCGAATGTCGCATAATGGCAATTTTCACTTCCTTACACACTGTATTTTTACACTCACGCCAACTGGTCTCAGTTTAATTCGCGCCAATCTTGCGTCGTTCATAAACTCTGACCGTTCTTTTCTATCATCAGTGAGTGTGAATATGTCAGACACAGCAGCAGAAAACCAAGTAAGCCAGACGCCGAAACCGGTTAATAAGGTCAAGCGCACAACCAATGCATTATTGGCACTCACTATGGTGTCCATTGGTACAGCGATTGTGGCAGATCGCATCATTCCGACGACCGATAATGTCCGCGTGGAAGGCAATGTCGTCTCATTGATCCCACAAGTTTCTGGCCAAGTAGACAGTGTCAGCATTAAACCAAATACCCAAGTCAAAAAAGGCGATGTGCTACTGCAAATTAGTACCACCGATCACCAGATTGCGGTTAAGCAAGCAGAAGCAAAGCTCAAAATCGCAGGACAGAATGTTGGCTCGCAAATGGCAGGTGTGATGTCGGCACAAGCTCAATTGACCACCGCGCTCGTGGCACAAGAAAATGCTAAACGCCAAGGTCAACGAGTTTTAGCCATGGCAGAAAAAGGCGTGGTTTCAAAATCAGATGCAGACACAACTCGCGCAGCCATTGATAGAGCGAATGCCGATGTCGTTAACGCCAAAGCGAACCTTGAAAAAGCAAAAGCTCAGGTGGGAGCTGAAGGTGAAGAGAACGCTCAGATCCAATCGGCTTTACTGGACCTGCAACAAGCGCAACTGAACTTATCACGCACGACAATGCGAGCACCTTCTGATGGCGCAGTGACCAATTTTAATTTGTCGCAAGGCGCTTATGCCACGGCAGGTTCTCCCTTGATGACGTTTGTTGAAAGCGACGGCTTATGGCTTGAAGCCTTCTTCCGCGAAAACAGCATGGGTAATATTAGCGCCGGAGATAAAGTTGAAATTGCGCTCGATTATGCTCCGGGACAAACCTTCTCTGGTACGGTATCTTCCGTAGATTTAGGGGTTGCATGGGGCGCGAATAATCAGCCAGGCACCTTAGCCACCGTAAAAAATCAAAATGGTTGGCTACGTGACACACAACGTATGCCCGTGACCATTAAGCTCGATGATAAACATGCGGTTGACTTCATGCGCATCGGTGGACAAGCAGATGTGGTGATCTACACCGAGAGCAATGCTCTATTTAACTTTCTGGGCAAGATTTGGATCAATCTAGTGAGCGTGTTCTCTTATGTTAGATAGTCTGACTCAAGCACAAGAACGTCGAATCCTGCGCTATGTTGTCACTGTAGGTTTGGCTACTTTTATCGCGTTATGGTTTAACTGGCCTTTGGCATTTTGTACGCCTCTTTTGACTGCAAAATTCATCGTCGATAAACCGCAGTTTCATATTCTGCATATCAAACAACTTGGCTATGCGTTGATCTCCACTGCGGTCATTGGCTTTTTGGTATCGAGCGGCTTGCCAGAGTACAAAATAGGTTTTCTGGCTGTTCTGTCGCTGGGCATGTTGTGGAGCTATTACCTATTCACCGATCCGAAATGGGTAATGTTTGCCACTTTCTTGATGATTGCCCTGATTTTGATTCCATCGGTTACCATTATAGACAAGCAAGCCGCGTTAGACGTGGGCATCGGTTTTGCGTTTTCTGGTATCGTCGCCGTAGCGCTTTATGGGATGTCGCATGTTTACTTCCCAGAAGAGGATGCGACTGAATTTGCTGGCTTCCCCCCTTCACCCTTAAGCAAAGAAGTTCGTTGGAATGCTGCGATTCGAGCTTGGATGATGTCGTTTCCCTTGGTTTGTTTTTATTTCTATTTCCAACTGTCACAAATATTGCTCACCGTTGCGTTTGTCATGCTGCTTTCTCTGATGGCAACCAGCGACAAAGCGGGCAAGACATCATTGTTTTTTGTTATCAGCAATGTGTTAGGAGGACTACTCGCTTTCGCTGCCTTCGTTACCATTTCTCTGGTGCCAAATATGTACATCTACATGCTTGTGATGTTGGTGGTTATTACGTTACTTGGGACCAAGATTTACACCGAGCCCGCCAAAGCCCCAGTCTACGCCACTGCATTTACGGGCTTTATGGTATTAATGGGTACCTCCATGAGCAGCGGGGCGCTAGACGATAAGTTTTACGTTCGGATATGGCAGTTAGTTTTGGTCGTTGCCTACATGGTATTTGTGACCTATTTCTTCGAATCTCGCGACAAAAAGACCGCGTAGTCGCATTAAGCTTGGGCTCTTTGTAGTGCTCAAGCTTTCATCACTATTGTCGCAAACTGGCAATGAATATTTCATCAAATTGGTAATCTCATACCTTCCATATTGTTATTCACTGAAGGATGGGAAATACGCCATGCTCGATTCACTCGCTCAAAAATTCATCCCGCCAAAGCCTTACCTTGTGCTAGGCAACCGCATGTTTTTGCTTTCTATCGTGCTTCTTATCATCAGCGCGTATTTTTATGATGTCGGAGAAGCTTTTGTGGCGGTGGAAGTGGGAATTATCCACTACCTATATAATCTTAAATTCAGCACAACAAAGGACACGCTATTAGGTAGCCTTCATCCTTTGGTCATGACTTTGATTGCCGTACCACTTTCCATGGTGCCTATCACTTATGCGCCTTTTACTAGTGCGCTGTTTGCCTTCTTACTCGTCATAACAGAGCGCGATAAACACCATCAAGGAGTACCAAAGTACATTCTGCCGCTGACGTTTATGTTGTTATCGATGATGATGCCAGTAGATATCCCAGCCACAGAACTTATGCTTCAACGTTCAGTATCGGTTGTGCTTGGCATCACTGTGGCGATCATTGCTAGTACGTTGGTTTGGACAAACGCCAACACCCAGAATGGCTCGATGAGCACCACACATAAAATTGGTCGTGTTGATCTCAAGTACTCCAGCCGCAAAGCGCTAGGAATCGGCTTGGTGTTGTCGTTAGGCATATGGGGTGGCGCAGGAGCCGTTTTAGGTGCTTACCTATTTATGATGATCCACAGCCCGTTTAGCAAAGACTTAGCGCCAAAAGCATGGCAACGGTTATCAGGAACCTTGTTTGGCGCATTAGTTTATTTGCCTGTGGGATTGCTATTGGGCTCGTTCAACTCCGACATGGCAATGACAATAACCATGTGGGTTTTGGTCATCGCTTCGCTTTACGGCATCCTTGTGTATCTCGAACACAACTACACCATTGCCACGGCTTGTATCATGCTGCTTATTCTTACTGTATCGGTAGGTCCTTTTAATCCGGAAATGGCTGAATTTATCTTTTCGCAGCGAGTATTGTTCACGGTAATTGGTGGCGTTGCCATGGTGGCTCTTGGGGTTTTGATACCACTGAATGAGAAAGAGATAACTGCATAAAAAAGAAAAGCCTCCCAATTAAAGGGAGGCTTTCCATTGAACAGTTTGGTTTTAATAGGTAACTGTCACCGTACCTTTTCCACTCACATAGTCTACTGAGCCAGCATTGCGGTAGGTGAATTGACACGTACCTCCTACCTCAGGATCATTACTGCTCTCGTACGTTGCAACCAACTCTGTATCTAATGACTCATCTTCACTTGCACGAGAACCATCAATAATTGCATTCCACAACTTTGCGCAATCACCCTTACTCAACGCTGTTGGATATTCAGTAATGGTATTACCACGGAAAAAGCTGATAGATGTGTTGTCATCAAGTACGAGTTCTTTTGGCTCCCCTTCAATGATGTGCTTACCTTTGACGATACCCAAAGATGCCTCAAGCCCTCCCTTGAAACCATCTAATACAGCAATTTCTGCATCATCCTGTAAGTTCAAAAACTTAGGCGCCGCAGTTACAGCAAGTACCCCAAGCAGAACGATCACAACAACCAGTTCAATCAGACTAAAGCCTTTTTGATTCATACCATTACTCTCCCATTTGATTTACAGAACAATATACCGGAATGACATACTGTATTCAATGGGATAAATAATTTTTATCAAAAAGATTCAATATACGAATTAAACATACCGCTTCACAAAGTCAATGAAAGTACGGTCGGCGATGGATAGATAGCCTTGTTTTCGCCACGCGAGTGCAAGGTCGAGCTTAACGCTCGGTTCAAATGGAATACCCACCACCCCCTGTTCATGTTGTGTCACCAATTCGAGAAGCGCGGTAATAGCAAATTCTTGTTTAACGATACTCAGAATGAGCGGCAGCAAGTTGGTTTCGAATGAGGACTTCATCGTAAAGCCATGCTCTTCGCTGACGTGGTCTAAGAATTCTCGGTGGAAGTAGCCATGTTGGAACATCACCAAATCATGCTCGAAAAACTGGTCAAATGTGATGGCACTGCGCTGAGCTAAGTCATGTTCCGGAGCCACGACGGCGACCATTTGGCTAGTAAACAGATGGTCAGTTTCTAAGTCTTCTGGTACATCGTCACAGCTGATCACGCCAATATCGAGCTGACCATTAAGTAACATTCGACGGATAGACTGTGTCCCCGCCTCCACCAGCGTCAGCTTTAAATCTGGATACTGGCTCTTAAACGCCATAACAATTCGAGGGAAAAAATAGCTGCCCATCATTGAAGGCGTACCAAGTCGCACTTCCCCTTTGGCTAAACCTTTGAGTTCATCAATTGCTAACTGCGCATCGTGTAACTGCTGAATTACTCGCTTAGCGTGAACAAACAGGGTTTCCCCTTCTTTGGTTAAGCTGATTTTCTTTTCTTCTCGGCGAAACAGCGTCACGCCAAGAGACTGTTCGAACTTCTTAATTGAAATACTTAACGCTGGCTGAGCAATGTGCAAAGCCTTAGCTGCATGAGTAATGTTGCCGTGTTCAGCAACTGCCAAAAAATGTTTGAGTTGTTTCGATTCCATTAGATCAAAAATATATACCAACCATATTTTTAATATATTTTTTCAATCCACAACTAACTGATAGATTGATCACAGTTTCTTTATATTTGCTCGCTCGCATTAGGCAGGACTCATGGTCAGTTTCGGCTCTCCGGAATACAAACGCATTACGCTATCTCTGGCGCTCGGCTCGTTTTTGGTTTTCTCGAACCTTTATCTCCTTCAGCCGATGCTGCCAAGCTTTGCGGCGCACTTTCAGATCTCGGAAACGCAGGTTAACTGGCTATTCGCCGCCACCACACTAGCTCTCTCCTTTAGCTTGGTCCCGATGGCTGTGCTTTCTGAATCGATTGGGCGCAAACCTGTAATGATGTTTGGTCTGTTTTCGCTCCCAGCTATCTCCGCACTAATGTTACTTGGTGATTCGTTTTTATTCTTAGTCGTGTGCCGAGCTTTGATCGGTGTTGCGCTTGCTGCGTTTGCTGCTGTTGCCGTTGCTTATATGGCGGAAGAGCTAGATAAACACGCATTTTCAATGGCGATCGGTACTTATATCGCAGCCAATTCATTGGGGGGGATCGCAGGGCGCATCAGCGGAGGTTTGTTGGCAGACAACTTCAGCATCGATGTCGCCATCGAAGTCATGATGCTATTCACCCTTATCGGCGTGGTCAGCGTGCACTACTTGCTGCCAAAGCAGAAAAACTTCACCCCTTCTTCAAGCAGTTTAAGACACCACAATAAAGCTATTGTCGGACACTTCAAAAATCAACGTGTGTGGTTCGCCATGCTGATTGGTGGTTTGAATTTTGCGTTGTTTGTTAATCTTTATTCGGTAATGGGATTCCGCTTGGTCAGTGCGCCACATAATGTGCCTGTCGGGTTAGCTTCTCTCATCTTTGTTTGCTATTTAGGTGGTACGTTCTCTTCCCGCTGCGCCGGACATTGGAGTAAACGCTTTTCGCCGATACTTGGCATGTTTTTGGGCTCTATCGTCAGCATGGCTGGCATGTGGATCGCGGTGATTGAAAGCATACCCGCAATGTTGACAGGTTTGTTATTGATCAGTTTTGGTGCGTTCTTCACTCACACGCTCGCCTACGGCTGGGTTGGACAAAACGCAACACAAGCAAAAGCGACAGCGACCGCATTGTATCTCGTGCATTACTATATTGGCGGCAGTTTAGGTGGATTCCTATTGCTCTATTGCTGGCAAAACGGCGGTTGGTCGAGTGTACTCATCGGTGGCAGTGCACTGTACATTGCCATGTTCGCTGCTATCGCATTCTTAAAACACATCACAGAGCGAATCGACGCTGGCGATAACGCAGACATAACGGCTTAATGAAGCGTTAAGTCCCATTGATTTTATGTTGTGGCGCTGGTCTGCTATGCTTGCGCCACATTCATAAAAGCAAGAAAGTCGTATGCCAACGCGCTCAACACAAGAATCACCAAACACCGATATCAATGCGATCACAGAGCAAGTCGATCAATGGCTCAACGATGTCGTGATCGGGTTAAATCTCTGCCCGTTCGCCGCTAAGCCACAGCGCAATAAACAAATCAAAATCTTCGTTAGTGAAGCCTCGCAAGAAGAAGCTCTACTTGAAGACATTTTGCTGCAACTGATCGAACTCAGTAGTACCGAGCCAGAAAAACTGGAGACAACCTTGGTTGTGGTTCCAAACATGCTGCAAGATTTCTGGGATTACAACTTCTTCATTGATTGGGTTGAAGGCTTGATCAAACAGCAAGATTGGGAAGGCATTTTCCAAGTTGCCACCTTCCATCCTGATTACTGTTTTGGCGGTGCAGAACCAGAAGATGATGAAAACCTGACGAATCGCTCTCCATACCCAGTGTTTCATTTGATCCGTGAGGAGAGCATGGAAAAGGTACTTAAGCACTACCCTGATCCAGAGTCTATTCCAGATACTAATATCGCACGTGTCTCAGCGCTTTCAGAAGAAGAACGTAAGAAGCTCTTCCCTTACCTCTTCCGCTAAAACTCACTCCCCAAGAGACAGAATTCTAACCAGTTAGAATGGGATCGCTTGGGGATTAAAGTTCGGTTTGATATGATTGCGACTTCAATCGATTCAATGGACATTAGAATGCAACTGTCAAAGCTAACCCAAGAGATTTTTGATCACCTATACCGTGACATCACCGAGTTCCGTAGCACTTTCGACCTACCAGTGGCGGATGTTGCAAGCCTAGACGCACAAGCAGATACGCTACACACTTCTCTTGCGATCGAAGAGCTTACTGAACTAGCGGAAGCGGATTGCAAAACCGAGCAAGCAGACGCAATCATTGACAGCGTTTACGTTCTAATGGGTCGTCTAGTACACCTTGGTGACAGCAAAGTTGAAGATAACCTAGCGATCAGCTACCTGATCGATCTACTGCTTAACGTAGCGGTGAACCGTGGTATCGACTTTATCCCTTGCTGGGACGAAGTGCATTCAAGCAACATGAGCAAAGTGTGTCGCAACGAACAGGAATACGCAGAAACAGAAACGTTCTACGCTGAACAAGGCATCAAACTGATGGCGGTTCAAAAAGGCGAATACATCATTGCGAAATGCGCAGAAGATTTTGTATCTGAAGGCAAAACGGTACGTAAAGGCAAGGTTCTAAAATCGGTTTACTACCGCCCTGCCGACCTTAAGCCACTTACACAGTAAGTCGTCCATTAGGCACTACAGATAAAATACAGCGCCCACAATACTCGATATTGTGGGCGCTTTTTTATGTCTACTCAGAGCGTCATTACTTAAAAGTTAAGCCTCATTGAATCTCTGGCCAATGAAGCTAAATCCATGCTTTAACTCCACTAAACACCTGTTCAGTATTTATTGATATTTCTGAGGTCTATCTCTCTGATAACCTTATCTCAGTTACCATATCGTGGATTACCTATGATTCATATATCTCAGGTGTTGCCGTTAGTCGAAAAACAGCTCAAAGAATTGCAGCCTAAAGAAGCGGTAGAGTTTAAGACTTACAAAAGAGACCGCGGCTTTCTGATTTACTGTTTAACAGATAGTGAGTTCCAAATTGTTGAAACGGGGTATCACAATCAAACAATGACGGGAGATTTGGTCAGTACGCGTAAACACGTTAAGAAAGCCCTACGACGAGAGTTTCCGAGAAGTAATAAAGTTTGGGTGGAGTACTTTCAGAGTGTCGATAACCCATTAGATATCAAAAAGTCCCATTCACATCAGATGCCTCTGTTTTAGTCTCACTACGAAGAAACAGTTTGGCATCTGGCTGCACTGTATTCCTTTAGGATACTAATCAAAAATTAGATACGGCCTTTCTTCTACTAAGACTTTCTTAACTTGAGTTTGGAACACCGCAGCTAATCCTTCTTCTGATAGCACCTCATCGGCATCACCGGAAGAATGCAATACGCCGTTACTGAGCAGTAGTACCTTGTCAGCATGCCTAAGCGTTCGATTTAGGTCGTGGTTTGCGACCAACACCCCGATGCCTTGCGCAGCGACTGCATTAATGAGCTGATATAGCAGTCCTTCTTGGGCAATATCCAACGGCGCTGCGGGTTCATCCAAAATCAATAGCTGAGAGTATGGGTTAATTGTTCGCCACACTTGCAAGCACACCCCAGCTAGACGGACACGCTGCCATTCACCACCGGATAATGTCTGAATGCTTCGATGAAGCTTGTCTTGCAATTGCACCAGCTCAATAACGATGTTAACAGCATCTCGTACTTTCGCATCGCTGATATTGGCACCCGTTGGCAGTGAAAGTGCTAAGTATTGAAAGACATCAACATTGAACGCAGGTCTTGATTGTTGACACAAATACCCGCGGATATGCGCTTGTTCTGAAAGTGGCATTGTGAGCAAGTCGTTATTGTCGACAAGTACTTCCCCACTTACACCTTCACGCTGATTTAAGGTGCCCGATATCGCGCCAAGTAATGTGCTTTTCCCAGAGCCGTTTGGACCCACGACATGCACAACCTCACCCGGCTTACATTCAAAGGACAACGGTAGCAGTCGACTTCCAACTGCGATGTGCTTAACGTGCATCATGACTTTTCACCAGCATCCAAATGAAGATAGGCGCACCGATAGAAGTGGTCATCACTCCGAGAGGTAGCTCTGCGGAATCGAGCAACAAACGCGCGCCGATATCCGCAAACACCAATAAAGCTGCGCCAGATATTGCCGACAGAGGCAACAGGTAACGGTTTTCTGTACCAAACGCTAATCGAAGCAAATGCGGCACGACTAAGCCCACAAAGCTAATGATCCCACCCAATGCAACAGAACCACCAACGAGAATGGAAATTGCCAAAATGAGCTTCCAGCGCATCTGATGAACATCAATACCCAGTTGAGTTGCATGGATTTCCCCAAGCATCAACTTATCCAGCGGCTTGCCCTTGCTGCAGAGCCAAATCAGCACAGGTAGCATGACTAAAGTGACGGTGTGCTGATACCAACTTGCACCACCAATGCTGCCCATTAACCAGTACATTAACTGACGGAGGCTTAAGTCATCGCTAAAGTAGAATGCCCAAGTCACAATGGCGCTCGACAGAATACCCAGAGCAACACCGACAAGCAGCAGCCTTGCGGTAGTGAGATGCATCGCTCGCGCTATGCCAACCAATATGACGGTGAATAGCATCGAGCCAGCGATCGCGGCTAACATAAAAATCATTGGGGAAGGCAAAACAGGCAAAGCAAACATAGCTAGCACCATCGCCAAACTCGCGCCCCCCGAGATCCCGAGAACGCCGGGTTCGGCTAATACGTTCCCAAGCAAGACTTGCAATGTTGCCCCTGAGACCGCTAATGCGGCGCCAATTATCGCAGCGGCTACCAAACGTGGCAGACGCAAATCCAATAACAGTTTTTGTTCAAACGCAGAAAGAGATTGAAAAGGAGAAAGGAAAACCTCTCCGACCATCAAATGAATGGCAGAGAGCAGCACGAGAATCACTGACATAATCAAAAGATTGCGTTGCCAGCGTCGCTCCTTGTTCAGGATAAGTTGTTGAAAATCCATAGTGGCCGATAAATACAAACGAGGCTTAACCTTACAGTTAAGCCTCGGTAAATTGCAAATGACTTAGTATGCTTATTTACCCTATTTTAGGGCTTATTCGCATCAATCGTAGACTAATTCGCCATCTTCAAAGCGTGTTTTCACTTCACACACCATTAACGCTGCTCGCTGCCCGATAGCAACATGGCGATTTGGGAAGACTATTGCTTCATTGTCGTTTTTGGCCATTAACGGTTTATCTCCATCATGACCAAACACTTCCCCATGAACAAATGCGGTAAAGTTCTCGACGTTATCATCAAACATGAAATCGAAATCTTCATGTAAGCGCACAATTGTACGGCTTACGCGGTACTTAATACATGGCTTAGATAAGTGCTCTGCTTTTGATTCTGCAATTAAATTACGTAAAGAGAGGTCAAATGCAGTCATCTTATCGAGATCGTTTTCACCAATGCGAGCAACACGGCCAAGTTCCATAGTCAGTGCTTGCGCACCGTAGTTTTCCGCACTAAACCAACTAAATGTACTCGATGGAGAGTTAGACAGTAGCACCGCTTCAATATGTGCGCTGTCTAAAAAATCAATAAGTGCTTTACTACGTACCGGATGGCGCGTTTTCGGACTCACCGCAAAGGTATAATGCTTTGACCCACGAATCGCACAGTGTAAATCAAGATGCCAACGAGTGTTTTCCGTCGTGTCTTGGTAGAAATCTCTCACCAACAGTTTGAGTGTATCTGCGATAGCAAGCTCTTTGGTTGGTTCGTGTTGTTTGTCGTCAAAGAGACGATTGAGGTTTTCTTCAAGAAATCGCGTATGGGCCAGTGTTGATTCTGGATGGGCGATAATAAATAGACAACGAGCTTTGATTTTTTGGAAACCGGATTCAATGTCTTTAATGATTGAATCCACTAACTCCATCGGTGCAGTTTCGTCCCCATGGACACCGCATGAAATGATGATGTTCTTGGTCTCCTGAGTGTATTCATCAGGAATTACTTCGAGCACACCACGTTGATAGAGTTTCAGTTTTACACCGTTAGTCAGCACCTGCTCCGCTGGCGCAACATCAATATGAACATCTAACGTGTCAGTTAAAAACGATTGGCGAAAGAGAGACTTCGTCATGCGTTACTCCTTAATAGCACGGCAGGTATGTTAATAAATTGTACAAAGGATTTTTGTTGTTGCGATCCCACTTATGAGTAGAAACCGTCAATTTTCACGAAAATCCCATACCTTTCCGGACCATGCACTCAAACCAAGCATTGAGGCGTATGTTTTTTGAACAATTACAAAGTGTTAGGGCTGTGAACTTTACCACAGCCCTAAATAAGATCATCACGATCTGATCAACTTTTCGTACTTACTCACTACGTTGTGCGAGTAAACGTTCAAATTCGTCTACTTTGTCACGAACGAGCTCGACGCTCTGCTGCCAAAATTCTGGTTGCGTAAGATCCATCGATAAGTGTTTGGCTACTACGTCCTCTGCCATCATATTGCCAGTATCACGCAACAATTCCACGTAGTCACTGTAGAAGCTCTCACCTTTCGAAGCGCGCTGCGCGTAAATGCCTTTACTGAACAAGAAGCCGAACAGATATGGGTAGTTGTAGAAACTCACACCAGAAATTGAGAAGTGCAGTTTGCTCGCCCAGAAATAGGGGTCAGCTTCGCTCATCACATCGCCATACCAATCTTTCCATGTTTCTGACATCAGTTCACAGAAGTCATCAGCTGTCAGTTCACCCTCTTGGCGACGTTCGTAGAACGCTTTCTCGAACTCATAACGAACTGGAATATTGATCATCAGCGCCAACGCCGAAGAGAGCTCTTCCCACAGCATTTCGAGCTTATCATCCACACTTTCTGCTTTTGAAATCAGATGATCGCGAACGATGTTTTCAGCGAAAATCGAGGCGGTTTCTGCCAACGTCATTGGGTAGTAAGTTTGGCAAAGCGGTAAGTCACGAATCACCCAGTTGTGGAATGCGTGACCAAGCTCATGAGCAAGCGTCATCAGGTCTGAGCGGCTACCACTCCACGTCATAAAGACAAGTGGCGTACGTGTCGCTGGCAGCTTGGTACAGTACGCACCAAGGCGTTTATTGGCATTGGGTGCTGCATCAATCCAACCGTTTTGTACCATCATGCGGACAAACTCGGACATGTCTGGATTCACGGTTTCGAACGCTTCACAAATGACGTCGATTGCTTCATCAAAGGGGTAAACTTTCGCTTCACCACTTAGAGCAGGCATCGCAGCGAGGTGATTCCATGGTTTCATCTCATCAAAACCATGTACTTTTGCCATTAGTAAGCCCGCTTTCTGGCCTATTTCACGGCTGTCTTTTGCAACCGTCATCATTGAGTCAAGCGTTTCAGCTTTGATTCGGCTGCCATGCAAACTTGGATCAAGGAAATGAACATCACGTTTAACAGAACGCTTTTTGTTTTCCGTTAAACGCCAGCCTGAAAGTGCATTGAGAATCGCTGCGAACGATTCTTGATGTGTGGACATCGCCTTTTGCACACCACGCCATGCACCTTCTTGACGCTCAAACTCAGAGCCATAAAGAATACTTGCCGCTTGGGAGAAGCCGAGCTCTTCGATCTCGCTATCCGCATGTTCTAATTGAACTTTTAATGAACCTGTAAGGTTATTGTAAAGCTTGCCCCACGCCGATTTCCCATCCACGCTCATCGCGGCTAACAACTTTTCTTCTTCGGTGCTTAGGCGTGTGTCAGCCAGTTTGCGAGAGTTCAGGATTGAAAACGCCTGACCATTAATGTCTGGATTTTCATGATCCAAAACGCGAGTAATGAACTCTTCATCAGCGTGAGTCAATTTAAGCTCAAAGGCACTGTAAGCTTGAGAAAGCTCGGAGAAGATACGCGTCATACGACCTAGCAGTGCTTTCGCCTCTGCATTTGTCGCATCCACTGACGCGTAACAGTTAGCGAAGTTCGCAATCGTGCCAGCCAAACGGCTTGCAGCCTCGCTGGTTAAGATTGCGTTTTGCATCACTTCAACAGAGTTACAATCAGCAGACTGTTTATTGAGTAGGTCAATGCATTGCTCTACAAGGGCAATGTCATCTTGAATTCGTGGGTCAGCGAGATCGTTATAAACGATGGATAAATCCCAGCTAGGAGCGGTCATTTATGGTTCCTTTTGATGTAATCGAGCCAGCCCTTTTCTCTCTCAAGCTCGGTCGAGATCCAAGCGTTGGCTACTTCCATGACTAATTTTCAAATAGTGGTACGCCTATCGAACGAACTGAGGCGTAAATCTGATCATCGATGGTAATTGTTATATGTGTTACTGACGCATTTCCTATCGCTAATGTCGAATACCATCGCGGATTGCGCCAATCTACACCCAATACATGGGCAAGAATTATTCTAATTACGCCACCATGCGTGACAATTAGCAAGTTGTCATTGATATCATTAATAATTTGAGACCAAGCACAAGTTACACGATGAGAGAAATCATCCAAGCTCTCGGCATTCGGTAAGGTGTGTTGTGCCGGTGCTTTCCAAAACGCATCAAGCTTATTCCAGTGCTCAGAAAGCATGTCAAATGGGATGCCGTCGAAATCACCAAAATCCAACTCTTGAAGTTGTGGTTCTACACTTAAAGGCAAAAGTTGCTGCTCAGCAAGTATCTCAGCAAGGTCGTGACAACGTGACAAAGGAGAGCTGATGACCCCTTCGACTTCTCGACCCATTTGCTGCCAGGCTTGAGCAATTTTGCGTTGCTCAACATCATCCACTTTTAAATCGGCTTGTCCGTGTAAACCTGGGGCTGCGTTCACTTTTCCGTGTCGCAGTAAATAGATATTCAGCGTTTTCATCTCTTCCCTTACTATGGTTTGAGTTCAAGTGGCAAGCCTGCTGCGACAAACGTGACATGCTCACACACTGTCGCCAACTTTTGATTCATCCGTCCCGCATTATCAACAAAGTAGCGACTGATGGCACCAAGCGGCACAATGCCCATGCCGACTTCGTTAGACACAAAAATTAGCGTCGCTTCAGATTGTGCTGCCGCATTCACCACCCGCTCAATTTTTTCCTCTAACCGCTTATTACAACAGTCATCACCGAGTTCAAAAATCCAGTTGTTGAGCCAAAGCGTGAGGCAGTCAACTAACACAACATCTTGAAAAGAAAAATCACAAATGAGCTCAGGCAAATTAAGCGGACATTCATGTTCAATCCACCCAGCCCCACGCTGCAGTTTATGATGAGCAATGCGTTGCTTCATTTCATCATCAAAAGGCAATGCCGTCGCCACATAGTGAAGCGTTCCGTTTTTATTTTTTGCCCACTGTTGCGCCTTGCTCTCTGCTAAGCTCGATTTTCCTGAGCGCGCACCACCTAGAATAAGTTGCTTCATAATGAATGACTAAATGCGATAAGAGTGAGATAAACAAGCAACTCTGCAAGCTGCTGCGCGGCACCAAGGCAATCGCCAGTAAATCCGCCGATACGTTTGGTCAGCCAGTGTTTAAAACCAGAACGAAACAGTGCCAATACCAATACAATCACAGCTGCCTGAGTCACACCCAGTAACAACGCGACAAACCCACCAGTTAAGAGAAGTATCGCGACCTCTAAGCTCGATTGTTTATTCGCTAACGGTTTGCTTTTCGAGGTATCCGCGTCACTAACGTAAGGCATGTCGTATATGAGAGTGGCAGCCAGTGCTCGGCTCACGGTGTACGCCACAACAATCATCAGCCAAAATTGAGGTTCATTGGCTAACTCGCTCCAAAATACAAACTTCGCCAGCAGCGCCATCATTAGCGTTGCCGCGCCGTACGTCCCAATGCGGCTGTCTTTCATGATGGTTAAGCGGCGCTCTAACGTCATACCACCGCCAATGCCATCCGCCATATCCGTTAAACCGTCTTCATGGAACGCGCCGGTAAGCAATAGGCTAAAAGCCATAGTTAACACGATGGCAACTGAGTTTGGGAACAATAAACTTGCCAGTGAAAACACAGCTGCGCACAGTAGCCCAAGCAACACACCGACCAAAGCAAAATATCGGCCTGCTTGGTTCATGCGCTTTTCACTGTAAGGTAAATCTGCGGGCACAGGTATACGGCTGAAAAAGCTAATTGCGAGTAAGAAAAGCTCACTCTGATAGCGCAAAGAACGAGTCTCTGAAGTGTGGGTATTCTCAGAAGCAGACACTAAACCGTCACTCCCGCACTCTCAAAACTTGCCATGTTGTTGTAAAACTGAGCCGCCGCTTTTACCAGTGGCAAAGCAAGCGCTGCTCCAGTTCCTTCACCTAAACGCAAACCAAGATCCAAGAGAGGCTCCGCTTGCAAACATTCCAGCACAAACTTGTGCCCATTCTCTTCTGAGTTATGAGCGAACAGCATGTAATCTCGCGTCTCTTCATCCAATAAAGTCGCGACGTAAGCGGCTACAGAGACGATAAATCCGTCGACTAAAACAGGCGTTTTGTGGCGTTTCGCTTCTAAGAATGCGCCAACCATTTGCACGATTTCAAACCCACCGACTTGTGCCAGTGCGCCTTTGCAATCAAGGTCACGGCAGCGATTCACACCTTGTGCGACTAACTTGATCTTACGGTTTAGCTGCTCTTGCGTAATACCCGTACCATAGCCAACGCAATGGTCGACTTCCAATGGGCTCAGAGCAGTTAACAATGCCGATGCAGAACTGGTATTGCCAATCCCCATCTCACCAAACATCAATAAGTTCGAGCCATTAAGGATCGCCTGCTGCGCGACTTGGGCACCATATTCCAAACCTAGCGCGACTTGTTCTAGTGACATCGCCGTTTGTTTAGCAAAGTTTGCCGTGCCATTTCCCAGACGTTTCTTAATCAAGTTGGGATGATTTTTAAAGTCAGGAACTAAGGTATCGATCGGTGATAACATGCCACAATCAATGACCTTAAATTCAATTTGGTTGAGATCGCAGAAACAATTAATGGCGGCGCCACCAGCGAGAAAATTCGCCACCATTTGTTGAGTCACAGCGCTTGGTACAATGCTCACCCCTTCTTCAGCGATGCCGTGATCACCAGCGAATACCAACATGGTTGGTTTGCGAATTTCTATTGTTTCAACCGCTTGCGGCTTATCTTGGCTTTGAATTAGCGCCAGTTCTAAGGCTACTTTTTCGAGCAAACCAAGAGCGCCTACTGGTTTAGTTTTGTTATCAATGCGAGCTTGAATTTCTGAGGCAAAAGAGCGATCCATGATGATGGTTCCTTATTCTTTATTTTGGACGAGCAACAGAGAACGTCTTTTCTAGCGTGGCGTACTCATTTCCACCAAGCCTTGCTAATGGGTCAACCGCAAGAGCGTCGACTTTTAAACGATCACCTTCCATGGATATGACCCGTTCATCGACATAAATGAGTTCAATTTCTGCAAAGATCAAACTTTGTGGTGTCTCCCCCATCTCTATCACTTCATGCAACTTACAGCCGAATGCAATTGGCGCGCCCTCTAGGCGTGGTAATTCGAAACCTTGGAAATCAATCGTCTCAAGTTGAGTCGTCTCCAGTTCAGATTCCCCATGCTCTAATGTGGCAGAAGATAAAGTGACTTTATCCGCGAGATCGCTGGGTGCAATATGGATAACCAACTTACCTGTCTCTAATGCATTTCGCGTGGTGTCTTTGATGTCACCATTGGGCTTTTTCCCCACAGAAATCATCAATAAAGGTGGGTGGCTGGAGACTGCAGTAAAGTAGGAGAATGGAGCGAGATTGAAGTTTTTCTCACCTGAGTCTGTGAGCACCCAAGCGATTGGGCGAGGAATGACAGTTTGAGTCATCAAATGGTACACCTGTGTTGGCGCAAGCGTACTGAGATCTATGTTCATACGACGTCCTTGGTCTTAGAAAACCGCGAGAGAAATGAGACTCCCGACAAATTGAGAGAACAAGTGTACCCCTCTCCCGTGCAATTTCATCTGATTTTCTCTTTTTGACAGCGCTTTTTGTCAATTCGACAGTCACATTGATAAAAATGTCATTTCAACAATCTTGTTCCACTAAGGAAAGCATTCAACTTAAACCAACTCAGTCTCAGTCATTTATTTTTCAGCGCTCTAATTGATAGCGTCCGATGGTCAAAATCAGCCCAACCAAACAACTTAAGGTATTGATAAATAAAGACTATCCAATAGATCACCCAACAAAAAATAGGCGTAAATGAAGCGAGAGCTGATTGCTTCATCGTCTGTATTTTGAAAGTTGGCACGTGTGATGCTTTAAAGAAATCGTCCCTAACAAAAAAGCGAGAAATTATGTTTGCCAATCAAAGTCGTCGCCCCGCTAAGAGAGGCAAGCCTAACCCAACCCGCCAACCTCGGCGATCCATACCCTTATCATTCTCCTAATAAAAAAGACCCGTTTGTCCCGCGGGTCTTTTTATTTTTGAAAAGACAAAACAAACAAGTTAAATATCAAACATTGTATTCATGCCTAATGTTTGTTCAGGTAAATCAGCTACAATAGCGTAAGCATTTGTTCTCTATGAGGAAGAAGACAATGAGTAACAACACGAACGCATGCGTCATCATTGCTGGTGCGACTGGGCTTGTCGGCAAAGCTGTCATCAATAAATTGGTTTCACAACCAAGTATTGATTCGCTCTACTCCCTTTCTCGAAAATCGTTGACTGATGTCGCCGATCCTGACAACAAGATTATTTCCATCTTAGATGCTGAGTTAGCCATTCATGACTGGGACGAACAACAACCTACCCCAAACGTCGGCTTTATTTGCTTAGGAACGACGCTAAAACAAGCAGGTAGTAAAGATGCTTTGCGCAGAATCGATGTGGAATTGGTGTGTAAAGTCGCGCAACAAATGAAGATGATCGGTGTGAAACGCCTAGCTGT
Source organism: Vibrio sp. MMG023 (assembly GCF_021654215.1). NCBI lineage: Bacteria > Pseudomonadati > Pseudomonadota > Gammaproteobacteria > Vibrionales > Vibrionaceae > Vibrio > Vibrio sp. MMG023. Next base: position 799,470 of record NZ_JAKFZP010000003.1, on the reverse strand, counting down.
GGTTTCCAGCTTAGGTGCAAAAGCCTCTTCATCATCTCATTATCTTGCTTGTAAGGGCCACATGGAAAAAAACATCGAGAAAATGGGCTTTGATGAAGTGGTATTTGCAAGACCTGGCCCCTTAGTCGGTCAACGTGAAAACCCCCGAACTGATGAAAAGCTCATTCAAACGCTTTTCAAAGTCATAAGGCCACTTATGCTGGGTAATTTGGCTAACTTTGTGCCAATTCATGCCCAAGATGTAGCCAAAGCGATGATTTACCAAGTTTTCAGCTATCAACAAGACCCTATCGTTTATTTGCATCGGAGAGAAATGCTCGACCTCATAAAGCACTACGATTAGAAATCTGGTTGGAATTCGCTCTAAATCAATGATTAACGAGAAGTGCGTCGCGTATTTATATTCATTTTAGATCTATCTAATACCTGTTTTTCATTTTTAAAGTTATATCCCGAACGTTATCTTACGCCATCAGTTTATAGCTCTATATAAAAAAACAGTCAGCATTTAGCGCTGATTGATAAGGTCAAATTATGAATTTCTCAGTGGTTGCCTCTCTGGCGGTGTTTGTCGCCATACTATTCTTACTTTTTAGCCAGCAACAAAAACAGAACACCCTATCTCGTCTTGTTCTGATCGGCCTGGTTACCGGTTCACTTTTCGGTCTTGCTCTACAACTGATTCATGGTGAGGGCAGCGCTGTGATTGCTCAAACGCTTGAGTGGGTTGGCATCGTTGGCAGTGGTTATGTTGGCCTGTTGAAGATGGTGATAATGCCATTAGTACTTGTCTCTATGATTGCTGCGGTAGTCAAATTGGAGAAAGGCGGCTCACTGGGCAAAATATCTGGCCTAACGATTTCTGTTTTATTAGTAACTACCGCGATTGCTGCACTTATCGGTATTGTTGTCACCTCAACGTTTGGCTTGTCAGTAGAGGGCTTGACCGAGGGTGCGCGCGAAACCGCTCGTATTGCTGTATTAGAGAGCCGAGCAGGCAGTGTGAGTGACCTGACTATTCCCCAAATGCTAATTAGCTTTATTCCAACCAACCCATTCGCTGACCTAACGGGGTCACGCTCGACCTCTATCATTGCTGTGGTTATTTTTGGTGTTTTGGTAGGTATCGCCGCACGAAAAGTCATGGCAGAAAAAGAAGAATTGGAATCTCCTATTCGTACTTTCGTTGAAGCCGCTCAGTCTATCGTGATGCGTTTAGTTAAGATGATCATGGCATTAACGCCTTACGGTATCGCGGCATTAATGGCAAAAGTGGTCGCAACCTCAAGTGCTGGTGACATCTTTAACTTGTTGGGTTTCATCGTAGCATCGTACGTTGCTATTTTGCTTATGTTCCTTGTACACGGACTGCTAGTGTCTTTCGTTGGTGTGAGCCCAACAGAGTACTTTAAGAAGATTTGGCCAGTACTAACTTTCGCATTTACATCACGCAGTTCAGCTGCAACGATTCCACTGAACGTGGAAGCGCAAATCACTAAGCTTAATGTGCCACCTGCAATTGCTAACCTCTCGGCATCGTTTGGCGCAACAATAGGTCAGAATGGTTGTGCTGGTATCTACCCTGCGATGTTAGCCGTGATGGTTGCCCCGACAGTAGGCATTGACCCTTTAGAAATTAACTTCATTCTGTCATTGATTGCGATTATCACCATCAGCTCATTTGGCATTGCCGGTGTCGGCGGCGGCGCAACGTTTGCTGCACTTATCGTACTCCCTGCAATGGGATTGCCAGTAACGATTGCCGCGTTACTTATCTCTATCGAACCACTAATTGATATGGCGCGTACTGCACTTAATGTTTCTGGTGCGATGACAGCAGGTACGCTTACTAGTCGACTATTGAAGTCTTCTGAAAAAGAGACACGATTGGAAGAACAAAAAGCGTAGATCACTCACTGTTTCAACCACTCAAATAATCAAGCCGATGGTTTTCCCGTCGGCTTTTTTGGTTTTCAGGCTCGCTAAAATAAAAGCATGGCTAATCTCCCCAACCTTTTTCAAAGACTTACTAGAGTCTAAATAAGATTTGCTGCAAATAGGTTTGTTAGGAAAATTTGTTATGATATAACATTACAAAAAATTAAATCCGCATACGAATAACATCGGAGGTTATATCATGACTTCAACTTTAACCGAGTCCATTACAACTGAAGCCTTGGAAAACACACACAAAACTGCATGTTCCAGTGCACGAAAAGAACCGACGGTGTTGGCAGACATTTATCAAGAAGACATCAATATCGCGATTTGGCGGCGTCAATTTGATCAACAACTTATTGATGCAAGCAAAGCGTTTGTTACATCAAACCCCAACTTTGGTAAATCCTTAAGCGTATCTCCAGAAAACGCCTTAGAAGCGTTGCAATTCGCAACTGATGGAAACGCGCCAGAAGTGCTACTAAGAAATATTGCTGAGTTGGTTGATATGTTCTGTTATCTGTTTGAACTAAAAGATGCAGGGTTACGCCTCACAACGCTAAATAGCGCAATGTGTCCCCGCTTTCACGTTGACCAAGTACCTTGCCGATTGGTTACGAGCTATTTTGGTAGCGGCACGCAATGGCTTCAAAATAGTACTGTCGATCGCTCTAAATTGGGGCGCGGGAGTAACGGATTGCCAGATTCAGAGTCGGGCTTATATGACGTAGAGTCTGATATACAGCAACTTGCTTGTGGTGATGTTGCCCTTCTTAAGGGTGGGCGCTGGATAGGTAATGAGCATACGGGCTTGGTACACCGCTCACCGAACATTATGTCTAACGAAACCCGATTATTAATGACATTGGATTTTGGTTAGGAAAATACACACCGCTCAAATAGCGCCAGTTATTCGATAAAGAAATGCCTTACTGCTTACACGCTAACCAGACATAAATTATCAAGCTGATGCTTATACGACCTCTTTTTCATTTTCACAACTTCACCTTGCATCTTTCGTTGCGAGTCAAGGCGTTGAATGGTCTAATACTCCCATCGGTTCCGTAAACGGTAAGCAGAATGCACCAAGATAATCAGCCCACTTTTTTCTTCTTTGACTACGAGACTTGGGGTACAAGTCCAGCCAAAGATCGTCCGAGCCAATTCGCTGGTGTTCGTACAGATGAAAACTTCAATATCATCGGCGAACCATTAGTCATGTATTGCCGACCACCTGCTGATTACCTCCCTTCTCCCGAAGCAGCTTTGATTACCGGTATCACGCCGCAAAAAGCAATGCAAGAAGGCTTACCCGAGCCAGAATTTATTGCAAAAATTCACGCAGAGCTTTCGAAGCCAAAGACCACTAGCCTTGGATATAACAGTATTCGTTTCGATGATGAAGTGACACGCTACACCTGTTACCGTAACTTTATCGACCCTTACGCATGGAGCTGGCAAAACGGCAACTCACGTTGGGATTTGTTGGACGTAATGCGCGCATGTCATGCGCTTCGGCCGGAAGGCGTGGAATGGCCAGAAAATGATGAAGGCTTTACCAGCTTTAAATTGGAACACTTGTCGGTAGCCAACGGTATCGAGCACAGTAACGCCCATGATGCGATGGCCGACGTCATTGCGACCATCGAAATGGCGAAGAAAGTCAAAGCGGCACAACCGAAGCTGTTTGATTACTTTTTCTCTATGCGTAACAAACGCAAACTGAACGAACTTGTTGATATCGTCAACATGACACCATTAATGCACGTTTCTGGCATGTTAGGGCGTGAATGCCAGTATACAAGCTGGATCGTACCTGTCGCTTGGCATCCAACAAACAACAACGCCGTTATCACGATCGACTTGGCAAAAGATCCTCAGCCGATCCTCGACCTTTCGGCAGAAGAGCTAAAAGAACGCTTGTACACCAAACGCGATGAATTAGGAGACTTGCTTCCAGTTCCTGTCAAACTGGTGCATTTGAATAAGTGCCCTATTCTTGCTCCTGCAAAGACTTTGACAGCCGAAAACGCAGAGTTGATTGGTATTGATCGCCAAAAATGCTTAAGCAATCTTGCTTTACTTCGTCAGCATCCAGAGATCCGAGACAAACTTATTAGTCTATTCTCTATTGAGCGTGAATTCGAAAAGAGCGATGACGTTGATACGCAGCTGTACGATGGATTTTTCTCCCCAGCCGATCGAGCAGCAATGGATATCATCCGAGAAACGGATCCAAACAACCTCGCAGCTCTTGATATCGAATTCGACGATAAACGAATTAAACCACTGTTGTTCCGTTACCGTGCCCGTCACTACGCTGGCACACTGGATGAACAAGAACAAAGACGTTGGGCACAACACTGTCGTGAAGTTTTCGAAAGCCAAATTGAAGAGTACATGCTGAATTTAGAAAACTTAGTTCACGAACATGAAAGTGACGAAAAAAAGATAGCACTATTAAAATCTGTCTATCGTTACGTAGAGAGCCTAGCCTCCTAATTTCTTACCTTGTTCAAACGCACCTTCGGGTGTGTTTGTTGTTTTATATGCTGTCAAAATGATTAAAGACCGATTACTACAGCTGATCCATTTGCTTATTTCCCTCGCACTTATTATGGGAGCACTTGGTATCGGCAACACAATTCAAAAATTCGCTGGCATCTCCGTTCCCGGAAGTGTTCTTGGCATGCTTGTGCTGTTTTTCTCTATGACCCTTGGCTTAGTTAAAGTTGAATGGGTAAGGCCGGGAGCAACGCTTTTTATTCGTTACATGATCTTATTGTTCGTCCCAATCAGTGTTGGTTTGATGCAACACTTTGATATGTTGTTGGCAAACGCGCTCCCTATTATTGCGAGCGCAGTTGGCGGCTCACTGATTGTACTGGTCAGTTTGGCATGGCTCTTAGATTACTTGCTAAAGGAGAAGCATTAATATGTGGTTAATTGTCACTATTGTTGTTTTCTTAGCAGCACGTCAAATCGCCATTAAGGTCAATAATCCTATCGCGAATCCGCTACTGATCAGTATTGCTGTGTTAATTCCATTGCTTACCTTTTTGAAGGTACCGTTCGAGACTTACTATGCCGATAACGAGTACATCAGTTTCTTACTCCAACCGGCTGTCGTAGCACTAGCATATCCACTCTATGAGCAACTGCCTCAAATCAAAGCGAACTGGCGTATTATTGCTCTGGCTTGTTCTTTAGGCAGCGTGATGTCGATGCTAACAGCGACACTGATTGCCGTTGCGTTCAAAGCAGACATCAGCCTCATCGCAAGCTTAGTGGGCAAATCGGTAACCACCCCTATCGCGATGGAAATCTCTAGTCACTTAGGTGGTGAAGCCGCTGTTGCCGCCATTCTTGTGCTTATTGTTGGCTTATTCGGTGCGATTTTGGCGTATCCAATCTTCAATCTTATCGGCATTAAGCACCCTATTGCGCGTGGATTAACAATGGGTACCGTTTCCCACGCGCTTGGTACGGCAACTTGCGCAGAGAAACAACCCGGTGATGCTGCCTTTTCATCACTCGCACTCGTGTTGTGCGGTATTATCACATCGATACTTGCGCCAAGCTTCTTTGCTTTAGCCGTTTGGTTATACCAATAAAGATAAATGCCAAAGCCTGCTCTTTCTTGACGTAAATAGACTGAGCAGGCTTTAACTCCTTTCCAAAAAATTCGCAGTATGAATCTGAGTTGATATAGTTATTTATGGGACAGAGATAACGTTAAGCCTCTGTGCAATCGAATACATGTGTGAGCTCACTCTAACTATGTAACGTAAATTGTCATTACAGACATTAACGTGATCTAAAGCACAGAACATTTCCATCTTTCGCATAGAATAACTGTCCATGCAATAACAAGGATTCAACATGAAAAGTCGCATTGAACAGGCGCTAGCAAGCGCTCCTGAAGCACTTTCAACACATCTTGCTCCTATCGTTCTCGCTGACGATTTTGATGCCACTATTTCTGAGCAACAGTTTGATGAGCTGCTGAACGCTACCAACCTTTCAGACAAAGAGCTTCGTGTTGCTCTACTTCCTTTTGCCGCAGCGTTTTCTTACGCTCCGATTTCTGAGTTTTATGTAGGTGCGATTGTTCGCGGCCTATCAGGTCGTCTTTATTTTGGCGCGAACATGGAGTTTTTCGGCGTTCAACTGGGTCAAACCGTTCATGCTGAGCAGTGCGCGATTAGCCACGCTTGGATGAAAGGCGAACATGGCGTAAAAGACATTACCATCAACTACAGCCCTTGTGGTCACTGCCGTCAGTTCATGAATGAACTAAGCACCGCGAAAGAACTGAAGATCCAATTACCAGAACGTGAAGAAAAGTCACTTCATCACTACCTTCCTGAAGCGTTTGGTCCAGCGGATCTAGGCATTGAGTCAGGTCTTATGGCTGAGGTGAAGCACGAGTTTGTTTGTGATGAAGACGATGCTTTAATCCAAAAAGCCGTCAATGCGATGAACATCAGCCACGCGCCATACACTAACAACTTAAGCGGTATTGCGCTTGAGATGAACAGCGGTCGCGTATTCCAAGGCGCGTATGCAGAGAATGCAGCGTTCAACCCTAGCCTTCCTCCACTTCAAGTTGCTCTGATTCAGATCTTGATGTCGGGTGAGCAGTTTGAAGACATCAAAGCAGCAGCCTTGGTTGAAAACTCACAAGGCAAGATCAGTCACCTAGCTGATACTCAATCAACGCTAGAAGCACTAAATCCTGATATTCCAGTGAGTTTTGTGAACGTTTAATTCATACGATGCTTAAGAGATAGGCTCTACTTGAAGTAGGGCCTTTTTTATTATCAAAAACCATGCGCAAACGTTTGCTTCATCCGTAAAAATCAGTATGATCCTCTGCAATTTCTGTTTCATCACTTTATTTTGTAAGGGAACACTATGTTCGGTACTGCTACTAGCACTCATGCTACCCGTGTATTACTTTTGGGCTCTGGCGAGCTTGGTAAAGAAGTGGCAATTGAATGCCAACGTCTTGGTTTGGAAGTAATCGCATGCGACCGTTATGCCGATGCTCCAGCGATGCAAGTGGCGCATCGTAGCTACGTCATCGACATGCTTGATGGTCAGACACTGGAAGAGATCATCAACAAAGAGCAACCTGCTTACGTAGTTCCTGAAATTGAAGCTATCGCGACCGACAAATTAGTCGAATTAGAAGAGAAAGGCTTGAATGTTGTTCCTACAGCGAAAGCAACTAAGTTAACAATGAACCGTGAAGGCATTCGCCGCCTTGCTGCTGAAGAGTTGGCGCTAAACACTTCCCCTTATCAGTTTGCTGATAGCTTTGAGGACTTTAAAGCGGCAGTAGAACATGTTGGTATCCCATGTGTTGTGAAGCCAGTGATGAGCTCTTCAGGTAAAGGTCAAAGCGTTATCAAATCAGAAGAAGATGTTCAAACCGCGTGGGATTATGCACAAGAAGGTGGGCGTACAGGCGCTGGACGTGTGATTGTTGAAGGTTTTATTGACTTCGATTACGAAATCACACTGTTAACCGTGCGCGCAGCTGACGGAGTGCATTTCTGTGCTCCGATCGGGCATCGCCAAGAAGATGGTGATTACCGTGAATCATGGCAGCCACAAGCAATGTCAGACAACGCCATCAAAGCGGCTGAATACACAGCAGAGAAAGTCGTTAATGCACTAGGTGGCTACGGCCTCTTTGGTGTAGAGCTATTTGTTAAAGGCGATAAGGTTATTTTTAATGAAGTTTCCCCTCGCCCACACGACACTGGCATGGTAACCATGATTTCTCAAGAAATGTCTGAGTTTGCACTTCATGTTCGCGCGTTTACTGGTATGCCGATTAACAGCATCGTTCAGTATGGTCCTTCAGCATCAGCAGTCATTCTTGGGCAAGGCACCTCCACCGATATCCGCTTTGATAATATTGCAAAAGCACTGGCTCAACCACAAACACAAGTTCGCTTGTTTGGTAAGCCAGAAATCGACGGTCGCCGTCGCTTAGGTGTCGTTTTAACTCGCCGTAAAACGATTGAAGATTCGATTGAAGATGCAGTGAACAGCGCATCTAAAGTACAGATCGTTTACTGATTTCGTTAATCAGCTCAATATATACAAAAGCGCAGCTCAATTTGGCTGCGCTTTTTCTTTCTGTGGGTTCGAAAGCCCTTTATTCGCTCTCTATTAAGTACACTTCTTCAGAGAAGCGACTTAGACCTTTCTTCGCAATTTTCGGATGGTTTTCGTCGGCTTGGTCGACATTCAAACAAGTTACCTTATCACCCGCAAACAACTGTTCAATCTCTTCGACTGGCACGCTAAATGGAGGTCCTGACATCTCATCCTGTGGGTAGTTAAGAGTCACAAGTAAAATACGTCCGCCAGGGTTCAACAGTTGCTTAAGACGAACTACGTATTCTTCTCGCATCTCTTGAGGCAATGCAACCAAGGCTGCACGATCATAAATGATATCGGCTTTAGAAACTGGCGCAGTAAAAAAGTCACCCGTATAAATGGACAGCTCGTCGAACTGATACAGCTCATGCATGCCGTTAATCGACGTAACGGTCGGGGTATAGAAATGCTCAGCAAAAAATGCCCTTACCGCAATTTGGCTTAGCTCAACACCTTGAACCTCGTCATGTTTCGTCGCAAGCCAAATTAGGTCTTCAGACTTACCACACAGAGGAGCCAACACTATGTCTTCACGTTTTGGGTTGGTGCGTTGCCAAAATACTGGCAATAGTGGGTTTACATCATCTAGGTGAAAACCGATTTGGTTACTCGCCCATTTGTTGTGCCAAAATTCTTGATCTCTCATTTTACTTCTACTTGTCGGCTGATAAATACAATGAGCATTAACGCTACTTTGTGGGCTAAGACTAATGATTTTTTCAAATTTGTCTATGTTGTTCATCTTTGGTTAATACAGCATTGGTAGAATAGCTATCGTTCAAGAATGAACCCTTCCTTTTTCTGGTTATCAGAATAAAGACAAGCGAAATGGTGATCTGGAACACGATTCTACTATTAGGTTAAAACTCAGCCTTGGAATCTTTCACAGAGCCCCCATTAAATAGGTAGTACCTGATTTGCGAATCTTAGTGACCTTTTCGTTACCCATTTTCTAAGTGCAAGCAAGTTAAGGAGAGTGAATGAGCTTATTTCTACGTACTACAGCATTGATGCTTCTAGTACTAAGCCGTGCGCCGGCGTTCGCCGCACTTCCAAATGTCACAAATAACGAACAAGATCGTTCAGCTAGTCAAAACGAAGTTTGTTCAAAATTGTTCAAACATAGCCTTAGTGGTTTGTATGGTATTCAGTCAATCGACTCCAAACCAACTCAGCCTTATTCAGATTTCGACGTACTTTACAGCAAAGCTCACCAAGCGCAGTTCGAGCTAGAGACTATCTGTAAAAGTACTGCCCTTCTTAATGATGCTCAGCCTTACTTTGCTGGCGTTAAATCTCAGCACCGTGCCGAAGAGAAAATTGTTCACGAATTGGACGGTCAAGTAAACCGAATCACTGACTTAGCACGTGCAACCATTGTTGCTGACGATGTAGCAAGCTTGGTTTCGGTATACGAAGCGTTAGAGCGTGAAACAACGATAGTTAAAGTGAAAAACCGCTTTAAAAAACCAACAGCTTCCGGTTATCGAGACCTAAACCTCTTAGTTCGTTTACCTAAGACCAACCTCGTTGCCGAAGTGCAGCTGCATTTAAAAGCTATTGCGGATGTAAAAAACGGTCCAGAACACGACTTATATGAACAGATTCAGAAATTAGAGCGTCAAGCTCTAGTGGAGGATCGCCATTTGAATGACTTAGAAATGGCATCAATTAGAAACATGCGTACGCAATCTAAAAACTTATATCAAGAGGCATGGCATCCATACCTAACGACACACTTAGAAGCGGCATAATTGACATAAACTGATGTACTTAATACTAAAAAACCACCGAAATTGCGGTGGTTTTTTATTTGTTCTTTAGTAAATACCGAAACCTACAGACAAAAAGACCACGACAAAGCGTGGTCTCAATCCATGTTACATGGCTTACTGGTCTGCCTTTAAGTTCTCTACGCGAGCTTTCAACTTCTGACCCGGGCGGAACGTAACGACACGTCGAGCAGTAATTGGAATATCTTCACCAGTTTTCGGGTTACGACCAGGTCGTTCGTTCTTATCACGAAGATCGAAGTTACCAAAACCTGACAGTTTTACCTGTTCGCCACTTTCCAGTGCCTTACGAATCTCTTCAAAGAACACTTCCACCGTTTCCTTGGCGTCCCGTTTACTAAATCCCAATTTATCAAACAGGTTTTCTGCAAGTTCGGCTTTTGTGAGCGCCATAAAACTTTCCTCAAAGCTATGTTAAACAATGCTACCTTATGTGTAGCGCCAGAGCAGTTTTACCCTACCAATTCAACAACATATCGGGGTTACATCAGGAAGTGTATGCCAAGCTTATGATTTTCGCCAACTTTTTTCTTTGCTAATATATCGTTCACTGGAAGAGGAAGCTACTTTACCCACCAGTATTTCGAGATTTTACTTTAATTCTCTCTTTTCAAGGAAAAATATCCAGTTCAAATTACTAGTTTAAAAACAAAAAACAACATTAATCACTATTTAACAAAAATGTCAGATACTGGTCACTTTACAAACAATTGACAAAAAACTTTCCAATTTTTCAGTGGTTTGAGTGACGAGCAATATAGATCTGACCAGTACCATTCAAGTTACTTTTAATGCAGATACTGCTGATTTTTCCATAAAAAGAAAGCTTGAACGGTGCCAATATTCTGATGAGATAACAATGACGACATAGAGAAACATTGGTACTGTTTGCAAATAAATAACTCCCGTTCAGAGCGCCCAATGTTTCACCAAGTCATCAGTATTCTGTTCCCTGTTTTTGCTTTAGCTTGTGCGGGTTATTTAGTCGGACGTTATATCAAACCAGATTTTCGGCCGATCAATCGCATCAACATGGATGTGTTTACTCCTGCATTGGTCTTTTCGTCTTTGGTCAGCATGCCTCTTGATATTGGGCAAGCCCCCCTCCTACTGGCCGCAATTATTGCTGTTATCGTCCCTGGATTACTCATGCTACCCATAGCCAAGTTAACAGGACTCTCTTTCAAAGCGTGGGCACCACCACATATGTTTAGAAATAGCGGAAACCTTGCAATTCCGTTGTTCACCTATACTTTTGGAGAGCTAGCTCTCCCTTCTGCAGTATTGTTGTTTGTGGTTTCTGCCTGTTTACATATCAGTTTGGGCGTGATGCTTCTAAGTAGTGGCAACCCATTGAAGCAAATGTTTAAAATGCCTATTTTTATCTCTGCTTCTTTAGCACTCATTATCAACCTTTCTGGATTCAACGTTTGGCCACCATTTTACGAAGCGACCGCTTTACTTGGACAAGCCGCTGTCCCTGTCATGCTGCTTTCTCTGGGTGCTCAGATGTGTAACTTAAGACTTGGTGGTTTGAGAGTAGGGTTGCTTTGTACAGTGCAGTCGTTGTTAACTGGTGCGGTCGCGTTTGCGGTAATTTATTGGCTTATCCCACTTCCTACCATGCAATTGCAAATGATGGTGCTATTTACAATGTTGCCACCAGCAGTGATGAATTATCTTTTTGCTGAACGATTAAACATAGAGCCGATGACCGTCGCCTCTATGGTGCTATTTGGTAACTTCTTTAGCATTCTCACGCTACCATTACTGTTAATGTTTACGCTTTCATTGACATAAAGGCATCAAAGCTCGCGGACCACACAGCGATTAACAATGTTACACTGCACTAAATAACTCAACAGAATGTCAGGCTATTTCATAATCGTGCGTACCGTTATCCAAATTAGTGATTGCCACTTAAGCGATGAATCCAGCTTTAACCGCCTTCGCAAAGCCCTTAATACGGCTCAAAATGAAACAACCTGCGACACTCTCCTACTGACTGGAGACCTATGCTGCAACCCTAGGGCTAGCGACTATCAAGCTTTGCTTGCGTTCTTAAATAAACATATCCAAAACAAACACGTTTATGCCATTGCAGGTAACCATGATGACTTCATCCTAATGAAAGAAGAATTTCGTGATAGCAGCATTCATGTTGTTGAAAAAGCGGAAATTCATGGGCGACAAGTATTGTTTTTAGATTCGAGCGCTAAACCATTAGATGAACACCATCCTCTTGGCTCTGGCCGAGTTGATAACCGTGGAGTTGCCCGCTTTAAACGGCAGCTTCGCCATGCAACCAACCCGATTATCGTTGTCCACCATCCCATTATTCCTGTCGGCTCAGACTGGATGAAAGCGATTTGTTTGGAGAACGATGCAAGCTTACTTGCGCTTTTGGCTAAGCATCGAATTCAAGATGTAATTTGCGGGCATGGTCATGATGCACTAACGGTGACGAAGCAAGGTGTGACTCAACATATGGCCCCCGCCACCGCTTACGGCTTTGACCACAGTATTGACGAATACAACCGAAGTGAAAAGATTGGTGTGAATAAGATTTTCTTTGAAGATGAGAGGATCAAAGTGGAGACAATTTGGCTCTAGCTATTCCCTATTCCCTATTCCCTATTCCAAAAATACAAAAAACCCTGCCAAACTGGCAGGGTTTTCATTTCTTAAGAAGATGCGTTACGCAAGATTAGTCACGTAGAGACGCACCAAACTTCTCAGAAACGTGAGCAACGATAGCGTCAACCGCACCAGCGATATCTGCATCTTCAAGCGTACGCTCAAGTGACTGTAGAGTCAGAGCAATGGCTAGGCTCTTCTTACCTTCTTCAACACCTTTACCTACGTAAACGTCGAACAGTTTCGCATCTTTAAGGAACTCGCCACCTTGCTCTAGACAAGCGTTAACGATGTCACCAGATGCAACAGCTTCGTCCACGACTACCGCGATATCACGACGGTTTGAAGGGAATTTAGAAAGTGCTACCGCTTCTGGGATCACTTTGCTGTTGATTGCAGACCATTCGATTTCGAATACGATAGTACGACCGTTTAGACCGAACTTACGCTCAAGCTCAGGGTGAACTGTACCGATCACGCCCACTTCTTTGCCATCTACGATGATTGTCGCAGATTGACCTGGATGAAGTGCTGGGTTAGCTTTTTTACTTTCAGGTGACAGTGCAGCGAAAGAGTATGCTTTTTCGTTCGCAGATAGCTCTAGAATCGCTTCTAGATCACCCTTAAGATCGAAGAAATCAACCGTGTTAGTTTCGATATCCCAGTGCTCTTCACCACGAGTACCAGCGATAACACCTGCAAGCATTGGCTCTTGGCGCATACCGTTTTCTGCAGATTCACATGGGATGAAACGTAGGCCGTATTCGAATAGACGAACGCGTGGCTGTTGACGTTTCTGGTTGTGAACAACCGTGTTCAGCAGACCTTGGATAAGACCAAGACGCATCGCTGACATATCCGCTGAAATTGGGAATGGCAGGATTAGCGGCTCAACACCTGGAACAACTAGCTTTTGTTGCTCTGGCTCAACGAAGCTGTATGTAATTGCTTCGTGGTAACCGCGGTCAACAAGAAGATCACGAACGCGTTTCAGTGGAAGATCCGCTTCAACGTGGTTGTGCATCTTAAGCGCTGCTGCTGGGTGTTGGTTAGGGATGTTGTCGTAACCGTAAATACGGCCAACTTCTTCAATCAGGTCTTGCTCGATAGCGATATCGAAACGCCATGTTGGCGCTACTGCCATCCAACCTTCTTCTGAAGCTTCAACAGTCAAACCTAGACGCTCTAGGATTTCTACTACGTCAGCATCAACAATGTGGTGACCTAGTAGGTTGTCTAGTTTAGTACGGCGTAGAGCAACTTTGTTTGGCTTAGGTAAGTCTGTTTCAGACTCTACAGCAACAACAGGTGCAACTTCACCGCCACAGATTTCAACAAGAAGCTCTGTTGCACGCTCCATTGCGTTTACTTGCAGTGCGTAATCCACACCACGCTCAAAACGCATAGAAGAATCTGTATGCAGACCGTAGCTACGTGCGCGACCACGGATGTGGTCAGGTGCAAAGAATGCACACTCTAGTAGAACGTCTTTAGTTTCTGTTGTTACACCAGACTCCTCACCACCAAAGATACCTGCAATTGCAAGTGCTTTGTTGTGGTCTGCTACGACTAGTGTATCTGCGTTTAGTTCTGCTTCGCTGCCGTCAAGAAGAGTTAACTTCTCACCTTGCTCAGCCATACGAACTACGATGCCACCTTCGATCTTCGCTAGATCGAATGCGTGCATTGGTTGGCCTTGTTCTAGAAGCACGTAGTTAGTGATGTCTACAACAGGATCGATTGAGCGAATACCACAACGACGCAATTTTTCTTGCATCCATAGTGGCGTTTCAGTTTGAACGTTCACGTTCTTAACCACACGACCTAAGTAACGTGGACACGCAGCTGGCGCTTTCACTTCGATAGACACTTTGTCTTCGATTGAAGTCGCTACTGCTTCTACTGATGGCTCAGTCACGTCAGCGCGGTTTAGTACACCTACTTCACGTGCCATACCGCGAATGCTGAAACAGTCAGCACGGTTTGCTGTTAGGTCTACGTCTACCGTTACGTCGTCTAAACCTAGGAATTCACGGAAATCGGTACCGATTACTGCGTCTTCTGCTAGTTCCATGATGCCGTCTGACTCAACGTCGATACCTAGTTCAGTGAATGAACAAAGCATGCCGTGAGATGGTTGACCACGTAATTTCGCTTTTTTGATTTTAAAATCGCCAGGAAGAACAGCACCAACTGTTGCTACTGCTACTTTCAAACCTTGGCGACAGTTGTGTGCGCCACAAACGATGTCTAGAAGCTCTTCTTCACCCACGTCAACTTTCGTTACACGTAGCTTGTCCGCATCTGGGTGCTGACCACATTCAACAACGTGACCAACTTTAACGCCGTTGAACGAACCTGCTACAGGTAGTACGTCGTCAACTTCTAGACCCGCCATTGTAATTTGGTGAGTTAGTTCGTCAGTGGTAATCGAAGGACTAACCCACTCACGAAGCCATGATTCGCTGAATTTCATAGTGATTTATCCCCTGGATTACTTGAACTGTTTTAGGAAACGAAGGTCGTTCTCGAAGAACGCACGTAGGTCGTTTACGCCGTAACGAAGCATCGTTAGACGCTCTACACCCATACCGAATGCAAAGCCAGAGTATTTCTCAGGGTCGATGCCTACACTGCGTAGTACGTTCGGGTGAACCATGCCACAGCCTAGAACTTCAAGCCATTTGCCGTTTTTGCCCATTACGTCTACTTCAGCCGAAGGCTCTGTAAATGGGAAATAAGATGGACGGAAACGAACTTCTACTTCTTCTTCAAAGAAGTTACATAGGAAGTCGTGCAGAATGCCTTTTAGTTGAGCGAAGTTCACGTTCTCATCAACTAACATGCCTTCCACTTGGTGGAACATTGGCGTGTGCGTTTGGTCGTAATCGTTACGGTATACACGGCCCGGAGCAATGAAACGGAATGGTGGTTTGCCATTTTCCATTGTACGGATCTGTACGCCAGACGTGTGAGTACGAAGCATCAAATCAGGGTTGAAGAAGAAAGTATCGTGGTCAGTACGCGCTGGGTGATCAGCGGCAATGTTTAGTGCATCAAAGTTGTGGAATGCATCTTCGATTTCTGGACCAGACTCAGTATTAAAGCCAAGTTCACCAAAGAACTTTTCAATACGCTCAACAGTACGAGTAACTGGGTGTAGACCACCGTTCTCGATACGACGACCAGGTAGTGTTACGTCAATCGTTTCTGCTGCTAGCTTCGCTTCAAGCTCTGCACGTTGTAGTGCATCTTTACGAGCTGCGATAGCTTGCTGAACTACGCCTTTCGCTTTATTGATCTCTTGACCCGCTTCACGGCGCTCTTCTGGTGGTAGTTTACCTAGGCTTTGAAGTTGAGCAGTTAGCTCACCTTTTTTACCTAGATACTGAACACGCACTTCATCAAGTACGACTAGCGATTCTGCGGCTTCAATTGCTGCACTCGCGTTAGCAATGATCTCTTCTAGATGTTGCATCGTTTCCTCATCTACCTATTGGTAGTATCCATAAGGGAGTGATTGGTTTTTTGATAGCTGTACATAGTAGCCAAACCCGCCACCAAAGCCAAATTGAATTATGAAAAGAAGAGGTTATTGAATAAAAAGAACACAAAAACGCAAAAAAAGCAGCTTCGCACGTAAATCCCTAGGATTATGGCTTGCTGCTTTGTGCATAAATACTGCAGTTTCGTCCCCAAGTGAAAACACTTTAGGTCAGTCGACAATGCTAAAAATAGTATTGAATAGATAGCTCGACAAAGTCATCGTCTCTGGCGAAGTAAAGCAGATCGGTAGGCGTTTCGTTTTTAAACAACCAAGCATCGATTTGCCACTTGAAATGATTTGAAATGCGGCTGGAAGCCTCAAGTTTTGCGTTGTACACATCGGAGTTGTCGAGATCTTGCGTTATACCCGTTAAGATTTCTGTGCCGTCTTCGTCATTGAGCGCTAAACGAATGCCTGCAAAGACATCATTTTGACCGATATTTTGCGCGTTGTTACCACGGCTATCATAGAGATACTCACCAATAATGCCTACGTCCCATACTGTCTCAAAAGCGCCTACTATCGTGTATTCAAAACCCGTCACGACGCCGACATGATTGTCGAAGCTATCGCGGTAGACACTCTCTAGCTTCCATAACCAATCGCCCACGATGCCTTGAACATCCAGCCCAACATGGCTCATTAGGGCGTAGTAAGGCTTTAACTCTCCTTGATCAAACCGAAAATACGGGTCACGGTTTGTTCCATAAACATAGCTTAAGCCAACATCCCAATCGCCAAACATTTGTGCGTACCGAAAAGCGACATCCACATGCTTTTCTTCTCGGCTAGATTCATACAGCGCATCATCAGATACAACGGGTTCAATCCTCAAACGTCCATCTTTGCCTGCAAATGTTCGTTCGCGAAAATAAGGCAACACCATGGCATCGACCACTCCCCAGTCTTTGACTGACGTAAAATGGACCATGGGTTGGCCGAGTTTATCTTCATCATCAACGGCTTCTACCGCATCGACTTGGTTTATGACATCAACCAGATGTGCTGACTCGGTCACACCCCAGAAGACTTTACTGATGCCGACACGTAACTCGTAGTCATCCCAATAAGTTAAATACAACGCTTCGCGAATATCACCATGAGTCCGCTCGTCATCCATACTGTCTAAACGATAAAAGGGAGTGAACGTGAAACTGGCTTCCCCATCTTTGAGGTCCCAGTAAAACTCCGGCTGCAAAACCAGTGAAGCTTGTCCTTTCCCCTGCCCCTGAGCACCATCGGAGAAAAACTGACGATGCTCGATGTTGACCTGTCCTGCTAACTCAGCCGCCAATAAAGAGCCAGAGAAAGGCATAGTGGTTAGGCCAGCGAATATCATACTGGCCATGTTTACCCTACTCATTCGATCTCCTTACTTAACGCGCTTAAGTATGTTTTTGTTGAAATCGGTGTCTTTTAATCCAGTTTGGAACGTTAACTCACTTGTTGTCAGCTCAGTACTCTTACCGGTCTGGTGATTGGTCATCGCCATCGTGTGCGCACGCCAATATTGATTTAAGTACTGTTTGTAATCAGAGAAAACCAAAGTCTTAAGTAGCGCGCCTTTACGGTCATAGAACTCTACTTTCATTGGACGATAATGCGCTTTGTCCAACCACACAACTTGCTTGGTGTAACCTGAATTTTTATCGGTTGGAATTTGCTCTAAAACAAACGTATCTTGCCCTTTGATAGCGTCATCCTTGAGATAGTTAAATCGATACTTCTCAATTTCAAACGAACTTAGATCTTCGTACGCAAACTCACTGCCCATAAATGGCCCCGACTTATTACGTGATGCAATACGTTTGACGCGCTTTAATGCAGGTAGATAGAGCCATTGGTCATCGGAACCCACTGTATGTGAATGATTCAGGAATGCTGTGCCTTTTACATCACGTGGCTCATCAAAAATGGTTAACCCTTTGTCACCATCATCAACTACCTCAAGAGACTTTAAGCGCATCGCTCGGGTACTGCTTTCCCCTTGAGCATTTCGCAGGATCATTTGCATTGTCGCAACAGAATCACGCCAACCTTCGTCACGAGCCTTGCGTTCTTGTGCAATTTCCAAACCTTTGGCTTCGTCAGCCCAAGAAAATGGCGTCATGAGAAAAGAGGCTGCTATTACCGCTACTTTCAATCGTGTATTGAGTAAATTCATCATTCTATCCTTGTCTGTTTTCAGAATTACAACTGAGTTGCCGTAACACTTTTCTGTGAGTCCGTATCCGGGTTATTTATTGTCTTGTTTTGTACATAAGCTTCTTTATCGAATAACATCAATAACGTTGGTAGGAATAAGAAATCCACAACTAAGGCAATAAAGATGACTATCGCACTCAGTTGGCCCATGTCAGCATTCAAACGGAAGCTCGACATTGCCAAAACAGAGAAACCTGCGACTAAAACGACAGTCGTTATCCAGAGTGCTCGCCCCACCGTATGGAACGCATATCTAACCGCTTGCTCGGCAGTTTGACCTTCTTTACGTGCGCGTTGATATTTTGACAAAAAGTGCACGGCGTCATCGACCACGATCCCGAGTGTCAACGTCACTACGACAGACAATCCTAGGTTGATTTCTCCTGAAATCAGCGCCCATAAACCAAACCCAATGACGGCTGGTGCGATGTTTGGTACCAAGCTGATCAATCCCAGCTTGAGAGAGCGAAGCGCAAAGATGAGCAGTGCAGAAATAAGCACCAATGTGATAGGTAAGGTAGAAAGCATACTTGCCATGTTGGTTTCACCAATGTGGGCAAACATCAACGAAGGGCTCGACGCAACGACTTCATATTGAGGAGCGTTATTCGCAAACCAAGCGTAGATACGATTCTCAAGGTCAACCAATTCAACGCTGCCTAAGTTATCGACGGTCAAAACCATTTTAATTGAGGATTTATCAACATTAATTTGATTGTTGAGATCTAACCCATAAGGCAGTGACATTTCGTAAAGCAGCAAATACTGCGCGGCTAATTCGCGATCTTGTGGTAGTGAATAATAAGCATCATCGTCGGCATGCATGTTTTTATTTAGACGCTTATACACATCCGCCAGAGTTGCGACATGATCAGTTTCAGGCTGAGCACGCAACCAATCGGTGAAACGACCAATCGAGTTCAAAAATATTGGGTCTGCTATTCCCTGCGACTCATTAGTTTTGATGGCAATACTGATGTTTGTCATCCCACTGATTCGCTCTTCCATAAAGTCAGCGGCTTGGCGAAAGTCACTTCGTGAATCAAAGTACTTCACAGATTCATCATTCACTTTGTTTAGCGGGATTAAGCTCGCACTGACAACGATCACTAAAACAGAAAGGGGTAACAAGGCTTTTCGATTTGTCACCACAAAATCGCCTAGCTTATCCATAAAATCAGAACCGTTTTTCGATGTATTTTGTTTGACTCGTATCGGTAACAGTTTTAATAAGGCTGGCAACAAAGTAACAGATAAGAAACAGGCAATCATGACGCCCAGCGCGGATAAATTACCGAAGTCTCGTAACACTGGAGAATCCGACATATTCATCATCAGAAAGCCAATCGCCGTTGTTACTGAAGTAATAAGGATTGGCATGAAGTTGAGTGCAATACTGCGTTCTATCGAATGCGCTTTGCTAAATCCATTTTGCATAGACTGACGCATCGTGGCGATAACGTGAACACAATCTGCAACCGCGAGTGTCATGACTAAAGTTGGGACATTGACCGTCGCCGTACTCAGGAACATACCTGCCCAACCAGATAATCCCATAGTTGCCATCACGGACCCGATAATCACGACCAAGGTCGCAATCACACTCAAGAAAGAACGTAACATAATGGTTAGGAACACGAGAATAACAAGCAACATCGTAGGGACCAGCGTAGAACTGTCTTCTTGCGCAGCCGTCATAAAGGCGTAGTTCATCGCGATAATGCCTGCTTTATGAAACTCAACATTTGGGTAATTCTGCTGGTATTGCTCAATCATCCTATTGATGTGGTTCATCACTTCTTGAACTTCAGCGGTCTTATCAACTTCAGGCAATTGAACCGTGATATTTACAATCGTTACGTCGCCCTTCTCAGAAATCAAAGCGTTTTTAATCACTGGTTCCGTCAGGGCAATATGCTTAACTTTGGCAATGCGCGCCGACGTTAATTCATAGTCTTCATAAAGTAGGTCTTCGACAAGAAGATCATCTTCGATTGCTTCGGTATGTTGATAATTCGCAATGGAATCAACACGACTTGAGTAAGGGACTTGCCATGAGTCAACCGTTAAGTTCTGGACAAGTTGGAGGGTTTCTGGGGTGAAGACATCATTGTTATCTGGTGCAATAACAATGGCTAAGTTATCGGTTTTAGCAAAGGTCGTTTGAATTTCATCAAAGGCAAGCAACTGCTTATTAGTGCCATCAAAAAAGATATTGTAGTCACCACGAAAATAAAGGTTCTTTCCTCCTATTGTCGCGATTACAACGAATAATACTGTGGCCAGTAGTACCCATATACTGTACTTGGTTGGAATCTTCCCCCATTGAGCAGAGGAAGCTTGTTGAGCTTGGTGGTGTTTCATCACACTCTCCCTTTGTGACGTTTCGTCATAAAACGAAGTTAAAAAAGCAGCTTATGCTGTTCTCTAATTCCAGATACGTTTCTAACGCGATCTCTACACCGATTTAATTAGAGGCATTGGTTATTGGTGTAAAAATCATCGTTATTGACGATCCGTCAAATAGTGTGATTAAAAAACCAATCTTTATTGGATTGGTTTTTTGCATTCATGGGAATCAGCGATTCACTGAGTCTAAGAATGCAACTTCTTCACTGAACAATTCCTGCTCCACTCGACGCCAAGTTTTACGGTAGTCCCACTCTGTTGAGAGCGGCAACCATCCTAGGCCATCAAGCAACATATTCGCATTGTGAAGCACAGAGAAGGGGTCTTGTAGGCGCTGGATACAACGACTGTTCGATGCATTTTGCGCCAGCGCATTAGAGCCAAACGCAATAGACCAATTAGCAAACACAATAGCATCTGAGCCAACAGCTGGAGAAAACTTAAGATCCCCTATTTCTACTGCATGGTTTACCAAAGCGTCCGCACCGGATATCACTTCTTCTTCCAACTGGTTTAATTCGTTAAGGCGCGTTGGAGATGCTTTTTCTATCACCCACGGCGTTTTAGCAACAATTGCACACGTTGATAATACAGGCTCCATGCGAGCATAAATACGATACCCAACATGCATCGCAATGATTTTCTCGCGAGTATTACCATCAAAGTTTGCCGTACGCTCGAAGAACACGGCTTCACTCTTCAATGAATGGATACATAAAGCAAGAATCACGTCCTCTTTGCTACAAAAATGGTTGTAGATGGTCCCTTTTGAATAAGGGCTCGCTGCGGTTAGCTTATCCATCGTGAGATTTGCAAACCCCTGCTCTTGCACCAATGACTTCGCAAGCTGAATCAACTCTACCTCACGATCGGCAATCGCCTGTTGTTTCTTCGTTAAGCCGGAAACAACACGACAGTCTTGCTGTTTGTCATTCTTTTTGCAGCCAAAATTAAACATAATTCTTTGATCCGTATCCCCATGTGACGCTAACGAATAGTAACACGAATATGATTGGCAGAAAGTTCATTACCTTTCTGACGAATCGTCATAATTGACACATCGTCATGTTAGCTCATCAATTACACATTACAAGTATGAATCTATAAATCACTAAAAATAACTACTAGTTATATTGATAGGCTTGGCTTATCCCCAGCCGAAGCGATCGCACATCGGATATCTTCAATAAAGTTACCATCAGTTTGAACAATTCCATCAGAGAAGGTAACAGGTTGGTGTGGTCCCGCAACCAGTAAGACATTCGTAAAATCGGAGACATTGAAATTTTCTGCTACGACATTCTTGGAGTGAAAATCGAGAACAGTGCTCGCGACCTGTTCTTCTAATGTAAGTAATTGTTCTTCAGTAATTTTCATTCGAGATAATGCAACACGAACACACTTCTCGTGCGTGGTCGTTTGATCCTTGATGATCTCTGTGTACTTGTCGTTAAGCTTCGAGTTTTCAGCGTAGCTGTAGTAAAGCGGACCATGCAGCGTAATGTTGTTTTCTTCATCAACATAAACCAGATCAAGTAACTCTAGCGCGCCTAAATAGTCCGACATACTTTGTTTCGAGAGGTCATACTTTTTCATTAGGATGGTATAGCCGTCTTTCCCACGAAGCATCCGTAACTCTCGATAAAAATCGTAAAGATGAGGAAATTGGAAAAAGACTTCGTCTTGCGTGTGGCTAAAGTAATCTTGATCCTCAGCTTGAAGTTGATTTGCCAGCTTCTGCAATTCATCGAGGGTGCAGTCAACCGCGCGGCAATACTCGAGTAGCTTATCTAGAGCAAGGTTAGTACTAGTTAAATGACGTTTAAAAGTGGACAACGGCATGCCCATTTTCTCAGATAACTCTCGATATGTTAGCCCTTTAGTTTTTATCGCTTGTCGTAATGCGGCTAACAAGTACTCGGGAGTGAGTTCTCTCATCTACAATTCCTTATGGCAATGTTACAGCTGTATAGTATTTGTAACAATTTAGAATCACTTCGCAAGGCATAAGTTCATATTTTTATAAGAAAACTTTGAATTAATATACTTTCATTCACATTTACGATGTTAATGCTGGCACTTAAAATGCATTCAGTTTCATTATATTTGGCAAATTCATTACATTATAAACATCATAGTTTTAATGCTATTCGTCGCATTAAATCCTAGAAAGTAAAAATATGGCGAGAGTTTACGACTCAAACAAGCATTATGCGTTAGAACATTTGCCCTAAAAACAATTCATCAAAAAAGGCATAATTATTCAGCAGGACTGATGGTTCGTGAACACAATTAGGTTTAGCAGCGCAGTGCGATCGAAGTCACTTTAGTCAAAATTTCAAAGCAACGAATGGATACAATAAATACCTAGAAATGGTGATCTGCATATAAACGATAGGAAGAGGAACCCAATTAGGAACGACGTTGTCTTGGACTTATTGACAACGTCGACAGACTTTTCGTACTAGATGGCGAGACAAACTCACCGACATGAATGACACACAAGGGGGGAGCTAAAAAATAGCGAACGAAAAAACAATCTGCACTGTATTAAAACGACAAAAGCCTCTTCAACTATACGAGCTTCACAGCCGTTCCAAACGCAAGAATTTCAGAAGAACCATCAACAATTGAGCTAGTTGTAAAACGGATGCCAACCACCGCATCAGCACCCATATTCGCTGCATCTTCGACCATACGCTGAATCGCGATATTTCGAGCTTCAGTCATCATTTCTGTATAACCGCGAATCTCACCGCCAACGATACTTTTTAGACCCGCCATGAAGTCTCGACCAATGTGTTTAGATTGAACCACATTCCCCGTTACTACACCCTTTATCTCAGCGATTTCTCGTCCTGGAATCGTCTCGGTTGTTGAATAAATCATGTTAAGCCTCAGTAAGATAGTTAGATAACTCAATCAAATTACCATCTGGGTCTCGAATGTAAACAGATAGGATGTTACCAATTGCACCGGTCCGTTGAACAGGCCCTTCAATTACCTCAATAGCATGAGCTTCAAGGTGAGAGATAATATCCAAGATAGGTGTGTCTGTAATAAAACACAAATCAGCACTGCCAGAAGCAACTTGACGTGCTTTAGGTTCAAACTCGCTCCCTAGTTGGTGAAGATTTATCTTTTGCTTTCCATAAATCAAGGCTACTCGTCCTTCACCGAAAGTAACACTTTCCATACCGAGAACCTGTATATAGAAATCCAGTGTGGTTTGAATGTCTTTAACTGTCAGTACAAGGTGATCCAAGCGGTTTATTTTCATTAAAGCCTCTCTATAATGCTTCAGATGAGATGACTGCCTCAATCTCAATAGATAAGTCGGGGTGAATCAAACGGCTCACCTCGACTAATGAACAAGCCGGTAAATAGCCCTCATAGAAGTCGAATAATACCGAGCGAATCTCTAGCAGTTGGTTTATATCGGTTATAAATATCGTCAGCTTGATGAGGTCACGTTTCTCTCTTTGTTCTTCCGCAAGTATTTTCGATAAGTAAGACAGAATCGTTTTTGTTTGCTCGATTAGACTTTCACTTTGGCTCGGTGAGCCCATTGCTGTCAATCCGGAAACATACAAGGTCTCACAATGTCTTGCCGCATGGACATAAGGACCAGCAATTTGCGGCAAAAATTCGTAACTGATTCGTTGAACCATGTAGTTTCCCCTTCCCTAGCGGTTGTATTTTCGTTTGTTCAGTATCTCTTTCACTTCGTGCGTTTTTGCTAAATCTATTTCGTAAACATTGGCTAATGCACAAATATATTATACCCAAACGTCTTCAATGAGCAGGATTCAGAGCGTTGTCACTGACTCTAGTTCAAAGTCAAACAACTTGAGGAATAGTCTTTCTATTTCCATTTTGTTTGGCAAAGAAATAGTGTTAGTGACACGCTCCCAAAGGGCGAGTTGCCTTGGCTTGTATACTTTGTTGTCGATTTTCGATTTAGAACCACTAGATCTTTAAATCGCCGCCGCGTCTACAAACCAATGCAATCTCGCTGAACCTAGCGCATTGAGGATATTTGGGTATACGCGTACGTCGTAGAGTTCTTCCGCGATTGTTCCTTTAATTGTGTCCTCTGTCGGTTGTCCAGTGGCGTCTTTCCTAATCGATTCAGACAACTCACCCACTTCTTCAATCAGTTTGAGGAAATAATGCTGTTTCTGTTCCGGGTCGTGATCAAACTCTTTTATATGCGCTTGTAGTTGTCGAATGTCCATTTCTAATCCTTTTTGTTTGTAATCCTAATAAACCCTACCATCAGTAGATAACAGAATGATTGAACGCGATATTCCCAATAGCGCGATAACACAGATGCTCCTTATCCTTGACTTGATGCGTTGATGCAAAATAACAAATCAAGCCATTGGAGCAACTTATTGGGTCAGAGTTAGGATATAAGCGGGAAACGGGAAACGGGAAACGGGAAACGGGAAACGGGAAACGGGAAACGGGAAACGGGAAACGGGAAACGGGAAACGGGAAACGGGAAACGGGAAAGTCTATGGTAGGGGAAACAGAAAGCAATAAAAAAGGAGAGCTAATGCTCTCCTTTTCTTAATCCTAAACTGCTAATTAAAGAGCAGCTTTCGCTTTTTCAACTAGAACAGCAAATGCTGCTTTATCGAATACTGCGATGTCCGCTAGGATCTTACGGTCGATCTCGATAGATGCTTTCTTAAGACCGTTGATGAAACGGCTGTAAGATAGACCATTTTGACGAGATGCTGCGTTGATACGTGCAATCCATAGTTGACGGAATTGACGTTTCTTAGCGCGACGGTCACGGTAAGCGTATTGACCAGCTTTAGTAACTGCTTGGAAAGCTACGCGGTAAACACGTGAACGTGCACCGTAGTAACCTTTAGCTTGTTTTAGAACTTTCTTATGACGTGCACGAGCTTGTACACCACGTTTTACGCGAGGCATTATGCTTCTCCTAAACTAAACGATTGATAACTATAAAGAATTAAGCGTATGGCAACATACGAACAACTGCAGCAACTTCACAACGTGGAAGAATTGCATTTGGACGTAGCTGACGCTTGTTCTTAGTAGTACGCTTAGTCAGGATGTGACGTTTTGTAGCGTGCTTGTACTTAATACCACCAGCAGTTTTCTTAAAACGCTTAGCAGCACCTTTGTTGGTTTTCATCTTAGGCATGATGAATAACTCCGCATTGAGTAGGTTTAATAAACAACGTAATTAGGGCGAACAAAACCCAACCGCTTACCTTTAAAAGGGAAACGGCTAGGTCTTAATTACTTGATGAGCCGTTAATTACTTCTTTTTAGGGGCTAGAACCATGATCATCTGACGACCTTCGATTCGACTTGGGAAAGATTCCACTACAGCAAAGTCTACAGTGTCTTCTTTTAAGCGATGAAGAACGTCAACACCGATGTCTTGGTGCGCCATTTCTCGGCCACGGAAGCGAATTGTTACCTTCACTTTGTTGCCTTCTTCAAGGAAACGCGTCAGGTTGCGTAGTTTTACCTGATAGTCTCCAATATCAGTTCCAGGACGGAATTTTACTTCCTTAATCTGAACCTGTTTTTGCTTTTTCTTCTGCTCTTTAGCAGATTTGCTCTTCTCAAAGAGGAATTTGCCGTAGTCCATAACACGACAGACTGGCGGCTCAGCGTTAGGACTGATCTCCACAAGATCCATGCCTGCTTCTTCAGCAGCTGCGATCGCTTCTTGAATCGATACAACACCAACTGATTCACCGTCAGCGCCAGTTAGTCGAACTTCACGAACGCCACGAATTTCACCGTTCATACGGTGTGGGTTTTGTTTTACCGGCTGTTGGCCGCGTCTTCCGCCTTTAATAGCTTATTCCTCCAGATTGAGCTTACGGCTTGAAATCTCGTCTTGGATGTATGCAATGAAATCATCCACTTTAAATTTGCCGAGATCTTTACCTTTACGAGTACGTACTGCGATTTCGCCAGCTTCCATTTCTTGGTCACCGACAACAAGCATATACGGTACACGCTTCAAAGTGTGTTCGCGGATTTTAAAGCCAATCTTCTCATTTCTCAAGTCCGCTTTAGCTCTAATTCCACTTTTTTGTAGTTTTTGTACTACTTCCTGAACATAATCTGACTGTTTATCAGTAATGTTCATAAGAATTGCCTGTTCTGGCGCCAACCAAGTTGGGAAGAAACCAGCATATTCTTCGATAAGAATACCAATGAAACGCTCTAGTGAACCTAGAATTGCACGGTGAATCATCACCGGAACAAGACGTTCATTGTTTTCACCTACGTAAGTTGCACCTAAGCGACCTGGTAGGTTGAAGTCTAACTGAACAGTACCACACTGCCATGCACGGTCTAGACAGTCGTATAGCGTGAATTCAATCTTAGGACCGTAGAATGCACCCTCGCCTTCTTGAATCTCGTATGGAATTTCCATTGATTCTAGAGACTGTTTCAATGCTTCTTCAGATTGATCCCAGATTTCATCTGAACCTACACGTTTCTCTGGACGAGTAGACAGTTTCACTACGATGTTGTCGAAACCAAATGTCTGGTACGTATCGTACACCATCTTGATACAATTTGTTACTTCTTCTTGAATTTGGCTCTCAGTACAGAAAATGTGAGCGTCATCCTGAGTAAAACCACGTACACGCATAATGCCGTGTAGTGCACCAGATGGTTCGTTACGGTGACATGAGCCGAACTCAGCCATACGTAACGGTAGATCACGGTACGATTTTAGACCTTGGTTAAAGATCTGCACGTGACCTGGACAGTTCATTGGTTTCAGTGCGTATTCACGGTTTTCAGAAGAAGTGGTGAACATCGCATCAGCGTACTTGTCCCAGTGACCAGAACGTTCCCAAAGAACACGGTCCATAATAAGTGGACCTTTTACTTCCTGGTAACCGTATTCGTCTAACTTAGAGCGTACAAATACTTCAAGGTCACGGAAGATAGACCAACCATTGTGATGCCAGAACACCATACCTGGTGCTTCTTGTTGCATGTGGAATAGGTCTAGTTGCTTACCAAGTTTACGGTGGTCACGCTTCGCTGCTTCTTCAAGGCGAGTAAGGTGCGCTTTCAGTGCTTTCTTATCGTGGAAAGCCGTACCGTAGATACGTTGAAGCATTTTGTTGTCGCTGTTACCACGCCAGTAAGCACCCGCAACATTCAATAGAGTGAAATGTTGACAGAAACTCATGTTAGGAACGTGAGGACCGCGACACATGTCGATGTATTCTTCATGGTGGTAAAGACCTGGACGATCATCACGAGATACGTTTTCGTCTAGGATTTCCACTTTGTATGGTTCGCCACGTGATTCAAATGTATCACGTGCTTCCTGCCAGCTAACCTTTTTCTTAACAACTTCGTACTTGGTCTTCGCTAGTTCTTTCATACGCTTTTCAATCTTTTCAAGATCGTCTTGCGTTAGAGATTCTTCTAGGTCGATATCGTAGTAGAAGCCATTGTCGATGGTTGGACCGATCGCCATTTTAGCTTGCGGGTAAAGTTGCTTTAGAGCGTGACCAAGAAGGTGAGCACATGAGTGACGAACGATTTCTAAACCGTCGACTTCATCTTTAACTGTGATGATCTCAAGGCTTGCGTCTTCTTCAATTAAGTCACACGCATCAACGCGGTTACCATTTACACGACCAGCGATAGTTGCTTTTGCAAGACCAGGACCGATCGATTGCGCAACTTCCATAGTAGAAACTGGGTTGTCAAATTGACGCTGACTGCCGTCAGGAAGAGTAATAATAGGCATGCTATATCCTTTACAGTGGTGTTGCACACCAAGCAACACATGTTATTCAAATTAGAAGATTTTTCGAGAATCGGTAAAGGCCGCTCGGTAACACGAATACCGGACCAATATCGAGAAGGGGATTGTACCTAGCTCACATTTAGAATGCAAAGAGCGATTTCAATTTGTCACTGAAACTTCATTGTTCAACGAATGAGAGCCTCAATAATTTTGAAAAAAAATCGACGCGATCTAAAAATGAAAATAGCTCTGATAGTGAGCGTTCCTCTTCCATCAGAGCTTATGAAAACCGTAGAGTAAGCGATTACAGGTTAAGAGTCGGAGCGATTGCTGCTGCAACCTGTGAATCTGTCGCATCAACAGGTAAAGAGAATGAACGATACTGATCACCAGACATGCTAAATGAGCGGTCGATCTCCGCTAAGCAATGGAGCGTTGCCCCATCCAATATAAATGACAATTCGATTTCTTTAGTGGAAACGAAGCCGTTATTACGGAACTCTAGCTCTTGGTAAATACCCGAACGTGACGAGAATGTGTTACCACGTAAGAAGCCCTTCTCTACATCGGCTTTAACCATAGTAAAACCAGCTTGCTCAATGGCGCCAATTACTCGTGATGCTGTGGGTAATGGCTTTACTTCAATGTAGTCACGATCGCGTGGGTCAATCGCAAAACCGATGTCTAATGTGGTTTCTACCCAAACGTGGCACTGGTTTTTCATTGCGCTTACTGCCGTAATTGGCGTTTCATCGTGCAGTTTTAACTCGAACGGCACTTGTTTTTCTTCATTCGGTTGGATGATGAAAGGTTCAACCGCCTTCAATTGATCGATCGTGAATGTCTGGTAACTAACGCTGTCATCTGCTTCTACTTTCATTTCCGTGTTCAGTTTGATGGTGATGGCATCAATTTGTTGTTCAACATCACCACCTTTGATTTGGACGTGACCACGTAATGTTGAACCTTGATAAACGCTCATCTCATCTAAAATCGTATCTACCTTTGCCGAGCCGATACCAAGCGATGCTTTTAGTTTTTTAAACATGGAATTCCTTTGTGACTGCCTGTTTTATTAATTTTGTTGTGGAGAACCTTTGTTTACACAACTGATGAAAGTACTGCAAGCAATAGACCTCAAGAATGCGGACTAATTCCTTTTATCTATTCACAGAATAGGTTTAGGTATTTGCAATTTGTACATAGATTACGCACTATTTGTATAGTCAATTAAAAGGAAGTCATTATGTCTGCGCCACTTTATAAGCAAATCAAACAGTTTATCCTCGATAAAATTGATTCGGGAGAGTGGATGGTTGGACACCGCATCGCGACAGAATTTGAGCTGACCGAACAATTCGGAGTCAGTCGAATGACGGTAAATAAAGCCATTAGAGACTTAGTTAACGAAGGCAAACTGCAACGCCGCCCTCGCCTCGGCACCTTTGTTTGTGATCCGGCTGAGAAGTCTGAATCTCCCCTATTAGACATTCGTAACATTGCTGATGAGATCAGCAATCGTGGTCGAGAGCATCATAGTGAAGTTCGCCGACAAATTGCAATCAAAGCGGACGATGATATCGCAACCAAACTGGGCGTCATGCTTGGTACTACCGTATTCTACAGCGAGATCATTCATTTTGAAGATAGCACACCAATACAGCTAGAACTTCGTTGGGTGAACAGTCAATACGCACCAAGTTACCTCAATCAAGACTTCACGTGCATGACACCAAACCAATACCTTTCTAATAATTGCCCTCTTAGCGCCATCGAACATACCGTAGAAGCCATTGTCCCAGATGGACGCGTGAAGCAAGATCTTAAAATGCAAGCTGACGAACCATGCTTACTGCTCAACCGACGCACATGGAGTCAAGACAAACTGGTCAGCACCGCATTACTTTATCACCCAGGCAATAAGTACAAATTAAGCTCTAAGATCTTATTGTAAACTAGGCATTACTTCTTCGTTTTGATCACATTTCAGCAACATTAGTCTTGTCAGTGATGCTTTTTTCTCCTATTTATTTGTATATACATTTAAAGATACAAATCAGAAGGAAACATCAGAATGGATTTGCTGATTGAAAATGCACGCCTCGTCACTATGCAAGAAGGAGAACAAGGTTACCTGCCCTTCCCCCTTGCTCGCGTCGGCATTCGGTCAGGAAAAATTGTCGCCATCAGCACGAAAGAACAAGGTAACGATAGCGAACATACCGAATCCATTTTGAATCCAGACCACTACGAACAAACCATTGACCTTCAAAGCAAGCTATTGTTGCCAGGTTTGATTGATTGCCACACTCATCTTGTGTACGCCGGAAATCGAGCCAACGAGTTTGAAATGCGCCTCAATGGTGTGCCTTATGAAGAAATCGCCAAGCAAGGCGGCGGTATTCTCTCTACCGTTCACGCCACTCGTGCCGCCACTGTAGAACAACTTATCGAACTCGCTTTGCCACGTTTAGATGGATTGCTCGCAAGCGGAGTTACCTCTATCGAAGTTAAGTCTGGTTACGGTCTCACGCTAGCTGATGAAATCAAGATGCTGCGAGCAGCGAAAGCCTTAGAGCAAGAGCGCAAAGTCAAAATCACCACAACCCTGCTCGCCGCTCATGCTCTTCCACCAGAATTTAAAGACCGTGCTGACGATTATATCCAACATATTTGTGATGACATTATTCCGCTCGTGGCAGAAGAAAAGCTCGCCACCAGCGTCGATGTGTTTTGTGAATCGATTGGTTTTAACTTAGTCCAAACAGAGCGTGTCTTTGAAGCGGCAAAAAAACATGGCTTGCATGTAAAAGGCCATACTGAGCAGCTCTCTGATTTAGGTGGTACGGCTTTAACCGCCCAATACAATGGTCTTTCTGCCGATCATATTGAATATCTGGATGAAATTGGCGTACGTGCCCTTGCCAACTCTTCTACCGTCGCAACCTTGCTCCCTGGCGCATTTTACTTCTTACGTGAAACCCAATTACCACCTATCGATTTGCTTAGAACGCACAAGGTGCCAATGGCGATAGCGACGGATATCAACCCTGGCACGTCACCATTCGCAGATTTAACCCTGATGATGAACATGGCTTGCACTCTGTTCCGTTTAACACCTCAAGAAGCACTGCGTGGCGTCACTCAAAACGCAGCAAAAGCATTGGGTTATGGGGAATCTCGTGGCGTGATTGAAGTCGGTTATGACGCTGACTTCTCAATCTGGGATATCGAACACCCAGCAGACCTCAGTTACCAAGTAGGCGAAAAACGTTTGGTAGGTCGTATAGTCAATGGTGAATATGTCTCTCACGGAGGACTGTAACATGGCTCAATCAGATCCAAATACCGCTCCATTTCACTGGCAAGGTCGCCACGATGCAGAAGATGGAGAACTGGGTAAACGCGTTCACCACGTGATTAAAAATATTTCTGTTGAAGAGTTGCCGAACAAAAGCGAAGGCGTCTCAATCCTTGGCTTTGCTACCGATGCGGGTGTTGCCAGAAATAAAGGCCGTATTGGCGCGAAAAAGTCACCGGATTTAATCCGTCGTGCCTTAGCCAATCTCGCTTGGCACCAAGATGCGCCGCTTTA
Source organism: Vibrio sp. MMG023 (assembly GCF_021654215.1). Lineage (NCBI taxonomy): Bacteria > Pseudomonadati > Pseudomonadota > Gammaproteobacteria > Vibrionales > Vibrionaceae > Vibrio > Vibrio sp. MMG023. The sequence continues at coordinate 767,386 of NZ_JAKFZP010000003.1, read as the reverse complement.
CGACCTCGGTACTGTTGTTTGCGAAGACGACTTACTAGAGAGCAGCCAATCGCAATGCGCGGCCACAGTTGCTCAGGCACTACCCCATTCACCTGTCGTCGTCCTAGGTGGCGGGCATGAGATCGCATGGGCGTCATTTTCTGGGTTGGCCGAATACTTCAAAACTCATCACCCAGAAAAGCGGCCAAAGATTGGCATAATCAACTTCGACGCACATTTTGACCTACGCGCTTTTGAAAGTTCGCTGGCAGATGTAAAACCAAGCTCAGGCACACCGTTTAATCAAATTCATCACTTCTGCCAACGCAATGATTGGAAGTTTCATTACGCTTGCATTGGTGTCAGTCGCAGCAGCAATACCAAAGCGCTATTCCAGAAAGCGGACGAACTCAACGTTTGGTATGTGGAAGACAAACAGCTTTGCTACATGAACCACAGCTACCATTTAACGCAGCTACAGCACTTTATCGATGACTGCGATTACCTCTATCTAACGATTGATTTGGACGTATTCCCTGCGACAACAGCTCCGGGTGTAAGCGCCCCAGCAGCGAGAGGAGTCAGCTACGACATCATTTCGCCGTTTCTCGACCGAATCCTACATTACAAAAACAAGCTTATGCTGGCAGACATTGCCGAGTACAACCCCACGTATGACGTCGATAGTCAAACCGCTCGATTGGCAGCCCGCCTATGTTGGGACATTGCCAATGCCATGGCAGAGAAAGACCACAAACCTAAATAAGCAAACCCAATAACGATTAACTCGAACAGCACTTTACTCGAGTAGAAATAGCCAAGCACAGACTTGGTACACACGTGAAACTAAAGGAGTCTTAAAATGACACAGCGCCAAGGACAAGATCCACGACTTGATACCAGCAGAACAATTCGTGCTCCACGCGGTACCGACCTGCGCGCCAAATCTTGGCTGACGGAAGCCCCACTTCGTTTGCTGATGAACAACCTTGACCCAGACGTAGCCGAGCATCCTCACTCGCTCGTTGTATACGGTGGTATCGGTCGAGCAGCACGAAATTGGGAATGCTTCGATAAGATTGTTGAAGTGTTAGAAAGACTCGACGATGACCAAACTCTTCTCGTTCAATCAGGCAAACCAGTTGGCGTTTTCCCGACTCACAAAAATGCGCCACGCGTTCTGATTGCGAACTCAAACCTAGTTCCACATTGGGCCAATTGGGAGCACTTCAATGAGCTCGATAAAGAAGGCCTGATGATGTACGGACAAATGACTGCAGGTAGCTGGATTTACATCGGCTCACAAGGCATTGTTCAAGGCACTTACGAGACGTTTGTCTCGGTCGCTAAAAAGCACTTTAACGGCGAGGCAAAAGGTCGTTGGATTTTAACTGGCGGTCTAGGTGGTATGGGTGGCGCGCAAACCTTAGCAGGTACCATGGCAGGCTTCTCTATGATAGCCGTCGAGTGCGATGAATCACGTATCGATTACCGTCTACGCACAGGCTATGTCGACAAGAAAGCCACATCGTTGGATGAAGCGCTAGCGATGATCAAAGAATCCGACACGCCTATTTCTGTCGGTCTACTAGGCAACGCAGCAGACATCTTCCCAGAGCTTGTGGAACGTAACATCACACCAGATGTAGTAACAGACCAAACCTCTGCGCACGACCCATTGAACGGCTACTTACCTCAAGGTTGGAGCATGTCTCATGCAGCAGAAATGCGCTTGCAAAATGAAGCCGGCGTAGTGAAAGCGGCGAAACAATCAATGGCTGTACAAGTTCAAGCCATGCTAGAGCTGCAAAACCGCGGCGCTGCAACACTGGATTACGGAAACAATATCCGTCAAATGGCATTGGAAGAAGGCGTAGAAAACGCATTTGATTTCCCTGGTTTCGTACCGGCTTACATTCGCCCATTATTCTGTGAAGGTATTGGGCCATTCCGTTGGGCAGCGTTGTCTGGCGATCCAGAGGACATCTACAAAACCGATCAGAAAGTAAAAGAGCTGATCCCTGATAACCCTCACCTGCACAACTGGCTAGACATGGCACGTGAACGCATTCAGTTCCAAGGTCTACCGGCACGTATCTGTTGGGTGGGTTTAAAAGACCGTGAACGTCTTGGCCAAGCCTTCAACGAAATGGTGAAAAACGGTGAACTTAAAGCACCGGTTGTTATTGGCCGTGACCACTTAGACTCCGGCTCTGTAGCCAGCCCGAACCGAGAAACCGAAGGTATGATGGATGGCTCTGATGCCGTATCGGATTGGCCGCTACTTAATGCGCTATTGAATACAGCAGGCGGCGCAACGTGGGTGTCTCTACACCACGGAGGCGGTGTTGGTATGGGCTTCTCTCAACACTCGGGAATGGTTATTTGTTGTGATGGCAGTGATGATGCGTCTGAGCGTATTGCTCGCGTACTTCACAATGACCCAGCGACGGGCGTTATGCGTCATGCTGATGCCGGCTACGACATCGCCAAACAATGCGCAGCCGAACAAAAATTAGATCTACCAATGCTCAACGAAGAACTGAAAAAGCTGAAGTAAGGATGAAAGACATGCTCAATTTAACGCTAAAGCCAGGCCATATTAGCTTAAACGAACTGCGTCAGGTGAGCCGCTCACCTGTCAACCTTACTCTCGATCCAGAAGCCATTCCGGCCATTGAGGAAAGCACTCAAGTTGTAGACCGAGTGATTGCAGAAGATCGCACCGTTTATGGCATCAATACGGGTTTCGGTCTACTCGCGAACACACGTATTGCGCCAGAAGATTTAGAAACGCTGCAACGCAGTATTGTGCTTTCACACGCTGCGGGCATCGGCAAATTTATGTCAGATGAAACCGTTCGCTTGATGATGGTACTGAAAATCAACAGCCTTGCACGTGGCTTCTCAGGCTTGCGCTTGAAGGTCATCAACATGCTGATTGACCTTGTGAATGCGCAGGTGTATCCATGCGTTCCACAAAAAGGCTCAGTAGGCGCATCGGGTGACTTAGCGCCGCTGGCTCACATGAGTACGGTGCTTCTTGGTGAAGGCCAAGCACGTCACAATGGCAAAGTTATTTCTGGCTTAGAAGCTCTGCAAATTGCTGGTCTAGAGCCAATCACGCTGGCCCCAAAAGAAGGTTTAGCACTGCTTAACGGTACTCAAGCGTCAACGGCATTTGCACTGGAAGGCCTATTCATCGCAGAGGATCTGTTCTCATCCGCGACGGTTTGCGGGGCGATGTCGGTAGAAGCTGCATTAGGTAGCCGTCGTCCGTTCGACCCTCGCATTCATCGTGTTCGTGGTCATCGTAGCCAAATGGATGCCGCATTAGCGTATCGACATATGCTAGAAGCAACCAGCGAGATTGGTGAATCACACACCGATTGCGAAAAAGTACAAGATCCATATTCACTTCGTTGCCAACCTCAAGTCATGGGCGCATGTTTACAGCAAATTCGTAATTCCGCGGAGATTCTGCAAGTAGAAGCGAACTCAGTATCAGATAACCCGTTGGTGTTTGCTGAAGATAACGACATCATCTCCGGCGGTAACTTCCATGCCGAGCCCGTGGCAATGGCCGCAGATAACCTTGCCCTTGCGATTGCAGAGATTGGTAGCTTGTCAGAGCGTCGTATGGCACTGCTTATTGATAGCGCGCTATCTAAGCTTCCTCCATTCTTGGTCGACAATGGCGGTGTGAACTCAGGCTTTATGATTGCGCAGGTGACGTCGGCTGCGTTAGCAAGTGAAAACAAAACACTGGCTCACCCTGCTTCTGTCGATAGCTTGCCAACATCCGCAAATCAAGAAGACCATGTTTCGATGGCAACTTTTGCGGCTCGCCGCCTGAAAGAGATGGGAGAAAACACGCGTGGTATTTTGGCGGTTGAATACTTATCAGCCGCGCAAGGCTTGGATTTCCGTGCACCAAACAAGTCCTCCGAACGCATCGAGATTGCTAAGCAAATGCTGCGCGAGAAAGTCTCGTTCTACGACAAAGACCGTTACTTCGCACCCGATATTGAGCAGGCAAACTCCCTTCTCAAACTGGCACTGCACAATGCATTAATGCCAGAGAGTTTGCTCCCTAGCGTGCACTAATACACTTCTTATTAAGAAAAAGCCGATTGAGCAGCAAACTCAATCGGCTTTATTTTTTGATTCTTCTTGTTACCTTTGTAGCAACATCATCAGAACATTACTGAATACTACAAATGTTAAAACGGCTACGGCTGCCAGAGCCAAGCATTTTCACATTCTGTTTTTCTCGGATATTCAACCAAGCGGTACTCTCTTCTACACTCAAGTTTGAAGGTTGATAATCGAGATTAGAATGTCGTGAGACCAGAACTTGCTTATTGAGGTCATCTGATAAGCTATCGACGATGTTTGTTGTCATTTGACCATCGGAATACGCCATCACAAGTACAGTATCTTGACCTTCGAGCTCTTGTGAAAGTAAGGATTGATTGTCCAAACTAAACTGAACATCTTTGTATCCACCCGAACTTTCGGGTTGCCCAAGAATTGCGCGGTACATTCGGCTGCGTTTTTTCTTCTTCAAACTCGCCAGAGGCGTTTCATTTTCAGAACTATAAGCATTGACCACTTTAATGTTGTTCTTAGCAGCATAATTTAAGATCGCACTTTGGTTCCCTAAACCACGCCTTGTCAGCGCCGGAGAGTGTTGTAAGCTTTGCGATAATCGTTGCTCGGTCGCATCAATAAGCACAATCGCCGTCTCCTTGCCTTCACTCAAAGACTGGTTCAATGCTCGACGAACTTCGACATGGGCTTGCTTACCCTCCAATGTATTCCATTTGGGTGATAGAGATCCTGCAGCAGCTGGCCTTACCTCAACTGTATAAGGATGATATTGGTACTGCCCTGCAGGCCAATAAGTATTTCTCTTATATGCGCCAAGATCATCGGCCAAATGAAACTCACTCACTACCTTTTCATTTTTCAAATAAGCTTTCGGCTTGTTCTGCCCATTAGATTTCCAGCGGAAGTACATCTCTTCCCGCCTCATGATCGCATCACTACGAATTGCACTTATCGCAGTCTCAGCATCTCTGCCGCTTTCTGCATTGTTATAATGGAAAATTCCCGTCGTTTGATATTCGGCATTTTCAATCGAGTACTCCGTAACCTGTCCGGTTTCGGGATGACGATGCTTTAATAGCACACTACCTGGAGGCATCGCGCCTGAAGCGTAATCACGAGCATGAATTAACTCATGACCTAGCGCGACCGCTTGATCAAAAGGCTTGTCCGTTCCCGGAATATTAACCACCTCTTGGGTAGAAAAGAACACCGTGTTTGACACGCCTTTTCCATCAAATTGCCTTAAATAGACAAGCTCAGACTTTTGCCTATCAACGAAACTGGAAGGAACGGTCTCAAACAAACGACCAGCGCTTTCCGGCTCGCGAATCACGGTCACCACATTGACCTTGTTCGTATCAACGCCTTGAAGATGCTCAATAAGGGGGGCTACAGTATCTTCTGGAGCATTGACGGGAGTATAAGTCGCGATTTGGCGCAACACTTCTCGCCCAGTCGGTGATATTTTCAGTTTTTGAATCAGAAGTTTAATATCTGCAAGATAAGCGTCATCCTTTGTTTGTACATACAGGTTAGTTGATACTCGATAGAGATTACCGTACTGCGGGGTGTTGTACCCATAAATGACCTTCACACCATCAGGGGCAGCATAAAACTCCCCCATCTCTGCACCACCAGCAAAAGCACTTCCAATCAATATTAAGAATGTAAAAATGACTGACATCACTTTTGTTAAAGTTTTCATCCTATTAACCCTCAATCTTAATCTGTAGCTCGATAAGCTCTTCTAGCTCTTGGAGAAGCACTTCGTTAATCTGCGGAAGCATTGTCATTTCGTTGTTCCGAATAACATCACCCAACTGAGTAATCGCCAACTCCAGTTCACCTTCAGACAGTTTGTTACCGACATTAGACAGCGCTTGCCAAAGAGGATGCTGATCTGATGCTTTCACTTGCTGAAAAAGGCCCCGCTGATGCGCTTCATTGAGATACTGTCTATGCACCACTGATAATGAACTATTAAAAAGCTGGGCAGAATTAACACCAGACGTCAGTACATGCACTTCAGATTGTTGGTGTTGAGCGATTTGTGCGTACAAGGCCAAATCACCAAGTAGATAATGTAAGTCGTTAGCGGTATTAACCTCATGTACTTTTTCGATGATTTCACCCACAGCCGAATCTAAGTTTCTCAGCAGCGTGTTCGCGTTGGAGCTCGCTACAACTTGGTCAAAAGTATTCGCCATAATTGGAGAATAAAATCGAAGGTTCTTCGCTGAATAGAGGCTTGGGTAAGGTATTGAGTAGTACACATCACGAAGGTAAGCCGCAACAATCGTTTGTTCGAAGACTGGCTGTATGAAAGCGCGGAACACTTCATATTGTTTGATAGCACTTAATACCCCTCCGGATGGTTTTTCTGTTAAAAGCAGTTCATACCAACGGCTAAGCTGATACCAGTCTTTCCTTTGCTCAGGATCGTTAGCATTCAAGCCCTGGCTATTTAAGTACTCGGTTAAGGTAGTTTGATAAGGAAGCACTTTCATTATTGATAGCTGTGTTATCAAGGTTTCAAATGCTTGATTTGAGAGTTGACCAAATACATACGCATAAGCCACATCATGTAATTTAGAGCGCAATAATCCCGACTGCCAACCTTGGTTGACCTTCGCTCCCACATAAGTATCCACATCGAAGTTAAACGATTTTCTGATCACATCAACGAGCTCTTGATCTTTAGATACATGGTAGGTGTCATAGAGCGGTCCTGAGTCTTTACATGCGTCAAGCGATGCCTGAATACCACCGGGATAAACGGACGGTATACCCCAACACTCTCTTGCTGGCTTCACTTCAAATGTCGCGGCATGTAATTGCTCTTCTGACAAATAATCCACATTCCAATTCACTTTCGCATACTCACGCAACCCACTCATACGTGCCCTCTCCTCAAGTAAACGTCGATTAAGTCTCGTGTATTGGTAGACTTCAGGAAGATGGCTCTTTGCACGAGCAATGACATTACTGAGCAGTATGTCTTTGTGCTCCTGCAAGTTATTTATGGAAGTTTGGACAAGCGAGCGCTTCGCTTCGTGTAATTTTAGGTGAAGTTGATTTAATTCTGACGAGGATAATTGTTGAGCGATCAGCTGAATCCGCTCCTGACCTTGTGATTTGACACAATCCAGCAAATTAAGCGGATTATCAGCAACGTCGGAGCATAACGGGCTATTGAGATTTGATTGCTCTGATATGTGACCATAAACCTTGAGATATTCCAGATCCATCCTCGCCATTTGCCTCACAAGCTGACGATCATAACCTGCTGTTATTCGGCGATATTCCGTATCCGCAGCAAGCAATAGTTGGTCGATGTACATTTCAATCGACGCGTTAATGTGCCTATCGTATTGATTAATCAGCTTAATTGCGTCTTCCTTTTTGTGATGAAATCGATTGAAATCAGGATGATGATCATTAAAAACATAGTGAGTTTGAGATTCAAACTCCTCAATCTTCTCTTTCGCTGCAAAGTATTTAATATCATTGGACAGCATGTTTAGCTCATCACCGACCAATGGCACAATCGAGAAGACAGACGCTGCTTTATCTAAACGCGTCGATGACTCTTTGGAAAATGTAGATGCCATACTCTCTGCCCAAACCCCCACAGCAAAGGCATCGCCAACAGGGCCAAGTACTTCAAGTGTAGAGCTTCCAGCTCGACCCAGACGATTTAATATTGCAGGGCCACTTAACGCACTTTCTGCGGCTACTGGTACAGCATTTAATGCCTCTTCTGTTGAAGGCCATGCCTCAGAAAACAGCTGTTGTTGTGAAGAGTGTTCTAGCTCACCGAATGTAGAGCCAAACTGAGGTTCTGAGAAAAATTCCTGATGGAGGTGCCCTTCTAGACGCCGACTATCGAAGCTATTTAAGCTTTGTGTATCAGACACACCATCGATAAAGCACAATGAATAGGTAGCAGGACTGAATGCAGCCAAAGCGATGAAACTGGGTATTAACTTTAAATTCATTAGTAATATGTTCTTTATATGGTTAAAGAGTAAAATGGACCGTTCATAAATATGACTTTAAAATGCGCACACTTCAGCGGCTGTGATTTCTTCGCCGCTATGCATATCTTTTATTTTCTTATTACCTATTGAGTTAGGATTTATTTCTCGGTAAACAACGTGAGTTCCCATATAACTCGTTTTAATAGCTGTTACTTCAAAATAAGAGTTTCTATTAATAAGAACCTCCAGCTCCCCATCAATAACATTTGGTATTACAATACCGCTTTTACCCTGTCGCAATTCAAATCTTGCAAGCTGGCCAGAATGAAAGTTATAGGCAGCATCTTTTGATATAGACGTTGAAACATAAGCGCTAGGACTAACAATATCTCCAACTTGTATGTCTGACATATAAGCCCCAAGTTCACGTTCTCCTCTAAAGGTAACGCCTTGATACTTTGCACCGCTTTCAAACGCTGAATCTATATGATCAATGATATTCTGGGTTTCATCATCAAAAACGCCTGAGATAAAACTTTCTCGAGTCGATGCAAAAGCATAGTCTTGATACTCGGCAAGTGCAGCGACCTCTTCTTCTGAAAGAACATCTTTTTGAACATCAGCTTGTTCGTATAATTCTGTTCTTAGTCTGTTAAATTCTCCATAATCATCAATGCCAGGCTCAGACATAACTTCCATGATCTGTTCTATATCTGAATTACTGTAATATTTATCATTGTACTTCAAGCCCGCAATTGCATGAGAACACAAACTAGCGTGAACTAATAAGCCGAATATTACTTTTCTAGATTTCACTTTTATTTACCAATTGACGAAATAAATCTCCCAGAAAAATAACCAGGAGAATGTTAATAACTTATTTTAAATAATACCTCTCATACAACAGGCATGAGAGGTAACTACCATCAAAGACAATACAATGCTGATCGAGATCTAAGTGACACTTCTTCTCCACTAAAGCTATCGTAAATGTGTATATCTGGTTCAGCCTTTAGATATTTTGCTGGATTCTTAATCTCTCTTATTTTTATGTAGTTTTTTCTCGATGAAAGCCTCTCTACGGCTTCTACACGAAAATAAGTATTGGGCTTTGCTAAAATTTCTGCTTCATAAGGTTTAAAGGTATAAGCATTAATAGCCCGCCCAGACGACTTCAGTTCAATTTTAAACTGAGCCGCAGACACTCCCTCATATGCTCCAGAAGCGGAAAAGTTTCTGGCGATACTTGGAATAGTAGAAGTCGATAGAAAGGCTTTTTCATGTAAGATGTCGCCAACATTAAGCTTTTCCAGAAGGCTATTCTTAATGGATGAGCCCCGATAAACCGTGCCTTTATAGTTTGGCAGCTTGTTCATCACACTTCGCATATGAGAAACACGGCTTTTAAGCGCCTCTCCATATCCCTGCATCAAGAACTCTTTGGGTTCGCCAGCTCGCATGTACTCATTCACAACATCATGGTCTACACGACCGTAACGTTTAATTGCTGAGTACTCTTCCGGAATCATCTTCCGCTCTGCCTTTGCGTGATTCTCGACAGACCAGTCCATTAGGTCATCTGCCATCTGCTCTTGTTGAACTGGTGACAAATCCCGTCCTTTAAACTCTACAAAATCTTCTGCCTTCACCAAATGGTGGATCGAAAAAGTCAGTAAAAAGACTAAAATCATTTTTTTCATATTAAGCTCCCTGTTCAACTGCAGACTAGAGTACGCCAGTAGGAATGGCTTATCTCTTCACCTGAATAGAGGTTATATGTTGTTCCCGTCGTCGCTTCATGTGACGAAACGGTCTCTAGCGCCACCATCGCAGAACCTCGATTCAATTCGATATTTGTCACTCTGTAGTAAGTGTTTGGTGGTAACAACACCTCAGCTTCTCCACCAAATTCAGACAAACCACCAAGTGCGCGACCACTATTTTTTACTTGAACTTCATACAGCACACGCTGTAAAGATTGGGGCGAGTTAGGCCGAACCACGGCAAAACGCTTCGCGATGTCTGGAATGGTGCTACTGGATGTAAATGCAGGTTCCACGACCACATCTCCCACTTGGAGTTTGTTCAAAAGAGACTGCTTTGCCCACGCACCACGGTAGGTTACACCCTTGTAGTGAGGCAGTTTTTTCATGGCACTACGAACCTGCTTAATAAACTTCCTCGCACTTTTTCCCGCACTCCCCCAAGTGGAGGTATCCAGAGCTCTTAAGTAGTCATTCGCAAGCTGATAGCCAGAAACGGAAAAATCTTCCAAGGCTTCGACTTCATTCGCCGTCATCAATTTATATCGCCAACCACTGGAAGCTTTCGCCCAATCAGAAAACTGTGACGCCAATTCATCGACTTGTACTTGGCTACGTAAAGGGGCTTTCAATACCTCAAAAGGCGCAGCCTGAGCGACGAAGCTAAAACAGAGAATACAAAGTGAAATAATCCTCAACATAGTCTGTTCCTCCCATTACCAATATCTAGGATTGTTTGGGCTTAAATCACAGGAGATATTTAGCTCATTCTGCTTGATGACTCCGAATCGAATCGCACTAAACAGCTCTAGCTGTTGGCGAGTAACACTGTCAAACCAATCAGAAAACGGCGTTAACCAATACATTGATTCATCACCGGAGACCTTAAACAAGGCGTCTCTCAGTTGCGGGTACATGATCATGCAAGTTCTGCCCGGTAGGTTAGTGAAGTTATTATTAACTTGAACCAGCAGGTCGAGCTTTCTACCCAATTCAGAATCAGCGTTAAACAAATCATCGATCGATGCATGTAGACGCACGTCATAACTCATGTCTTCGCCACTGTTCGCTGGGTGGTAATACGCAGAGTCACTGTCGTCGATGTTGTAATAAACGTCCAACGTCATATAGCGCAGTAGATGTGCAGGTAGTGGCTCAGATAGGAGTGCGGTCGTCCCTACTTCTCCTGATGCGTAGTGACCTGTAGAAATATTCTGCGCATGAATAATGCCAATGTATCTCTGGAAGTCGCCAAGCTGGGCAGCAAGCCATTCCTCACCATTGCTGTCAGCCACACCCATCGCTTCTAAAATACGATTTTTTACCACGCTTTTCGCTAGCGGTAATGCGGCCGCAAGATTGCTGGTATTCAAGTTGGACGCCCTTAGCGCTGACGCAATTAAAGGAGCGTGTTTATCGAGATCAAAGCTTCCCGGATATAGGTAACTATAAAAACCGTTAACATGGGTTGCTTGCCATTCACTCTCTAATGCCGAGCTAATAAAACCTTCCAGTTTTGCCAAGCGCTTTGAATGCACGTAATACCCTGAGTCTTTGTTCCTTTCATGCCAATCAGCAATGTGGTGCAATGACGATTCGCGAGATAGGTTTTCTTTTGCTAGGTAGCTAGGAGACCAAGCGGCACAAGCATTACCACTGCCACACTCGCCTTCCAGTGCCGCACTGGAATCAAACATCCAACGCATCACCCGCGCTTTGTCAGTTTCTGCAGTTCTGATGATGCGTTGCTTGTCGGAAAAGCTTAGGATCTGCAGCTCAAGCCAAGCCTCTTCATGTTGAGAGCTCCAACCTTCGTTGATCAGTTCATCCATAGATTGTGTAAAGACACGCTTGATCGCATCGCGATTTGGCATCACCATCTGCGAAATTACTTCATCTTTTGCAGAGTCATAACGCTCTTTCTCGGCAGGAATCCACGTGTACTCAGTACACCCTCTGAAGTTCGGGTCCCCCCCAAGTATCCCAATTCGAGTACACTTCTCGTACCCTTCTTGAATAACAAAGTACTTTTGACGACGTTCAGTCGCCGTGGCTGGACGCCCAAAAATACTGCGAGACATTTCATCTATCGCTAAATAATCCGCTTGGTCTTTAAAATAGCGATGGGCTTTAGCAACCGCTTCTGAATCAAACAAACGATCGATGGCATTCATGCCTTCTGCATACATTTCTTCTTTTAACTTGGCTCTAAGCACATCAAGCTGGGCGTTCGCGGTCTCGACGATTTTGATCTTCGAATTGAGAACTTGTCGGTAAAGTTGATGCAGTGTTTGACGATCTAAGCCTTCCACTTCCCCATTTCTAAGTTCATCAAGCACCGCCACTGCCAAGTCCAGATGGTCTTGTTGGCAATGCTGCAAGCGCGCTAGTGCTCGATTAGCTTCTCGCTTCGATGGCACATACATTGGGCGGTTGTTGTTTTCTTCCTGCTCTGGGTACAAAGCCAGCAACGCATCAATCTCTGTGCGGCAAGTTGAAGCAAGATCAGAGGCAAACAGTTTGGCATTCGCGCCTTCTAACGCGAGCTTATTAAAAATGGCTTTCTGAACTTCGCTCTCGACAGAGTTAATCAACGTCTCTGCTAACACGGCTTGCGCTTTTAACGCTTCTTGATAATGCTGCTGATATTTAAGCGCTACATCAGAGGCATAACCCTTCGCCAGCGCTTCAAGCATGCGCTTTTGACCGGATGCAAGATCCGCCCAATGCTGCTTATCTTTTTTGTCTTGTTGAGTGACGATGTCGTCGTGAACGGTAAAGCTATAATGATCACCCGCGGCAACTCGATTCCAACGAGCCGTTAGGATCTTACGATCAATTTCTCGCTCAGGTAGCTTGAGAACACCAAACCAATCAATCAGGCTCATCACCGTAGCAAAGCGGTCGTAGGACGTTTTCGTTTCATCTTCAAAGGTTTGAGCCACATCATTTGCCCACAATCCCACTGCAACGGTATCGCCTACTGGTCCTAACGCTTCTAGCGCACCCTTGGCAAAACCTGCCGTCGAATGCCCGATTGTCGCAAGCAAACTCGCCGCTTCTTCGGATTCAAGAACGGCAACATTAGCAGGACCGACCTCAAGTAGAGATGCAGTTTCTGGGAAAACTTCATCTGCCTCAGCAAGCGAAGGTCGCGCGTCTGCGTGGTGTTCTGGCGCAGATAAAAACAAATCTTGTGGCGTTAGGTCTTCACTGAAGTTTCGGTAATTTGACTTACGTATATCGTGGAAGCTCTCACGATCCAGTACGTTGTATTCATCACCAATATTACAAACTTCAAAAGCACTAACACAGGGGGAAGCAATGGCACACGCCAATACCAATTTTCGTAACTTCATATAATTATCCTTGGTTTGAGAAGTTATTCGCTTCTTGCAGGAAGCAGCAAGCCTCCGATTACTTATTCGCAACCGGAAATTGAACGTTTTTAATTAAGATGCTCTCGTGGGCAAACGCTGAGAGCAGAGAGACTTAGGATTAAGTCTTTGGATGATGCCGAGGGATCATTGATTTCATAGACAGCCAAACTTTTGTTGTTGTGTTTTATTACCTCCTGCGTACAAGACAGTCTGTTAGGAAAGAGGCTATCAAGGTTGCAAGGGCGCTATTTTTTATTGTTTTTATAAAATTTCGCAAAACATTAAACCAGTAGCCCAGTTGCGGCAATGCACCTTATCTCAACTTGTTGTAAGTGATTCGCCACTTAAGGTAATGATAAGTAAGACATTAAAATTAATAAGGACAAACAATGGGAACGCTCCCAATACGGATAATAATAACAATATAGATTACTGTTTCTGTTTGATTATCTTTAGGTCAGGTTAGGCAGAGATTGTTAGTTACAAAAGAACCAATAGTGTCTTTTTGGACAAAAGAGGATGTAGATAGTGCAAAACGCCAAATAATAATACGCCAATATTATTCGGCATAACTATTATTAAGACGCTGTTTTATAACAATTTAATATTTCAATTACTCATTAATTACAATGATAAATAGTCAATATCTCACAAAATGAAGAGAAGTAAGCCATTGCACCAACTATATTTAGCCTCAAACGATACATTTGAACTATGATTTATTGATAAAAGCGCCTATTTTCCTAGGTATTTCCAAGCCAACGATGAACGAGTGGACTGTGGCTTTATTCACCCCCCTTGTCGTCTCATTGTTAAGATGCTGTGAACTTTCCACTGGATGGACCATTGGCAGGAAGATATTCGCCTATAATCCCTGACAGTTTCGGTTACTACGTAAAAATTATGTTTCTAACACCTTATTTTTCAAACAATAATCACCAATTCCAATTTACTCGCGAGCAAGCAAGTCACTTTGCCAAGCGCGTAGCTGGTGATTACAACCCTATTCATGATGAAGACAACAAACGCTTTTGTGTTCCAGGAGACCTGCTTTTTGCAGTGTTACTGAGCAAAGAAGGTGTGAGCCAAAAAATGCGTTTTGATTTCTCAGGAATGGTAAGCGATGGCGTTGCACTTCACATTGAAAATAAGTGTGAAAAAGAAAGTGCGGTCGTCAATGAAGCAGGCAAAGAGTACCTACACATGTCTCGCGAAGGTGAAACCAACCGCGATGCTGCATTTATTGAACACGTAGTAACAAACTACGTTCAGTTCTCTGGCATGAACTTCCCACACATTATGGTTCCTCTTATGGAAGAGAAACAAATGATGATCAACTGCCAGCGCCCTCTCGTTATCTATGAGAGCATGGAAGTGGAATTTAACCGTCTCGATCTGACTCACCCGGAAGTCGATTTTACTGGCGCGACTTTTGATGTCGAAGGTAAACGCGGTGTGGTAACGCTAAACTTTGCATTCAAACAAGACGGCGAAGTGGTAGGCAAAGGGATCAAGCGAATGGTGGCAAGTGGCCTTAAGCCATACGACCAAGATGCGGTAGACGATTTGGTTCAACGCTTCAACGAGCGTAAGGACGCCTTTCTAGCAAAGTTCGCTAAGGCAGCTTAGTTCTTAACAGACAAAGTCTTTGCCGACCAATTTCAAAACCAAATTCATAAGAAAGCCCAGCGACTTTGCTGGGCTTTCTTTTTATCTGTGTTTTTCTTTTTATCTGCGGTTTGTTTTACTGTCATCAAATCCAGCGACGTACTTGATTCTTATAATCTAAATAGTCTTCACCAAACAATCGCTCTAATGCTCGCTCCTCTGGCTTAATTTGAAAGCGATTCATGTAAGCAACAAACAATACGCCACATAAGATAACACTGAGGTGTTGCCACCATAGTCCAATCGCAATGATGACAAGCAATAGCGCGACGTACATTGGATTACGTGTGTAAGCGAACACACCAGTATCCACCACCAACGAAGCAGTTTCTGGTTTTACTGGGTTAACGGTCGTCTTAGCTTTTCGAAACTCGTAAACACCAGCAATACCAACAACCCCCGCGATCAAAATTAGCCCAGCGGTAACAAACTCAACAAACGGCACAGTAATTTTCATTTCTGGCATGGCTTCTTTCAGCCAGTACATCAGAAGCACCATCAGCAAAAACAAAGCGACAGGTGGCACTTTAAGCTCAAGCTTTTTCAATTTTCATATCCTTATGAAAGCGTCTGCGTGTCAAAAATGAACGCGAGTTATAAGTGATAAAAAGCCCAGTAAAACTGGGCTTACGAAGCTATTTATACCAAGGTTAGCAAAGCTTGAACTGGATGCTTAGGTTTTACCCCTTCAAAACGTTTGACTTGGCTTCGGCATGAGTAGCCAGTGATGAGACATCTTTCATTGTCTAACTTATCTAGATTAGGCTTCCAACTCAGGTCAAAGATATCCCGCGACATGGTTAGCTTATCCACTTCATGACCAAATGTACCCGCCATACCACAACACCCGACGGGTACTGTATTTAGTATCGCCCCAAAGTGAGCGAAAATAGCCCCCCACTCCTTCTCAGCATTTGGCATTTTGGTTTTCTCAGTACAATGCGCGAACAAGTACCAAGGTGCTTCCTCTTTCGACTCTAATGTCTGGAACTCGCTTAATCTTGGGTGGAGCCATTCATGAGCGGTCAACACATCAAAATCACCACGTTTACTGCCCAATACCTCGGCATATTCGTCTCGATAACAAAGTACCAACGCAGGATCGACACCAACCATAGGGATATCCAAATCCGCAACCATTTCTAAGAACTTTGCAGTGTCTTGTGCGGTGCTCTTGAATTGGCGTAAGAAACCCTTAATGTGCTGTGCTTTGCCATTTGGTTTAAACGGTAACAACACAGGATTCATACCGAGCTTTCTGACGAGTTTGATGAAGTCTTCCACTACTTCAGCATCGTAATAGCTGGTAAAAGGGTCTTGTACAATTAGTACATACTTTTGCTTGTCTTCAGAAGGTAAACCACTCAACGCTTGCAGATCGTAAGCTGTAGTTAACGTCTCTACTCGCTCTTTCAAGGTCGGTACAGACAGCAGCGGTGCATCAACATATCCGACTGTCGACGCAGTCAAACTTTGCACCCAAGATTGCTTAAGCACACTATTTACTACACTCGGCGCTTTGGCCATCAATGGCAGCATGGATTCGATGTTCGATACCAAATAGTCTTTAACTGGACGTTGGTAACGTGAGTGATAAATATTAAGAAAGCGAGAACGGAAGCTCGGTACGTCAACTTTAATTGGACATTGGCTAGCACACGCTTTACACGCTAAACAGCCGTTCATGGCTTCATACACTTCATGAGAGAAGTCATACTCGTGACGACGATTAATCGAATGGCGGACTCGGTCAATCATGGTTTTGATGGACGTTTTGTTTTCCAGAGTTTGTTTTTCTAGATCGAGAATATCGATGCCTTGCTCTGTTAGTTGGCGTAGCCATTCACGAACTAAACCCGCACGCCCTTTTGGCGAATGACGACGGTCTGCAGTGACTTTCATTGAAGGACACATAGGCGAGCTGGTGTCGTAGTTAAAACACAAGCCGTTACCGTTACACTCCATCGCTTGCTTGAAGCTATCACGTACCTGAACATCAATCTGGCGATCGAAGTAACCACGTTTGGTATCGGTGACTTTGACAAGCTCTGCATCGCTATTTAGCGGCGTACAGATTTTGCCTGGGTTCATTTTGTTATGAGGGTCGAACGCGGCTTTAACACGGCGCAATTCAGTAAAGAGTTCTTCACCAAAGAACTCAGGGCCATACTCAGAGCGGAAACCTTTACCGTGCTCGCCCCACATTAAACCTCCGAATTTTGCCACCAGCTTAACCACTTCATCCGAGACTTCATGCATCAAGGCTTCCTGATGAGGATCGCACAGATCCAATGCCGGTCGAACATGGAGAACACCAGCATCTACATGGCCAAACATGCCGTAGTTGAGTGATTTTGCGTCTAGCAACTCGCGAAACTCAACGATAAAGTCCGCTAAGTTTTCTGGCGGAACACAAGTGTCCTCAGCAAACGCCACAGGCTTGGCGCGCCCTTTCGCAGCACCCAATAGCCCCACGGCTTTTTTACGCATGTTGTAGATACGACCGATACTCGCCACATCACTGCATACTTGGTAGCCAATGATGCCCGCTTCTTCCGTTTCTAGCATACTATCGAGCTTGGCCGTTAGAAACGCGACTTGAGAAGCAACCTCTTCTTCATCCTGACCAGCGTACTCAACCATATTAATGCCAAGCATCTCTTTATCAGGTACGTCAGTAATCAAATCACTGACGGTGTGCCAAACAATGTCTTGCTTCGCCAAGTTCAAAACTTTTGAATCCACGGTCTCAACGGACAACGCTTTTGCTTCCACCATAAATGGCGCATTACGTAGAGCTGAATCAAAACTGTTGTATTTGACATTAACTAGAGTTCGCGCTTTAGGAATGCGGGTTAGGTTGAGCTTCGCTTCGGTGATGAACGCCAATGAGCCCTCAGCGCCACACAAAACACGAGTGATATCGAAGCTGTCTGCCTCTTCATCAAATGCGTTTTTAAGGTCATAGCCGGTTAAGAAGCGGTTTAACGGAGGAAACTTGTCGTTGATTTGCTGGCGTTTGTCACGACACACAGATTCCGTTACACGCATTGCCGTGTCAGCAAATTCGCCTTCAGTCGGCAAACCGTGAGAAAGGTCAGACTCTAAGATTGAACCATCGGCAAAAACAGCTTGAAGAGAAAGAACGTGATCAGACGTTTTACCGTATTTTAGCGAGCCTTGACCGGAAGCATCGGTATTGATCATACCGCCAATCGTTGCCCGATTACTGGTCGATAAATCTGGGGAGAAGAAATAACCATAAGGACGAACGGCATCGTTCAATTGGTCTTTGACGACACCCGTTTGAACGCGAACCCATCCCTCTTGCTCATTCACTTCTAAGACTTTGTTCATGTGGCGAGACAAATCAACCACAATGCCTTTGGTTAACGACTGACCGTTAGTGCCAGTGCCGCCACCACGAGGAGAGAACGTAATACGCTCATATTCCTCTTTGTTGCTCAATTTACCGATGAGCGAGATATCTTGGGTGGTTTTGGGGTGTACAACGGCCTGAGGGAGTTGCTGATAGACACTGTTATCAGTGGCTACTGCGAGACGACTAGAGTACTGACTTTCAATATCGCCAGTAAACCCGGAGTGCTCGAGTTCTTTGAGAAAACTCAGAACGAGAGGATCGACATCCGTTTGCGAGTGTAATCTTGGTAACATTTGCTTCCTGCCCCTACTGCGCTGATCCAATCAGCTGCGGGTTATCTAATTTTTAGTCATCCACGCATTTTCGACCCGCAGCCATAAAACTGAGACCGAGACGAGGATGAAGTTGTTTTCTTTGAATTACGTCACTTTACAACATTTAAAAAGGCGTTCAAATCAGAATCTCTATACAAGATTTAAACTTATGCTTTATTTTTTAAGGCTTGATGCCTTACATTGAAGGGGAAATAGCCTTTCAATATGAGCTTTCAGGATGAAAAAAAATAAAGTTGTAACCACTGAAGATATCCTTCTAAAACTTTGCCAGTCGGTTTCTGGCGTTCTTACTTCGGCAACCTCTTCTCAAGTTAACTACTCTGCAATGGTACAAAAGATCAATAAAACCAGCCTCAAGCCGGATTTTGGTTGTTTTGTACTGTTTGATGGTGGCTTCACGGGCCTTGTAGTGATTAACTTTACCGCAAAAGCAGCACTTGAGATCTACACCAACTACATGCGCAATATGGGCATGCCAGAAGAGGAACTGGCGATCTCACACACATCAGATGAAGTCGGTGATGTACTGGGTGAACTGATGAATCAATTAGTGGGTGATTTCACGAACAAGATTCGTAAAGAGCTACAAACCAATATTACGCAGAACCAACCAAAAATGCTGTCGCTCAATAAGCAAGTGATTCTGCAAGTTGATACCAACCTCGATCGACCTCAAGCACGCCGCGTGACCTTCTCAACAGCGAATAACAACATCTTCTACCTTGAGCTTGCGATGGACAAAACTGAATTTATCCAACTCGAAGAGTTTGAAGTGGCAGAAGATGAAAGCCCAGATGATATTTTAGAAGCCACTCGCAAAAGTATGGAAGACAAGAAAGCATCGGAAGCAGTTAGTTCCAAAAGCGATGCCGATGACCTACTCGACCAACTCGGTTTGTAATTCTACTTCCCACCAAAGCCCCTGCCATTAAAGGGGCTTTGTTTTTCTCGCTGCCTTTCTCCTACTCCCGTTATTCCGTTTTTGACTGAAAAAAGGTAATATATCCGACTTCCTAAATTTCCGTTCTCGTTATTGGTCGTCGATGGATAAACAAAAAGCTCTGAAAAAAATCGCCAAGTGCTTAGAACTGGGCAACTCCGCCAACGTAAATGAGGCTGCAAATGCTATCAAGATGGCGCACCGCCTTATGCTTAAGTATGGCTTGGATAAAGATGATATTGAGTTTATCAAAATGGGTAAAACTCAATCTTCGCATCTGCTGCCAGCAAACATCAGTTCAACGCTGTTGCGCGTGATTCGTGGTATCAATACCAAATTTGGTGTTGAAGCCGTCTTGTTGAATCACAAAGGGCTTAAACGCGTCGAATTTATCGGAGAGGCTGACCGCGCTATTTTCGCGGCCTTTGCGTTCGATATTATCTACCGTGAAATGAACGAGAGCACCGGACAATTCCGCAATAGTTTTGCCGGTTCTGGGACCTCTTCAATGGAAGTAACGCGCCGCGTAAACTCATTTGTTTCTGGCTGGGTTGAAGGTGCGTTGGAAAAACTGCCTGTTATCTCTCCAGATGAAGAGTCAGCCAATAAAATCAATAATTACATTGATAAAGAATTTAAAAACATCGATCGCGAAACGTTCAAGCAACAGCTCAGAGAAGCGATGAAAAACCTAACTGCAGATTACGAAGTTGGGTTAAAAAAAGGTCGTAAGGTTTCCGTCAACCGTGGCGTTGGTGGTGAACAAGCGAGAAAGATGTTAGACAATCCGTCTAAATAATTGCACAAACGGTTATAACATCAGCAACTATAAGAAAAAGCTTACAAAGCTTCTATCAATCTGACGTTCGCATAACAAATATCAATACCTACTCATTCATAATTCGCATCCCATTATGAGGCGCAATTGCGCCTCAGCTTATACGGAGATTTTCCCTTGAAAAAGATGTCTATTGCACTTGCGCTAGTGCTAGCTCTTACTGGCTGTCAAGCAACTCAACGCCAAAACGCAACCACAGGTGAATACGAGACTAACTCGACCACACAAGGTGCATTGATCGGTGCCATCGCTGGTGCGGCTATCGGTTTGGCAACAGGTGATGACGCAAAAGAACGTCGTAAACACGCTCTAATTGGTGCGGCTGCTGGCGGTGCTACTGGCGCAGGTGTTGGCTACTACTTCGATCAACAAGAAGCAGAGCTACGTCGCGCACTATTGAATTCAGGTGTACAAGTAGAACGTGTTGGTGAAAACCAGCTGCTACTTCGCATGGAAAACGGTATTGGTTTCTCTTCAAGTTCTTACCAACTGGACGCAAGCATCCACAACACACTACGTGGCGTTGCTCGTATCCTCGTTGAATACCCGGATACAAGCCTCGTGATCGATGGTTACACAGACAGCACTGGTAGTGACTCTTACAACCAAACACTATCTGAGCGTCGCGCAGAATCGGTACGTCAGTTCCTAGTATCACAAAACGTAGCACCAGGTCGTGCAATTGCACGTGGCTACGGCGAGCGAAACCCAATTTGCTCTAACCAAACTTCTGAAGGTCGTGCTTGCAACCGCCGTGTTGAAATCCAGATCTTGCCACTGAAGTAATTTGGTTGCACCATATCGGTAATAATAATGATTACCGGAGCAGGTCTAGCGTCGTTCGCTAGACCTGACATACCAATGTCTTTCAGAGCCACAGCCCTCACCTTTGCTTTAAGTGCCTGCCTTACGAGCACTGCATTTGCTTCTCAGAACCCGACACAACCTGAAGCCCAATTCGAGCTTGCGCAGCAACTGGCTTTGAAACCCAATCCAGAATCACCTACTGACGCACGTTATTGGCTAGAGCAAGCGGCACATCAAGATTACTTACCTGCTCAAAAACAATTAGCAGAAGATTACGCTCGTGGTTTAACTGGCAACACGGATTTCACCCAAGCGATTTATTGGTTCACTTCTGTTGCGTTAAACGATCCTACCGACCGTGGCTTTTTGTTGGCTGATTTTGTCCAGCACCATCAAGCAGAAGTATCGAATTCCGATCTCGTCGAAGCTTGGTATCAATTGTCTGCACTTAAAAACCCTCAGGCAGAAGAAGCCTATAACCAGTTTTTGGAAGATCGCTTCAATCAACTCAGAGCCAAACAAGTTTCTGAAATTGTAGAGTTGGATAAGCAAGCCACTGACGAAGAACAGAAAGAGACCATTGAAATTCAACAAGCAAAGAAAGCTGAAAACTTCAACGTTTGGTATGCCTCTGGCGCTCTGGGCTTTGCTCTACTTCTTGGTGGCGGTGCATTCGGTTACCGCAGGCACACACAAAAGGCCAAAGCCACTGCAGCAAATGAAGTGTCACGCTCTCTGCAATTAGAGACACAAGTGAAAGAACTTCAATTTGCCAATAAACAACTTAAGCGCCAACTCGAAAAAGTATTTAAAGAGTTTAAGAAGATAAAAGGTCAATCTGAGAACCAAAAACTTCTCGTCGCTTGTGCGATGTTTGGCTATACCCCGCAAACTATTCCAGACAGTAAAGCAGTGAAGTTGCGCTACAGACAATTATCTAAACTCTATCACCCTGATTCTAGAGGCTCGGAAGAAGAGATGAAGCGTTTAAATCAGGCGTTTAAAACCATTTCACAAAATGTTACAAAAGAGTAAAAATAAGCCACACACCTTTATCTTACGAGCCTTTCAACCTCACAAATCAAGGCTCGCAATCGATCTCCCTCTCAAACAAATTAACAGACATTTAACCTGACTATCTTTTGTATGCCATAATGTTGGGCGAAAAATAACACCTAGCGACTCAAAATTTATGTAGGTGGGGAGAAAATCAATGTTCACTGAAGAAGGCACCTGTGACTGGTGTAAAAAACCTAGCTTTGTAACTCGCCATGATTATGTCGACGGCAAGTACCATAGCTCATGCAAATCCTGTTACGACATCGCAAAAATAGATGTTCGCCTGTTTAACCAAGGCGAAATGCAAATGCGCGAACGCATGACACAACGAGCAAGCTAACAAGAGCAAATCAACGGAACTGATTTTCAAGAGCGCCTTTTTGTAAGGCGCTTTTTTGATCCCACTTCAATACTTATTTCATCGCGGTTTTCTAGAAGGAATTCATATTCCCTATCCCTCTGGTGCTTCTCAGCCTATTAATTAACCAATTAAAAACGATGTCACTTATTTCATAGTGAACACGATTGTTTTCCTAGTTACCGGGTCAAACCCTCGATTTATCTGGAGTATAGTTTTGTCGCTCAAACAAAAAAACAGGTGACCATATGTACACAGATGAAGCGGAAGCAATTATTGCTAGCCAGCCTCCTGAAGCCGTTGCAACTGGCGAGTTGATGGTTTTGAAAAATACAATTAAAAGAAAAGTCTCTGGCCCTAACAGAAGCCGATTATTGCGATTAGCAAACTCCGAACTTGGCAGTTTATGCTCCCGCGCCAATTCAGGTAACATCGAACAAATTCGCACTATGTTTCAAACTATGGTTCAGCTTGTAAGGGCTGGCAGCATCGGCCTATTTGAAACAGAAATCGCACGTGCAAAAACCGAATTCTAACCATTATTAAACATCGATCCTTGTATTTTCAGGCTGCGTAATCGCAGCCTGCTTTTTATCATTGTCTGTAAAAGCAAAACGCTTTCTTGAACGTTCTGCCTCTGCCTTTCTTGTTTTCTCTTCCTTTCTTCTCCCTCAAAAGCACTAACACCACTGTGTGCCATCACGAAAAAGCACTGTATAAACTGGTTAAAACCACTGTATAGCTAAGCCGAAATTACTGTATATACAGTAGTAACCACCTGTATATACAGCTCCGGAATGCAAGTGACCTCACATTTAACCATGTTTATCAAACATATCAAAAAACCGAACTTTATGATTTATTTTCAATAACTTATACAAATAGCAAATCATAAGTAAGGGAAAGTTTTTCAACTCAATTCATAAAAATCGGTTGATCAGGCATCAAAAACAAACTACTGTATACACATACAGCATGTATAAAGGAACAGTAAGATGCAGTTACAAACTCAATCTCATACATACTCTCGCTACAACGTATTGGCACAAGCAACACAACCTATGGATGTGTCGGACCAACTTCTTTCTAAGTTGGCAATCTTGTCTCAGCAACAGCAATGGATTCTGTTTACCGCTGAGTGCCCTCGTCCTGATTTTGAGCAACTTGCTGCTTCCAACATTCGCTGTCAAAACATCATTCAGATGAAACCGTCTCAACAGCTTTCTGAAGTGGAAATCGTAATCAAAGCTATTCAGTCTGGTAACGCTAGCGCTGTCGTCGCATCGAACAAGATTGCTCTAATGAATCAATCAATGCTTCGCGATATTGCTCAACGTTATCAGTGTGAAGTCTTTTTCGTCGAAGGCAGAGTGAACAAGTACCACTAACAAGATCGACGTTATCCATCCTGCATCTCGCCTCCTTTTAAGGGGGCTTTTTTTGTGCTTTAACAAATTAGGGCAAACGTTTGCTTTTTCTCTGGCGAGTTAAAATAGTTCTGGTATGATGCCCTCATTCGATTTATTCAGCGTGCTCTTTTCGCTGGATATCTTCTCTTTATGACGTTTGATTAAGATGATAGGAATGTCGCAATGAGCCTTGCTAATCAAGTACTTGCCGTCAATGACGACCTGCCAATTCGCACCCACAAGCCTGTTCACAGCGGCAAAGTTCGCTCTGTTTACTGGTTAACTGAAGAAGACAGCGCACGACTGATCAAAGAAAAAGGATACGATGTCGCTCCTGATGCCCCGCTAGCCATCATGGTGATCAGTGACCGTATCTCTGCATTCGATTGTATCTGGCACGGCGAAGGTGGACTCAAAGGCGTTCCGGGTAAAGGCGCTGCACTCAACGCGATCTCTAACCACTGGTTCAAATTGTTCAAAGACAACGGCCTTGCTGATAGCCATATCTTGGACATCCCTCACCCATTTGTTTGGATCGTACAAAAAGCAAAGCCAGTTAAGATTGAAGCAATCTGCCGTAAGTACATCACGGGTTCTATGTGGCGTGCCTACGCAAATGGCGAGCGTGAATTCTGTGGCATCCAGCTTCCTGAAGGTCTTGAGAAAGATAAAGCGCTACCTGAATTACTAATGACACCTTCAACTAAAGGCATCTTGAAAGGCATTCCAGGCGTTCCTGAAGCGGATGACGTGAACATCACTCGCCAAAACATCGTGGAGAACTATGAAGCTTTCAACTTCTCAAGTGCAGAAGACATTGCGCAATACGAAAAGCTATTGAAAGAAGGCTTTAACGTAATCAGCGATGCGCTTGAAGCCGTTGACCAAACGTTCGTAGATACTAAGTTTGAATTTGGTTACGTGCACGACGCGGCCGGTAACGAAAAGCTAATTTACATGGACGAAGTCGGTACGCCTGATTCGTCACGTATTTGGGATACGAAAGAATACCAAGCGGGTAACATCGTTGAGAACTCGAAAGAAGGTTTCCGTCAGTTCTTACTAAACCACTTCCCTGATCCTAATATTCTGCTTAACAAAGAACGCATGCCAGAGCGTGAAGCTCTTGCTCGTGATAACGACCTGCCAGTGGAATCCTTGATGGATATCTCTCGCACGTATATCGGCATTGCAGAAAAAATCACAGGGCAACCAATCAAGTTGAGCGATAATCCGAAAGCAGAGATCATCGAAATCTTGAGCAAAGAATACGGTCTAATCGACTAAAGTCAGCCTCTGTACTGCGTTACTAAATTGACCAACAAGAAAGTCCGCTAAGTGCGGACTTTCTTATTTCAAGCGCAGTCATCTAGAACGTATTCGTTAGCTGCCCAACTCTATATCGAGCGTCAGACCATCCGTTGTGGATGCCGACTTGGTTGTCACTTGATAGTTTTTGTCTTTAATGCTGGAAAGCATGTACCACGTTGATTGCGCTTTCTCTGGCGTAAAGGTCACACGCATGAAACCGCGTTGCTTAATGTCTGTCCATTGCAGCTCAGAGACTAAATTCGGCAGTGAGTATTCCATCTGAGCAATCGCAACTGGCTCCAACGCTAAATATTCTTCCAAGCCCGGCGAACTGACCGAGCTTGTCGCGAACTCAACGCCAATAGGGTTGTCCGATATATCCTTCAACTCACTAGTCCATGCATTATGTGTGTCGCCCGCCAAACACACAAAGTTGCCAGAGCTCGCTTTAGCAATTTCGTAAACACGCTCGCGTTCGACATAGTAACCATCCCAAGCATCGAGGTTATACGGCAGTTTAATCGTGTCTGAGCTTGGGTCAGCAAGATAACCGGCGATTGCATTGTTCACTGCCAATAATGCGTCCATCTTCTGCTCATCGGTTGCGGTAAATAGTTTGAACATCGCCAACATAACAGAACTCGGAAGCTCCATACGTGACATCAGCACTTGCTGTCCAAGCACATTCCACTTTGTATTTTGGCTATTAAACGCATTCATCAACCACGCTAACTGCTCTGTGCCAAGCAGTTCTCTTTCAGTACTTCGTGACTGAGCAACTAGGCTACCAATCGCTTCCATTGTTGGTGCGGTTAGGGAGAAATAATCCAAAGGTTGGTCGCGGCCTACCAATCGAGTGTCGAGCATCATTAGATTGATTAAGTCACCAAAAGCAAACTGGCGATAAATCAGCATGTTTGAGAAGGTGTTTTCCCGCACAGGGAGCCATTCAGTCCAAGCTGCTGCTGCCGCGGCACGTCTGTCATTAAAGCTGCCTTCGTTGTCTTGGTGGTTTTCCGCCCCCTCTTTCCATGCATCATTAGCTAACTCGTGGTCATCCCACACTGCGATCATTGGTAACGCCGCATGTAAAGCCTGCAGATCTCCATCTTGGCGATATTGAGCATAGCGCTTTCGATAATCATCTAACGTAATACATTCTGTGCCTTTACTCGGCTCACGACCTAGCGCAGCTGCATCTTCGCTCGCATAACCACCAGCGCCATATTCATAAATGTAATCACCGAGATGCAAAACCACATCGAACGCTTCCTTTTGATGCTGTACAAGAATCTCTTTGTAGGCGTTGAAATACCCCGCCGGATAATTTGCGCAAGACACAACTGCCATAGACGCTTTGGTCACGCTGCCTTCCGGTAAGGTCTGTGTCATACCAACGATGCTACTATTCTCTCCCACCATGAATCGGTAGTAGTACTGGGAGCTTGGATTAAGGTTTTGCACATCGACCTTAACCGTAAAATCGCGACTGGTATCTGTGGTAAAAGTGCCACTTTGCTCGATGCTAGAAAAGTCTTCCGTTGCAGACACCTGCCAAGAGACATCGACATAACTCGCCTGCGTAGTCACCCGTGTCCAGATGATCACTTGAGTTTGAGTTGGGTCACCACTGGCGACGCCATGCTCGAATGAGGCTGCATTGGCGGTATTGTTATCATCACTCCCACAAGCGGTCAGCGTGGTAGCAACGGCTCCTGAAGAAACGACTTTTATAAAGTCTCTGCGAGACAATGACATAGTAACTTCCTTTGTTATTGTGTTTTTATCGATGCGCGTTTTCCTGCGCTGAGTAACGAGCCAATTTAGGCATTGGGGTCGTTTGGCTAATTACTCTAAAAAACATTAAGTTAGAAGCTAGTTATGACAATTGCATTTCTTAATGTTAATTTTTTGTTACCTTAAGTGTAAATACTCTATATTCATCACAGTTCCAACAAATTGAAAACCAATTTATAGAATCAATAAAACAAACATAAAAAAAGCGACCGTTGCAGGTCGCTTTTGTGTTTGGGGGAAATGTTCCTTGGGTGTTAGAGCTTCAAATTAAGCACATCTTGCTCTGCAGTTTCTACTTTTAGTTTACTTCTAGATTCAATGTACTCGATTTGTTTTAAGTCTAACGAATAAGGCATAACTACACGTAATTCATGGATTCCTTCATGTTTTGCAAGCTTTGCCAACATCACTAAATTGGATTCATCGCTCTGACGTGAAGACATCGATTTTAATGCAGCGTCCCAAAGGCGATCCTCTGGTTGGCTCAATTCCGCGATGTTCTGTTTCCACATCATGCCAAAAATGGGCGCGATGGTGGCGAACGCTTCCAGAAAGGTCCACTTCTTACTTCCCGTTGCCCCTAGGAAGCTGGTGTAGTCGAATTCAATGCATGTCTTTCCTTGTTGCTCCATCCTATGCCTCGACACTCTGAAATGAGATATACAAAATATCGTTCAATTACTTTGATATAGCAATAGGATATAAAACAATGGTCTTTTATGCCCTTATTTGACCTCAAAAGGAAATATTAAAACCAGCTTTGTAACAAATGATGTACAGCTTCGCCATATATAAGCATCCAATTGATTAATATTTTCAACGCTTAACTAAAAACGTTGCTAAGCACACCAAGCAAGTAAAGCCCTTTATAAATTCACCAATCGAATACCAAGCCCCACGCGAGTTTGAGAGTGATCATAGTCGATGAGCGTTTCGCCATAACCATGGTATCCCTGAACATACAGACCAAGGATGTCGTTAAAGTACAAGGTATAACCTAACTCGATGCCACCTTTATCATCAGCAAAGTTGTAAAAGCCTCGAGTATTGAACACACCAGCGCCAGTGTAGACCTTTGCCCAAAGTTCATAAGGCGCATAGTAGTCTTCCATTTCATCATTTTCAGTGGTGATTACCCACCAAGCGTGTGCACCGTATTCCACAGGGCCTGAAAAACGTTCGGCGGCGATATATAACCTATCCCAACTGCGAGAAAGCTTACTTGATTGACCATTTGATTCATGCTTATAGCCCGCTTCTAAGTGGTTGAATAAAAACATGTTGGATTGGTGCACGAGAAATACTTGAGGTTTGTAATTGGTCTCTCTGAACGGAGAAGATATGTCAGAGTTAGCAAGTTGCCAGAGAGATTTTTGTGTGTATGCACCCATCAGCGCAGTACCAGAGTTAAATCGATAAAATGGAATCGAAGCGGAGATTTGAAACTTCACTTCAAAATGCTGTAATGAGTCCATTTCAGAACCGAGTTCATTGTAAGCATCTTGATTAATGTCTGAGGTGTACGTACCGAGGACATAGTTATCTTCGTAAGTGGAGATGTGATTAATACTTTTTCCGTAAGCCAATACGGGGCATAACAATAGTGGAATTGCTTTATACTTCATCGTTTTCCTTCACGCCGCTCAACAAGAGCGGCAAATTCATTCCTTATCGCCTAAAAACAGGCCATAAACTTCAAGGGAAACGAGATCAAGCAAATACTGTTCCGGATTGTGTTACTTCACATCTAATACTCTGCTGGCTTTCTTGTATTGCACTTTCCAACCAGACCAACGTGGCAACTCCCAGCGTTTAGGGTCCCCTTTTCGACCTCCTTCGGCGTAGATAACCTGCACGAGCTTGCGTGATACAAAATACTCAACATCCAGTTTTAGCTCTGCAAGTACAAGTTTAAGTGGATAGCGTTCAACAAAGTCATCGTATTCCCACTCAGGGATGCCCTCGAACGGGATGTCATCGGCTACAAACAGCTCGATATCTTCCACACTTTCTACACCAAGCGTTTCCAGTTGCTCGACTAACCAAGTAACGAAAGACAAACCGTCGAGTTCCGTTTTTTCAATAGGCTCAGGATTTAACCCAAGCGCGTTATAGATCTTCCAGTGCTGAATTTGCTGTTTTCTCAATGGAGCAAAACCGGGCAATAGCGTTTCGTCTTCAATCATCTCAACGATAGATTGGACGGCAACTTCGCCTTCAAGCGCTTGATATTCCGTACAAATGGTTCGTCCTGCATAGACCAAATGCATGGTCGCTCGCGGGGCTTCTTCCTCATAATTGGTTTCGCCTTGTTGCCACTCACCAAGCTCTAATTCGCGCAGCAGATTGAGGGACACAGGTAGCATTACGGAGGCAAGATTGAGCGTCTGTTTTACGCCTCTTCCGGGTACACTGTGGCTATCTAGCACCAAAGCTGCCTCACTTTTTTCGGGGAAACGGCTATTGCGCCCAACCATCATTTCCATCAAACCATTGCCTAGCGCGTCACGACGTCTTTCTCGGCGAACAAATACAAGTTCTGGATGTAACGTAGCAATGGCTTTGGTCAATTCATCGCGTTTGTATCGCGATGCGACTTCAAGATCCGGCAATTCAAACACTTCTCGCATCTGCTTTGCTAACCCTTGCGCTTCTTCAAGCACGCTTGCATCAAGATTAATACCGGGAAGCTGCTCCCCTCGCACCAAGCGAATCATCAACGAGGCATCGCAGCCAAATGGCTCTTCTTGCGCTAATGCTTCGGCAAACTCACCGCCTTGCAATTGATACAATTGAGCGGGCACAGAAAGCGCTGCCGCTAAATCGATCATCGCTTCTCGTTCTGATTTGGTTTGGATACGAGTCACTAAGTCTGCAAATAAGGCATCAATTGGTAGAGGGTACACTTTTTTACCGTGCTCGGTGATGTCACCTTGCTCGTCTATCGCTGCCATCCTCTGTAGGGTTTGGAGTGCTGAGTTAAGTGACTTTTCAGGTACAGAATCGAGGAAGGAAAGTTCGGAAAGTCTGTATCCACAACAAGCCGCAGCGAGCATTGGTTCTACGAGTTCTTCACGATGTAATTCAGGTGGCGTCACCAGTTCCAACGGTGCATGTTCACCAAACAAACGAATACACGCTCCTTCAGCAACACGACCTGCTCGACCCATTCGCTGCGCCGCGCTGGCTTTGGAAATGTTGCTTAACGTCAGAGCTGTTCGTCCATTTCGTTGTACGGTTCTGCGTTCCAAACCACTATCGATAACTACGCGGATGTTTGGAATGGTCAGAGAGGTTTCTGCAACGTTGGTTGCCAACACCACTTTACGTTGCTTTTGTACCGTCAACGCACGATGGCGCTCTTCATCACTCACCGATGCATGTAGCTTCACGACCATCACATCATCAATACTTTGCAGCATTTGCGCGCATTGAGTGATCTCTTTTCGACCCGGTAAGAAAACGAGAATATCGCCCTCTTCGTCTTCGAGTGCTTCTTTTACCGTGCGCACAACATCACTCTCACAACCTTTCTTGTTCGGCAAGTAACGACTGTCCATTGAGCGATGAGTCACAGTGACAGGGAAACAACGACCTTCTGATCGCAGGCGCTTAGCATCCAAATAGTTCGCCAGCTTTTCGCCTTCTAACGTGGCTGACGTGACAATCAGACGGTGCTGTTTTTCTTGCTTTAAAATCGCGGTAAGGAGATCAATGTCCCAGCGGCGTTCATGAAATTCGTCCACCATCACGATATCGAAGCTAGCCAGTTTGTCTTCCGCGAACCAACGCAGCGCAACACCGGGCGTCACGAACACGACTTTAGTCTTTTCATCATAGTGAGCGTGAAGCTTGATCGCGTAGCCAATCTGTTTACCTAAAGGTTGACCAGATTGCTCGGCAAGAAATTCAGCTAACGAGGTACAAGCGATTCGGCGTGGCTCAATCACCAATACTCGACCGTGATTTGCTGCCCAAAGTGGCAATCGCGTGGATTTACCTGAGCCGGTTTCGGCCTCAACCACCAAATGATGGTGATTCACGAGTTGGTCAAATTCCGCTTGTAAGCTATCGATAGGTAATTGAGACATAAAAGATAAGAACGTGATAATGGATTGCGAGGCATTATACCTGAGTGAGAAATTCCTGCTTTAGGAATCGTTTCTGGCCATTTAATGACAGTATTATTGTTTCAGTGACGATATTTTCGTCGGGAATTGGATTTTTTTGCGACATTACGTTGATGTGCATCAACGAATGTTTACAACTAAATAGTGAACCCGTTAGAATTTTGCACGCATCCTTCAACCCTACATTTAAGGCACCCAATGAACAACGACAAGCGCCCACTCTATATCCCATATGCGGGTCCGGCTCTTTTAGCGACCCCTCTTTTGAACAAGGGCAGTGCGTTCTCCGGAGAAGAACGTAGTTCATTCAACTTGGAAGGTCTTCTACCAGAGACAACTGAAACCATCCAAGAGCAAGTAGAGCGTGCGTACCAACAGTACAAAAGCTTTGAAAGTGACATGGATAAGCACATTTACCTGCGCAACATCCAAGACACGAACGAAACGCTATTCTACCGCCTAGTTCAAAACCACATTTCTGAGATGATGCCGATCATCTACACACCAACTGTTGGTGCAGCGTGTGAGAACTTCTCAAACATCTACCGTCGTGGCCGTGGTCTGTTCATCTCTTACCCGAACCGTGACCGTATCGATGACCTGCTAAACAACGCAGCAAACCACAACGTTAAAGTTATCGTGGTCACTGATGGCGAACGTATCTTGGGCTTGGGTGACCAAGGTATCGGCGGCATGGGTATTCCAATCGGTAAGCTTTCTCTTTACACAGCGTGTGGCGGTATCAGCCCGGCTTACACACTACCAATCGTACTTGATGTGGGTACTAACAACCCGCAACGTCTTGCAGACCCAATGTACATGGGTTGGCGTCACCCTCGTATCACTGGTCCTGATTACGATGCGTTTGTTGAAGAGTTTATCCAAGCAGTACAACGCCGTTGGCCAGATGCCCTGATCCAGTTCGAAGACTTTGCACAGAAAAACGCAATGCCACTTCTAGAGCGCTACAAAGATCGCATCTGTTGTTTCAACGATGACATTCAAGGTACGGCGGCCGTTACAGTAGGTTCTCTACTGGCAGCATGTAAAGCGGCAGGCACTAAACTGTCTGATCAGCGCATTACTTTCTTGGGTGCAGGTTCTGCTGGTTGTGGTATTGCTGAAGCGATCATCGCGCAAATGGTATCGGAAGGAATCTCTGATAAGAAAGCACGTTCGCAAGTTTACATGGTTGACCGTTGGGGTCTGTTGCAAGAAGGCATGCCTAACCTTCTTGATTTCCAACAGCGCTTGGTTCAGAAGTTCGACAACACGAAGAAGTGGGAAAATGAAGGAAATGGCTTCTCACTTCTTGATGTGATGCACAATGCGAAACCAACCGTGCTAATTGGTGTATCTGGTGCCCCTGGTCTCTTCAGTGAAGAAGTGATCAAAGAGATGCACAAGCACTGCGCGCGTCCGATTGTATTCCCGCTTTCGAACCCAACAAGCCGCGTAGAAGCAACACCAAATGACATCATTCGTTGGACAAACGGTGAAGCGTTAGTTGCGACAGGTAGCCCATTTGAGCCAGTGGTTCATGAAGGCAACACTTACCCTATCGCGCAATGTAACAACAGCTACATCTTCCCTGGTATTGGTTTAGGTGTACTTGCGGTAAACGCGAAGCGCGTAACGGACGAAATGTTGATGGAATCAAGCCGCGCATTGGCGACATGCTCACCATTAGCGATCAACGGTAACGGTGCTCTGCTTCCACCTCTAGAAGAAATTCATTTGGTATCGAAGAAGATTGCATTCGCTGTTGCGAAGAAAGCGATTGAACAAGGTGTCGCGCTAGAAATCACTGATGAAGCGCTAAATGACGCAATTGACCAAGCATTCTGGCAACCGGTTTACCGTCGTTACAAACGCACAGCATTCTAAGCTTTAAGACGTTTTGTATAATTATTAGCCCTCGCACTCCGAGGGCTTTTGTTTTTTATGCTCTTTTTTCTCATCCTAACCATATTTTGGCATAAATGGGCTTCTCTCTTTTCATTTCTATCAGATATGATGAGGGATACACATTGAAATAAGGACATCGAACGTTTTGCTGTTTTCTCGCATAAAGTCAAAGTGGAAGCTCAAGTTCTCATGGAAGCGTCTGGCTTTGGTTTTGTCGATCTCTTTACTCGGTCTTTTCGTCACGATTATTGCCATTGACCGTTGGGTCGTGCTTCAAGCACAAGAAGAAATCTTTACCGACTACGAGCAAGTACCTAAGCATGAAGTCGCGGTCGTTCTCGGCACCAGTAAATACATTGGGAAGATCCTCAATACTTACTACACCCACAGAATCAACGCCGCTATCGAACTGTACAAACAAGGAAAAGTGAAACAGTTTTTGTTGAGTGGGGACAACGCACATCGCTCTTACAATGAACCGTGGACGATGAAACGAGATCTACTCAAAGCAGGCGTGCCAGAAGAAGTGATTCATCTGGACTATGCAGGATTCCGAACCCTAGATTCCATCGTTCGCGCTAAAAAGATATTCGCCTCTGAGCGTTTCTTGATTGTCACTCAACGATTCCATTGTGAACGCGCACTGTTTATTGCTGACGCTTACAATATTGATGCGCAGTGTTTGGCCGTAGCTGGACCAACGGCAAGTAAGCAGAAGATCAACATGCGAACACGTGAACTTATGGCGCGTGTGAAAGCGTTTTTGGACTTGTACATCATGAATACGCAACCGCGCTTCCTTGGTCCTCAAGAGCCAATCGTTGCGGTCGAAGATAAAGTTGAAGAAAAGCAAGAAATCATCGAAAACGAACGTAACATTCCGGTTCATTAAGTCGACCAAAGTGTTGCTGCTTTCAACATTCTCGCTCTGCATTACACTCCGATAACAATTCATTAAAGGTAAATGGGTAGCTTTCTACCCATTTCCAATTCCCAACCTCACACTTTCTTATTCTGCCGTCGATTCATGCAAAACACCCTTTCGCATCCGAAGTAACATTTAATCAATAAATAACTACAAGCCAGTTACTTTGCCATAAAAAACCAACACTAAGGCAATGCAAAAGGAGCACAACCCATGACCGCACTCGCTGTGACATTGAAGAATTGGTTCTTCACACGCAACAGCATGATATTGACGTCTAATGTCCTGCTGTTCGCTATTTTGTTCAACACCCTACCCTTTGAGCCTCAAGTCGTAACCGGCTTATGTATTTTGATTTTCGTTGCCGTACTTTGGTTAACGGAAGCCATTCACGTAAGCATCACTGCCCTGCTAATCCCGCTACTCGCGGTATTTTTGGGCGTATTCAATACCCAAGCAGCACTAAACAACTTCTCTAACTCGATCATTTTCTTGTTCTTGGGTGGTTTCGCGTTGGCTGCCGCGCTGCATAAGCAAAAGCTTGACCAAGCGATCGCAGACAAAGTACTGCTCATTGCGCGCGGTAAAATGTCTGTCGCAGTCTTCATGTTGTTTGGGGTGAGCGCAGGCCTATCAATGTGGATCTCAAACACCGCAACGACAGCGATGATGTTGCCATTGGTTCTAGGCGTTATGAGCAAGCTAGACGCGAAGAAGAGTCACAGCACTTACCTGTTCGTGCTACTTGGTATCGCTTACAGTGCGTCGATTGGCGGTATTGCAACGTTAGTAGGTAGCCCACCGAATGCTATCGCAGCTGCAGAAGTCGGTTTGAACTTTACAGAGTGGATGGAGCTGGGTTTACCAATTTCTTTGATTCTCATGCCTATCGCGATCTTGGTGCTTTACACCATGACAAAGCCAGATTTAAGCCACACGTTTGAACTTGACCACCAGCCTGTTGAGTGGACAAACGGCAAGAAGATCACCTTAGCGATTTTCCTATTAACAGTGACATTCTGGATTTTCAGCAAACCAATCAACGCGATGCTTGGCGGTTTTGCGAAGTTCGATACCCTCGTTGCAATTGGTGCGATTCTATTACTTGGTGCATCTCGCGCAGTAGAGTGGAAAGACATTGAAAAGACAACTGACTGGGGTGTTTTAATCCTGTTTGGTGGCGGTATCTGTCTAAGCAACGTACTAAAAGCAACAGGCACAAGTGTCTTCTTGGCTAACGGTCTAGCAGGCTTCCTTGAGCAAGCAGGTGTCCTACTTACGATTCTATCTGTGGTTGCGTTTGTTGTTTTCCTAACCGAGTTTGCAAGTAACACCGCAAGTGCGGCGCTATTAGTGCCAGTCTTTGCCACCATTGCAGAAGCGCTTGGTCTATCGCCAGTCATTCTCTCAGCACTGATTGCGGTAGCTGCATCTTGTGCCTTCATGCTGCCAGTAGCAACGCCACCTAACGCGATTGTATTTGCGACGGGTCATATCAAACAGAAAGAGATGATGCGAATCGGTATGGTATTGAACGTTGCATGTATCGGCGCACTGACTCTATTCGCTTGGTTGTTCTGGTAAACATTGCTCAAATAAAAAAGAGCTGCGTCCAAACGCAGCTCTTTTATCAAAACTAGCACTACAACTGCTGTTCTCGGTAATCAAATTGAATACCTAACTACTACCCCCTAGTCATGTTCAGCAGTTTCCCTTTTGGTGGTCGGTCGGCCACCTTTTTTCTTTTCCACGCCAATGGTGAGCGCGGCACTTAGGAAGCTTGAGTTATGAAGCTCAGGTTATGAAACCTTAGTTATGAAGTCTTAGCTATGAAGCCTCAGTTAAGAAGCGATATCCGACTTCTTTTGCATGCCGTAATTCACTTCTATTCGATTTCGACCATTGCGCTTAGCCAAATACAAGACTTCATCTGCACGAGCCATCGTCTCAGAGACTCGTTCGTTTTGCATTTGGGCGACACCAATACTGCAAGTTAACGATTCACCATGAACCCAGAGGTGTTTTTCAACGTTCTGGCGCACGACTTCGGCTTTCTTCACGGCTTGCTCAATATCGGTGTTTGGGCAGAACACGACGAACTCTTCCCCACCCCAACGAACCAAACGATCATCTGGTTGGATAGAGCTAGCGATCACCATGACAAACTCACGCAGAATATCGTCACCCATCTGATGACCATACTTGTCGTTTACTCGTTTGAATTTATCCAGATCCATGTAAAGGATAGAGAAGGAGTCATGCCCCCAACGAACTTGTCGAGCCTGTTGCTCCAACCAGTTCTGTACCGCATGTCGGTTCATTGCTCCAGTTAGCGCATCACGATGTGCCAGTTCTGCAAATTCATAATTTTGAGCACGCAGCGTACTGTTCACTTTTTCTAAATGGCGATGACGCTTGCGTGCTTTGTTATACGCGATTTTGTTTTTGCGCATTTCATGCAGCGAGAAAGCCAAGCCAAGTGCCATCCAAGAGAACAACAGAGCGAACAAGAGTGTGGATTGCTGAACATACGCACCTTCAAACTCAATTTTATCGATAACGATCTTATGTTTACCGAGTGCCGCACCCGCTCCGGTAGCCAAATCAATGCGAGTAATATTGGCAAATTCAGGCGCAGAGTGCTCAATTGCAACGTCGTTGTCATTCAGCCACCACGTCATTACTTGGAGATTTTCTATTGGGATCTCGATAACTTCGCTAAAGTCTGAAGGAGAAAACTGCATGCCATTGTATTTGATGGTGTATTCGTCATTCGGATCTGAATAGGCCGAATTGAAGTTACGTAGGTACAAGCGCAAGTTTTTGCTTGGACTTTGTCCCTCTCCCGCCGTTTCATAACGAATTTTAAGACGAACGGTATGGTAACTGGAAAGGTCCAAACCTTTAGTCGCTTGCTTCACATCGGTGTAAACGGAGATACCGCAATAAGGCCACGCGTACTTACTTTCTTTTAGGTCACAGTTAAGAACCAAACTGTGGTTTTGATAAGTAATATCAGATGCACTCAGACCACCAGCAATGGCATCGCTTGTGACATGAATATTAAATTGATCCGGCGTGACTTCTAGCTTACGGGTATCACCAAGCAAACTGTATAACGCCACTAAACTGATGGTGCATATCGATAATGCAAAAATTAATCTGTGTATCCACTTCATCGTGACTAACCTAGTTACTGACTATCGTTCTGTTTATATTAAGCAAATGTACTGAAAGTTATTTCACATTTCAAATAAAGTTATTTATCAAGTTAAAAAGTGATTTTTGACTCACATTCTCACTCTCGATACATATTACTCATTTAAGAAGCGTGATCTTGCTTCAGGTATGTAGGACTTTTCTCACTTGAGCATTTGTGCGAAGCATCTCACGTCAATCAACATCGCCTTGATTAAAAAGACACCAAAGAGAACACAAAACCACAGACTTGTTTGCTTACCTCTGCATATCGAGACCGCTTCGGTATATACTGTGCAAAAACACAATAATGAGTAATGTCATGTCAATAATTGCTACAGGCACGCTAAACAAAATGCGTGCTTCTCTGGATGGTGCAGTAAGCTACCGTCTGCCTGTGGGTGACGAAGAAGTGGATTTGAGCCCATTTCTTGGTAAAACCCTCACCCTAACTCACACAGGCAACATCTACTGTTGTTCTTGCGGTAAGAAAACCAAGAAGAGCTACTCTCAAGGCCACTGCTTTGTATGTATGAAGAAGTTGGCGAGTTGCGACATGTGCATCATGAAGCCAGAAACTTGTCACTACGAACAAGGCACCTGTCGCGAGCCGCAATGGGGTGAAGAGAACTGCATGGTGGACCACTTCGTTTACCTATCTAACACGTCAAGTTTGAAAGTGGGCATCACTCGTCATACCCAAATTCCAACCCGTTGGATAGACCAAGGTGCGACACAAGGTCTGCCTATCTTCAAAGTAAAAACTCGTCATATTTCTGGCTTGATTGAAATCGAATTAGCGAAACACATTGCTGATAAGACAAACTGGCGAACACTGCTGAAAGGCGATGGCGACCCAATTGAACTGCAAGATCGCTTTGCAGAACTACTGCCATTAGTGGAAGACAAAATCGCTGAGATTAAACAGCAGTATGGCGATGACGCAATTGAAGTGTTGAGCGAAAACATCACTTCTCTAAGCTACCCAGTTCAGCAGCATCCGACTAAAATCACCTCGCACAACTTCGATAAAAACCCAGTTGTTACAGGTACATTGCAAGGTATTAAAGGCCAATACCTGATCTTCGATACTGGCGTGATCAACGTGCGTAAGTTCACCTCTTATGAAGTTGAAGTGAGCGAATAAGCTCTCGGCTCATGGAATAAAAGAAACGAAAAAGCTCGAGCACCTGGCTCGAGCTTTTAGTTTGTGTCGTCTTCGATTCTTACGCGTCGAGGATGTTTTCTAACACATCAAACAACATGTCGATTTCTGCCGTCGTGTTGTAGTGCATACAACCGATTCGAACCACGCCGCCCGACTCTTCTAAGCCTAACTGGCGAACGAGTCCTAGTGCATAGAAGTGCCCGTTCCAGACGCAGATATTGTGCTCGCCCAACGTCTTCGCGATGAACTCTGGAGCGTATTTATCAAAAGTGAGCGCGAAAGTTGGCGTTCTCAGTTGATTGCTTTCATTGTTAATACCAAACAAGTTCACGCCGTCCAGCGCCCCTAAACGCTGCAAGAAATGCTCACTCAATTGCTGCTCATGTTGGCTGTATAACGCATAGCTTTGCTCTAAACGCTGACGAAGTGATGCATCTTCATCACCAAACTGGGCTAAGTATTCAACCGCAGCTGTGACGCCCGCCAAGCCTTCAAAGCTCTGTGTTCCGGTTTCAAAGCGCCCCGGTCCAATGTTAGTCGCAGGTTCAACTTTGTAGGGCTTAACACTGTGTAACCACTGGTCTGCTACGTACGCAATTCCTACATGTGGTCCAAAAAACTTGTACGCAGAACATGCCAAGAAATCACACCCTAATGCTTGCACATCGACTAGATGGTGGGGCGCATAATGCACGGCATCCACATAAACTTGAGCGCCGATACTGTGTGCCATTTTGACCACTTGGTGCATATCAACAATCGAGCCGGTGGTGTTCGATGCGTAAGTCACCGCCACTAAACGCGTTTTCTCATTCAACAAGCTCTGAAGATGCGCAAG
Source organism: Vibrio sp. MMG023 (assembly GCF_021654215.1). NCBI lineage: Bacteria > Pseudomonadati > Pseudomonadota > Gammaproteobacteria > Vibrionales > Vibrionaceae > Vibrio > Vibrio sp. MMG023. The sequence continues at coordinate 728,100 of NZ_JAKFZP010000003.1, read as the reverse complement.
ATCCAGCGTGCAATCTTCTTCATTAACTCTGACTTGGTGAACCACCACGCCTTTATCTTCTGCTGCTTGTTGCCAACTCGACACGTTAGAGTAATGGTCTAGGGCTGAAACAATGATCTCATCACCCTCTTTCCAATCTCGACTAATAGCGCGACTTAGCTGGAATGTCAGCGAGGTCATATTCGCGCCAAACACAATATTGCCCGAGGACGGTGCGTTTAGCAGAGCTTGCGCTGATTCGCGTGCCGATTGCATTACATCAACCGTCGCTTGGCTTGAGAAATAATGCCCGCCGAGGTTCGAATTGAATCTTCCAAGGTAGCTCACCATGCTATCGAGTACCGACTGCGGCACTTGTGAACCACCGGGTCCATCAAAAAAGGTCACTGGGCGATCATTGTGGTATTGCGCCAGTGCGGGAAATTGTTCTCGGATCTGATTAAGATTGAAGTTCATTTCGTTTATCCGTCGCTGTCAGTACAAATACATCCATATGACCTTCTTGGTCATTAATCACTGAGCGAATTGGCACCGCGTTGTGCCACAGTTTGCTGTCTGCCAGCATTGCCACTTCGCCATTTTCCAATACTTTACGGAAAAAAGGCGCTTGGTTGTGGCTGCTGTAAAGCATGATGTCGCCACCCATGATGTTATGACGCCCGACACCGACTAATGCAATGTGGTCAAAACCATCTTGGTGTACCCCTTCCGGTGCAACTTGGGTTTCATCGTAAATCGCAGTAATTCGAATTTGATGGATCTCGATTTCCTGACCGTCTGGTAAGTGGTTTGCGTTAACGAATAACTCACACATTTCACGGAAACCTTCACTGGAAAGAATCCCTTTTTCAATCGGCTCAAACTGGCGAATCACATCACCTTGGAAACGGTTGATATCAGAAGATTGTACAAAGCTGTTTTTGTTTAAATCGACCACCTGACCGTTTTCAAACCCAACCACGGAGTAACGACGAAGACGATATTGACCGTCGGCGTGTTCCGTACGAGGTAGGCCTTCGAAGGAAGGAGAAAGTTGCTCAATCGCTGCCATGCTGAGCTGAGTTAAATGTAGGGTGTTCTCTCGTGAATGTAACATCATTGGCTCCTTTAATGAGGCACATCTAGCTTGTTTGAATTAACATTTAATTTACATCTTAGGATACGCAAATATTCTGCAATTACCAGAATTTGACGTTGATAGCTTCAACAAAAAAGAAAAAACGACACTTAGCACTACAATTAATATCAACAGCAGTTTAAATATTCAGAACGGAGCTTGCGCAGTATTTGAAACTAGAACTCTCTACTATAAACAGAATTTTATTCTAGTCTGGAACGCCTCTCCATAAACATCAGCAAGTTCTAACCTATAACCAATAATTCGATCCGCTCCTTTCGTTTATGCTTTTAAAGCACTAAGAATTTCCATACAATCGGGAGAAATGTTCAGCCCTCTATGGAGCCATAATGAGCGACGTAAAACACTGTAAATTATTAATTCTTGGTTCTGGCCCAGCAGGTTACACCGCAGCAGTATACGCAGCGCGTGCTAACTTAAACCCTGTGCTAGTAACGGGAATGCAGCAAGGTGGTCAGCTAACGACCACAACTGAAGTAGAAAACTGGCCTGGTGATGCAGAAGGTCTTACTGGCCCAGGTTTGATGGAACGCATGAAAGAACACGCAGAACGATTCGAAACAGAAATCGTGTTCGATCACATCAACGAAGTGGATCTGTCTCAACGTCCATTCCGTCTGAAAGGTGACTCTGGTGAGTACACTTGTGATGCGTTGATCATCTCTACTGGCGCATCAGCGAAATACCTAGGTCTTGAATCTGAAGAAGCATTTAAAGGTCGCGGCGTTTCAGCTTGTGCAACTTGTGATGGTTTCTTCTACCGTAATCAGAAAGTGGCGGTTGTGGGCGGTGGTAACACTGCTGTTGAAGAAGCGCTTTACCTATCAAACATTGCATCAGAAGTGCACCTGATCCACCGCCGCGATTCATTCCGCGCTGAGAAGATCCTTGTAAAACGCCTGATGGATAAAGTTGAAAGCGGTAATATCGTTCTTCACACTGACCGTACACTAGATGAAGTGCTAGGCGACGACATGGGGGTAACGGGTGTTCGCATTAAAGACGTGAACAGCGGTGCGACAGAAGATATCGATGTAATGGGTGCATTCATCGCAATCGGTCACCAACCAAACACGCAAATCTTCGAAGGCCAAGTCGATATGAAAGATGGTTACATCCTCGTTCAATCCGGCCTTGAAGGTAACGCAACGCAAACCAGCATCGAAGGTGTGTTTGCAGCAGGCGACGTGATGGATCATAACTACCGTCAAGCAATCACCTCTGCAGGTACTGGCTGTATGGCAGCTTTAGATGCAGAACGCTTCTTAGACGCACTTACTGACAAATAACTTTTCACATTTGTGTCATATCCTTAAAGCCCAGCGGTATTCCCGCTGGGTTTTCTTTTGTATACTACCGCCTCATTAAAACAATTATCATTAAGCCTTCACGATGGATAAGAAAAAGCAAAGCAGCTTGAATAAGTGGCTTAAGCAACAGAGTAAGTTGGCCAAGCGCTGGCTGATGGTTGCGATAGGCCTAGGCGTACTATCAAGCGTGTTTTTATTGGCTCAAGCAGCCCTGCTCGCCTCCATTCTCCACCAACTCATTATTGAACAAGTCGACAAATCCGAACTCGTTTGGTACTTCGTCGGACTTGGTGTCACTGTTATCGGTCGCGCAGCTTGTACTTGGGGACGCGAAATCGCTGGATATCGTTGCGGCGAACAGATCCGCGTTTACATCCGCCAACTGATTCTCGATAAAGTTCACCAACTTGGTCCTGCTTATATCAAAGGTAAGCCAGCAGGTAGTTGGGCAACGTTGATCCTAGAGCAAGTAGAAGACATGCAAGATTTCTTCTCTCGCTACCTTCCACAAATGTCGTTGTCTGTTTTGGTGCCTTTCATCATCCTAGTGGTGGTTTTCCCAATTAACTGGGCAGCCGGTTTAATTTTCCTGATTACTGCACCATTGGTTCCAATGTTTATGGCATTGGTGGGTATGAAAGCCGCTGACGCAAACCGTAAGAACTTCAAAGCGCTGCAACGTTTATCTGGTCACTTCTATGACCGTTTGCAAGCAATGACAACCATCCGTTTGTTCGACCGTACTCAATCAGAAACCGAGACATTAAAAGGTGCATCTGAAGTTTTCCGTACTCGTACAATGGATGTATTGAAGATTGCATTCCTATCTTCAGCAGTTCTTGAGTTCTTCACTTCTATCTCAATTGCGATTACGGCAGTTTACTTTGGCTTTAGCTATATCGGAGAGCTCAACTTCGGTTACTACGGCACAGGTGTAACGCTGTTTGCTGGTCTATTTATTCTGATCCTTGCACCTGAGTTCTATCAGCCATTACGTGACCTTGGTACCTTCTACCATGCGAAGCAACAAGCAGTCGGTGCAGCAGAAAGCATTGTTGAATTTCTAGAGCTAGATGTAGACCAAGTTAAAGACGGCAACAAGGCTGTAGAACAAAACGCAGCGATTCATATCGAAGCTCAAGATCTTGTTATCTTCAGCCCTGAAGGTAAACAGCTTGCTGGTCCCCTATCCTTCTCGCTAGAAGCGAATCAAAGCACCGCACTGGTTGGCCCAAGTGGTGCAGGTAAAACCAGCTTAGTAAATACCATCCTTGGTTTTATGCCATACAAAGGCAGCTTAAAGATTAACGGATGTGAACTTTCCGAGTTGGATTTGGCGACATGGCGCGAAACCATCAGCTGGATTGGTCAAAACCCAATGCTTTTGCACGGCAGCATTCGTGACAACGTCACTCTAGGTAAGCAGGATATTCAAGACCAGCAAGTCCACTCTGTACTGAGTGACTCCCACGCTGCAGAGTTTGTTGAAATGCACGGTCTGGATTACCAAATCTCAGATCGCTCTGGCGGTTTGTCTGTTGGTCAGGCACAGCGCCTTGCTCTTGCTCGTGCGATGTTACAAAACGGCCGTTTCTGGCTACTTGATGAACCAACTGCAAGTTTGGATGCTCGAAGCGAGAAATTGGTTATGGAAGGCATCGGTAAATACACTAAGTCCACCACTAACTTGATGATCACCCACCAACTCGCACCGCTGCAGAATGTCTCCCAGATTCTGGTGATGCAAGAGGGTCAAATCGTTCAACGTGGCGATTACGCAACGTTGGCTTCACAAGATGGTTTGTTTAAAGAGATGTTGGCTGCCAACCTAGCTCAACGTGAATCAGACAAGGGGAACTTAGATGCGTGATTTACTCCCTTATCTAAAACTGTATAAAAAGCATTGGTTTGGTTTGTCACTCGGCATGCTTCTGGCGTTTCTAACGCTGGCTGCTTCTATTGGCCTACTCACCTTATCCGGTTGGTTTATCTCTGCGGCTGCCGTCGCGGGCTTGACTATTGCTCGTGAAACTTTCAACTACATGCTTCCGGGCGCCGGCGTTCGTGGCGCCGCGATGGCACGTACTGCGGGCCGTTGGGGTGAGCGTGTAGTTAGCCACAATGCAACATTCAAACTACTGACGGATCTGCGTATCTTCTTCTTCAAGAAGCTTGCACCACTGATCCCTGGTCGCGTTTCGACTCTGCGTGATGCGGATCTGCTAAACCGTCTAGTGGCAGACGTAGACGCGATGGATCACGTTTACTTGCGTCTTGTCAGCCCTGTGATTGTTGGCATCTTCGGTATCTTGTCGCTAACCGCGGTACTTGCCTTCTTTGACTGGCACCTTGCGCTACTGCTTGGCGGTATCCTAACGGTAATGCTGTTGGTGTGGCCGGTATTGTTCTACAAGCTGGGCAAACATAACGGCGAACATCTGACTCAAAACAAAGCACAACTGCGCGTTGCAACACTGGACTGGCTACAAGGTTATAGCGAACTGAGCCTGTTTGGTGCAGAAGAGCGTTACCGTAACGTGATTCTAGAAAAGCAAAAACAGCTGCTATCCAACCAGTTTGTTAACGCAAACCTCACTGGTATGGCATCTGGCTTGTTGATGCTCGCTAACGGCTTAACCCTTGTTGCAATGCTTTGGTTTGCTGCGGATGGTGTTGGTGGTCGTGCACCAGATCCTTGGATTGCACTGTTCGCGTTTGCAACCATGGCAAGCTTTGAAATTCTGATGCCAATTGCTGGTGCTTTCCAATATCTAGGTCAAACACTGACTTCAGCACGTCGATTAAACGAAATCACGCTAGCTGAGCCGGACGTTGTCTTCCCAGAAACATCGAAGCGTGAAGGTGATAAGCCGTTAAATATTGAGTTCGACAAGGTTGATTTCACCTACCCTGATGGCCAGCAAAAAGTGCTGAAAGACCTGACACTGTCACTGCCACAGGGCTCAAAAACGGCGATTGTTGGCCAAACCGGTTCAGGTAAATCGACGCTTATTCAATTGCTTTGTCGCTACTGGGATGTAAACCAAGGTCAAGTGAGCATTGGTGGTGCGCCTCTGCAAGATTGGAGCGAATCCGATCTGCGCGCTGCGATCACAGTAGTTAGCCAACGTGTAGATGTACTTAATGGCACACTGCGTGACAACCTATTGCTTGCGGCTCCAGAAGCAACGGATGAACAGCTGGCTGATATCCTGACTAAAGTGGATTTGGCGAATCTATTAGATGAACCAGGACTGGATGCTTGGCTAGGTGACGGCGGTCGTCAACTTTCTGGTGGTGAGAAGCGTCGTATCGGTATTGCTCGCGCGCTATTGCGTGACGCTCCTATCCTACTGCTTGATGAGCCAACTGAAGGTCTAGACAAGCGTACTGAACAAACAGTGATGGAACTGTTCAAGCAACACTTCACCAATAAAACGGTCGTATTCATTACTCACCGTTTGATTGAGTTGGAAAGCATGGACAACATCTGTTTGATGGAACAAGGCGAAATCATCGAACAAGGTAGCCACCAAGCACTGCTTGCAGAAAAAGGTCGTTACCACCAGCTATTACAATCTCTGTAATACTGGGATTCAAATAGACAAAGGGCTCATCAATTGATGAGCCCTTTTCTTTTTACTCTCGCTGTTCCTATAACAAGTGCAAAATTTGTTAACGACCTGACTTGGCCAGATAAGCCGACATTTCCTCTTCCGGTACCATGCCGCCACCGGTCGCCCAAATTAAGTGAGTCGCGTTGTTTAATTTCTCTTCAGTAAACTGCATTCGCGCCTGGTAAGCTTTATCGTTAGAAACATGCACCGCGCCAACCATGCCCGCTAGCGCCGATGGCTCTAAACGAATATCTTCCAGCTCACTTAACTCGCCTAGATGGTGATACATGCGTTCATCCGTGATGGTGTAGTAACCATCAAGCAGTCTTTCCATTGCTCGACCAACAAAACCTGACGCACGACCTACCGCTAAACCATCAGCAGCAGTAATGTTGTCGATGCCAAGATCTTGCACCGCGATGTCATCATGCAAGCCGGTGTGCACACCAAGCAGCATACACGGAGAGTGTGTCGGCTCCGCGAAGATACAATGCACATCGTCACCAAAAGCCATCTTCAAGCCGAACGCCACGCCGCCAGGACCACCGCCCACCCCACAAGGTAGGTAAACAAACAGAGGGTGGTTCGAATCAACGACAATACCCGTCTCATCAAACTGTTGCTTTAAGCGTTCACCTGCAACGGAATAACCTAAGAACAAGGTTTGAGAGTTTTCATCATCAATGAAGAAGCAAGTTGGATCTTTTTCCGCTTCTTTGCGTCCCTGCTCTACAGCAACACCGTAATCTTGCTCGTACTCCACCACGTTTACGCCGTGAGAACGCAGTTTGTTTTTCTTCCACTCTCTCGCATCTGCCGACATATGAACCGATACAGAGAAGCCGAGTTTTGCACTCATGATGCCGATAGACATGCCCAGATTTCCGGTTGAACCTACGGCAATGCTGTATTGCTGAAAGAACTGACGAAGCTCTTCACTCGCCAATTTGCTGTAATCATCACTTTCACTCAGAAGCCCAGCTTCAATCGCCAACTTCTCTGCATGTGTCAACACTTCATAAATACCGCCACGCGCCTTGATAGAACCTGAAATAGGCAAATGGCTGTCTTTTTTAAGCATCAAACGCCCAAGAATTTGAGTATCGTATTGCGCTTCCAAGCACGACTTCATCTTGTCGATGTCGACCACGCTTGATTCAATGATTCCATTAGAGGCCGCCGTTTCAGGGAAAGCTTTCATTAAGTATGGAGCAAAGCGTTTTAGTCGTTCACTCGCGTCTTTGATGTTAGCAGCACATAAGCCAACGTATGGTAGACCTTCTTCAAGTGTGGTGATATTTGGGTTGAACCAAACCACCTCTTCTAACCCAATGAGTCGCTCAACCAAAGGGAATTCTGCTACTAGTGCGTTTACGTTATGCGTAGTCATTATTGTTTACCTTTATTAGATCATGTACGACAGAAGGAATGTGCCTGCTAATGCAACAAAAGAGGCAATGAATGTCGCTGTCGTGTAGTACTTGAAGATTTCTGTCATCGTGGCTCCGCAATATTGCTTCACCAACCAAAAGAGCGAATCGGTCACTATCGTACAACCAATTGCGCCAGAGCCTATAGCCAGAGTAATGATTTCTGGACTTACGTTCGGATAAAGTGGGAGTAATGGAGCCACAATTGCCGTCGCGCCCATCATGGCAACGGTGGCAGAGCCCACTGCCGCATGCAGAATAATCGCGACAAGCCATGCAAGAAGGATCGGATGCATATCGAGATTAGAAAGTAACTGTGCCAATACATCCGCCAAACCACTGCCCTTTAATACGCCGTTGAATGCACCACCAGCGCCAATAATCAGCAAGATGTTGGCAATCGAAGAAAATGCACCTTCCGTTTTCTCAAGCAGTACACTCATGCCCATGTTCTGCTTAATACCTAACATGTAATAAGCAACAAAAGCGGCGATAAACATTGCTGTAATTGGGTTACCGATAAACTCCAAAGTGGTGTACAGCGCACTGCCATGTTCCATATTGAGTTCTGCCGCCGTTTTTAACAGCATCAGCGCAATAGGTAACATCACGGTGAATAGCGTCGCCCCCAAAGATGGTAATTGTGCTTCATCTTTCACTTCTAGTGAGGTGAACTCTTCAGGTACGGTTTTGAAAGGTAGACGAGCACCCATCATCTTCAAGAACAGCGGACCGCCAACTAAAGACGCAACCAAACCTATGAGTAAGCCATAGAAAATCACAGAACCGATATCAGCACCAAGTTCATTGGTCACAAACAATGCGGCAGGGTGTGGAGGAACAATACAGTGCACTGCCATCAAGGCGGTACAAAGCGGAATGGCGAGATTTAAAAGTGCGGTATTGGTTTTTTTCGCAATCGAAAAAGCCAGTGGAATTAGCAGTACCACGCCAACTTCTACGAATAGAGTAATTCCGCAAACAAGACCGATTAACACCATAATTACTTCAGGTGAGAGCCAGCGAATCTTTTGTAGGGTAAGGCCTATTCGTTCTGCCGCTCCAGACACTTCCATCATCTTGCCGAGTATGGTGCCTAAACCAATCACGACAGCAAGAAAACCAAGCGTTCCGCCAATGCCACTTTCGATAGCACTGACCATCTCTAAAGGTTGCATGCCCATCATCCCGCCAACGTAAAAACTGGCGAGTAACAGCGCTAAAAAAGGATGGAGTTTAAACTTAACGATCGCAAAAACGATCATTAAGATACTCGTTATGAGGGTAGTAATGACCCAAAGGTTGGATTCCATGTTCAGACCTATGTTGTTGTTTTAATTGACTGCAATTAAACGAGGAATCCATAGCCCTGACAAACGATCAAAACTCACCTTTAGATGAAGTGAATTGAAACAAAAGCGTGATTTATACGACGTTTAGTGAATTTTTCAACCAATAGGTGAAGCTAACTATAACAACACCGTTATTATGTGTTTTATCAAGTTCTACTCGTTGACGCACATGTACACCAGAGACAATATTTTCGCCAAGAACCAACGCATCAATAGCTTTCAACTTTCCAAGCTTCATACTTTTGAAGTGGCAGCACGACACAGTTCATTTTCTCTTGCGGCAGAAGAACTCTCCATGACGCCTAGCGCCATCTCTCACCGTATCAACAAGCTTGAAGAAGAGCTTGGCATTGCCTTGTTTACCCGCTCTCACCGCAAAATCACGCTCACAGAAGAAGGTGAACGTATTTATCTCGCCTTGAACAGAACACTCAACGAGTTAAATCAAGAGGTAATGGAAGTCAGAAATGGCGAAGTCTCCGGAGAGCTGACGATTTACTCTCGCCCTTCTTTTGCCCAATGTTGGCTCGTACCTAGGTTGTACCTATTTAAGCAAAAACACCCTTCCATCGAGCTGAATATTCTTACTGGCAATGAGAACGTCAATTTCCAAGGCTATGGCATCGATGCTGCGATCTATTTCGATGAGCAGATGCCAGAAAAGTTGTGGTCGAAAGAACTGATGAGCGAAGAGATAATCCCGGTCTGCACTCAAACATATGCAGAACAATTTAACCTATTTGAAAAGCCAGCGAATTTGGTAAACGCCACCCTACTTCACGACAACCAAGCATGGGATTACAACTCTCATCACGATGAATGGGCGCTGTGGGCAAAGCAACAAGGCATAACAGGCATTGACGATATTCCAAGCATTTCATTCGACCGTTCCGATTTGGCCGTTAGTGCCGCAATGCACAATGCAGGCGTTGCTATCGGTCGACTATCGCTGGTGGACAAACGACTTAAATCCGGCGAACTGATCACCCCTTTTAAAAACCAAACTCTGCAATGCAAACAGAAATATTATGTCGTTACGGCTAACGAGAAGCACTCACCTAAATTAGCGCTCTTCATTGGCTGGTTGAATCAACAAGTAAATGGGGAATAGCGAGCTACGCTCTTTTGAGTAACCGTTGGCTTTGTGCCAATGTGTCGAATGACAAATTGTCGTCAAGATCGCTGCGTAGTGTAGGTCGGTGTAAATAGTAACCTTGTGCATAATCCACACACAAACGTCGTACAAAATTCAAGTCGTCCGGAGTCTCTATTCCTTCTGCAACAAGGTCAAATTGGTACTTTTGCTTCCAAAGGCTTAAACACTGCCAAAATATCTCATACTGTTCTCCCCTCATGGTTAATAAGCTGCGATCCATTTTGACAATATCGGGCTCAACATAACGAATGATGGCTTCATCTCTGTGATTCGCACTACCAAAATCATCCAAGGCAATTTTGATACCCAAACGCTGGCAAACCTTTCTGTTCATTTGAAACATATGTTGATCAGCAACTTCCGTCGGATATTGGTTTTTCTCGGTAATCTCTAACCAGAGAGTCATTTTACCTCGGTTGCAAGACTGTAATAGAGGTAAAACATCTGCCAAAAATGAAACGCTCGCTAGATATGAAGGCGGAATATTGACCGAAATAAATCGGACAGAGCTCGGCAACATTTTCAATTGCTTGGTAAGTTTTTGAAATAAACGCTTGGTAAATTGGTTTGCGTACCCCTCCTCTTCGATACAACGAAATGAAGACTCAATACAACGAGGCGTATTCCATCGCGTTAACACTTCTGCTCCTAGAAGGAGATCTTGCCGCATACCATAGATCGGTTGAAAGATTGGATAGAATGCTCCCTTACTAATATCAGCAAAGACCTGCTTACATTTATCCTCCTTGGTTAAATTACTCATACATAACACCATTCAAAAGTATTTGTCAGCCCGAAAGAGTAAATCAACGAAACGCACAACTGTAGGCATCGAAAAATGGGATTCCTTGAGCTTTGCTATGCGCCTTCTATAATGACATAGCAATCAATAACCTAATATAAAAACAGAATGAGAGAGGTATTTGATGTTTGGCGGCTATTTAAAGCAAGTGCGGGAAGAGATTGGATTAACACAAAAAGAGCTTGCCACTAAGCTTAACCTTGCAAGCGCCGAGTTTGCCTCCATCGACCCAGTGACTATCAGTCGATGGGAAAGAGGAACGACCGCCCCCACGGTTATTAAAGCGATAAAGATTTTAAGAGTGCTAACGACAAACTTGATGCCTTTTTTGCGTCAGTTGCCAGCGAAAGTAGATAAAAACCTGCTTGCTGAAATAGCAGAGTATCGTTTTAAATCGCCATGGGCGACCTTAATGGCGTCGTCTTACGACGTACCAACTCCGGCAGGAGAAGTCTTAGAATGCCCATTACTAGAAAGCGATCAAGACGTTTACTTAGCGAATCTCAAACACTTTTTTAGCAATATTGACCTCGACAATAAGGCACTTTTTGATGTTGATTTATATCAATACCAATTAGACAAAAAATTGTTTGCCCGAAAATTCATCGACAAAAATACGAAGGAAATATTAGGACACAGAATTGCTTTTTTACTCGATGCCAACGAGCTAAGGCAATACTTTTCGTCCCCTTATTTTCCACTACCAGTTCAACAATCTCGCAGTTATTCTTCAAATAGAGTCATGGCCATGTGCACGGTATCTCGTTATTCATCCAACGAAGCCGTGTTTTGGGAAAACAATGCATCAGGGGCGAGATTTGTCGCCACTCATGCCAATATACATGACATCTACTTTTACGCGATTGACCAATGGTCGGTGAATTATATGGAAAGTTTAAATGCGGAAAAGGTTGCATTCGATACACCAGATGAAGATGGCATCGTCAAAATTGGAAATCAGTCATTCAAACGTTGTTTATATCGAGTGGACAGTGCCAATTGGCTATCTCGTCCAGAAGTCATCTCTCTGTTACAAAACGCATAGCAAGACGCTGCGATATCCTTTTAAAAACCGGAGTATGAAAGGATATAACCAAACTCAGACATATTATTGACATGGTTAACGGTAACACTACCTAACATTAAAATAACAACTACAATTTATGTAGACTCCGGTAAGAATTTAATAATATTCAATTTATTATGAGGTTTATATGTTTGGGGATTACCTGAAGCAACTTAGGGTCGAGGCGGGCCTTACGCAAAAGGAGCTTGCGGTAAAACTAAATTTGATCGACTCAGAATTTGTATCTATTGACTCTGTCACAGTGAGTCGCTGGGAGCGTAATAGCACAGCACCTAACCCGATTAGAGCAGTCAAAGTCTTACGCTCACTGACCAATGATCTTCGTCCGTACTTACTTTCATTGGAGGTTGAAGAAAACAGGACCCAAATCAACAACTATTTGAAAGATCGATACCGTTCTCCTTGGGATGTGTTAATGGGTTCCTCTTATCAGTCATCAAAAGAAACTGCAGAAGATGACGTAAAAGAGCTCCCCTTATTTGAATCGCGTTCAGAGAAATATGAAGAGGGATTGAAGAACTTTCTCAACAGCATCGGTATTGAAAACGAAGCACTATTCGACTTAGACCTATACCAACATCAGATAGAACACAAAATCTACGGGAAAAAATACATTAATGAAGATTCGGGTAAGCTACTTGGGCACTCTCTCTCTTTCTTCTTTCATGCAGAAGATCTCAATGATTACTTTTGCTCCCCTTTCTTGAAAATCCCGATAAAGAAAACGAAAGCTTATTCTCAAAACAAAAAAATGGCGATTTGCACACTCACCCACTTTTGCTCTGATGAGCCCACCTTCTGGATCGATCATCAAACAGGGATCGATTACCTTGCGAGACACGCAAATGTTCATGATCTTTATTACTACGCAGTCGATAAGCTAACAGCCGATTACATGATCAACATTGGGGCCGAAAAGGTCGCGTTCGACACACCCAATAAGCATGGCATCGTTAAAATCGGCCATGAAAAATACATGCGTTGCTTGCTCAAATTAGATAGTGCGGTATGGCTAACAAGGCCAGAATTATTACTGCTTCTGAAAAACCACTATGCTTAATGTTCAACGACCATAATGTAACGAGCAATTGTTAGTTGGTTCATTTCAATAATAAAAACAAGGTAAGTTTATGTTTGGAGATTATCTAAAGCAGTTGAGAATTCAACATGGATTAACGCAAAGGGAACTTGCCACAAAACTAAATCTATCTAGCCCAGAATTCACCTCGGTTGACTCTGTCACCATTAGCCGCTGGGAAAGAAACGCCACAACCCCAAACTCGGTAAAAGCAATCAAAGTGCTACGACAACTGACTTTGGATCTCAAGCCGTATTTGCTGACAATAGAAGCCCCATCAGAAGGAACGATATTAGATGATATTCTCTATGATCGTTTTCACTCGCAACGTGCGCTACTAATGTCTTCTGAATACGAAGAATTGAAACCTCAGAAAGACACTAAAATCATTGAAGAATCGATGTTCTCGAATGAAACCGCAGATCATGCCAGCCGATTGAAGAACTTCTTTATCAATGCCGATGCACACTACCCTGGTTTGATTGACTTAGACTTATTGAGCTTTCATAAAGAAGATAAAGTTATCGCCAACGTTTACCTAGATGAAGAAAGCCATAAAGTCAGAGGGCACTCCATCTCTTTTTTATTCAAAATAGAAGATCTCGAATCACTCTTTACTAGACCGGAACATACATTACCGTTTAGTTTAGCGAAACCTTATACTGAAAATAGAGAACTCGCACTTTGCTGCCTGAGTCGATACGCCGCAAACCAGCAAGTCTTTATGATGCTTCACCCAACCTTAGTGGATTATCTTGCTGCAAGATCCAACATTACCAGCCTCTACTATTACTCGTTTGATAATCAGTTCTCGGAATACCTTGTCAGCTTAGGGGCCGAAAAAGTGGCCTATGATAGCCCTGATAAATCAGGTTCAGTAACGATAGGTAAAACGGCCTATCGCAAATGCTTACTTAAAATAGATACATCGATATTGTTAGCACAATCTTCAATGATATACCTACTTCACCAACATCAACGTCATAGCAAACGTTGTTAACCAAAACATAAAGACTCTCTAAATTAATGTCGGACGATTCATCGCCGCCATTAATTTAGAATAATGACTCTACTGGCAGCCGAATAAGGCTAAGTTCGGCAAATAACCTTAAATAAATATCTAATATACCCATATGAAATATGTTATCTGATATGAACATTTCTCACTTTTAAGATAAGACCAAGAAATAATTTACAGCACGTATAATTGTAAATACATCATCAAGTTTTACTCTAAATTCTCAAAAATGCTGTAATTTCAGGGCTATCCATCCCAAAATTAAGACAAAAAATGCGAGAACTAGGCATCTATTCATTGCTCAATAGCACAAATGCCTTCTCAATTTAATATCAAACATAATACGATTCTTATGATATTTATGAATAAATACGACATGAATATTAATGCATTTTCAACCTCCTATCAGCCGTATCAATTTTAGAAGGAAGGTCGCAAACCGAATATCGTTTATGACCTTAAAACTATTCGGTAGAGGAATGTCATGCACATAACTTAAACGAAGAATAACAATTAGCTATGGACATGTTTTAGATATATGGGAGAAAGTAAGGTGTTCGGGAGTTATCTAAAATCAATAAGAACCGCGTTAGGGTTAACTCAGGAGCAAGCATCGATTAGGCTAAATCTATTAGGTGGTGATTTAGCAAATATAGATTGCGTCACCTTCAGTAGATGGGAAAGAGGCATCACTCAACCAAGCCTTAGTCGACGAGTAAGAGTGCTTCGTGCATTCGAGAATAATTTGCTGCCGTACTTATGTAGCCTAGGGCTAGATTTATCGCTAAAAGAAGATGTCGAGCAATTCGAGCTGTCGCTAAAGCAACGGTATCAGGATGCGATGTCAATCATATCTGGCATTGATTACAACAGTGTACGCCAAGTCGAGCACGAGTACATCGAAGAGGAGGAGCTGAGTCAAAATAATGAGCAAGACTTTATTCATAGTTTGAACAACTTTCACGACCAATTAAAGTCGCTCAATATCAAACACAACCTCTCTTCAATCGATCTGGTCGAATATCAAAAGGATGGCCGCGCGATCGCTTATAAGTACTTATCAAGAGGTAAACTGGTTGGTCATAACATTGGTATGTTTTTTAGCGACCCAACGTTAGAAAACGAAATTGATAGGACAAAGCGAAATCGTCTTCCCATCGATACCATCGATCTGAGATTAACGAAACCATTGAAAGACAAAGGTACATATTCCTACTACGCGATTAGCCAACATTCGAAAAGCGAACGAGTATTTCGCAGGCAATTGCACACTGAGTTTACTTTCCTCGCTCAAAATGCGCATATTCATCACTACTATGCGAGCGTGACCTTAAAGAGCTCTGTGGATGTCATGTTAAAAATGGGATTTAGCGTTGCAGCCTATGAAAGTGAAAATCCTGTTGGCGCAATTAAAGTTGGTTCAAAACGCTATACGCGTGCTGTCATGTACATCGAAACCAGTGAGCTATTTACTCAACCGGAGTTTCTTTACTTATTAACTTGCTGTGGTGTCTGTACGGAGCGCGAATGCGACACATGTCTAGAGCACCCACATTGCATTTGCTGATAATAAACATCGAATAACAAACAGCTCATCAATTTTTCGCCACGTTAAGGTCAATGTCGACAACGTTTTGCTTCGTCGTTATTGGCCTTCCTCCGAATAGCAACGATCTTGAAAATTCACTAGCCTTTACGCTCGATAAAGTTTCTATTCTTGCCTTTTTGCTGCAACTTACTTCTCGCGCCGCGTTCGTTGATATCATTATTTGTCGTCATCATATTTGTGATTGAAACAAATTTATAGGCAAATACCATTTTAGCATTCATTAATATGCTTAAGGTTGATTAGGGAACTTACTATAACGTATCAGTTCAATCATTCTTACAAACAAGTGAAAAGCACAAATAGTATCTTTGTTTATTAAATTATTTTCACGTAAGTGCATGAAAATAAAACTACTTAGCAATTTAAGGTTTTTTCATTTCATAGATGCTATCCAAAGTCAGAATACAATCACTATGATCAATCTTTGACGCGCGAAACAGACTTGTTCACAGGTGAAAAGCATGAAAAAGATTCGCTATCAATTCGATACAGGGATAAAGTAAACCCGATTTTCCTCGATACCGATGACGACAATCAATCAGTCATCGACATTGATGACTTTGCGGTCAGATCATTTAGCTACGACTCTGAAGATCGCCTACTTAAAATATCTCTGCAAAAAGCCTTGAACTTAACTGAGATCGCCGATTGCGGTACCGTATTTACAGGAATTGAATTGGAGCAGAATAATATCAAACTAGACATTGTTTATTGCTTGTACAATGCAGGTATTATCAGCTCAAGTATCTCTTACCCATTAGATGATGCTTCCCCTATTCAGTCTATCGCAGTAGCAAAACCTTTGACGCTTCACTTAAAGTGACAAGGCAGCCTCATTAATAACAGGCGAAAAAGAAAGCCCTCCCCCCCTATAAGGAGTGAGGGCTTTCTTATGTATTCATCGTATATCGAAACTACGTCTTTCTTGAATCGTCTTCTGTGCTCTCATAGAACGCTCTCTTACGCTCATACATGGCTTCATCTGCCATGGAGAACAAGTTATCAAGAGAGGTCCCCTCGCTTGATGCCCCACCAACTGAGAACTTAACTGGGTGACGCTTATGTTCTGAGAGTTCTATCCACTTGTCTTCTTGCGCAACTTCCAGAGAGAGGGTTAGTGCATCAAGCGCCGTGCTATCAATATTTTTCGCAATCACCGCAAATTCATCACCACCGATTCGGTAAAGCATGAATTCCTCTTTTAGTACGGACTTAATCAATTGTGTTGATTTTGCGATTAACAAATCACCACGGTCGTGACCATAGTTATCGTTCAACATTTTTAATCCGTTAATGTCGATGATAATAATCGCTATTGACTTCCATCGCCCGTTTACCAACGACTGGCAAGCGAACTCATAATCTTCATCGAATGCTTTTCTATTTAGACAACGTGAAAGCTTGTCTCGACGAGCAAAATCTTCTAGTTCCAACCAAGAGTAGAGCTGCTTTTTGAATAGTTCGATCAGAATGCGTTCTTCTTCATTCATCTCATACTGACCATAATCGAAATAACCAAGTACGGTTCCTGTGGATGAGCGCATCGTTTTGATCTGCCCTCCCTTTGGATGGCTAAAACTAAACCGCATATCTGAACTTGTTATCAGACGATTCAACCCAGAGTTAATCACTCCTGGAATAGCATGATAACCAATACCTGCATGACTCGTGGTAAAGTTAATTAAAGTCATTAACTTCTCTTGGTGGGCTTCTTCTCGCGTTAAGTTGACACGCAACTCCGCCGTTTGCTCTTCAACTCGGAGCTCCAACTCTTGGTTAAAATTGGCGAGCTGAGCATTGGTGTCCTGCACTTGCTGGTTAGCTTTCCGTAAATCTTGGTTACGAATCTCCAATTCATCCATGTGGTTGGTCAATTGTAACCACAACGAATCTAACAAGTTCATCAGTTGGCGGAACTCTTTAAATTGAAAACGTTTTGGTCGTAAGTCTGGGCGAGTGTTGTTTTTAAAACTGCGTACGACGATTTCCATCTCTCGAATTGGACGCGTAAGCCAGCGACTCGCGACCACGGCGATACATAACGTCACCACTAAGGTTGCGATTATGATATTGAGTAGCTGTTGCTTAGACTGCATCAACTCCTGATTACGTGCCACGTTAGACACAGAGTGAATCATCGAAACTTCTAATGGTTCAACAAAGTTGTTGTTCAGCACTTCAATATTGGTTAGATGTCGAGAGGCATCACCCTTCGTTTGACTGACAGAGCCATAATGAAAGTTGACACTTTCTTGTGCGTAAAGGAACGGTTGCGATATCTGAATCAAGTCCTGATACGACACTAGTACAACAAGATAACCTTGGGGTTCATATTCGGAATCAGGCAGCAAAGTATATGGCAGCAATGGACTCACAAAAACAAGACCACTTTGACCACCTTTGAGTACCAAGCCTTCATCAAAATAGGTGGTATGAAACATTTTCCCTTGTTTGTATACCGCATCTGCTGCGCGTATTTTTTCTAATAACTTACTGTTTTCCAGATGGTAAACTGACCCGTTGCTCTCATACATCGGCTGCCAGTTTTTGTCTATGATGTACGTAGTACTGACGTTGGTCGCCAACTCTTCAAAGGTTTCAATCATTTGCCAAATGATGCTCGAGTAAAGAACGTTATCCATCCCCTGAACTAACAGGCGATCTTTCGAGTACCAACGCGTTAAATTGGCAATGAAGGTAAGGTCTTCTTTGACGGTTTTCTGAATACCTTGATTGGTATTCTCTAGCTTGATTTCTTTTTGCACTAACAAATCTGCTTGGTGTTTATCAATCATGCTAGTACCTACCCAATAAGCAGGTAACAACGATCCGAGCACCACGATCAACGTTAAGATATTACGCAAACTGATCATGATGAAGACTTCCTGCTTTTATGGATATGCTCGGAATGCTTTTGGATAAATTCAACCACAAACTCAGCGGCGCTTTCTGCTGGCATTCCAGCTTTAAAACGCTTGTAGCCACGAATCAATGCCTCCCATGTGACCGCCATTTCCACCGTACTCGGCATAGCATAAGCGGGGGTTAGCTCTTCATACAAGTCACTATAATAGGTGGTGTCAGAGTCATACCACTTGCGATTGATAGAACGATTAGTAGAAATCAAGTTTTGGTTGATGATCACATCTTCAATAAACTCTGGTTTTTGTACAATCATCGCCAAGGTTCGCATGGCTTTCTGCTTGGCAGGGTTGGCCATCGCCTCCTCGTTAAACGCCAACACTTTACCACCACTTAAAGAATGCATGTGATGATTGTTGTAAGTAGGCAAACTGCTGATTTTCAGTTCTTTAGAAAAATGTTGTTTTAGCTCGCCCAGAGCCCAATCACCATCGATAAGATAGGCAACTTCCCCTTCAATAAACTGCTGGCGAGCTTGCTCTTGAGAGTAGTTATCTTTGACAACTCCTTCTTGGGGCAACTCACCATAAAATCTAAGCGCCGCCGCTAACGCACCAACATCAATATCGGTCACCGGTTTTGAGCGATGCTCAGAAAACATAGGTACAAACGACATTAAAAAGTACATGTTTGGATATTGCATCGCGAGTGAGGATTGCCCCTTCTTAGCCTCTTCCAACAATTTTTCCCACGTAGGTTGGAGCTCTTGGGTCAATTTAGTGTTTACGTACAACACAAGGTGGTTACCCAAACCTAAAGGCACACCATAAATGGCATTATCTACCGTTACCAATTCCAGAGCTTTGGGCTCAATGCTCTTTTCTTCTATCCAACTGCTAGGAATCTTAGCCAAGTCAAAGTAGTCATGCAGCCCAAGGAAGTCTGACGGCACCCAAATGACATCCGGTACGGTAATGCCAGTTTGCTTGGCCAATAACAATTCAGAGCGGATGTTGTTTACATCAAACTCTCTGATCGCCAATGTGTTTCCTGTTTGCTCTTCAAAACGTTCGTTGATTTCAGCAACCGTTGAATATTCAATGCCGCTCCATACTTGGATCTCCTGAGCAACAGTCAGGTTAGAGAAGCAAAGCAGTAAGGTTAAGCAGAGGTTTCTCACTAGAATTCTCGAAAATAGATGGTGTTACAAAGATAGCGAACCAATGTTGGTTATTCAAAACCGTCCAATGGTTCTGTGCGAATGATTCCATTAGAAAACGATCTTGTAGAAAGTAAAAAGCGCCGCTATTGCGACGCTTTGGAGGATTATATCACAGGTCTGGATTAAGCATACTCTTGCTCAAAGTTGCGCATAAAGTCGACCAACGCTTGCACACCTTCTAACGGCATTGCGTTATAAATTGAAGCACGCATACCGCCAACCGCGCGGTGCCCTTTTAGTGCTTTTAGACCTTTAGCGTCCGCTAATTCAAGGAATGTTCCGTCTAACTCTGGCTTTGCCAGTTGGAATGGGACGTTCATTAAAGAGCGGTTCTCTGGATGCACACCGTTACGGTAAAAATCAGACTGGTCGATATAATCATAAAGCAGCGCCGCTTTCTCACGGTTCACTTGTTCAATAGCTTTAACACCACCCTGCGCTTTTAGCCATTTGAAAACTAGACCAGATAAATACCAAGCAAACGTTGGGGGTGTGTTGAACATAGACTCTTTTTCTGCCAGAACTTTGTAGTCCAAAATGCTTGGTAGTACTTCTTTCGCTAGACCAAGCAGATCATCACGAACAATAGCAATCGCGATTCCTGATGGGCCGATATTCTTTTGCGCGCCTGCATAAATCACACCGTATTTCGATACGTCAATTTCTCGCGAGAGAATCGTTGAAGACATATCCGCAACAATCGGTTTGTCGGTCACTGGTAGATCATTAATTTCAATACCATCAATGGTCTCGTTGGGACAGAAATGCACGTACGCTGCGTCAGGGGCAATTTTCCACTCTGTTGCAGGTAGTACGGCCGTTTTACCATCAATCACTGTCTTCGCGTTGAAAACATCTGGTTCACAATATTTTTTGGCTTCTGCCACTGCACTTTCAGCCCAGTAGCCACCATCGATGTAAGTCGCAGTTTCTGCATTACCTAATAGATTAAGCGGAACAGCGGCAAACTGAGCACGAGCACCACCTTGGCAAAATAGTACTTTGTAGTTACTTGGGATATTAAGAAGATCACGAAGGTCTTGCTCTGCTTCTTCCGCAACCTTGATGAACTCTTTACTACGGTGACTGATTTCCATCACTGAAGTTCCAAGATCTTGCCAATTAATTAGCTCCTTTTGTGCTTGCTGCATGACTGCTTTTGGCAGACCTGCTGGCCCTGCACTGAAGTTAAATACGTTGTCCGTATTTTGTTCCATGATGCTCATTGCTCCTGCTAAGTAAGTATGACGAAATTAATATCATGTTTTCGTGGGGATAAAAACAACAAAAGAGGTCTTACGACCTCTTTTTAATCTGAAAAAGCTAAAAACTTACGTTGTAAACTTGCCTATTGCATCAATGCAGGCATAAGCAAAGCGATTAAAGGAAACTCTTGTCCATTTTCGAACTTCAGTTTCCCATCAGAAATTTGTGCTTTCAATTGGTAGCCGTTGTCTTTTTTCTCGATAAGTTCCATCACCATCAGCTCATCCACGCTTTCTTGGATGAATGGGTAAAGATCCACAAGCTCATCAGAGAAATAAGTGCTTAGCGAACCACTTGTTGCCGTCATTAACTTCATTGGGTCTTGAGTGATATTATCCGTTCCTTCTGGTACAGACAGTTGCCACTCGTTACGGAATTTACCTTCACCAAACGCAAGAGAAAGCTCATTCACTGACAATTTAAAGCCCTTGCTAAACAACGTATCAATGTGAGGAAGTAACGTTTGGATTTCTTGCTCATCTAGCATTGGCGAGTTTTGATAGATAGACATAATCTGATCAAACGATTGGCTGTCAACATCGGCGATTAAAAAGTCCAACTTAAAGTTGTCGACATCTGTCCCATCCGTCAAACGTAGTTGGTTGGCTTCTAGGTTCAATTTACTGTTGAGTTTGTCGCCAGTTTCATTCAGAGAAGTGTTACCGTTGTATGTCGCGTTCTCAATCATAAACATCGGAGCAAGTTGCGCATCAACGACATCCAGCTTCTGCAATGAGAACGTTTGTTCGCCTAACCAGTACCCCTTTGCTTGCTTACCTTTCCCTTGACCAGTCAGTTCGGTTAAATGAATTTCTTCGCCGTTTTCAAAATCCACTTGTACTGAAGGCACTGAAACTTGATAGTTCAGATCACCAAGCACCGTCACGTCACCAGTGATTTGTAATGGGCTCGTCGATAATGACATTCCTTGAGCATCGTTTTGATAGTTCCAGCTATCCAAATCTAAGGTAAAGGCAGTATTACCGTTTAGTTGGGTTTTACTGTGCATCGTAAGTGGTAGGAAATCAGCGTCCACCAGCTTAGAGTCCGCCGTAAGGCTGGTTAAACCGTGAGATAAGTCACTCGTAACATCGAAAGTTGTTGGCAAACCATCACGCTCAAGTTGAGTTTTGATATCTGGGTCAACCACGGTGTAACGAGTAAGGACAACCGAAGAAAGGTAACCGCGGTCGTATTCCACGATCTCGCCCTTCACCATGTCATCATTCATGTTTGCAATACCATCTTCAATGATGGTTTGACCAATCTGCCCAACCGCAAGTGGCCAACAAAGCGCAAGAGAAATGGCACCACCGATGGCACCTATTTTTTTAAGATTTTCCATAACATCACTTATTGAGTATTTGTGCTCAGTCTAACCCAAACCCTAAGCGGATAAAACATTGAGTTAAATCAGACTATTGATGGTTATTTTAGTTCATTAATCAAGAACAATACTCAGCTCTCAACCATTGCGGTGTTTAATTGATATGTTGTTTGTGCCAAGTTTTAACCGGAGCTCAAACACCTGTGAACCGTTACGCTGTATTGTGCCTCGACAATAATCCTATCAGCGCTGAGCAATTTCGATTGGAGTTGTCCGCCTTTTCAAGCAAATTTGATATTCTCTCTGTCGAATCCATAGAAGAAGCGCAGAGCGCACTCGAATACCTAGAAGAAAGAGAGCAAACCGTCGCTCTAGTCATCGCGAGTCACCACGCACACTTTAATGGTGTTGATTTTCTTATTGGTCTAGACCGAAAACCTCACACGCAAAACGCTCGGAGAATACTGATCAGTTGTTCATCCGATATCGAAGCTATTTTAACGGCGGTAAACGAAGGGCGTCTCGACCACTGCTTGACCAAACCTCTACCCGATAAAGTTCTTTTCAATACTGCCCAAAAAGAATTGACTCAATTTATCCTTCGTCACGACAAAGAAGATTTGCTCAGCTATAGCCAAATTCTCGATCAGCACAAGTTGTTACGTGCGCATATTGAAAACCAAATGAGTAACTATCAGGCGGGCTTTTTGAATGATTACCATGCCCTCTCTGATAGTGAATTGGCAGAGCAAGTGATTAGCGCGTTGCAATATTTTTTCACCCAAGATGACGATAGCGAAGCATGCCGAACCTACTCACCCGAACACTTACTAACGGTAGAGGGAGAGCCAAACAGCTTTCTATGGTTTATCACCAGTGGCGAGGTTGCGCTTTATAAGCGAGACGAACTTGGCATGCAACGTGAGGTCGTTCGTCACTCAAAAGGCAACATCGTAGGTGGCATGTCGTTTGTTACTGGAGAAAGCTCCTTCTCGACAGCGTTAACACTGACCAAAACAGAAGTCATAAAACTGGACAGAAAAGTGTTCCGTAAGGTGATGCAGAGTGATTCTAATTTGCTACCACTGTTTACTAATTTGCTCCTTCGCCACTTTAACCGCCGATTACAACGCAGTATCAATACCAAGTTGAAGCTACAAAAAACCTTAGAATCATTAGAGTCTGCTCATCAACAATTAATTGAACGTGAGAAGATGGCCATGCTCGGCCAATTAGTCGCAGGCGTAGCGCACGAGCTCAATAACCCAATCGCTGCGATATTGCGTGGCGTCGAAAATCTAACCCATACGCTAGAAGACTTACTCACCAAACTCCCAACCGACGACATTCAAGAAAAAGGCGTAGAACTGCTCATTCATGCCCAAAAAGCCAAGCCGGCCTCAACAGCAGAACTTAGGGAACGAGTGAAACAACTCAACCATTACCTACCCGACCGCGCTTTAGGGAAAAAAGTGGTCAATCTAGGATTAGAATCAGACTTGGCCTTCATCGACAAACTCAATCGCCAAGAACCGGCGTCACTGCGCTCATTGGGAACGTTAGAGCAATATCACCAAGTAGGCGCATCACTTCGCTCGATTAACGTCTGCGCCGCCCGTATTGCCGACATGGTTAAGAGCTTAAAAGGTTACGCTCGTTCAGATGATGAAACACTACACTATGCTGACCTTCATGAAGGCATAGAAGATACATTGGTCATCTTCGAGAATCGCCTCAAATTGCATCAGGTCACGACAGATTATGCGAGCTTACCCAACACGTTGTGTCAGCCTATCGCGTTACAACAAGTGTGGACAAACCTCATTTCCAACGCAATTGACGCATTCCCAGAAAAAGGGAGACTCAGCATTCAGTCGCAACTAATCGAAAAAAACCATCAACCTTATGCTGTAATTTCGTTTAAAGACAACGGATGCGGCATCCCTGAACAACAGAAGAAAGCTATTTTCGAACTTAACTTTACAACAAAGAAAGAAGGTAACTTTGGCTTAGGTATCGGGCTTTCAATTTGCCAGCAAATCGTGGCAAGCCACAATGGTTGGATTGAAGTGGATTCAGAGTTGAACCATTTCACCTGCATGAAAGTTTGGCTACCTATCACATCAGAAGGAGATGAAACATGACGAAATATCTGATTTTGTGCGTGGATGACGAAAGAGAAGTCTTGGATAGTGTCCTTCAAGATCTCATGCCCTTTGAAGATAACTTTGTTGTCGAGGGTGCAGAGTCTGTCACAGAAGCGAAACAGGTGATAGAGGAAATGACCGACGAAGGCGTTCGTTTGGCTCTCATTCTTTGCGACCATATTATGCCAGAACAAACTGGCATCAGCTTTTTGATTGAGTTGAGTCAAAATAGCGACACTCGATCTGCACGTAAAATTCTGCTCACAGGACAAGCCGGGCTAGAAGATACCGTAGAAGCGGTGAACCACGCCAGTTTAGACTACTACATCGCAAAGCCTTGGAAAGGCGAAGCGCTTCGAGAGGCGCTTGTGTCGCAACTGACTGCTTTCATGATAGAAAACGACGATAACCTTTTATCATGGACTGCAATTCTAGATTCCGAAGCCATTTTGAACGCTATGGCAAAACGACGCAGTAGCTTTGGTGAATAACCGCTCCCGATAGAAAACGCGGACAGATAAAGAGAATCTGGCGCGTTTTTTGCTGTTAAGTTGGCACAATTGAGTCAATTGACAAAACATCGACACATTTTTGTTGGTCGTAGACCTTCGTTTTTATTATGATGTCGAACAAATCAGATTACGGTTCAAGTGGTTACTTGGATCCATGGAACTATAAGACAAGGTTTATCGTTAGTTATGCGTAAAACACTATTAGCCGCTGCCCTTTTGTTGGCATCTAGCCAAGCTCTAGCTGCGAACGATTACAACGCTCCAGCAACAATGAGCAACTTTAGCTACGACTACATGGAAGCTCGTATCGGTGCAAGCCCAGTAACATTCGGTGCTGGTTTCAGCAAATCAATTCACCCAAATGCGCACATCATTGCTCGCATCGACTCTGAATTCGATGGTGATTTCGATTCAGCAGCGGGTTTTGGTTTCCACTCGCCACTAAACAACTGGGCTGATCTAACAGGTGCAATGCTAATGCGTGTTGTACAGCCTTCAAACTCAAGCAGTACTGATGTTGGTATGGAACTTAACCTTGGCGTTCGCCAATGGCTTGGTCCTCAACTAGAAGTGGGTGGTAAAGCTGGCTACGTGTCTATCGATAACGATGACGATTGGATTGGTTCTGTTTACGCTCGTTTCCACTCTACAGAGCTATTCTCTCTGGGTGCAGAAGCGCGTATTAATGATTTCTATGGTGATCAAGTGATGTTCACCACTCGCTTCAAGTTCTAATCTCAAGTTGATTGAAATCTAACTGAAGCCGAAAAACAAAAACCGAGGTACTCACCTCGGTTTTTTTGTTCTTAATTATTGATTCGTTGCAATGACTAACTCGAATGAAGTGGCTAAAAGCATCCAACTTCCTTTTGTCGCTTTCAACGCTCACTTTTATGACTCGCTGACTTCATCTAAGACGAGTCAATCATCGTGAAACTAAATAAGCTTACTCACACATTGCCAGTAGCTGCTTTTTACGTGGCTCTTGGATAAGTTTCCAATGAACGCCGTCAATTGCACCAGCAAATTTCCATAAAAGCTTCACGTCGACATCACTGCCGTACGCAACTCTTACTTTATTGAATACTTCCACTGGGCCAAGTTCCAAAAACGTCTCTACGTCATCGATTCCTGCTTTTTTCACCATACGTTCTAACGTCAGTTGCATGTTTGGCAGATCACGTAGGCGTCTACTGGCTGAGGACTTTTGGTATTTACGTTCCTTAATTGAACAATCTATAGATTTTTGTAACAACGTATCAAGACCAGCAAAGCCAGCATCGAATAAGTCTGTTACGTCATAGTAGTTAACTGTTGCCGTCGTTTGTTTTTTGACGTGCTTATATTTTTCACAGTTAAGTTGAGTAAATTCTGCGTCGAGTTCGTCTCCGCCGCGCAAGTAGCAACAGTCGTTACTTACAAGAGCAAACATAGCGTCATTGCTAAATAAACCAATGCCGCCGAACATTGAACGTTTCTGATACTCACTAAAATTGCTTACATAGTTAAAAAAAGCTTGGTCTGTCATGTCCATTGACCTCTTTAATCTGAATAAATTACCCCGATTAGCGATGTCACCAGATGAACAGCAGCTTAGTGCGAATTATAAAATGTCGATATGTTGGCGATATTTTTGTGAATTGCGCTCACCAACTGCCTTAATCATACTTAACGTTGAAAAATAAGTTAGGATCTATGTCACATATGCCAAAGTACAAATTCCACATACGTGATTAGTTTCACACTTAACCATCCTAAAGCGATGTTTTTTTGACACAATCACTGCCAAAAACCGAACGCCATGGTGATTAATACAGCAATTGCGAGAGTCAAACCTGTATTTAATTGATTACTAACATACTGTGAGGGTACACTGTACGAAAGCTCTCTAGCACAGCGTCGTAATGGAACATCTATCATTTTTTTGGCTACCCAATAATAAAGATAAGCTTATAAAAGCATTGGAATCTGAGTTCGCTCAACTGGTAGAACAATCCATTTCTACCGGTAAAATATCCCTTCCTCCCATCCCTGATGTCGTACTTAAAATTCAGCAGCTTTGTACTGAAGAACATACAACGATTGCCGACATTGCTAATGCCCTACTCGAAGACCCGGGCCTTGCTGCTGTCGTTGTTCGTGTCGCTAACTCTGTTATCTTTAACCGCCGCAACATCACCTGTAATGATCTCACGACCGCGGTTTCACGCTTAGGTATCCTGAGGGTAAGAGATATCGTTACCGCACAAGCTATTGAACAATTAAAGCACTCGGTGAACTTAACCAAAGAATGCAATGCCATCTTAGTAAAGAGCGCAGCGGTCTCCCGTGAGCTTGGCGCAGCAATGGTATTGGTGGTTCAAGAGTTTAAAAAACATGAGCCCGCTACCTATGGGCATCTCGAGCAAGAGAAAGCCTTACTTGTTGGCTTACTTGCAGATATCGGTTTGTTCTGCCTTATCAATGAATACCACCTGTATCTTGATAGAGGGAATTACCTCGACTCTGATATTGCTTTGCAAATATTCCAAACTCGCTGCTCTGCAACCAGTAAACTCGTGCTTGAGAAATGGGGCTTCGACAACGATTTCCGTGAAGTGTCTTCAAACGAAAAATATCAAACTTCCCGTCCAGAAGTGAGCTATCTGGATATCGCCCGCATTGCAAACCATTTACTCATGTTCCGTAATCAAGATGAGCGAATTGAAGAACACGAAGTAGAATTTAATTTAACTGGTGCAGAAGTCTTGTATGAACTCAGCAATATGAGTGATACTGACTTCCAAAGTGAAATTAAAGAAGTTCTCAGTGCCAGCGGCCTTTAATCTCCCGATACATCACATCCAGCCACGTTAAAGCTCAAATAGTGTTTTGATTCGTTTATACGTGGCTAAGTTATTCTGCTTACCTCATAAAGGAATCATTGAGTTTTATGTTCTCAGGGATGCTATTTATCTTCGCCCCATTGGTGGTGGGCTATTTAATTCCAATTTCTCGAGCTTCGATGTTGGAGAAAATCAACAAGTCGACCTCATACCTCATTTACGTCATTCTTTCTTTGATGGGTTTGAGCCTTGCGGCATTGGACAACCTTGGTAGTAATTTACAAACTATTCTTCTTTACGCTGGCACATTTTTCGCCTGCCTGAGCGTATGCAACCTACTCGCTTTACCTTTGGTCGATAAGCTGCTTCCTTTGCAAACCGATCAGAATCAAAAGAAACTTCCTCTTTCGTCAATGGCTTTAGAGTCAATCAAACTTGTCGTTGTTGTGGGTGGTGGCCTAGTTGCTGGCTTGTTTCTTCCTATTGGTTTGTCTTGGGTGGACACAGCGAGCGAGTGGATTTTATTCCTTTTGCTTTTCTTTATCGGCATTCAACTACGCAATAGTGGTTTGACGCTTAGACAAATCCTACTCAACAAGCAAGGTATGGCGATTGCGACAGTGATCATTGCAACGTGTATGCTTGGCGGCGTAATTGCTGCAATGATTTTGGAGCTTCCTCTTTATCAAGCTTTGGCGATGTCTTCTGGTTTTGGCTGGTATTCACTGGCTGGCATTTTGATGGGTGACGCCTTTGGGCCTATCTTTGGCGGCGCTTCTTTCTTAATTGAGCTGATGCGTGAATTGGTCGCGTTGATTGCCATTCCACTACTTATTCGCAGTTATCCATCTACAGCAATTGGCTACGCCGGCGCGACGGCGATGGACTTTACCCTACCCGTCATTCAAACCACGGGCGGTGTTCGATGTGTACCTGTTGCCATTGTAAGTGGCTTTATCTTGAGCTTATTAGTGCCAGTTATGATGCTTTTCTTTGTGTCTCTTGCTAGCTAGATCTCAGGAATATTCATTAACATCCATTACAATACGGCAAAAATTCAAATACCCAAGTAACCTCAAAATGCTCAATTCGAAGAGAATTTTCTGGTTCACCGCTTTGTTATCGAGCCCTTTAATTTTTAACTCTTGGATCGGTAATCAGTGACAGGCAAGGCATATGTCTATTGGGGTTACAAAGGGAATACAACCAAAAGGAATAATAATGAAACGCTTTGTCGTTGCGGCGCTCCTCGCTACAAGCTCAACTTTTACTTTTGCTGCTGATCAGCAATGTCTTGCAACTAAATACGATGGCT
Organism: Vibrio sp. MMG023; assembly: GCF_021654215.1. NCBI lineage: Bacteria > Pseudomonadati > Pseudomonadota > Gammaproteobacteria > Vibrionales > Vibrionaceae > Vibrio > Vibrio sp. MMG023. The sequence continues at coordinate 699,027 of NZ_JAKFZP010000003.1, read as the reverse complement.
ACATTGATGCTTCCCTACAGTGGTATCAAGATCTCGTAGACCTAACCGTGACTCAATACCCTGACTTAAACGAAGTTAGCCAATGGTTCTTAGAAGGCCGTAAACACCACTTCGAACTCAACCGTGAAGCAGTACATTATTTTCTAGAAAACGATCCAAGCCGAGTAGCAACAGAGCAACCGGTTGAAGCATGGTTGAAGCTAGAACAACACGATGTGAAGCAACTGGCGACACGCAGTGATGCCCTAGGTGAAGCGGCGAAGAAAACCTTCAGCGATCGTCAATCTGCTAACCATCCAAAGAACTACGACCTACGCTCAGCGTTTGCTGACTTGCTAAGCCATCCAAAACAGATCGATTCTGCGCTTAACAAGTATAATCAATCAATTGCTAAGATTGAAAAGCAGAAGTGTGAGTAAGACCCCGCCTAAAGTTTCATTTCAGCAACATGGGTTTCAATAATTAAAACGGGACTTTGCGCCCGTTTTGGTTTAGATTGTGCCGCTCGCATTACCAAAATAACTACAAAGATTCTTTGCTATGGTTAAGGAACAAAAAACCGCTGACGTTAGCTTCGAGAGCTTGTTAAAGATCTTCACGATTCCTGAAGGTCCAGATTCCACGTTGACGAAAATTGATGAAAGTCTTTCCCAAAACTTAAATCAATTCCTTCGTGAACACATCGTGGCAGAAGAAAAGCCTTTACGTGAAATCGAGAAAGACTTTTCTTCTGCTCAGATTCCTGAGCAACCTGAGTTTGTATCAGACCATACCGAGCACCTTTTAGATACCTTAGTATCTCACTCGGTTCACACCTCTGCACCAAGCTTTATTGGTCACATGACTTCTGCCCTGCCGTATTTTTTAATGCCGCTGTCGAAAATCATGATTGCCTTAAACCAAAACTTGGTGAAGATTGAGACCTCAAAAGCTTTCACTCCACTAGAGCGTCAAGTGCTAGGCATGCTACACAGTCTTATCTACGGTCAGGACGAAAAGTTCTACCGTAAGTGGATGCACAGCGCCAAACATTCTCTAGGTGCATTTTGTTCTGGCGGTACCATTGCCAACATTACTGCGCTTTGGGTTGCTCGCAACAAAGCATTGAAAGCAGATGGTGCATTCAAAGGTGTAGAAAAGGAAGGCCTTTTCAAAGCGATGAAGCACTATGGCTACGAAGGTCTTGCGATCTTGGTATCAGAGCGTGGCCACTATTCACTTAAGAAAGCCGCCGATGTCCTTGGTTTAGGCCAAGATGGCTTAGTTGCCGTCAAGACAGATGCAAACAACCGTATTGTTGTCGATGACCTCAAGGCAAAAATCACGGAGCTTGAAGCACAAAACATTAAGCCGATCGCTGTTGTTGGTGTTGCAGGTACGACCGAAACGGGTAGCGTAGACCCCCTAGCCCAAATTGCCGAAGTTTGTGCACAGCATAATTGCCACTTCCACGTGGATGCAGCTTGGGGTGGTGCGACACTAATGTCGAACAATCATCGTCATCTACTCGGTGGCGTTGAGCTTGCTGATTCAGTCACGATTGACGCGCACAAACAACTGTACATTCCTATGGGTGCAGGCATGGTTCTGTTTAAAGATCCTGATGCAATGAAATCCATCGAGCATCACGCACAGTACATACTGCGTAAAGGCTCGAAAGATCTTGGCAGCCATACGCTTGAAGGCTCTCGTTCTGGAATGGCGATGCTAGTTTACGCAGCCATGCACATCATTAGCCGCCCAGGTTACGAACTGCTTATCGATCAGAGTATTGCAAAAGCGCGCTATTTCGCCGATCTCATCAAGCAACAAGAAGATTTTGAACTGGTCTCTGAGCCTGAACTTTGTTTACTGACCTATCGCTATTTACCAACTCACCTACGAGCAGCACTGGAAAAGGCACAGGGCACGCAAAAAGAAAAATTGAACGAACTGATCAACCAGCTCACTCAATTTATTCAGAAGCGCCAACGCGAAACTGGTAAATCCTTTGTCTCTCGTACTAGGCTGAATCCAGACCAATGGCAACGTATGAATACCATCGTATTTCGTGTTGTGCTGGCGAACCCTCTAACTACGAACGACATATTGAATGCTGTTCTTGATGAGCAACGTGAAATTGCTCAACAAGCACCAAGCTTGATGGCTAAGATTGAAGAAACTGTCGAAGACATTCTCAATTCTTAAGCGCCAATGTGAGTTACATCAAATTGAAAATTTCTTTCTTTTTGGTGTAACTCAAACATCATTATTGTGCCACTAGAGCAACATACCTTCGATCCCACATCCAATTCTGTAGTTTTTACAACATTTTGTTTGAGGCTTGTCAAATTCTCACGAAATAGTAACCGTATTTATTTTAGCCAGATAAAGGATCGGGTTTATACTGAATTTATGGCGCTGGTCGTTTTCGTTAACGCCCCTCTCGACCGAGAAACTTTGTGTTTCTACCCGTTAACAGAGCCAGCGAGTTGTTCTCTATACCCTCGTGAACACTATGAATACATTAGAAAAAATTCAAAAAAACCTGGAGAATTTCAGTAAGTCAGAGCGCAAAGTTGCGGAAGTAATTATGGCGTCTCCACAAACTGCAATTCATTCAAGCATTGCAACGTTGGCGAAAATGGCTGACGTGAGTGAGCCAACTGTTAACCGTTTCTGTCGACGTCTGGATACCAAAGGTTTCCCAGACTTTAAATTGCACCTTGCGCAAAGCCTTGCCAATGGTACGCCTTATGTAAACCGTAATGTTGAAGAAGACGACGGTCCTGATGCCTACACCCACAAGATTTTTGAATCGACAATGGCGTGTTTGGACGTAGCGAAGAATAGCCTTGACGCGATGCAAGTGAATCGTGCCGTGGATCTTCTTACTCAGGCAAAGCGTATCTCATTCTTTGGTCTTGGCGCTTCTTCTGCGGTTGCGCGGGATGCACAAAACAAATTTATTCGCTTTAACATCCCAATTACTTGCTTCGAAGACATTGTAATGCAACGTATGAGCTGCATTAACTGCAGTGACAACGACGTAATTGTGTTGATTTCTCATACCGGACGAACCAAGAGCCAAGTTGAGATTGCGAATCTAGCTCGTGAGAACGGCGCGACGGTTATTGCCATCACAGCAAAAGACTCACCACTAGAGAAAGCGAGTTCATTGGCTATCACGCTAGATGTACCTGAAGACACAGACGTATACATGCCAATGGCGAGTCGTGTGGTTCAAATGACGGTCATTGATGTACTTGCAACGGGCTTTACGCTTCGTCGTGGTACTGGGTTTCGTGAGAACCTAAAGCGAGTAAAAGACGCGCTAAAAGATAGCCGTTACGACAAGCTAAGTCAGTACTAATAGAGATACGAAGGGGAGCTTAATTGCTCCCCTTTTTTTGTACAGATAACCGCATTCGCTATCTCAGTCAATCGTTGACACTAGAGAGATCTGAGTGTGATTCAAGAATTTCAACTGAACTAGCATGAAGCTTGCTTTCTTCCATGCATTCCCCGCTACAATCGCACACTTGACGTAAGATATAGACTAATCGGTCTTGATTGAGCGGAAGAGGATTTCCTTTAATAGCAACGGACATGAGGGCGTCATCGGCCACTTGTTCAAAAGAGGTTTGGCAAACCCCAAACTTACCAAGATGAGGCAACTCAAGTTTATCGAGCACCATTTTCACCCATAGCACACCGTCATGTTCATTCGCATTCGTTCTATCCGTGACAAGTTGTGCCAACCTCCTATAGCGACTGATCACATCCGCTCTGCCCGCTTGCTTTGCTGCCTTTATGTTCTCTTGCATTACGTGCGGCGCCAATCTTGCAGTAATCACACTATGGGGGGCATCTAACTTTCCACCTAATGCCGAAGCTAAACCATGCGCAGCACCTAGTTTAGCATTAGTGATCGCCATTCCTCCCAACAAGGCAGCGAAAGACAAATCTGATCTCGCCTTATGATTATCTTGCTTACAACCAGCCATGACAGAGCGGCTTAGCCGTCTGAGCCCCTCTTCGCACACCATATCAGTTAAAGGGTTAGGGTCACCGCATACATACGCTTCCATCAAATGAGTGAAAGCATCCATCGCTCCCCTTCCAGATGTGTATTGATCCGTACCATAAGTTAAGGTGGGATCCACAATAGCGACATCCGCTAACATCTCCGGACTGCGTAAACTAACCTTGACTTGGTCTTGCCCAGATTTGAGCACTGCGTTACGAGTCACTTCGGAACCTGTGCTTGCCGTGGTAGGGATAGCAATAAAATGAATCGGTTTGGTTTTTAATGGGACGTTTCGACCAACAACTTCAACGTAGTCATACACATCCCCTTGATTTGGGATAATAGCAGCCAGCGCTTTCCCCATATCAATCACGCTGCCTCCCCCAATGGCAACGACTATATCCGGCTGAAACTTTCGTCCTAGAATGGCAGTTTCTTCCACCATGGTGATATTAGGCTCACCATTTATAGCGACATGCTGATAACGCATATTCTGCGCTTTAAGATAATTAATGATCGGTGTGGCACGTTGCGTGTCTTTACCTGTCACCAGTAATACGCTGTAGCCAAATTGATTGATTACAGACAACGAAGATTGAAGCGCCCCTTCGCCGAAGATAATCCTTGTTGCAGTCATAAACTGAAACATACACTTCCTCCCCAAAACAACAACTCAGACTAGATTGCTATGCTTTGCGCAAAAAAAAGTTGACCGAGTGCACCTTGCCGCCATTAACCCTTCAAAATGTGTGTTTTTATGCGTCACTTCACAGAGTTAGCTAAGCCCAAAGATCGATTAACTTTTGTTCTAAAAGTGACTTTTCTTGGCTTTAAGCTTAGTGCGTGTTTAGTTTTTATACGATAGATTTCGCCTATCGAAACAAGAGGCATTTGCTGCTTTATTTCCGGTTCTGGATCGGGCATAGTTGTCCCAACATACGAGAGCGAATCGCAGCATTGACGTTTTCGTTCGCTTTCAATAAGAATAGATTTAGGAGAAATAAGATTATGTTCGTAGTTATCTTTGGTCGCCCTGCATGTCCTTTCTGTGTTCGTGCTAAAGAGCACGCTGAAACACTTAAGGCAAAACGTGATGATTTCAACTACCGCTACGTAGACATCCACGCTGAAGGGATTTCTAAAGCTGACCTAGAGAAAACAGTTGGTAAGCCAGTAGAAACTGTTCCTCAAATCTTCATCGACCAAACGCACATCGGTGGTTGTGATGACTTTGAAGCTTACGCAAAAGAGCACCTAGGTCTATTCGACGAGTAATTCGAATAACTGAATTTTTAAAAGCCGCTAGTAGCGGCTTTTTTATTATGTATTCAAAATGTTATTCCCTTACGTCAAGTAATAGTAAAACCTAAAAAAATTCACTTATCTTTTTGCTATATTTAGTTACAATTCGCAATTCTTAATCTTTTTCTTTGGCACACACTTTACCGAGCCACACAGTGAACATAGACGTCGTACATCTTCTTGAACAAAACCCCATTCTTCTAATCTTCGTCGTATTAGCAATTGGTCTTGCCATTGGCAAAATTCGCTTTGGAAAGCTGCAGTTAGGCAACTCTATTGGCGTGCTCATTACCTCGCTTATCATGGGACACCTCGGCTTCTCATTTAACGCAGAAGCGCTAACGATTGGCTTTATGCTGTTTATCTACTGTGTAGGTATCGAAGCTGGGCCTAACTTCTTCGGTATCTTCTTCCGAGATGGTAAGCATTACTTCATTTTGAGCATGACCGTGTTGGTCTCGGCTGTCGGCTTAACTTATTTCTGTAGCCATTATATGGGCCTAGATTTTGGCTTATCTGCCGGTATGATGGCGGGTGCCCTTACCGCAACGCCTGTTCTGGTAGGTGCACAAGATGCATTAAACTCTGGTCTTGCTACCATTCCGCGTAACATGGATTTTTCTCTCGTATTAGAAAATCTATCGGTTGGTTATGCCATGGCTTATCTGGTCGGTTTGATCAGCATGATCATGTTTGCCAAACTGCTGCCTAAATTGCAAAAACAAAACCTATCCGACTCAGCTCAACAAATCGCACAAGAACGCGGCTTAGGGAGTTCTAGTCAAAGAAAGGTGTATTTACCCATTATCCGTGCGTACCGTGTTGGCCCTGAGCTGATTGACTGGACAGATGGTAAGAACCTTCGTGAGTTGGGCATTTACCGCCAGACGGGTTGTTACATAGAACGTATTCGTCGTAACGGCATTCTTGCCCACCCAGACGGTGATGCAATCCTGCAAGAAGGTGACGAAATCGCACTAGTAGGCTTCCCAGACAGCCATGCGCGTCTTGACCCTAGCTTCCGCAACGGTAAAGAAGTATTCGACCGAAACCTGCTTGACCTTCGAATAGTCGAAGAAGAGATCGTGGTTAAGAGCGATGCCATTGCAGGCAAACGCTTGTCTGATTTGAACCTATCTGAATTCGGCTGTTTCTTAAACCGCGTAGTGCGTGCTCAAATTGAAATGCCGATGGATTTAGACATTGTTCTCGCTAAAGGTGATGTCCTTCAGGTGAGTGGTGAAAAGAGCCGTGTACATGGTCTCGCTGAGAAAATCGGTTTCATCTCGATCCACAGCCAAATGGCAGATTTACTCGCGTTTTGTAGCTTCTTTATTCTGGGCATTATGTTTGGCTTGGTGACCATGACGTTTGGTCAAGTGTCATTCAGCTTAGGTAACGCAGTCGGCCTATTACTTTCAGGCATCACGCTGGGCTTCCTACGAGCAAACCACCCTACTTTCGGTTATGTTCCGCAAGGGGCGTTAAATATGGTCAAAGATTTAGGTTTGATGTTCTTTATGGTCGGAATAGGCTTAAGTGCTGGTGGCAAGATGTTCGAGCACTTGACTCAAGTTGGTCCACAGATCATTGGTTTAGCATTTATTGTAAGCGTAGTGCCGGTTGTTCTTGCATATCTAGTTGGCGCTTACGTGCTTAAGATGAACCGCGCCCTACTCTTTGGTGCTATTATCGGAGCTCGTACGTGTGCTCCAGCAATGGACGTAGTGAACGAATACGCTAAGTCGACAATTCCTGCGCTTGGTTACGCAGGTACGTACGCGATAGCCAATATCTTGATGACCCTAGCTGGTACCATTCTGATTATTCTGAGTTAATCACAATGAATGAGCGTTACAGATCAGTTAGCGCTCCTTATTCAAAGATTCTAGACAGAAAAAAGGCGCTCATTGAGCGCCTTTTCAATTCCGTTAGAAACGATTAGATTTGTGTGAAATCTGTTTCTACTGCTGGGTTCACGTCTGCTTCGTAATCCACACCGTCAACACCAAAGCCGAATAGCTTCAAGAACTCTTCTTTGTACTCAACGTAGTCAGTTAGCTCTTTTAGGTTTTCAGACGTGATCTGTGGCCATAGGTCACGACAGTGTTGTTGGATGTCTTCACGCAGTTCCCAATCATCCAGACGTAGGCGGTTCACTTCATCTACTTCTGCAGCGCTGCCGTCTTCTTTGTAAAGACGTTGACTGAACATGCGGAAGATTTGTTCCATACAACCTTCATGTACGCCTTCTTCGCGCATTTTCTTGAATACCATTGCGATGTATAGAGGCATTACAGGAATTGCAGAACTTGCTTGAGTCACAACAGACTTAAGTACCGCTACGTTTGCGCTACCGCCAGTTGCAGACAGTTTCTCGTTCAGTGCTGCTGATGCACGATCTAGGTCCATTTTCGCTTTACCTAGAGCGCCATCCCAGTAGATCGGCCAAGTTAGCTCAGTACCGATGTAGCTGTATGCGACTGTTTTACAGCCATCTGCTAGCACGCCAGCGTCTGATAGTGCATTAATCCATAGTTCCCAATCTTCACCGCCCATCACGGTTATTGTATCTTGGATTTCTTGCTCAGTTGCAGGCTCTACGCTTGCTTCGATGATGACGTCTTTGTTGGTATCAACAGCGGTCGACGTGTATGTCTCACCGATAGGCTTAAGTGCTGAACGAATCAGTTCACCCGTTTCTGGCATTTTACGTACTGGAGAAGCCAGTGAGTAAACCACCATATCTACCTGACCAAGGTCTTCTTTGATCAGATCGATTGTTTTCTGTTTTGCTTCATTTGAGAACGCGTCACCGTTTAGGCTTTTCGCGTATAGACCCTCTTCACGAGCTAGCTTTTCAAATGCAACAGAATTGTAAAAACCTGCTGTACCTGGCTTCTTCTCCGTGCCTTCTTTTTCGAAGAAAACACCGATAGTTGAAGCATCGCCACCAAATGCCGCAGCGATACGAGAAGATAGGCCGTAGCCACTTGATGCACCCACAACGAGAACGCGTTTTGGAGCGTTTTTAATTGGGCCTTGTGCTTTAGTGTAAGCAATTTGTTCTTTTACGTTAGCTTCACAACCCACTGGGTGCGTAGTAGTACAGATAAATCCACGAATTCTAGGTTTGATGATCATATTCAACTTCCTTTAAAAAACGTTGCTAGGATAAAAGGTTCAGCCCTACTTCGCACCTAATTTCTGTAAAAATGCTGCGAAAATGCAAGTGGTTGGAGCACTCACAGCATCATTTATGACCGATAGAAACAAATAAGCACCTCGGCTGAGGTGCTTATTTCGAACATTTTAGTGTGGACGTTATGCCGCTGAATTCAAATGCGATTTTTTCGTCGTCACATTAGTACGAACTTCTGAGAAGTCATGGCTAAAGTGGTCAACTTGAATTGCTTTGTAACGCAGCTTATCCGCCGCCATAATCTGATCTATTTCTTGCTCAGTTAACACACCTTCTTCAAACGCTTGCTGTAGGCGGTCATGTAGTAGACCTTTACGTGCAACTTTGCCATCTTTAGCCGCCTTCATCAGTTTGCGCTCTAATGGCTTAACGTCATACATCGCTAAAAATGCACGCTCCATCAAACCCACACTGTCGTCTTCGTCTTTACCGATGTAACAAAGGTGCGTCAGACGGTCACGCTGAGCGCCTGGGGTCATCATAGCCTCTGCCAGACCTACACACAGTTCATCACTCGGTGCTTTGAAGTGATTACCAAGTGGGAATAACAAGCCTTTAAGGACACCACCTACGTATTTCACAGGGAAGTTTGAGTACGCTTCATTCAGTGACTTAGACGCATTGTATAAGCAGTGCTGTACCGCGTAATGGACAAAGTTTAGATCACCCTGTTGTCGACCTTCATCTTCGTACTTCTTCAACGCGGCTGATGCCATATACAGGTAGCTTAGGCCATCACCCAAACGAGCAGAGATCATCTCTTTACGTTTTAAATCACCGCCAAGCGTCAGCATCGCAAAGTCAGCACTTACGGCTAGCGCACGGCTTAGACGAGTAATGTCCTTGTAATATTGCTGCGTAGGGCCGCTCATGTGCGCCTTAACAAAACGAGAACCAGTTAGCGCTGCGCCAAGTGCGCCAAAGGTGTTACCCGTGGCATGTTTAATGTGCTTAAACAGCAGATCATCAAACTCTTTCGCACCTTCTTTCGAATCTGGGTTGGCCGCTGCTTCCATCTCTTTCAGTACGTATGGATGACAACGTGTCGCACCTTGACCGAAAATCATTAGGTTGCGAGTCAAAATATTTGCACCTTCGACGGTGATAGCAACAGGAATGCCTAGATAATGCTTCGCTAGGTAGTTCATTGGACCATCTTGAATCGCGCGTCCCGCATGGATATCGAAAGAATCGTTCAGGATAGTACGGGCCATTTCCGTCATGTGGTATTTAGCAATAGCTGTCACGATGCCTGGTTTCTCTTTCATATCAAGAGACGTCGTCGTCAAAGTACGTGTTGCTTCAAGTAGATAAGTTAAACCACCAATGCGTCCCATCGCCTCAGCGACACCTTCAAATTTACCGATGGACATACCAAACTGTTTACGGACATATGCGTAAGCGCCTGTGGTTCGTGTGGTAAGGTGACCGATCGCGGTGCCGAGCGCAGGAAGGGAAATACCACGTCCTGCCGACAAACATTCCACCAACATACGCCAACCTTTACCCGCGTACTCTGAGCCACCAATTAGCCAGTCCATAGGAATGAACACATCGTTACCACGTGTTGGACCGTTCATAAACGCAGAACCGAGCGGATCGTGACGCTCACCAATTTCCACACCTTCGTGATCAGCAGGAATCAATGCACAGGTAATACCCACATCTTTCTTGTCGCCAAGCAGGCCATCTGGGTCTTGGAGTTTGAATGCGAGACCAAGAACAGTCGCAACAGGTGCTAGGGTAATATAACGCTTGTTCCAACTAACACGGATACCAAGAACTTCTTCACCCTCGTGCGTGCCGTAACAAACTACGCCTTGGTCTGGAATACCGCCTGCATCTGAGCCAGCTTCAGGGCCGGTTAAGGCAAAACATGGAATATCCGTACCGTCAGCGAGACGTGGTAGCCAGTAGTCTTTTTGCTCTTGAGTACCATAGTGAGAAAGTAGCTCACCTGGGCCAAGAGAGTTTGGCACCATGACTGATACGGCTGCGCTGATGCTTCGTGTGGCAATACGAGATACGATGGTTGAGTTTGCAAGTGCAGAAAACTCTCGGCCGCCGTATTCTTTTGAAATGATCAGGGAGAAGAAACGCTCTTTACGTAAGAAATCCCAGACTTCAGGTGGTAAATCACGGTCATCTTTTACGATCTGCTGATCGTTTAGCATTTCAAGTAACGTCTCAAGTTCATTGTCCATGAAGGCTTGTTCTTCAGACGTCAGTGCTGGTTTTGGGTAGTGATGAAGCGTTGTAAAGTTAGGCTTGCCAGAAAACAACTCGGCATCCCACCATACACTACCGGCTTCCATTGCCTCTTTTTCCGTACTCGACAATGGTGGCAGTACTTTCTTAAACATTTTAAATGCTGGGTCACTAATCCATTTTCTTCGTAGAGAGCTCATAGTTCAGATCCTTTTGTTCACATTACCGCTCGCGGCTTTCACTTTTCTTTTTATTGATTTAATCAGGTTTACTTGGCGGACATTCCTGCCGACAGGTATGGAATCAGTAGGTCGACGACAGACTTCGCATCGACGCCTTTTTGGAATTTACTTTCCGCAATTTCCGTTAGCGCTTGACTAGATGCCATGGTGAAAACACAAGTTCCAAGGGTAAAGTGTAATCGCCAAAACAGCTGTTCTTCTGTTAGTTCAGGGTTTGCTTTGCCTATGGAGAACATAAACAATTTCAGCACTTCGTCATATCTGGTGCTGATAAACCAGCGCAAGTGTCCCTGCACATCGGTGTAACCTCGCCCTATCAACAACATAAACAAGGCAGTACCGTTTGGTCGCACATCATTTAACGCCCGTAAGGGTAAGCGCAACGATTCGAATACCTCATCCATGTTGTAATCGTCACGGGTGTTTAGCTCTATCAGAGATGTTTTAATGCTCGGCATTAACGCTTCTAAATAGCGGTCTAAAACGGCTCTAACGAGCGTCTTTTTATCGCCAAAATGGTAGTTTACCGAAGCAAGGTTTACGTTTGCCTTACCAGTAATGGTTCTTAGTGATGTGTCATTGAAGCCGTATTCTGCAAATAGTCCTTCTGCTACATCGAGTATTTTTTCTTTTGTTGTACTTCTCGGGGCCATTTCAATCACTCGTATTAAACAACTGTTTGAAAATATACTCCCGAAACGACAGATTAACAAACGATTAACATCACATTTTCAAGCATTGGTCTGACCAGACATAGAAAGTGCAGGCGTAAAGGAATGAATTTAAAGCGAATATTATTTTGTGAAAAAAACTTCTAAAAAAAATGGAACTGAATGGAATTAGCTCGGTCTGAATTACTGTAACAACTAGGGCATTTAAAGTTTTTCAGGCCGTCAAACTTGTTTCTTTCTGGTTGTTACATTGCTGCTTTTTCTTATTAACTCCTATGTTTGTATCCGCCCAGATAAATTTTCTTCTGGGCTTTTTTTCGTCTGTCGTTCCCCGCTATGCACTAGCAAATAGTAAATCCAAGATATAAAAAAACCTCTCAATTGAGAGGTTTTCGTATTTCAAATTGCTGCTCTAAAAGCGGTTCGCTTTAGTATTCCTCAGCAACCTCTTCTGACGCCTGCTTTGGCAACGAGAAGTGCAGTAACGCATAGCCAAGTACAGCGGCAGTGGTAGAGCCCATCAAGATGCCTAGTCGAGCATAAGTGTCAAACTCAGGACTCACGTTTGCAAACGCCAATGATGAGATGAAGATAGACATCGTAAAGCCGATACCACACAACACTGACACCGCAAAGATATGCATAAAGTTCACGCCTTTCGGCAGCTTAGCAATACCTAGTTTCACTGCCGCCCAACTGAATGTGAAGATACCCAGAGGTTTACCAACCAACAGACCCAGTGCAATACCTAATGGCAACATTGAAGTCAGACCTGACATCGATACACCCTCTAATGAGATACCTGCGTTTGCGAACGCGAATAGAGGAAGAATACCGAATGCTACATATGGGTGAAGTGCATGCTCCATGTGTTTTAGTGGAGAGTGTTCACCCTGCTTACCTTTCAGTGGAATAGCAAAACCGATCACCACACCTGCCAATGTTGCATGGACACCAGATTTCAGAACCGCGAACCAGAGAATAGCACCAACGATCATATACGGTGTTAGCTTAGTCACCCCTTTTGCATTCAGCATAAAGAGCAAGCCAGTCATCGCAAAACCAACTAACAAGGCCATTGTTGATAGGTCACCGGTGTAGAACAACGCGATGATCACAACAACACCAAGGTCGTCAATGATTGCAAGTGCAAGCAGGAACACCTTCAAAGCGATTGGCACACGTTTACCTAGTAACGCCATGATACCAAGCGCAAATGCGATATCTGTCGCCGCTGGAATTGCCCAACCAGAAATCGCTTCAGGGTCGCCAGCATTGAAAGCAACGTAAACGAGTGCAGGAGCCAACATGCCGCCAACCGCAGCAATTGCCGGGAAGATTGCGGTTTCTTTCGATTTTAGTGCGCCTTCAAGTAGCTCACGCTTTACTTCAAGACCGATTAGTAGGAAGAACACAGCCATAAGGCCATCGTTGATCCAATGGGATACTGACATACCAAATACATAAGTATGCAGCATAGCTTGATAAGTTTCGCCAAGTGGGGTGTTAGCAATGGTCATCGCAATTGCCGCAGCAATTACCAGAAGAATACCACCAGCGGATTCCATTTTGAAAAAGTCACGAATGACATCGTTCATGATTTCGCCCTTATATTTATTATCTTAATAAACGATTAACAAAGAATGATGAGAGTGTATAGCTGCTGAAAATTTTAGAATAATCGCTTGTTCAGAGTATAAACTTCGATTTTTCCGATGTATTCTTTACGACACATCGTATTTTTCAACAAGAACATATAAATTTACAAGACCTGACAATCTCCCTATAAGTCTATGTATTCACATAGATTACTATTAACTTAGTATAATATGTGACTGATTTTCGTGATTAACATGCAGTTTTACGACGAAAACTGCGTGTTTCAACGATAAAAAAGCCACCTTTGATGAGGTGGCTTTCTGTTCTTTTTAGTAACCGGTGAGTTGCATAAATCCCCACGCCTCATTGGAACCCGATGCGAGTATCGGTCCTTCCCAATAAGGGATCACAAACGGAAGCCACATGTCCGATTTTATGATTCTCGTCGTCAAATTGATGTTGTGCTCGGGGACATTAATGATCCATTGCAGCGGTAGCCTTCTTCCGTTTGATAAGCCAGTGACCTGCAAAGGTGTCATGGTTAATTCTTTCTCAGTTAAGTTGATCACCTTACCGGAACGTGTCGCTAAAGTGCCAAACAGATGGGGAACCTGTCCATGATGACGATAGCGACTCACCGTAAGTGCTCGTCCATCATCAAGATTGAAAACAAACCAGTCCCAGCCTTGTTGCCCTTCACCGATTAGGCCACTACCCCACTCTTTTTGCGTCCACGCAGCCCCTGTCACTTCAATATCCCGACCATTTAAGGTTAGGTTGCCTTTTACATTTAAGAAAGGCGCACTGAAGCTAAAGGATGCGACAGATTGGAGCGCGTGCTTAACTTGAAAGCCTTTATCGCCATTCACGACGAACGGGCCGCTAGTAGTGGTATTTAAATCCATACCAAAGGTATCCGTTGTCACCTCTAAGTTACCCGGAAACGGCGTAGAACCTAACGCTCGCCACGTCCAATTATCTATCCACAGACGGAACGGGCGATTTGTCATTCCTGCTTGTCCAATGCCACCACGCGCCACTCTTTGTTCTTTCCATACTTTAGATCCATTGCTAATCACAATATGGGAGATAAAAAGCTGTGGATTTTGCCAACCTCTGGTATCACGCTCATCTGTTGCAACTCTAAAGTAGCTCCATTGAACGTTGTAAACCTTGCCATGCTTATCTTGTAATTTGGCAAAGTAATTCCACCATTCATGTTGATAATCTGGATGGAAGCGAAAATCCTGAGGAAGCGAGACATGTTCATCTGGCAACACTGGTTCAAAGATCGTTTTGCTTTCTCTTTGTAGTACTGCGCTAATGTCACTCTCTTTCGTTGCCGTCGCTTCGGCCCAATGCGTGAAATACAGTGTCGCACCCGTTAATGCAATGAAAGCAATAAACACCAACACTGATATCGAGAAGATCTTTTTCGGCTTCATATTCTTCGTCACAGAGCATCCCTCAACGACTTCATCGGAGTACTCTTAATCATTCTGATCACTGGCAATGCCCCCGCGATCATGATGGCAAACATCGCCCAAGCAATCGTCTGAACATACTCCCATGGGATCGTTTGCAACTCTAAAGACCAGCCAAAAGATTGCTTAATAATGATATCAACAATCAAATGTGCCAACGCTAATCCGAGCGGGACGGCAATAATGGCGGAGATCATACCAAAAGCAAACAACTGTAACCCACCAAGGAGGACAAGCTCTTTACCCGACACGCCCATACAACGAAGTAAAGAAAAGTGCCTTTGCCGTGAAAACTCGCCAGCAAGGGTGGCAAAGAACAAGCCAAACACAGCAATAATCAATGTAATGTTGCCTAGTGTGCCCGCGATCGCAAAGGTGTGGTCAAACACTCGCATGGCTTGGTTATAGATATTGTTGTTGTCGAAGACTCGGTCTTGTGACAAGCGGAACACGTTTTCTAAGCGACGTTTCAAACCTTCGCCATTAACATTGTCTTCAAGTAAAACGCCAAGCCCAACGTTACCTGAGCCCGCAAAAGCATACAGCCAATTTCGGTGCGACATCATCACTTGGTTGTAGGGGTTGCCATAGTCGTAGTACACCCCAACAACTTGCCACCCTCCGCCTAACGGTGGCTGAAGATCAATATAGTCACCAGGGCGAATGTCGAGCTTCAATGCCATAGACTCACTGACCATCAGACTTTTTGAATGATGTAAGTGATACCAATAATTAGGCACGCCAAGTTTTACTGTGAGTGAATCAAGTTCCCCTTCCGAAGCCCCTGTACTCACTACTTGAAGCGCTCCACGTTCCGTAGGCACATCTTTTTCCCAACGCCACCAAACGGTATCGACCTCTGGTTGTTCTTTTAACCAAGCACTCATGCGAGCTGCTGAGTTGTTCGTAGGGTAGATGTAGATATCTGCAGCAAGACGTTGGCTCAACCATTTGTCGGTCGTATCACGGAAACTGCCTACCATGGTCTCAACACCAATGTTCGCCGCAAGTGCCAGCATAAAGGCCATCGTAGCAACACCTCGGTAACTCATGCTTGCCGCCGCATCAGCGAAGAACCAACGGACACGAACCCAACGTAATGAATAAGAGAAACTTTGGAACATATGCCACATCAAAAATGGCATAAACAACGCCACGCTGATTAACATTAGCGCGATGATAGCAAAACCTGACTCTTGCGTTCTTGGAGCTTGATAAACCGCAACGGCCGCCACACAAAAAGCACAAGCAGCAAACGCCTGCCAAGAGAACTCACGTCCAGCAAAGCGCATCAAAGATAAACGAGAAGAAAGACGGATGGGTTGTGATTTCAACAAACGAATCAAAGGCCATAAACAAGAAATCAGAGCGCCCAACGCCGACATTGCCAAGCTATATAAACTCGATTCCCATGACCAACCAATGGTGAGACCAACGTTGGCATCGTATAAATCACTTAAGCTGGATGACACTGCAGGAATCAGTTCATTCGCTAAGATCAACCCGAAGAAGTTACCACAAGCCCATGCAACCAAAACTAGAATGGTCAGTTCTAACATCAATGCCTGCGCGAGCTGCATGCCATTCACGCCCGTTTGGCGAAGAATACCAACTAAACGTTGACGTTGGATAAAAGACAGAGACATTGCTTGATAGAAGATAAACAAACCAACAAGGAAGGACAACATTCCCATGGCCGTTAAATTCATGTGGAACGCTTTAGTAAGCGATTCTAACTCTGTACGGCTATTGCGCACCAACGTCATGCCATTAGGTAGCATGTTTTTTAGCGCTAGAACTTTTTCCTCTGGCATTTCACCACAGGCAATCGCAGACAATCCTGAACTACGTTGCAGCATTCTTAATAGAGAGATGTCCGTGACTAAACGCGTACCAGAAAGCAAGTTGTCACTATCAACCTTCAAAGGCCCGAGCTGACTGCCATCATTCAGCGTAATAAAGTCACCATTGCTCCATGACATATGTGCAGCTAAATCTTGGCTGACTAAGATTGGATATGGCGGCTTCATTAACGTCAGCATTGGAAGATCTTTAAGCGATTTACCTTGCTGTAGCGGCAGCAATGCAACAGGGTCAACCCCCACTAACATCAAACTTATATCGGTGTTGGTGTCTAAATGTAGAACATCAAATGGTGCGCATTGATTAAAACCAGCACGACGAAGCTGGATATAAAAGCCTTGAGGAATTTTGTTTGCAGAGTGTTTAGTACGAATACGGTAAGGCAAAGGGTTGGAAAAAAGTTTCTCACCAGTTTCGTAGCTCTGTTTCGCGTGTTGGTTAATTGAAGTCACACCAACAAGGAGTGATACTCCGAGGGTTAAACCAAGCCAAACAAGAATAATTTGAAGTGGGTAACGACGGTAATGACCGAGTAGCGCCTTAACTACGGGCCATAACATGCAATTGCCCTCCTTGAAGACGAATGCGGCCTTCCATGTGCTCAGCGACCTTTTCACTGTGCGTCACCAACAACAGCGTACACTCAAGCTGACGAGCAAGGCTGGTCAACAAGCGCATTACCGCTTCAGCATTTCGTTCATCTAAGCTACCAGTCGGCTCATCGGCAAGTAAGATCTTCGGCTCCATATACAGCGCACGAGCAATCGCAGCGCGCTGCTGCTGTCCACCTGATACCTCTTCTGGATAACGCCCTAAAAGCGGCATAAGATCGAGTGCAGAGAGAATTTGGCGCCATAAACCTTTGTCTTCAGGCAAGCCTTTTAACTGGCGACAGAAACGGATGTTATCTGCAATATTCAAAGTAGGCAGCAGGTTGAATTGCTGAAAGATGTTGCCGATGTTGTTTCGACGATAAAGTGTTCTTAAGCGCTCTGGAGCACTGTGCATCGCGAAACTTGGGTATTGGATCTCACCAGAGTCAGCGGTATCAAGGCCTGCAATTAAATTAAGGAGTGTACTCTTACCAGAACCACTCTCTCCCATTAATGCAACTTGTTCACCCTGTTGTAATGTTAATTCTGCCCCTTGTAGTACAGGATGAAATTCGCCCCCGTCTACATAGCCTTTACATAGGTCTGACAGTTTCAACATTGATTTTGCCGCTCAAATGGTGTTTAAAAATTGGAATCAGAATCTACACTAAAATCCGGTTGGTAGGAAGTAATTTGAATAGTTGATCACACTATCAGACTACAAATGCAACTTGTCTCGCGACCCTTCTTAAGCATCGATCAAATTTTTCATCCATTTCTTACTCGCCATGCGGTGTAAACATGTCCCCCACTTAACCACTTCCTCGGTTAGAAACAATAAGTAAACCCATTGTGGTTCAAAGCCTAGGTAGATAGCACCAAAGGCGGCAAGAGGAATGCTAATCACCCATTGCGCAATCAGATCTTGGTACAAGCAAAACTTCACATCCCCACCCGCACGAAGCACACCGACAATGGCCATCATAGGAACAGAGCGAAGAACCACGCCGACGGCAAGAATCACCATAAACTGTTCAGCTAGGTGGCGCGTTTCTGGTGTCAACGCACTGAAGGCGTCGAGAATAAGTTGGTTAGAAAACAGAAGTAAAATCGCCACCACGATAGCAATCGCCACATTGAGGATCACCGTCGCCCAAGCTTGATAATAAACAGGGCCAAAGTTCTTCGCTCCCAATTGATTGCCCACCAATACTGCAGCAGCGTTAGATGAACCAATCATCATAGCTAGAGCAATTGACTCTACCGGCGTCATTACTGACAATGCCGCTAAACCTTGAACGCCTGCTTGCCCCATAATCGCATGATAGGCAAACAAACCACCCGCCCAAGCAAGGAAGTTAAATGTGGTCGGAAGAGAGAGCTTCAAGAAACGTGTAATTTTATCCAACACCAAGCTGGCACGAATATCATCCAAACAAAACGCAATGATGTGTTTTTTAAACCACAGGTAACTGAATAAACAAGTTACTTCAATAGCACCACTGATAACGGTGGCAATGGCAGCCCCTTTAATACCCATCGCAGGAAAGCCAAATTGACCAAAAATGAGCACCCAGTTAAGGAAGATGTTGGACAGAATGCCGATGCCACTGAAAAAGGTGCTAAGCCCGGGTTGATGCATGGCTCGAAGACCGACAGCCATACTTGCGACACAGGCTACAGCAAACATACTAACCGATGAAATAACGAGATAATCAGCACCAAGTCGAATCACCTCTTCCGAATCCGTTGTCAGGCGCATGATTGGTTCTGGGAACAGAACGAATAACACCACCGTAAGGGCAGCGAATACCATGGAAATCATCCAAGTCAACGACGTACTCTGACGCACACCGACTTTATTACCTGCCCCCCAATACTGCGCCGTAAGCAATGCTCCACCCGTTGTCACCCCAAGTAACATAATGGTCGTTACAAATGTCGCTCTTGCTGCAACACCGACCGCAGCAATTTCCGCCTCTCCCAATTGACCGAGCATCAGTACGTCCACCAAGCTTCGGCTGGAGAACATCATGCTCTGTAAAGTTATGGGTAATGCGATGGCAAATAGTCGACGTAAAAACGACTTATCAGCATGAATAACCAATTGTGAGAAAAAAGTCATGCTCGCTCCGACGACAACTTATTGATAGAACGGGAAAAGTGTCTCATGATTATACCCAGTGGTGACTAATCCACCAGTAATAAAAGGATTCATAATGAAAAAGGTGTTGGTACTCGGGGCTTCCGGCTACATAGGCTCTCAACTTCTTCCACAACTGATCGATAAAGGTTACAGCGTCACTGCAGCAGCTCGTCATATTGACTATTTAGAATCTCGAACTCAGCCACACCCTAATCTCACACTCACTTATTTAGACCTCGCAGACGCAGAAGCGACGCTCGAAGTCGTAAATGATTTTGATTTGGTGTTCTTCCTTGTGCATGGTATGGCACAAGGTCACGACTTTGTTGAGTACGAGTTAAACCTCGCAGAGAACTTCAACAATGCGCTTGAGAAAAGTCGCGTAGAACACGTGATCTACTTGAGTGCGATTCAGCCTCAAACCGGCAACTCTCAACACTTAGCAGCACGTAAAGCGACGGGGAAGATCATTCGTCAGGCTGGTGTTCCTGTTACCGAGCTTCGCGCAGGCGTGATTATTGGGCCAGGGTCTGCGGCATTCGAGATCATGCGTGACTTCGTCTATAACCTGCCGATTCTGATTGCGCCTAAGTGGGTCGACTCCAAAGCTAACCCAATCGCCCTACCCAACCTCAATCACTATTTGCTGGAACTGGCAGAAACCAAACCAACAGAAAGTGAAATCTATGAAGTTGGTGGGCCGGATACATTAAGTTATCGCGAGCAATTTGAAGTCATTTGTAAAATCACGAAGAAACCTTACAGACTGTGGTCAACGCCACTGCTAACACCCAAAATGGCATCGTATTGGTTAGCCATTGTGACGTCAGTTCCCACAAGTATTGGTAAAGCGCTGCTTGCTGGTTTAGAGCACGATTACATTGCCAATACCAAAGCCATTCACGAGCGATTTCCACAAGAGTTAATCAGCTATGAACAGTCCGTAGCGGACACCATCGCTACGGAGGGAACTTTTGTGCGTAGTAACGTATGGGGGTTTGAACCAGCAGCTCTCAAACGTTGGCAACCAGGCTACGGCTATTATCCAAAACAAGCAGGAGCAAGCATTAAGACAAAAGCTTCTGCAGAATCACTTTGGAAAGTCGCACAAAAGATCGGGAGCCCTGAAAAAGGCTATTACTTTGCCAACATCCTTTGGCGCACCCGAGAGTGGCTTGATATCTTCTTTGGTGGAGGAAAACCCATTCGAGTTTCACCACCGGGGCCAGAGCTCAAAGTAGGTGATTTCATTGATTCATGGAAGGTCATTCGCTGCGAAGAGAACCAGTTCCTCTCACTGTTTTTCGGTATGAAAGGTCCCGGACTTGGTCGTTTAGAAATTACAATCAAAGACGATGGCGAAGAGCGCGAATTCGATATCACCGCATGGTGGCACCCGCAAGGCTTCCCTGGTTTGCTTTACTGGTTTGCGATGATGCCAGCACACCTATTCATCTTCAAAGGTATGGTAAAAGCGATCGCCAAAGAAGCAGAGCATCTAGAGCGGGAGTAACGCCCCATTGCGCTTGGCCTCTCATAGCACTTTCAAACAAAGCAGATAAAGGCTATTTGAGAGTGCTATTGAAAAGGTTCTATATTGATTAACACTCTGTAAATTTAATTGAATTTATTTCAGTACAATCTCCATATTATTCTTAGCTCATACCTTTTTAGACCGGCTTTGTTCTGAACTTAGTGACTATAACGTTAAGCAGATTTTGGAATCACAATGGGCAATCGATACATCATTAGCAGTAAACACCACGATAACTTTATGCTTCGTCAGCAACACGTCGATAAGATCGCGTTGGTGACAGAAGGTGGCGGCCAGCGAGGCATTTTTACTGCAGGCGTGTTAGATGCCTTCCTACATGCTGATTTCAATCCTTTTGATTTGCTGATTGGTACTTCTGCTGGCTCTCTCAACCTCGCCTCGTACATCTGTGGGCATCAAGGGCATGCTTACAAAATCATCACAGAAACAACACGACGCCCTGAGTTCTTTAAACTCACGAAATACTTGCTCAACGGTGAAGGGTTTGACTTAGATTTTTTAGTAGACAATGCCGAGATAAGCATCCCGTTAAACTGGGAAAAAGGTTCTGATTTACTCAAAACAAAGCAAGTCGTCGCTGTCGCGACACACGCACGAAACCTAACGACAGAGTGTTTTGATGTCACCGTTGATAATTGGAAGGATGTACTGAGAGCATCTTGTGCTATTCCCGCTCTGCACAAAAAGCCCGTTGTGTTTAATGGCGCACGTTGGTTAGACGGCGGTGTTTCTGCACCAATCCCAGTTGAAGAAGCTTATCGTCGAGGTTACAAACACATCGTCGTGATCCGGACGATGCCCATCGATTTTGACGAACATCATCCTTTAATAGAAGCCGTGCTAAAGCGCGCGCCATCCAAAACAATGAGTGAACTGTCGGCTATTTTGCTCAAACACGAAGAAACTTATCGACAAACTCGACGCTTTCTCGCCTCTCCTCCTGATGATGTAAACATTTACGAGATTTCTCCAGCGCGGAACTTACAATCTTCGGTTGTTGAGAGTACGAAAAAACAACTTGATGCCGACTATTTACACGGTGCTCAACTGGGCCGCTTGTTTGTGACCAGCATAGGAAGAAAACTCAATATTCCTCACAAGCCCTATAAACGCTATCACCCCATTACCTCGGAATTGAGCCACCATAAGCAGGATTATCACCAACAAATAGATGACGTATGGCAAAACAGAAAGAGCGGTTACTTTAAAGGTGCGATGAATAATGATATCGCTTGGATTAACGTGAACCCTCAAAACCATACAAGAACGTTAGTCATTGTTCAGGGGCGAAATGAATCGTTTTGGAAGTACAAAGAAGTCATTTACGAACTCAGCCAATACTTCAATATCTATTCCTTTGACCATCGAGGTCAGGGAGAGTCGCAACGCTTGGCAGAACACAGCGAACTTGGACACGTGGACCAGTTTGAGCATTATGTTGAAGACTTAGCTCAGTTTCTTGAAGAGGTTGTAGAGAGCCAACATAAAGACGAAGTTATGATGCTCGCCCACTCGATGGGAGGTGCTGTCGCAACTCAATATCTCGCGAGTTATGATCACAACGTTAAAGCGTGCGCCCTAACAAGCCCAATGTTTGGTATCAAATTACCTAAAGTGGTTGGCGGCATTCAAACGGCCACCATTAAACTCATCAGTCAACTTCAGAAAACACCGAATTTCGCCCCTACCCAAACGGCATTTGTGACCAAAACCTTCGAAGGTAATGATCATACAAGTAGCCCTAATCGCTTTAAAGCCTACAGTGATTTGTTGAGCAACCACCCCAACCTGAGACTCGGTGGTGTTAGCCCTAAGTGGATTAGCGAAGCCGTTGCTGCCGGCAAAAATTGTTTAGCTCAAGCCAAAGACATTAAAACGCCAATTTTAATCGTGCAACCAGAGGGTGATAACGTTGTGTCCTTACCTGCCCAAGACTTATTCAATGAGCATTGTGCCAGTTCAAGGCTTTTAAGCATTCCTCATGCAAGGCATGACATTTTAATTGAATCCGACCGATATCGAGATTGGGCCCTAAAACGGATAATGAATTTCTACGACCACAGCCATAAGTTTGTTTAATCGCTCGATAGAAGTAAATGTCAGGCCCTCAAAAACAAAAAAGCGTACACACCACAGTATGTACGCTTCAAAGCACCGCAATCTCCGATAAGTAACGTTTTTCGCTCACTTGTAGGTGAAGCTCGATTACTTATTGAGATGCTTAATACGGTCTAGTCTGCTTTAAATGACAACGGAATTTCCGCTAACTGGTTTCCTTCATTCGCAGGGAAGATCAGGTATTCACCGTGGTATTTCACCATTGACTTGTAATCGGTCACCTTATGGACCATGTAGCCAGCTTGCGTTGCTTTCTCGACAAATTCAGCGTGGTTACCGCGAACAAACCAACTCATCGGTTTAGCAAGCACTTCACCATCAAAACAGCTTTCACATTGGTCTGCACAAAGCGCCAGAGAGTTTTGACCCTCGGTGAAGATTTGTACTTTACCACAACCAATCAGTTGCTCAGAAGTCGACACTTCCCATTGAGCTTGCTCCATAAGATCCAAAAACGCTTCAATGTCTGAATCTTTGATCACTTTCTGTTCTTCGCCTTCTGGGAAGAATTGTGCGTAATAAGCAGAAATACGTTTGAAGATAAACAGCAAGCCAGCATCGTTCCCTTTTGAACGACCCGCTTTTTGCCAACGCGTTAAATCATCCCCAACAGTGCGACCGAAACGCTGTGATTTTAGCGCTTTGGTCACCCAACGAACCAAGTAATGATTGTTAGCAACTGGCGCATTCGCCAATTTACCTGAACGATGTTCCTGATCCAGTTCTTCCAGAGCAGAATTAACCAAGTGTTGAATTTCTTTGGTGTAATTAGACATTACGCCTTTCTTCCTAAAGTCCAATAAAACAGTGCAGACAGCACTGAACAAGCAAACATAACGATGATCATCGGCCATGCAACACCGCTCGGCATTGCAGCAACCAGCGCACCAATAAGTGAACCAGTACCAAAACGCAAGGTGCCAGCAAGTGAAGATGCTGTACCAGCCATGGTTGGGTAACCACTCAACAACAACGCCATTGAGTTACTACCAATCGTAGACAAGGTACCAATAAACAGCACGACAAATGGCACCATACCCCACAAACCAAGGTTGAACATCCAACCAACAAACAGACCAATACCCGCGGTTAATTGCACAGCTAAACCAAAACGAAGCATGGTATGAGAGCCGACTTTTTTCACCAAACGACCGTTGATGCTGGTCATGATGATCATCGCCACGATGTTCAAACCAAATAGATAACCAAATTGGTCCGGTCGAACACCATACAAATCTATATAGATAAATGAACCCGCCGTCAGGAATGCAAACATACCTGAGAACGAGAACGCCCCAGAAAGCATTAAACCTAATGCTTCAGGATTTGAACACAAGCGTGCATAGTTGCGAATTGTTGTTCGGAATCTTAATGGCTGACGGTTTTCTGGTTTTAGCGTTTCCGGAATCATCCATAACACCAGCAAAATCACTACGACAGCAAAGATAGCCAATACCCAGAAGATAGAGCGCCAACCGAACCAAATCGCTAAGTGACCACCGATCATAGGCGCAACAAGCGGCGCAATAGTGATAACTAGGGTCACAAACGACATTGCACGTGCAAAGTCTTCACGGTCAAACATATCGCGAACGACAGCTTGGATGATCACGGCAGCTGCTGCTCCTGCAAAACCTTGTGCAGTACGTACATACGTCAGAGCATCAATACCATTTGTAGTTGCACTAACTACCGCCGCCAAACCAAAAAAGAACACACCTAAAATGAGTACAGGTCGGCGACCATAGCTATCAGCTAGCGGTCCATGAAGCAACTGGCCTAACGCAAAGCCTGCGGTGTACGCCGTTAACGTAATTTGCACTGCCCCTGCTGTCACGCCTAGATCTTTCGCGATAGTAGGCATAGCTGGCAGATACATATCGATAGCAAGCGGGGTTAATGCACCGATTGCACCGAGAACAAGAAACAATAAAAAACTGATTTGTGACTGGGGAGCACTTTGGGCTTTTTCTGTCATTGATTTACCTCTTGTTGTGGTCCTCCCATCAACATTCCACATTGATTGAGACAGATGAGTGACACTTCTCGAACACTGGCTTCATAACAGAGTTACAAAAAACAGTGCGTAGTATCCATACTATTGAGAAATACAGATGCTCAAGTACTTTTTCACTTTTTTAGTGTCACTTGAGCATTACTGACGAAAGTATACCAAGGCGGTCTTGACTAACTCGACGCTTAAACCTGCATGATGATTATGCGCAGCGACAATATAACCGAGCTAAAACGAAGAGGCGGTGAAGTTAACACCGTCTGTACTTATCGTCAGTAAGGACCAACAAGAGAAAAGGTTTTTCTCAGATTAAATACAGTTCAGCCTGCGTTTACGAGCAGCGAATACATGACTGGTTCAGTCATTAACACAAATTTGGTAGGAAACCCCATTCTGAGTGATTTCCTACCAAAACACTAGTTCCTATCGAGAACTAAACAATTTCCCAGAACAGCGATTATTTCCAATCAGAAAGAATTACTTTAATACCGATTCGACTTCTTCTTCGGTTAACACACGGTAATCACCGGGCTCTAGAGCTTCATCCAATACGATAGAACCGATACGCTCACGGTGAAGGTGTTCAACCTTATTGCCAAGAGCAGCAAACATGCGCTTCACTTGATGGTACTTGCCTTCGACAATCGTCAATAGCACTTCGTTTTCGGCTTCGTTCACGATTTCCAAGTGTGCTGGTAATGTCGGTTCACGTTCATTGCGAAGTTCTATCCCTTGGGCAAACTTCTCCACGTAGTCTGGCTCAATCGCATCCACCAACCAAACACGATAGGTTTTCTCACACTTGTGTTTAGGTGAAGTAATACGATGAGACCATTGGCCATCGTCAGTGATCAAAACTAATCCTGTCGTATCGACATCCAAACGACCAGCAAAGTGCAAGTTCTCTACTTTCGGCTCATCGAGCAGAACGAAAGCGGTCGGGTTATGCCCGTCTTCATGCGAACAAACAAAGTCCGCAGGCTTGTATAGCATGATGTAACGTGGGCCAGGTTTACCAACGTCACGACCATCCCACTGGACGACACCACCTTCTGGTACTTTAAAAGAACCACTTTTTTGTACTTCACCATTGATGGTTACTTCGCCACTTTTGATGATCTTTGTTGCCTGCTTGCGAGTCGCACCCAGAGCATCACACAAATATTTATCTAAACGCATGAATACCTCATTGAATTATACCCAAATGACCTCTGCCCAAGCCCATTTAAGCTAACAATCGGTAAGTAAAACCGCACTCAAAAGTCACTTGGGTATAAAAGTCGGGTATTATAGCGATCCTAATTAGAATAGTTGAGCAATTTCACAGATTTTCATGTACACCCTTCGCCCTTACCAAGCCGACTCTGTAAAAGCAGTGATTCATTATTTTCGCAAACACACCACACCAGCGGTCATTGTACTACCAACAGGTGCCGGTAAGAGTTTGGTTATTGCAGAACTTGCGAGACTCGCCAAGGGACGCGTATTAGTGCTCGCACACGTTAAAGAGTTGGTGGAACAAAACCACGCCAAGTATGAAGGCTACGATTTAAAAGGCTCAGTTTTTTCGGCGGGTTTAGGCAGAAAAGAAACCGATCAACAGGTGGTATTCGCATCCGTTCAATCAGTCGTACGCAATTTAGATTCATTCAAAAACCAATTTTCCTTGCTGGTCATTGATGAATGCCACCGCGTACCCGATGATAAAGACAGCAGCTACCAAAAAGTCATCACTCACCTAAGAGAGCTCAATCCAGGTATCAAGGTCCTTGGCTTAACCGCAACGCCATATCGTCTTGGGATGGGGTGGATTTACCAATACCACACTCGCGGACAAGTTCGTACCGAAGAACCTCGTTTTTTCCGTGATTGTATCTTCGAACTACCGATTCGTTATTTATTGGATGAAAACTTCTTAACACCTGCACGTATGATGGATGCGCCAGTACTGTCCTACGACTTCTCGCAGCTTAAGCCAGCCAGTACTGGACGATACAAAGAAGCCGAAATGGATATGGTGATCGACAAAGCCAAACGCGCCACGCCACAAATCGTTGAACAGATCATTCAATACGCCAAAGAACGTCAAGGTGTGATGGTATTTGCTGCGACGGTACGACACGCTCAAGAAATTCATGGTTTATTACCTGAAGGGGAAACATCCATTGTGATTGGTGATACACCAACTCCAGAGCGAGATGCGATCATTCAGTCGTTTAAAAACCGTGAGATTAAATACCTAGTTAACGTCTCCGTGTTAACAACCGGCTTCGATGCACCGCATGTAGATTTGATCGCGATTCTACGGCCCACGGAATCAGTCAGCTTGTATCAGCAAATTGTAGGTCGTGGTCTGCGTTTATCAGAAGGCAAAACCGAATGTTTAGTGCTCGATTATGCCGGTAACAGCTATGACTTATACCAACCAGAAGTGGGCGACCCAAAGCCAGACTCCACCAGCGAGATCATCACTATTCCCTGCCCTGCTTGCGGGTTCAACAATAACTTTTGGGGCAAGTTAGACAGCAATGGTTTCTTGCTTGAGCACTTTGGCCGTCGCTGCCAAGGCTATTTTGAAGATGACGAAACCGGAGAACGCGAGCATTGTGGTTATCGGTTTAGAGCAAAATATTGCGGTGAATGCGGCGCTGATAACGACATTGCGGCGCGTATTTGTCATGAGTGCGATGCCACCCTTGTCGATCCAGACAAAAAACTCAAAGAAGCATTAAACCTGAAAGATGCGCTGATCTTCGAATGTACAGAAATGGATTTGTCGGTATTTAAGTCCAGTGACGGTAAGTCGCAACTGAAAGTGACATACTCTGGTGAAACCTATCAAGGCGAAGGCAATGCACTGGTACACGAGTTTTGGTCATTGAATACCAAAAAACAGAAGCAAACCTTCAAAGACCAGTTTGTGCGTCCTCACCTTGCCGACAAACATCGCCCATTTGAAGAGGCTTCCCCGACCAAAGTGGTCGCGAATCAGCATCGCTTTCGCTTACCTCAATTTGTAATAGCAAGAAAGTCTGGTCGTTTTTGGAAGTTACGAGACAAGATTTTTGAAGACGAATTAAAGCAGTAATCGGCACATTATAGCGTCCAGATTGAATACAACGGCGCGACATGATTACTGAAAACTCTCGGTTATTTTGAGCGGTACATATCCCGGTCAGCGAGTTCGATAACGTCTATCAGGGATTCATTCCCTGTTGCTTTGGCCACACCTGTCGTTACTTTTACTTCTACATTATAACGATCTAAAGGCTTGGCAACGATGTTCTCCTTGAGTCGTAAAGCTAAGTTTTCCGCAGATTCTAAGGAACAAGAAGGAATCACCGCTACAAACTCATCTCCGCCCAAACGAATCAACCAATCGCTCTGACGGAACGTAGATTGCATCGTTCGAGCAATATGAATCAATGCCATGTCACCAGCATTGTGGCCATGGTTGTCATTGATCTCTTTAAACTTATCACCGTCAATCAAAATCACAGAGTAGTGGCCTTGTTTTATTACCAGCTCAAATTCTTCATCTTCAAACACCTTCCGGTTATGTAGAGACGTCAATTCATCTTTGCTGGCATTTTTTATTGCATGCGCTAAGTGGTTTTGATGCCTTATATTAGAGGAATACAATCGATGGTAGGTGCGCACCAACCCCCAAGCTACCAACAACACCCATAGATTATCGATCAGCACCTTTACTACCGGAAGCTGATAGATAACCACGCTCGTATTATCGAGAGGTAGCACTAATCCTCCAGTAAGGTCATAAAAAGGGTACTTATCATGCCCAATCGTGACATAGTAATGCCCATTTACTTTTTCTGATGTGAGGCTTTGACCATCTAAAAAATGGTAGTTCACATAAACTTCAACAACGACATCTCCCAAAATCTGACCATTTAAATAAACGGGACTGGAGATGCTGAATGCGGTTTCACCGGTTTCTGTGTTATTGAAGTTTTCCGAGAAGATGACGCGATCCACTAAGTCCGAGTCGTGCATATTCAAAGTACAGGAACGAGTTTGACTACATAGCATGGGATCAAACATCGATGCGTCGATAGCAAGATCATCATTCGCTTTCGAGAAGATAAGTTTCTTTCCCTCATAAGAACGATAGTAGATATGAACGTTAGGTCGTTCTGTTAGTTCTCTATTGTAGCGAAACAAGTCATCTAGAGCAGAAAACGCGATGCGTTCATTTGGGGTTAATTCTGCATCGTTAAGAGATTTAACTCGTTGCGAGCTCTCTATTTGTTGTTGGGTAAAGTTTACATCGGATTGGTTCTTCAAATCAGACTCAATTCGTAGCCCAGTTAATATCGCGGTACTTTTATAAAGTTCCAGATAGTTCGCAATAGAGGCAAACTCTTTTTCGCTGCGATTGATCGCCCATACGCTCATCACTGAAACTACGACGATATAGAGGCAAAACGAAATCACTAATGAGTTTTTCGACAATTTAAAAAGAAGCATTCTTTATCCTAGAACTCCATGCATACACTATGAACTGCACCGAGCTATCCAATTAAAGTGCTCTATGATTTGTCCAGACCAATTATATGTAACATTTATATCAACAGCATATCGCGCGAAAAATATACATTTGTTGTGTTTTTGTTTATAGGCATGTTGCAAAACGCGAACCCGCCTTTTGCCTAATTAGTGTCAATCTTCTCTATAAGCTATTTAAATTACGGAATTTATATTTTTAACGGTTCGGGCGCAGAAAACTTTGCACCTAAATCCACATTCACTTTCCATTCATGTACAAGCGGATATAATTTTGCTAACTCTCCCAAAAAGGCTTTGCTATGTCTAAATCCTTCATTACACGCAAGCTACCCATGCTGTTAGGTTTAGTGCCACTTTTGTTGTCTGCGCCAAGCTTTGCGAATCATCACGATCACAGTGACCATCATGACGACAAAGATGGACACGCCATTGTTCGTGACGTTGAAAAACCGGGAACCCGAATTGAATTCGATGAAGATCAAGACGAAGTCTATCGCGCTGTGCAGAAAGGCTATATTCGCCCTTTCTCTGATATGTATGAAGCGGTGGAGAATGATCTTTATGGGCGTATTATTAAAGTAGAGTTGGAAGAAGATGACGATGAATGGGTTTACGAGCTAAAAATCCTATTCGATGACAGCGTGATCAAAGTGGAATACGATGCTGCTACGCTTGAAATGCTAGAA
The DNA here is from genome assembly GCF_021654215.1 of Vibrio sp. MMG023. Taxonomy (NCBI): domain Bacteria; kingdom Pseudomonadati; phylum Pseudomonadota; class Gammaproteobacteria; order Vibrionales; family Vibrionaceae; genus Vibrio; species Vibrio sp. MMG023. The sequence continues at coordinate 668,808 of NZ_JAKFZP010000003.1, read as the reverse complement.
ATCAAAGGTCGTAACTTCAATAAAGCGCTCAAACCGCAATAATCCATCAAACATAATAAGAAGAAAGAACATGAAAATACTTGTTGTCGAAGATGAACCTCGCCTAGGCGAACAAATTATCGAAACTTTAGAAAACAATGGTTGGGTACCAGAGTTATCTCAAGATGGCATTGATGCGCTTTATCGCGCGACGTCTGAAGAGTGGGATGTGATCGTGCTTGATTTAGGCCTGCCAAAACTGGACGGTTTAACAGTACTTAAGGGGATTCGAGATGAGAACATTAACACCCCTGTTGTCATACTCAGTGCACGTGACACCCTATCCCAACGCGTTGAAGGCTTAAACGCAGGCGCGGATGACTACTTAACAAAGCCATTTGAAATGATGGAGTTAACGGCTCGATTACGAGCTCAATTACGTCGAGCATCTGGTAATGCCTCCCCAGTAATGAAGATTGGGGATTTGAGCCTAGATACGCGTTCTTCGAAAGTTCTATGGCAAGGACAAGCGGTTAGCCTTACTGCATTGGAATACAAAGTGGTCGCGTATTTCATGCATAACCCAGAGAAGGTCATTTCGCGTACTGAGTTGGTGGAACACATTTACAAACAAGACTTTGACCGTGACTCCAACACCATCGAAGTTTTTATCGGTCGTATTCGTAAGAAAATCGCACCAAAGATCATTAAGACAGTACGTGGCTTGGGGTATCAGTTGAATGCCGAGTAAAAACAAACTGCCAATGCACGTTCTCAAGCGGCTAAGTATTAAAAGCCGCTTAGTGCTTGCAGCGGTGGTTTGGCTCACCGCAATGATCCTCGCTGCCGGCGTGACAATTCCAACTCAAGTTTATCATTACATGGTGGATGACACTCGTTCACAATTAAATGTCTTTATGGACGAAATAGCCGCTCAGCTTGAAGTTGACAGTAAGGGACAACTCTCTCTTTCTACTCAACTTTCCGACCCTCGCTTTAGTCGCCCTTACAGTGGTTTATACTGGAGCGCCTCCACAGAGACCAGCCTCGAACGCTCACGTTCACTTTGGGATAAAAAAATCACTTATAAGGGGCTCGATAAAAACGCGTTTGGTGCACGAGATGAAAAACTCATCACCATAAAGAAAACCCTTTATCTGCCCGACTATAACGGTCCTATCGATATCATCATTGGTGTTGATGAAGATCCAATTGAACACACTATTCAATCTCTCACCGGTCAATTGTGGATTATATTAGGCTTGCTATTCGCCGGCGTCTTAGCAGTTATCTTGCTTCAGATCGCTTGGTCATTGAGCCCCCTAACGAAGCTGCAAAGAGAGCTTGCCGAGCTCAAATCGGGCAACAAGAAGGGGCTGGAAGAAGAATATCCAAAAGAAATTTCACCTCTAATTTCCGATCTGAATGCCTTGCTCTTTCACTACCAAGAGCTACTTGAACGAGCGCGTAACCACGCGGGTAACTTATCTCACGCGTTAAAAACACCACTCTCCGTGTTAAAAAACGAAGTGCAGAGCTTAGTCCCTGAAACTCAAACGAGATTGAATGCGCCGATTAGTCAGATTCAACAACATATTGATTACCACTTAGGCCGAGCTCGTATGGCCGGCTCTATGAACATCCTATCGGTAAAATCTAACCCATCAGAACGCGTTGATGCGATCTCTATGGCGTTCGATAAAGTGTATGCCGTAAGAGAAGTCACATTAATCAATGAACTTGATTCTGAGTTGAACGTTGCCGTTGAGAAAACGGATCTTGATGAAATGGTGGGTAATCTACTAGAGAATGGTTACAAATGGGCAGCGAGCATTATCCGTGTCCATTCTACGCAAGACAAAGACAACATTCACATCATCGTTGAGGATGATGGACCTGGTATCCCCGCCGAGCAGTTATGCCAGGTAATCAAACGTGGTTACCGATTGGATGAAACCACCCCTGGCTCAGGTTTAGGCCTAAATATTGTGAGTGAGATGGCCCACAGTTATCGTGGCCAGCTTGAGCTTTCACAAAGCAAAATGGGCGGTTTAAAAGCCACCCTTATTTTGCAAAAGAGTCGAGTTTAAATCACATCCGGTAAGAGTTCCGAAATGGCACTTATCGATACTTCATCGTTAGGTGCCATTTTTGTATCTGGCCGCTGATTAAGTAAATTTAAAGCGAGTGAAGGCTCGCTAATTAACAAGACATTCCCATCAGAGTAATAGTCATGTTGATTGTCCATGGCGACAGGTTGCGCCAACGAATACAATTCCCCTGCTAAGGCTAAATGACTCATTTCGATTTGATTTGCCAAACGGTCTCTTTCACTATCTACATTGGGATCAATCCGATGCAACACAGTCACAATACCTGAATAATGCGCTAACTTGAGTCCATCATCGTAACTTATCGCCCCAACCCAAACCGGTTGATTCGAGCTTGCCTCGTGCCCTGCTTGCCACCAGCGTATATGAGAGCGTTTAAGTAAGCTTCCGGGTTCTTGAAACGCCATCGCTTGTGGTTTGCCATTCCAAAACAAATCCGACACAGGTGGCAACTTTTGCTTCAATAAACTCACATAATCAGAGAACTCAATGTCGTTTCTTGAGAATGTTTGATTTTCTAGCCAACCGAGTTCTTGCATTAAGACTCTCGGTGATTCACCGACGTAGACCAAATTTACGGCCTGAGCGTCAAACACATTGGAACGTCCTGGATACACTTTAAAACCAAGCTCGTTAAACGCGATTGGTCGAATCTCAGTGGACTCGACTTGCTCAACATTATCGTCAGCAAGATAGAAAAAATGCCCGTAATTCGCAGCAACCAAACACAACACTAGTGCCGTCAGTGATTTGGTCCATTTACGTGACCAGTTCTTTTTCCACGCAACAACGGTAAATGTCACAGCCACCAATACCGAAGCAATAAGAAGTTTATGTTCGATTAAGATTAACTTTAGGGAATCCAGTGGTAGCCAAGTTTGTAAACCTGCAGCAAGCAAGTATCCAGCAATGACAAATTGCCCAACACCGAGCATCAAACCTATTGATGAACAGACGGTAAAGCGCTTCCAACTCACGTTCACTGAACCCGCCATAAATGGCACGACCCACGCGACTGGGCCTAGTAGGCGTGCAAAGATCAAAATGGCGTTACCACGCTTTTTCATCAGCAAACGACAACGAGCAATTGGGCGCTTCGTCTTAGCTTGCCAACGAATTAATTTTCTCTGGTTTTTTGAACCCGAACGTTTACCAATAAAGTAACTGAGTTGATCACCAAGCCAACCACCAATGAGGACGGCGATTACGCCCCAAATGATGCCTTGGTGTATTTGATAGCCCGCGGCGAGCAAAAACGGCTCACCGGGAACAAAGAGATTTGGTCCAATCGTCGCATCTAGAAATGCCCCGAAGAACAGACTGATTGCTTCCAGCATACAGCCTCCAACGATTATGAGTGTTGATCTTTATAGTGACCGAATTTGTATTCCATTTCGTTGTTACGCATTTCCCCAAAGAAGAATCGACGTACATTCGCTTTGAAATAGGTCATGCCTATTTTAAAGAAACCATCTTGCTCCAAACGACGCGGATCGAATTCGAATGTCATTGGTAAAAAGCGGAATCGCCATGTTTTTGAAGCGCGTTTCACGTAATCACAATCTTCGCAAAGCGTAATGGATTCATCAAAACCGTTAAGCTCTTTATGCGCACGCTTGGTCGAGAAAATACACGCACCAACAGCCGTTGGGAATGTGTACTGGGTAATGAACAAGCCCGTATTAAACAAGCCATAGCCAAGTTTGTGCGCCAGTGGTAATTCCTTTGCCCCCATGTACACACCGGCCACTTCTAACTTCGCATCTTCTAACTTGCTCATTGCACGACTTAGAAAATCGCTTGGCAAACGTACGTCTGCATCCAAGAAAAGAATGCGTTCGTATTTCGCCAACTCTGCCCCCGTGTTACGTCCTAAGCTGACACCACGAGTCTCCATTTGATGAACGGTAAGTTCTGGTAATGAGCTTTCGTAAGCTTGTGCAACTTCACGAGTCGAATCTTCGCTGTTCGAGTCCACCACAACCACTTCAAATTTCTGATGTGTTTGTTTAGTTAAATCTTCGAGTAGTCGACCAATACGTTTTTCTTCATTTAGGGTAATAATCACGATACTGACTGGGTTCATAATGCGCTCCATTGATGCTCTCGTTAGGTGTTGGGCCAAGAATAGAACCGAGTGGCTTAACGGTTACTGAGGTCAGCATTCATTTTGCGTTCATTTCGTTAATAACAGATGTCGATGATTATCCATTCACAAAAATGATGCCTGTCGAGAAAGGGAAGAAAAATACAAGTAAAGGAAGGTAAATAGGTTAAAATCGCCTCAAAGTGAACAAACTTTTATCTAAGCGATAAAACTTGCACTCTTACTATCCAAAGATTGCTGTCTTTTTATTGATTTGGGTGCATTTATGGTTGCTGAACCCAGACCAGGATGATAGTATCCGCGCTCGCTTGAACAGTTCCTGTTTCAAGCTTTACCACGAACTCAAGGTCGCATTGTGGTTCGTGAAGTTTAATTTTTACTAATTTGAGAGTAAATACTATGAAATTCGAAGCAGTAGTACGTACTGAACTAGGTAAAGGTGCGAGCCGCCGCCTACGTCACGCTGGCAAATTCCCTGCAGTTGTATACGGCGGTGAAGCAGCAGCAGTTGCTATCGTTCTTAACCACGACGAGATCGTTAACCAAATGGACAAGCCTGAGTTCTACGAAGGTATCGTTCTAGTGATCGACGGCGCTGAAGTTAAAGTTAAGCCACAAGACGTTCAACGTCACGCGTTCAAGCCAAAAGTTGAGCACATGGACTTCATCCGTATCTAATTCCCTACCAAGGAATTAACGGATAAAATCCAAACCTTTTGCATAAAAAGATTATCGGACTTACCAACCGAGATATCTAAAAAATTCAAAACCCCGGAGCCTTACCATCTCCGGGGTTTTACTATATATGGCCGATGAAAATTCCCACGCAAACTCCAAACACAAGAGAGCCCCAAACATGGGAGCGCCATGGATTCGAACCAACTATGTTCGTGCGATGTACTTCACCAAAGTGAGGTCATTCAACACAATGCCCTCAATGACCTCTGCCTCCTCCTCTCCTGACCGCACAAAGCCACATTTTTTATAGAAGTTCAGCCCCTGTTGATTCGTATCCAACGCTTTAAGGCTGATTTGCATCACCGGTGTGGACAACAAACGCGTTTCTAGCTCATCAATCAATGCACTACCCGCTCCTTGCCCGTAGTAAAGAGGCGAAACATAACAACAAGTGACAACTGCTGTCTTATCCTCACTAGAATGGTTCGGTAGCTCGTAGCTGAGAAAACCCACTATCTCTTTACCCTTCTCTACCACAATCAAATTTGCCAATTGTTCTGTCATCACTCGTGTCCACATCTTTTCTCTGCGCTCAAGAGTAAACTGACAAATATAACTTTCAGGCATCAATCCTTTATAGGCGACTTGCCATGAATCGACATGAATCTTGGCGATAAGCCTAGCTTCGTCCCTTAGTGCGTTTCTTACTGTATATCCCATTGCGCGCCTTTCTTATAACTCTTGAGTAAACACTCTCTGACGACTGTATGCTTCAAATCCCAGTGATTGGCACAACTTTATTGAAGGTGTATTTTCAATGTTTACTCGATACCTAACTTTACGCTGTCTTGCCTTCACCTCACGGACTAAGTGAGCAAGCAGCCGCTTCCCATACCCTTTCCCTCTCGCATATGGAGAAACCAATATGGACAAAGATTCAAACGGTTCCTTTCCCGGATAACAATATGACGCCAGTACCGCAACGAGCTTTTCATTGTCGAAGATGCCATAAAAGAAATGACTATCCAGCTCAAAGTCCGCTTTTTCTATATCCTCACTACTATTCTGGCTTAAAAAGAATTCAAGTAATGAAAGATCGGATTCGATAGTAAGCGGAATTATTTCGTCATCATTGTTGACGTTATCGTCATTAAATAAATAGTAGTCGACATCGTCATAATCACAGAAGAATTGCTTATTATTTAATTTCCGTTCGATCTCACTTGGTTGAAAATGTCTTATTTTATTCCATAGATCTTCGGGACAGGATATAAACGTCGTTGCATCGGATTGGTATAAAAAAACCGCAGCCTGATCGGAGAACTTTTTCCAATATTCAGGGTCGTAAGAGTAACCGTTGTACATTTTATCGATGGCTGTGAACTGCTTCTGCCAAGAGCAATCGATTTCCGCTGTGAGCGCGGCTGATTTTTTGAGCATCCCTACCTCTCAACATGCTGTACAGAAAAATCTTAACTATATGTTTCGCATACATTATAAAAACATGAATCTGGTAAAATAATAATCAATCCTTGGTTCATACCTCGCCAAAATGCGTATTGATTCACACTAAGAAAACACATTCAATTGAGCTGCTCACAATTTTAATAAACCACTTCGCAAAAACCTTTCTAAATACGATTTCTGTTTATTTGTCGACATCCATTGCAGGCTTGTTATTTCCTTTATTCAACAAAACTATAAATAAGATATAGATCACTAAAGTTTCACACTAATTCCGTATATTTCACGCCGTAATAAAATCAAAATCACAAAGAAAGGATCCCTTATGAAGTTTTATAAATCCCTCTTGGTACTTTCTGTCGGTGCTGCGCTAGCTGGATGTGGCTCAGACAGCGACAACTCTCCAGTTACCTGTGAGACCGCAGACTCTTGTACTAAATTTACTGTTCTTCATACCAACGATAACCACGGTCGCTTTTGGCACAACAGCGACGGCGAGTACGGTATGGCAGCACGTAAAACACTTATCGAATCTATTCGTGCAGAAGTTGCTGAAAACGGTGGTGAGTCAATTCTGCTGTCTGGCGGTGACATCAACACAGGTGTACCAGAGTCAGACATGCAAGATGCCGTGCCAGACTTCGTAGGTATGAACCTTATTGGTTACGATGCAATGGCTGTCGGTAACCACGAATTTGATAACTCTCTAGACGTATTAGACATGCAGGCGGAGCTTGCTGACTTCCCGATGCTAGCTGCAAACATCTACAAGAAAGATGCAGACGGCAAAGTAACTGATGAACGTTACTTCGACCCTTACAAAGTATTCACGGTTAACGGTCTTAAAGTGGCGGTTATCGGTCTTACAACGAAAGATACTGCAAAACTGGTAAACCCAGACAATGTTGCTGATATCTACTTCGAAGATCCACAAGTTGAAATCCAAAAAGTACTTGCAGAAATCGAAGCAAACGAGAAAGTTGACCTAGTGTTCGCTACAACACACATGGGCCACTACCAAGATGGTCAACACGGCAGCGAAGCACCTGGCGATGTTCTACTTGCACGTTCTCTTGAAGAAGGTGAGCTGGACGCAATCATTGGTGGTCACTCTCAAAACCCAGTATGTATGGAACCTGGCACAAACAACTACGCTGACTTCAAACCAGGTGATGACTGTGCTCCAGACCAACAAAACGGTACTTACATCATGCAAGCGCATGAGTGGGGTAAATACGTAGGTCGTGCAGACTTCGAATTTTACGACGGTAAACTGCACCTAGCTAAGTACGCACTAATCCCTGTAAACCTTCTTGATGACAACGATGAAGTGATCGGTGAGTACATCAAGCACGATGCAACAGTGAAGTCGATCCTTCTTCCTTACCAACAACAAGGTCAAGACTTGTTGGATGTTAAAGTGTCAGAAACTGACGGCAAACTTGAAGGCGACCGTGGCGTAGTTCGTTCAGAGCAAACTAACCTTGGCCACCTATTGGGTGAGGCATACCGCACTTATGAGCTAGTTAACGCTGACTTTGGTGTAATGAACTCAGGTGGTGTGCGTGACTCAATCCAGAAAGGCGATATCGCTTACCGCGATGTACTAACCGTACAACCTTTCGGTAACTTCGTAACCAAAGCAACGATGACCGGCCAAGAAGTTAAAGATTACCTAGACGTAGTTGCTACGAAATCTGCGGGCTCTGGTGCTTACGCTCAACTAGACAACATCACGCTATCTGTTGATTGTGACGCAAGCGATGTCACTATCACAGACATCAACGGTAAGGGCTTCAACCTAGCGGATACTTACACGTTCTCAGTGATCAGCTTCAGCGCGGCTGGCGGTGATGATTACCCAGTGATCGATGTTGAATCAACTCAAATGACAGATGCTTCTGTACTGCGTGAGTTCTTCGTTAAAAACCCTCAGATCTCTGCGGCAGACTTTGACAAGAATCTAGGCAATATCGAGTACTTCAGCAACGGTCAAGCTGTGAAAGGTTGTCCTGCTTCAGGTAGCTAAGCTACTAAGACCTTGTCTACACTTAGATGTTGACAGCTATTCGGTTGCATAACAATCGAAACAAAAGCGTGTCAGACTGACTCTAAGACCAACCGGAGCCCAAGTGGCTCCGGTTTTTTTATTGGTGCTAAATCCCTGAAAAAGCAGCCCCTTCATAAATCGTTCAAAAAATGTTCATTTGTATTATTGACGCCCATGTGCGGGGCTTCTATGTTTGATAAGGTCTTTCAAATAAGCAGATTCATTGACTAACTTTCGCGATTCATTTTTATTCGCGCAGCTAATGATTCTGAGAAAGATTTGAATGGCGTTACAAACACTGCTCTCAAACAATTTGTCTTTAGGACTTCAAACGACGGCATTGTGTCTCCACGTGCACGCCAATGAGCAGCGATCTGGACGTCAATGTGTTCAAACTGCTGCCATCGAGTTCTGGAGGTCAAAAATGAAACGAGCCAGCAACAGCTACAGACTGCAACTGATTAAAGAAGTGGTAACTCGCAGAGAACGTGAAGCATGTACTGATCCCATGGCAAACTATATTCATCAACTGATGGATGAACTGCCAACCAGTCGATTAGAGGTGGAGCAAAACCACCGCTTTGCCGGAAGCCACTTTGACGAACAAGCAGGAGGCTGGGTCAGTGACCAATGGTCAATGAAATAACGCCAACCACTTTTTCAGAGGTGGAAAATGGATAGGAGCTTCCCGGCTCTTATGGATAAGTATCTCAGACTGGGCCGGGAATAGTTGAATCCCACTATCAACTAAAACAAGTCTTGCTGCGGTGATGATCCATCCTGTAGCGATTCTGCTTTTGCCTTCCCTGCCAATACCTTTCTTCTATAGCGTTGACGACATAGCTTGATCACGTGTAACTGTTGTGCAGGGGTAAAGCTTAGCCAATTAAACCGCTCTTCTCTCTTACGCATGCATCCCTTGCAATACCCTTTTTCGTCGGAAGTGCAAATTCCAACGCAAGGACTTGGGACGGTAAAAAACTCCAGTTGCTCCATGCTCAAACCGTTCTATCGTTAGCTTGTTTAAATCCAATACGTTAATAGTCGAATAACTGTAAGAAATTTCTAAGTTTTCGGTGAATATCAATACCGATAATGGGATCTCTGTTATAAAATACGCTGTGTTTAAAAACATACGAAACCATAACCGTATGCTGACAAAAACAGTGTTTTATTACCTATACTTACCACGTTTTCTAAAAACGGAGTCAATAAAATGAAGCTTAGCCTAAAAACGTTAGTAGCAGCAATCTCACTTCCAGTTCTGATGACTGCATGCGCTAGCAACGGTGATAATGTGAAAGAAATTACGGCTCAAGATCTACAGCACCATAACTGGGAGCTGGTTCAAATCGATGGCAAAAACATTGCATCGGAAGAACAAAAGAAAGCCCCTCGCTTAGAAATTGGTGAAAACCTAACAGCGAACGGCAACGCAGGTTGTAACAACTTCTTCGGTCAAGCAGAACTGAAAGACAACCAACTGCGCATTGAGAAAATGGGTATGACCATGATGATGTGCGTAGGCGATCAAATGAAGATTGAAAAAGTAATGTCTGAAACGCTTTCTGATTGGAGCGACGTTACTCTGACTAACGACGGTCTAGTACTGAAAAACGCAGATCACGAACTAACGTTCACACTGCGTGACTGGGTAAACTAATCCCATATTCAGTTTCTAAGACAATACGTCGCTGAAATGATGAGTCTCTAAAAAAGCAGCCATTGGCTGCTTTTTTTGTTTCTAATGTCCGACAGATTGCTTCGCAAGCTTTTCAGGATCGTCATACACCGCATGACGGTCAATCATATCCAATGTGGCTTCGTTCATGCCTCTCACCGCGACAATCGCCCCTCCTTTTCGGAACTTCATGATGGCTTTATCAAGCGCAGATATTGCCGTGATATCCCAGAAATGCGCATCCGATAAATCAATCGTGATGTACTTAGTGGCATTACCGAAGTCAAACATATCCGTAAAGCTATACGCAGAAGCAAAGAAGATTTGCCCATGCACTTTATGAATGGTGTGGTCGTTATCTATGATCACCTCATCCGACACTTTCATTAGGGTTCGACTCTGGTTCACATAAAACACACACGCCAATAGCACTCCGACTAACACACCTATTGCTAAGTTATGCGTCGCAACAACCGCAATCACGGTTGAAACCATCACAAGGTTTGTGGACAGACTGTGCTTACGCATTTCGGCAATCGAATTCCATGAAAATGTGCTGATAGAAACCATGATCATCACCGCTACCAACGCGGCCATCGGGATCTGTTTAAGGTAGTCACCCAAAAACACCACCATGATAAGTAGAAACACACCAGCGCATAACGTAGACAACCGCGTACGTCCACCAGACTGAATATTGATCATTGATTGGCCGATCATAGCGCAACCCGCCATACCACCAAACAACGACGAGACCATATTCGCAATCCCTTGTCCTTTACACTCATCATTATTTTCACTTTCCGTGTCTGTCAGCTCATCCACGATGGAAGCTGTCATCAATGACTCCAGCACACCAACAACAGAGAGTGCTAGTGAATAAGGGAAAATGATTTGGAGTGTTTCAAGGTTAAAAGGAATATCTGGGATCATAAAAACAGGGAGTGAATCAGGTAACTCTCCCATATCGCCTACTGTCCGAATATCAATATTGAACATTAGGGCAATCACAGTCACTGCGACGATACACACTAAAGGTGAAGGTAGCATTTTTCCTATTTTCGGAACATAAGGAAACATGTAGATGATGGCCAACCCTAATCCTGTCAGTGCGTAAACAGGCCAAGAAACATTGGTTAGTTCAGGCAGCTGCGCCATAAAAATTAAGATAGCCAACGCGTTTACAAACCCGGTCATGATCGACTTTGAGACGAAACGCATTAAATCCCCTAGCCTCAAATAACCGATCAACAGTTGAAGTACGCCAGCGAAAAATGAAGCGGCCAACAGATACTGTAAACCATGGTCTTTGACTAAGGTTGTCATCAACAGCGCCATTGCGCCCGTAGCCGCGGAAATCATTCCGGACCTTGAGCCTGTAAACGCAATCACGACACAGATGGAAAACGAGGCATAAAGACCAACTTTAGGGTCTAATCCTGCGATAATAGAGAATGCAATAGCTTCTGGTATCAGTGCCAGCGCTACAACAACTCCTGATAAACAATCTCCTTTAACATTGTTGAACCAAGTATCTTTTGTAAATTTAAACATAAATCTCTCATAAACGTATTGCCTTAGTTGGTGCATTGCGCACGGTGAAGGGAGTGATGCAAACGCATCTGAGAGATCGTTCTAAGGCGGACTAATGAGCAAAAAGCACCTTCCTTTTCCTATTGATGGACCAAAAAATGAGGACAAACAACGAGAGTGCCCCCAAAAGAAGTGTGCTTTATATCACTATAAAAATCTAAATTGTAATAAATTCTTACAAAACAAAGTCAACAGTCCTACAAAGAGCCACAAAAAAACGCCTCACAAAGGAAGCGTTCTTATCATCTCTATGCCTTATAGGATAAGGGATTATCGTAACAACCGTTTTTAGAATGACTGCTGAGAGTACCTTTCTCCATCAAAGCCACTTAATTGCTCATAAGCTTTGGAAAGAATCGCAATACCGATAATCGTCACCAAGAAACTCAACAGACTCATTAAGAAAGGAAGCTGTAAAAACGCAAGTGGTGACATAGCCAAACCAAACAGAAGCGGCACTATAATCACAACGCTCATCATGTACCAAGTATGGCCTTTGGTAAGGTTCCAAGCGTAAGGGAAAGAAACACCTTTACCAATCGCGATGGCTGGAAAAACCAAGACTAATCGACAACACACCACGCTTAACGCTAATAATGCGATAGCTGCAAGGACAAGATTAATCATCGCGAAAATCGCAGCCACTGCGACCACCGCCACCGTCATGGCTAAGTAGTGGCCGATAAACCACATTTCGATTTTTCCAAACGTGAAACGTCCCCACTGAGGCACAGACTGAGGGCCTTTCAAAATGATGCTGTGAACGTTGATTGCAACGATTGCAGATAAAAGAGCCATCAAGATCTGAACAAGAATAGGAGCGACATCCCCTTGCGCTGAGTTCAAAACAAGATCCAGCATAAGAGAAAGGAGAATGGGTAACGCCGTTGCTTTCGCAATAGCCTGTTTATTTGCACTCAATGATGAAAAAGCGCTTTTAACGGTATCGACAAACATAGTTGGATTCTAATTAAGAGTAAGGTTTATTCTGGTTACTGATGTTATCTTCCAGATACTAAATGAGCAAACCTTTCCCTAATTATCATTGAGTTACCGTATTTACTTCGACCTAGATAGGTTCATTTATCCACAATTATGCGCTTTGTTCACCGAATACGGCTTTGTTAGATTAAATGTCCAACTTTACGAATCAGTACAGCAAGGCTTTCCGCTTCGAGTTTCTTCATCACGTTGGAACGGTGTACTTCAATCGTTCGTAAGGAGACACACAACAAGTCCGCCATCTCTTGGTTTTTCATCCCTTTAACCACCAAGCCAAGCACTTCTCTTTCACGCTTAGTAAGATTCTGTAGAACTTGTTTTGCACCGAGCTTTTCACAGTTTTTGATCGACTGTTCCATAGCATCTTCAATCGCTAACACCAACGCATTGCCATCAACCGGCTTTTGGAAAAAATCGAGCGCACCATCTTTTAGCGCATCTACCGCCATAGGGATATCGCCGTGCCCAGTAAGATAGATAACACTGATTGGGCTAAATTTCTCATTCATGATTTGATGAACATCTTGCCCTCGCATCTCTGGCATACGACTATCGAGTAGCACACACCCTGCTGACGGTAAATCGGCTTCTTTCAGAAAATCTGGGCCACTACAGAACGCCTGAACCTCATAGCCATAGCTTTCTAACATGAACGCCATCGACTCTAATACGGGTTCTTCATCATCGACGATATAAAGGGGACAGAGGTTACGACTCATGACAAGTCTCCTGATACGGTAAAATAATGGTCACTTGGCAGCCAGTAGGCTCTATTGACCGAAAACGAATACTGCCTTGATGGGCATCGATAACATCACGACAAATCGCGAGTCCTAGTCCTAGGCCATTTTCTTTGGTGGTGTAGAAGGCTTGATCCAGCGGAATATCTTGTTCTTCGATGCCAATACCGTTGTCCATGACATCTATGATGACCATTTCGTCACAAAAGCTTATGTGCAGGTCAACGTAGAGCTCCTTTCGCTTTGGCTCGTGACTCAAACACGCATCTTTTGCGTTGTTTAAGACGTTAAGGATGACTTGCTGCAACCCCGTTACGTCTGCAAAAATGGGTTGTACTTCACCTGAATACATCACCCCTAATTGAATGCGATGGCGTTGAAATTCATAATCCACCAGCTTCATTGACTCTTCGATGAGACTTGGAAGGTCAATCCAGTTTTTTTCAATCGGAGTACGATGAATCAAGCTTCGTAAACGTTGAATGATGTCACTGGCAGAAGTCACTTGTTGCTGAATCTTATCCAAAATAGGCAACATCTCTTCGGGTGTTGTCCCTCGTTCCATGCGGACTTTCGCCCCTTGGCTGTAGTTCTTAATCGCAGCTAACGGCTGGTTAATCTCATGAGCAATGCTGCTGCCAAGTTCCCCAACAATAGTGATCCGCTGTGCGTGTTCAAGCATGCTGCTTTTGCGTCGTAAGTTATTCATGGTGGATTTTAGTTTTTCTTGGCTGCGTTGAAACTTCCATTCCAACCAAAAGTGGTAACCCGTCATAAGCAATAAGGTCAACAAAGATGCCATCGCTATCGCTTGGTTCTTACCCAACCATTCTTTGGCCTTTTGTCCCCATGATTTCTGCAAAGGATGCATATCCAAATGCTTGTAAACTTTATCTACATTGATACTCGGCGCAGGCAACATCCAACCTACATTATTCGCCGCTATTGCCGCAGGGTGCTCAGCAGGCATCGCAAATAGTGTTTGTGCGACCATTTGCCCGACATCAAAAGGCGTGCGTTCAGTCATTGCCATGGTCCAGTTTGGATAAAGAGGTGTACTGACTGCACAAATTGAATCGGCCGGACGCTTTTCGTTAAGTACTCTTAAACTATGCAGCTGGATACTGCCCTCTTTCGCCATATTTTCCAACGTACAAGCAGGAACGATCGCCACATCCAGATCATTTTTGATCACATCCAAAATCAATTGATCCGTTGGTGGACCAGTGAAATGGATTTTTTCAAAGAATGAAGAGTTGAAGTAACCCAACTTATCCAACTCATAACGCAGGGCAAGAAAACCACCAAAGGCTTTTTCAGACACAGCAGCGACATTGGCTTTATTGATGTCTCTAAGTGTTTTAAAGGGTGATTCTTCACGTACCACCACCACCGAAGCAATCGACTTATTTGGCAAGTCGCTGTAAGCGGTTTTTTGTGTGGCTAACCAATTAATAGGGTATTCACGAGCAAGCTTGGTCGCCTGCCCCGGGCTGGTCAAAATGAAGTCGAGCCAACCGTGCAGAAATGCGTCTTCCAGTTGGTCGAAATCGTAAGTATGTAAATTGAATTTGTATCCAGGGTTTTGCACCTCTAACCAATCCAAAGTCGGTTGCCAAGCTTCACGCGCATGGGCGTGTCCGCGCAGTGCTAAAACACCAACATCATAGTCTGTTCTGTGTGCATTTTGTTCACTAGCAAACACAAAAGAGGTAAAGAAAAAGAAGAGAGCACAAATGAAAAGAGTTAACTTTTGAGAATAATTATCAATCACTTACGAGATACTACCAAAACACCGTTGTGGCACATTTTAGCACCACTCCCCCCTACTACTTTGTTGCTTTAGATCAATCCCACATCATTATTGTGGGAAACCACAATATCGCCATTTAAACGTTTTCCTCAGAATACCTTACCCATAAAGGGGTAGAGGCACTTTACCTATTTCACACAATGAACATCTCTAACGAACAAAAAACGTTCATGTCGGCCTTTCCCCTTCAAAAGCATTCTAACTGTCGAAAAATCGAAGTTTCGGCACAAAAACTTTAAATTAAAATATGGAAGCAACTCATGAAAAAATCGACGATTGCGTTGGGTGTGTTGGCGGCTGTCGCAGCTGTTGGCTACTCAGCTTACAATACGATGTTCTCAGCAGAGGCCGTAACAGTGGATGCCGCTGCTCAAGAGCAGAAATTCACACAATACGCTCACCCAGAGCATTTCATTTCATCACAGCAACTGAAATCGTTAATGGACAGTGATAAAGACGTGGTTGTGATCGGCGCGTTAAACCCTATCAAACCAGATAGTCCTATCTCTGGTTCTTACACTATGTGGCGTAACGATTACTCTGCGGCTGAAAGCGTTTACGATTTCGGCGGTATGAGCAACAGCACGGAAGAGATGGAAACCATCTTAGGTAGCTTCGGCGCATCAACGGACAGCACAATCGTGGTTTACGCGGCAGGCTCTCACCACGATGCTGCGCGCCTTTACTGGCAAATCCATAACCTTGGTCACCAAGACGTTCGTTACCTAGACGGTGGCTTAAACGCTTGGATGGGCGCAGGTTTCCCAACTGGCTCTGCAAATCAAAGCGTTGCAGCGGTTGAATACAAATCTCCGAACACGAAACAAGACAACAATACGCTAGCAACGTTAGATATGGTTATCGAAGCGCAAAACAGCTCTGATTGGGTGATCCTAGATACGCGTGGTAACGACGAATTTAGCGGCGAAGTAGCGGTTTCTGGTGCATTTGGTCCAGGCACCATTCCAAACAGTGTTCACATCAACTGGACAAAAGCACTAAACGAAGACACGACTCTTAAATCAGCAGAAGAGCTGCAAGCCCTTTACGGCAACATCATCAAAGGAAAGAAAGTGATCGCTTACTGCCAATCTGGTGTTCGTTCTGCCCACACAACCATGATTCTTACTGAAGTATTAGGTGCAGAAGGCGTCTACAACTACGACGGCTCATGGATCGAGTACAGCCATGCTCACTACGAGCAGAAGAATCCTGAAGTGAACGTTATCAACGGCAAGAGCTAATAAACACGGAAACCGCAGTTAATGAACAATGTAATTTTTAGCCAAAAGCTATTCGACACCGCTCAAACTATCGTCGATGGCTGTATGGGGGATGCCGATCCGGCATGTCAAACCGCATGTCCAATGCACACAGACGTAAAACAATACGTTCGCATGGCAGGCGAAGGTGATTTCCAAGGCGCTTTGGATCTGATCCGCAGCAAACTATTCCTACCTCAAACGCTTGGCCGCATCTGTGCACACCCTTGTGAAGCTTCTTGTCGTCGTAATACTGAGTTCGGTCAGCCGATCAGCGTTGCAGGCATCAAGCGTTTTGTTGCAGAAAAACTGGATAACCAAGATCACTGGGATCTCAACATTGCTCCCCTAACCAACAAACACATCGCGATCGTTGGTGCAGGCCCAGCTGGTGCGCAAGCGGCTATTGAGCTTCGTCGTCAAGGCCACGAAGTAACGATTTACGAAAAGCTAGACGTATACGGCGGCATGATGCGTGTGGGTATCCCTGAATACCGTCTACCACGCGACGTTATCGACTTCGAATACAGCTACTTAGCAATGCTAGGTGTGACGACTCGTTTCGGTGTTGAAATCGGCAAAGACATCAGCTTCGATACTCTACGTAGCGAACACGATGCTGTGATTCTAGCTCACGGTGCACACGTAGGCTCTATCATTCCGCTACCAGGTCATGACAACGATGGCGTGTTCTCTGCGGTTGAATACTTGAAAGAGATTTCTGAAACTCGCCAATTCCCACGTGCAGGTAAACGCGTGATGGTTATCGGTGGTGGTGACGTTGCGATGGACTGTGCGCGTTCTTCATGGCGTATCGGTGCAAGCGACGTTTACCAATGTTCGCTTGAGAGCCTAGAGAATCTACCTGCAAGCCAAATCGAAATCGACGAGTCACTAGAAGAAGGCGTCGAGTTCAACGCAGGTTGGGGCCCAGTCGCTATTGAACATGAGAACGGCAAAGTTACAGGCATTACGATCAAGAAAGTACTTTCTATCTTCGACGAGCAAGGCAACTTTGCGCCTCAGTACAGCGAAGAAAGCAAAACTATCTCTGTGGATACGGTTGTTTTCGCTACGGGTCAAGTTGTGGCTGACATCACTGGTGGCGCACTAGAACAAACTCGCGGCGGCCGTTACGTAGTCGATAAACAAACACTAGCTTCTAGCCTTGAAGACGTCTTCGTAGCCGGTGACGCGTGTGGCGGTAACATCGTGATTGAAGCGATGGCATTAGGTCGCAAAGCTGCAATGAGTGTTGAGCGCTTCCTAACGACTCGCCCACTGACTGAAGGTCGCGACTTCGAGCAAGAATACAGCTACTCATCTCGTCTAGACGTGCCACTACCAAAAGGTACGGTAGATACCCCTCGCCTACACGGTGAATTGCGTAACGCGGAAGAGCGTAAACAAGATTTTGCACAAGTGGATTTAGGCTTTACTGAAGCTCAAATCAAACAAGAAGCATCTCGCTGTCTGCAATGTAGCTGCAAGCTATGTATGACCGAGTGCATCATGATGAATGACTTCAGTGACTGTCCGAAGACCATCTTCTCTGACTTTGTGAACAACAAGTCAATGGACCCATTGATGGCTTACTCATGTAACGCCTGTGACCAGTGCACCATCGTATGTCCGAAAGACTTCCCAATGAAGGAAATGTTCCTAGGCGCACGTGCTGACTTTGTTAAGGCAAACAATGGTGAATCACCAATGCCGGGTCACAAAGCAATCAACATGCACCAGAAGCTTGGCTTCTCAAAAATCTTCACTATGGCAAAACGAGCGGTATCGACAAAATGAGTAATAAAGTATTTATGCCAGGATGCAGCTTGCCATCCTACTCACCAGAAGGCGTAGCAGCAATTGCGAGCTACTTAAAAGAAGTGTACCCAGACATGGGCGCAGTGCAGAAGTGTTGTGGTAAACCAACCGCTGCTATCGGTCAGACTGAGAAGTTCAAAGAGCGTTACGGCCAGCTTCAAGCGGACTTCGATAAGCTAGACGCACAAGAAGTCATTGTGGCGTGTCAAAGCTGCTACGGCATGATCAAGAAATCTGGCGGCACACAAAAGCCGGTTTCATTGTGGAAACTGCTTCCAGAAATCGGTCTGCCAGAAGCGCTACGCGGTAAAGCGAAAAACAGTGACGTGGTATTCACCATTCACGACTCTTGCTCTACTCGCTACGAAAAAGAACTGCAAGACGGTATCCGCTGGATCTTGAACGAGCTTGGCTACAAAACTTCAGAACCAGAACACACACGTGAAAACACGCGCTGCTGTGGCTTTGGCGGCATGGTAGTGCCAGCAAACCCAGACGTCGCAACACGCGTAATCAAACGCCGTGTGGAAGAGTTTGAGACAGACTACGTTGTGGTTTACTGCTCGGCTTGTCGTGCATCCATGATGGGTGTAGGTACGAAATCTTGGCACATTCTGGATCTCATGTTCGGCCCTGTGATCATGCAAGGTGATGAGCCGCCAGTAAACGTACTTGCTAGCCCTGTGAAAGCTTGGTTCAACCGCTACAAATCGAAAGCAGGCCTAATCAAGTGTATGTCTGTGTAGCTAAGTCTCTGTAGCTACGTTTTTGTAGCTACATCTTTTTAATTATTAGGTTTAAGTGAAGTTGAACTTATGAAATTCGTAAAAATTGCTCTTATTGTTGCTGTTATCGCTCTCGCTCTATTTGCAGCAAAACAAACTGGCATCCTTGAAATCATCACTGACATCAAGAGCCTACAAGATTGGATCGCAAGCTTTGGCGTTTGGGGTTACGCAGTATTCGTAGCAGCATTCGTGTTTGCGTGTGTTTTCCTACTACCAGGCAGTGCATTCACTATCGTGGCAGGCATCGTATTTGGCCCTATCAAAGGTGGCGTTTTAGCGCTATTTTCTGCAACGCTTGGCGCGGTGGCGGCATTCATTGTGGCACGCTTCCTACTGCGTAACACCATCATGAAGAAGTTTGGCGATAACCCAATCTTCAAGAAAATCGACGATGGCGTAGCAGCAAACGGTACAAGCTTCTTGATCCTAACGCGTCTCGTACCTGTATTCCCATTCAGCCTACAGAACTACGCTTACGGTCTAACTAGCCTAAACCTTGGCACTTACGCTCTGGTTTCTCTACTAACGATGGCACCAGGTGCATTCATCTTCGCTTACATGGCGGGGGATATTGCAACAAACGGTGTGTCCGCAATGCTGCTAGTGAAGTTTGCGGTTGCAGGTCTTATCCTGTTTGGCATGTCTCTGATTCCTAAATACATCGCGAAGAAAAAAGGCATCAACATGGAAGAATTAGCGAAGTAATCCGGTCTATCCATTATTGACGCCAAAAGAGTGCGACTTATCGGGAGTTGCACTCTTTTCATTCATACCAGCTTGGTCATATTTTATGCCCCTATTGCTCACGTTTAAGGCCAAAGATAAATGTTGATCGGTATGACCTCACAAGGCGAGTAATTCTCTGAATCTATTGTCAAATTCGCGTTGATAATAAAGCAAGATAGATTACTATCCATCTAGAGGGAACGGAGCATTCAGTTGATGAATAGCCCTATGTTGAGTGCCGAAAATAAACGGTTGCCACTTCATAGCGAAACAAAGCTCCAAAATGAAAACAAAGATAAAAACACGGATTACGTATGAAAAAGCTACTTAGCACCATTGGCATTTTAACCGCCACTTTTGCCACCTCTTCCTATGCCTCTTCTAACACAGAAGAATGGCAAAAAATCGAACAACAAGCCGACGGTCAGACTGTTTATTTCCATGCTTGGGGTGGTAGCCAAGAGATCAACCGCTATATCCAATGGGCAGGCAAAGAGCTTAAATCTCGCTACAACGTGACGCTTAACCACGTAAAAGTCACCGACATTTCTGAAACCACCACTCGCCTTATCGCAGAAAAAGCTGCAGGTAAAAACAGCGGTGGCAGTGTGGATATGGTTTGGATTAATGGTGAAAACTTTAAATCAATGAAAGACAACCAACTGCTGTTTGGTCCTTTTGTTGACGGTCTACCAAGTTGGCAATATGTCGACAAAACACTACCAGTAGATGTTGATTTTTCAGAACCAACTGATGGCCTTGAAGCGCCATGGGGTGTCGGTCAACTTGTTTTTATCTACGATGAAGAGACGCTCAACAACCCACCAAGCTCGTACGCAGAAATGCTAAGTTACGCAAAAGCGTTTCCTAACCGCCTTACTTACCCTCGCCCACCAGAGTTCCATGGCACTAGCTTCATTAAATCTCTACTCATTGAGTTAAGTAACAACGATCCTGCACTGCAAAAACCAGTGACCGACGAAGCATTCAAAACCGTTACGCCGCCTCTATGGGCTTACTTAGATGAATTCCACACTGTTGCATGGCGCGGCGGTAAACAGTTCCCTGGCGGAACAGCAGAAACCGTACAGCTGTTAGATGATGGTCAGATTGACCTAGCTGTCACGTTCAACCCGAACGCGGTTTTCTCAGCACAATCAAGCGGCAACCTAGCAGAAAGCACCAAAGCATACGCGATGGACGCAGGTGCGCTTTCGAACATCCATTTCTTAGCGATTCCTTGGAACGCAAACGCCAGTGCAGGCGCGCAAGTTGCTATAAACTTTTTATTAAGCCCTGAAGCACAATCTCGCAAAGGTGACATCAACATCTGGGGTGATCCTTCAGTGCTAAGCAGCCAGTACCTAACCGGCACGGCTAAGAATACTCAACAGTTCAAATCTATCGCGGAGCCACATCCAAGCTGGCAAGCAGCGTTAGAAAAAGAATGGCTCAAACGCTACGGAAATTAATACACACCCATGTTAAGAGCGCTGTATCTAGTTATTATCGCAGTTTGTATATTACCAACCATCCCGGGGCTACTCGGGGTGGTGGTGTCTGCGCTCGGCTATGTCCCACCTATCGGTTTACACCACTTTTCACTGGATGGCTTTCATGCTGTGTTTGACTGGGAAGGTGTGTGGACGTCGATTGGACTGACTTTCTATTCCGCCATTTTCAGCAGCTACCTTGCTTGTTTGATCACTTTCGCGATTCTTCAAGCCTCATGGGGCAGCAAGTTCTGGCGCAAGATTGAAATGAGTCTTTCCCCTCTTCTTGCTATGCCGCATGTCGCGTTTGCTATAGGCTTCGCTTTTCTATTCGCACCAACAGGCATGGGCGTTCGTGTACTCAACCAAATGTTTGGTTACGATCCAAATGCGCAAACGGTGAATGACTTAGCGTTGTTGATTAAAGACCCACACGCACTGGGTTTGATCGTCATGCTTGCTATTAAAGAAGTGCCGTTTTTATTGTTGATGAGCATTCCTATTCTTCAGCAATTAAAAGTTGAGAAGATTGAAAAAGTCAGCCATTCGATGGGTTACAGTTCCGCGCAAGCATGGTGGAAATGCGTTTTGCCACAATGGTTAGCGAAGCTGCGTTTCCCAATGTTGGCCGTTCTGGCTTACAGCTTGTCGGTTGTTGATGTGGCGCTAATTATCGGTCCAACCAACCCTCCTACGTTTGCAGTGTTGGTATGGCAGTGGTTTAACGACCCTGATTTGTCACTCCTACCAAGAGCAGCGGCAGGTGCGGTGGTGCTATTTGCTATTGCAAGCCTTTTGATTGGTTTTGCACGACTCGTCGAGTGGAGCGTGACCAAAGGCTTTAAACGCTGGCAATACTCCGGCCGTAGCGGCTTCCGCTTACCGGGTAAGACATTGTTCTCTATGATTGCCCTACTCGCACTGTTAATGGTGCCCTTAATGGTGGTGTGGAGCTTTGCACAGCGCTGGCGTTTCCCTGACTTATTACCAAGCCGCTATAGCTTACGTTTTTGGGAGTACGAGTGGCAAAGCATTCTTGGCACGCTAGAACAAAGCATGTTGATTGCAGTTATCAGTGCATCTGTTGCCCTTGTATTGGCGCTGATCGCTCATGAGTACCGCCTACGATACCGTTGGCAGGTGCCGGGGTACATCATCGCTGTACCTATGTTGATCCCACAGCTTTCTGTGCTGTTTGGTATGCAAGTCGCCACTCTGTATCTCGACAGCAATGCGTATTTCTTCTGGGTATGCTGGGCACATGTCTTCTTCGCTTTCCCATTCGTTTACCTGTCATTGGATGGGCCTTGGCGCAGCTTCGACAACGGTTTGACTCGTGTCGCTCTTAGCCTTGGTAAATCACCAATGCAAGCTTGGTTGAAAGTGAAATTGCCGATTCTTCTGCCTGCCATTGCCTTTGCTTGGGCAGTGGGAATTAGTGTGAGCTTGGCGCAATACCTACCAACACTCGTGCTGGGTGCAGGTCGCATCAGCACAATAACAACAGAAGCGGTAGCCCTCTCAAGTGGCTTCGACCGTCGTGTCACCGCGATTTATGCAATTTGGCAAGCGCTCTTGCCGTTAATGTTCTTCTCTTTTGCGATTCTACTTAGTCGTTTACACGTTAAGTATCGCCGGTTGTCTATTAAAGGTTTACTACCGAATGAGTCTTTGTCTCGAAAACCTCGCCATCCGTAAAACCAATGGCGACACACTTTTCTCTGCGTTCAACATGACCGTAAAGAAAGGTGAAATTGTTACCCTGATGGGCCCAAGCGGCTGCGGAAAATCCACCTTGTTGGATGCGATTGCTGGTCACCTGTCTTCCGAGTTCGACTATTCAGGCTCAATCACGCTCGATAACGAAAAGCTGGATGCTTTACCTGCGCACAAACGTCAGGTGGGTATCCTATTCCAAGATGACTTGCTCTTCCCGCACCTCACCGTGTGGGAGAATCTGGCCTTCGCGCTACCCGATTCAATCAAAGGCGCAGAGCGCAAAGAGCGTGCGATGCAGGCTTTGAAGCACATCTCCTTAACTAAACTTGCAGAGTCTTTCCCTGATCAAATCTCAGGCGGCCAGCGCGCGCGTATTGCTCTCACCCGCATGTTATTGGCAAAACCGAAAGTTGCCCTACTCGATGAGCCATACAGCAAGCTAGATAAAGATCTGCGCGTACAGTTTCGCAATTGGGTTGTGGAGCAGCTTCAACAAGCTAACATTCCTGCTTTAATGGTGACGCACGATGAAGACGATATACCTGAGGGCAGTCGCTGCCTAAACTGGCCTTGGGAGACAAGCCATGCTTGATAGCCTGAGTATCAAAATCATTAAGTGGCCATTGGCACAGAGCGCAAAACTCATTGATAAATGTGGCGTGACGGCTAACCAAACCACCTTGTTTGGCTTCGCCCTTGGCTGTTTTGCCTTACCTGCATTGATGGCAGAGCAATACACGCTTGCATTAGCGTTTATTCTGCTGAATCGCATCTGTGATGGATTGGATGGTGCTCTAGCGAGAATTCAAGGCATCACCGATGCGGGCGGCTTCCTTGATATAAGCCTAGACTTCTTGTTTTATTCTCTGATCCCCTTTGGCTTTGTACTAGCAAACCCAGAACAAAACGCTGTCGCGGGCGCGTTCTTGATCTTTTCGTTTATTGGTACAGGAAGCAGCTTCTTAGCATTTGCGATCATGGCGGGTAAACGTGGTATCGATAACCCTGTCTACAAGCACAAATCTCTGTACTACATGAGCGGTCTGACAGAAGGCACAGAGACCATCGGTTGCTTCGTCCTGTTCTGTTTGTTCCCACAACATTTTGCCGTAATTGCCTACATCTTTGGTGCGGCGTGTTGGTTTACTACATTTACGCGTATTTACTCTGGATTTCATACGTTGAAACCGTAAAAACTTAAAGAGAGATTCCTGATTGCGACGAAGGAATGCAGTCGGGAATCTCTTTTCAATCCCCCCTCAATAAAGCATCCCACTCACCACCAGCGTCACCACAATTCCAGAGACAAAACTCGGAAAATGCCATGTTCGCTGTTTAGCGCGGTAATACTCTTTTTGTAGGTCCTCTTGGTAGCTCTTTACGGCTAATTCTTTAATGTAGTTATTCTGCATAACCTGTCCTCCTGACGTGAATTACAGGTGGAGGATAAAAGCTCAAGTTAACTTCAGGTCAACGGAAAAATATCAATTTCGGATAATATTATTTGTGGAGGCTGAATCTCTCACTCCTAGCTCTTAAGTTCAATCAGTTTCACTTGTTTGAATCACAGTTTTGTTGTGTCACTTGATCGTCGTCAATGGAACATCAATCTCTCACACCTTTCGATGTTCAAATGACATCAAGTTGCTAGCATGAGCCCATTCAAGATAACTCTGGGCTTGTTATGACTCCTACTGTCGACCACGTACTTCTCAATATCGCACTCAATCTGAGCTCAAATCGCTCTCATGAGCAGCAATACCAAAACCTGATTGACGGGGTGGCACAAGTGTTCCCTTGCGATGCGAGCTGTCTGTTTATCTTTGATGAAGATGGCTTCCTAACGCCAGTCGCAGTAAAAGGTTTGTCGAGCTCAGTACTCGGTCGCCGTTACTTTCCTAAAGCTCATCCACGTTTGGATGCCATCATTCATAGCCGCGAGCCTGTTCGCTTCGACGCTGATTGCGCCCTACCCGATCCATTTGATGGAACACTGTTAACCGAAGACCAATGTATTGACGTCCATGACTGCATGGGCTTTAGCTTGTACGTTGAGGGGCAGCTTGTCGGCGCATTAACCATGGACGCACTTGCGGTTGGTGCGTTTGATAATATCGACCCAGTAGCAATCGAAACGTTCGCAGCACTAACAGCGGCAACACTGCGTAACATTGCACAATTAAAAGCCCTTAAAGCGCAGAACCAAAAGCAAAAGAGCGTCACGCAAACCCTGATCCAACAGGCGCGCTCACAACACGGTGACATGGTTGGCTTAAGCCCGCAAATCAATCAATTACGAAACAATATTGCGACCGTTGCTCAGTCAGATTATGCAGTATTGGTAACGGGAGAAACAGGAACCGGTAAAGAGCTTGTTGCCCACTCCGTCCATGCTCAATCTCATCGTAATGATAAACCAATGATTTACGTAAACTGCGCCGCCCTACCCGAAGGTCTGGCGGAGAGCGAACTGTTTGGCCACGTCAAGGGCGCTTTTACCGGAGCCAATAGTCATCGTGCAGGTAAGTTCGAACTGGCTGATGGCGGTACAATCTTCTTAGATGAAGTCGGTGAATTGCCATTGATTTTACAAGCAAAACTGCTGCGAGTTATCCAACAAGGTGAGTTGCAACGTGTGGGTAGCGATCAGCATTTGATGGTTAACGTGCGCATTATCGCAGCCACCAACCGACAGTTAGAAAAAGAAGTGAAAGATGGCACATTCCGTGCGGATTTGTTCCATCGTTTAAACGTATTCCCAATCAAAGTGCCACCACTGCGTGCACGTGATGGCGACATTCCAGTTCTTGCGGGATATTTGTTAGAAAAAGTACGTCAGCAATTTAACGCACCAAACCTTCACGTTCACCCTAAGGTACTGGCTCAACTAGAATCTCTGCCTTGGTATGGTAACGTTCGAGAACTTGAACATACCTTAACGCGAGCAGCGTTACATGCCATTCAACAAGGTGCGAGCACCATCATGCTCAATCACTTTGATACTTCGTTGGCATTGGATGATGTAAAAAACACATCGCATTACTTGCCGAAAGAGAGTCAGCCAATGCGCGAGCTTGTAGAGAGTTATCAACGAGACTTGATTGAACACGCTTTGAGCCAAACTGGCGGTGTTTGGGCAAAAGCAGCAGAGTTTTTACAAATGGATCGAGGCAACTTGTATCGCATGGGTAAAAAGCTCGGCATTAGCAAATAGAGGCCCCTACTTCGCTCATTTCTCTAGGAGGAAAATCTTACCTCTTTAACAGAGGGATTCCGGATGGCTTACTTAAATTCGTCCGGAATAACGCTTAACATCAACGCACATTGGCTAACTGTTCCATCTGGTTACTCGATTTTCATTCCCTCTTCCTCATTCAAAATAATTAAACCGCTCAAATCTCTGCTTTCTTCTGACTCTTTAAACTCACCAAGTTTTCAGCAGCCCTATTGCGTCACTTCCGAAATCTACAGAGGAACTCAATCGGGAACCCCTTGCCTACACAAAACCGCCTTAACTTTTCTTCTATTTAACAAGCACTTCCACTATCGCCCGTTAAAGCGTTTCTCACGCGTTGCTTTTCTCATCACATCTGTATTTTCGTTGTCATTTGCACATCATTCACGTTGTCACAATCACATCAACAACGCACTTTAAAAGCAATAAAACCATTAAAAATCAATAAGATAATAATTGGCACGCATTCTGCTCTAAAAGGAAAAACAAAACGACTATTACTACAATCACTGGAGAACCCAATATGTTCTGTATTCAATGTGAACAGACAATCCAAACCCCAGCTGTAAAAGGCTGTTCTTTCGCACAAGGTATGTGTGGCAAAACTTCAGAGGTATCCGATCTACAAGACGTGTTGGTTTACACTCTGCAAGGGGTTTCTTTTTGGGCAGCACGCGCGCTTGAATTCAACATCATCAATGATGAAATCAACCAATGGGCTCCAAGAGCATTCTTCTCTACGTTGACTAACGTAAACTTCGATCCTGAACGTATCCTTGAGCTAACTTCTCAAGCAGCGACATACAAAGCACTGCTAAAAGACCAAGTTATGTCTGCCGCAACACTTGCTGACGAAGTCGTATTGAACGTACCTAACGTTGCGAACTTCGAGCTGCCAAACAGTGCAGAAGAAATCCTAGCATTTGCTCCTCAAGTAGCGGTAAACCGTGGTAAAGACCAAGTACACGAAGACGTTATCGGCCTGCGCCTACTTTGCCTGTACGGCTTAAAAGGTGCTGCTGCGTACATGGAACACGCACGCGTACTTGAGCAAACCAACAATGATATCTTCGCGGAATACCACGAAATCATGGCTTGGCTTGGTACTGACCCTGAAGATCTAGGTGAATTGCTAGACTGCTCAATGCGCATCGGTCTTATGAACTACAAAGTGATGGAAATGCTGGATCATGGTGAAACAGCAACGTTCGGTCACCCAGAGCCAACCACTGTCAACGTGAAGCCTGTGAAAGGCAAATGTATCCTTGTTTCTGGTCACGACCTTCACGACCTAGAAAAAATCTTGCAACAGACTGAAGGCAAAGGCATTAACGTTTACACCAATGGTGAAATGCTGCCTGCACACGGCTACCCAGAGCTGAAGAAGTACCCTCACCTAGTAGGTAACTACGGTAGTGCTTGGCAGAACCAACAAAAAGAGTTCGCTAACTTCCCTGGCGCGATTGTGATGACATCAAACTGCCTATTGAACCCGAATGTTGGCCAATACGCAGACCGTCTATTCACTCGTAGCATTGTTGGTTGGCCAGGTGTCGCTCACCTAGAAGGTGACGATTTTAGCCAAGTCATTGAATGTGCATTAGCGCAAGAAGGCTTCCAGCACGACGAAATCGAACACAACATCACGGTTGGTTTCGGTCGCAACGCACTAATGAACGCAGCACCAGCGGTTATCGACCAAGTGAAGCAAGGCAACATCAAACACTTCTTCCTAGTAGGTGGTTGTGATGGTGACAAAGCAGAACGTAGCTACTACACCGACTTCACTGCAGAAGCACCAGAAGATACGCTAATCCTAACGCTGGCTTGTGGTAAATACCGCTTCAACAAGAACACATTTGGCGACATCAATGGCATCCCTCGCCTATTGGATGTGGGCCAATGTAACGATGCGTACTCAGCAATCCAGCTTGCACTGGCACTTGCGAAAGAATTCGAACGCGATATCAACGAGCTACCTCTAACGCTTGTTCTGTCTTGGTTCGAGCAAAAAGCGATTGTGATCCTACTTACGCTATTCGCTCTTGGTGTGAAAGGCATTTACACGGGTCCAACAGCGCCTGCATTCCTGACGCCAAACTTGATTGCGATTATCCAAGAGAAATTCGATATGCGTAGCATTGGTAATGTTCAGGATGATCTTAAAACCATCCTAGCAGCGTAATCACCTTGCTTATCACGCGCCTCCTTAATTGGGGGCGCTTTTATCTATTGAGTACTCGACAACCAAAGAGATTGTTATGTTTTTTGAATGGCAAGGCAGTCAACCTGTCACGTTACGCTGTGTAGACAAATACCATGAAACTGCTGATGCAGTGAGCCTCAAGTTGGCAGACCTGTCAGAGTCGCTCTTGTTTGAATTTAAAGCCGGTCAGTTCATCAACCTTGGCGTTGAAATCGATGGCAAGATGGAGTTTCGTGCTTACTCTCTCAGCTCTCTTTCCGGTGACGATTGCCTGCAACTGACGATAAAGCGTGTCGAAGGCGGCAAGGTCTCCAACTACATCATCGATAAGCTTCTCATTGGCGATACGGTTCAAGCGCTTCCTCCTACGGGTGATTTCAACTGCATTGATCATCCACCAATCGAGGTCAACGGTAGAAAGAAAGCACTGCTCATTAGTGCGGGCTGTGGCATTACGCCTGTATTCGCGATGGCAAAAGAATGGCTAGGCAACGACGCTGGTGTTGATATTGAGTTCCTGCACATTGCCCGTTCTAAGCCGGAAACCATCTACTTTGATTTGCTAGAGACCTACCATTCGGTTTATCCAGATTTCAATTTGAAATTACTATTGAAAAACCGTGGTGAAACGCTTTATCCAGAAGGTCGTTTGAATACCGAGTGGTTAAAAGAACTGGTGCCCGACTTTAAACAGCGCACGATTTACCTATGCGGTCCAAATCAGTTTATGCTTGATGTCCAAAGCTACCTGAGTGAACTTGGCTTTGATATGGTGAACTTCTTCCAAGAAAGCTTTACTCCAGCAGCGAACGACGAAGCTGAAGTGTCAGATGAAAAGGCCAATGTGTCAGTGCCAGACTTTGCTCAAACGATTGATGCGCAAAAAGGCCAAGTCCTCGCAGACGTATTGGAAGGTGCTGGATTACCGCTGATCGTCGCTTGTCGAAGCGGCATTTGTGGTTCTTGTAAGTGTAAGGTTCGCAAAGGCAGCGTTTCTTCAACCAGCCTTGAGACATTGACCCCAGAAGAAATTGAGCAAGGCTATGTACTCGCCTGCTCTTCGACGATTGAATCCGATCTTGAAGTTCAGATTGGTTAAAGCCGTTAATACGAACATTAAAAAAGCGCCGTACTAGGCGCTTTTTGCTTATGGAAAAGTGTTATTAAACTCGGAAGTTTCTTTATCTAAACTCAGCTAAACAGTAAAACCTTCAGTGCAGCTTCGCTATCTACATCCATAAATTCTGGCGGGTTATCCAAACGCTCGCGGAATGTTAGCTCTGGCGCTTCTTCCTTCATGCTTTCAATCAAGAAATCGCTGGTCACCGATGGCGAGTTTACACACGCTAACACCTGACCACCTTCTGCCAATAAATCAGGCAAACGGCGTAGAATCTTTTTGTAGTCTTTGGTTAGTGCAAAGCTGCCTTTCTGGAATGATGGTGGATCAATGATGATCACATCGTATTGGCCCGCTTTCTTAATCTTGCCCCACGACTTAAAGATGTCGTGCCCCATAAAGCTCACTTGGTTGATGTTATGACCATTCAGCTTATGGTTCTCACGACCTTTAGACAGCGATGCTCTCGCCATATCCACGTTAACCACTTTATCTGCGCCACCAGCAATTGCAGCAACAGAAAAGCCACAAGTGTAAGCAAACAGATTAAGTACGTTTTTGTGCTTCGCATTTTCACGTACCCAGTCACGGCCGTAACGCATATCAAGGAACAGACCGAAGTTCTGGTTACGTCCGATGTCTAGCTGGTACTTCAAGCCACTTTCTTCAACCACAGGTCGAGCATCTAGCTCACCCAACAAAGTTTCAGAAGGTGCGCCGTCAGCGTAGCGATGTTGAATTACGATCGTACGCCCTTGTTTCTCTGCCCACAGAGCAGATTCTGAAAGCATGTTCAACCCTACTTTCAATTCAGTAAGAAACGTCTCATCCACTTCTTTAAATAGGTTGATGATCAACTGACCTTGTAACCAATCACACGTGATTTGCTCTAAACCTTCAAAACGGCGACCACGACCGTGAAACAGTCGGCGAATTTCATTGGGAGCTTGTGTTAGCTCCGCTTCTAGATGCTGGAAAAACAGCGGAAGTTGTGATGCTTGCATCGAATTCTCTTATTCGTTTTCTTTGTGATGGTTATTTGATCGTAGGCCAGTTTAGTTCCCACGGAGAAAGCCAAGAGTCTACACCTTGAGAGACGACTTCATTATGCCATTTACTGCCAAGTACTTTATGCTCGCGCGGGTCGCAAACAAAGCGATGAGTTTCATCTTGATACGGAAAGCACAACGAAAATGCATGCAAATAACCACGGTCTGCTTCATCGCCTGCATTATAAATAGGATCGCCAACAATTCCTGAGCCAACTGATTTCAATGCCACGCGAATTTGGTGTGTTTTGCCAGTGTGCGGCTTACATAAAAACAGGCGCTCTCCCGGCTCTGCAGCGAGGGAAAAGAATTGGGTAATCGCGGGATTCGTTTTGCTGTTGACCAGTTTCCATGAGGAACGACGAGAGCGTTCCATATCACCCACTACTAGCCCTTGTTTCTTCTTAGGCTTTTTCGAGCCAATCGCAAGGTAGAACTTTTCGACTTCGCGATTGGCAAATGCTTGAGATAAGGCGCTTGCTGCTTTCGCGTTGCGGCCGAGAAGTAGAATACCAGAAGTCATTTTATCGAGACGGTGGATAAGATACAGCTGCTCATCACCACTCTGCTTTGCTACTTCTTGAAGCAACATAGTGTCACCATCGTCTTTATGAACAGAGACGTTGGGATGTTTATTGATGATCAGAAAATCTGGATGGGTATGTAGAATGTCGAACATAAAAAACTGGCTCCACGTTTGGAGCCAGAAGTATACCGATTCTAAGCAATTAGGCGAGCTTAAACTTACCCACTAGAGCTTCCAACTCTTGAACTTTACGATTCAGGCCCTCAACACTTTGAGAGCTGTCATTCGCTAGTTGTAATGAACGAGCTGAAATATCACTGATCGACGTAATATCCGCGGCAATTTCTTTCGTTACAGCGGTTTGCTCTTCTGCAGCAGTCGCAATTGAGTTCACCATACTTTGAACATGCGCCGCACCAGAAACGATTTCCTCCAGTGAGTTCACTGCACCTGAGCTTTGACTCACGCCAATTTCAACCAAACGACAACCGTCCTCAGTATAAGTCACCGCCTCTTGAGTACCGACTTGAATTGCTTGGATGATCTCACCAACCTCTTGTGTTGCCTTTGTTGTTCGTTCAGCAAGAGCACGAACTTCATCTGCAACCACAGCAAAGCCACGACCAAACTCACCTGCACGTGCCGCTTCAATCGCCGCGTTCAATGCCAGAAGGTTCGTCTGCTCTGCGATATCTTCAATGACTTTGATAACCGCACCGATTTTCTCGCCATGAGAACCTAGGCTGTTCATTTGCACCGACATATCCGACATTTGCTGTGATACTTGCTGAATGCTTTCAACCATCTCAACAATAACAGTACGCCCTTGCTCTGCAGTTGATTCCGACTTGCGTGCTTCTTCAAACGTCGCTGCACCTTGCTCGGCAACTTGAGAAATGGTCAAGCTCAACTCTTCTGACGCTGTCGCGATCAAGTGCGCTTTGTCCGCTTGGCTGCTTGCACCGGAGACAATATCTTGACTGACGGTAGCCAATTCTCCAGTCACGGACTTCACTTCTTCGGATACTAACGATATAGAACCAATAAGACTGGTCAAAGATGCTTGCATCTTATTCAAAGATGTCGCGAGGTTTGCTAGCTCGTCACCTGATTTATCGTCGATAGGCGCTACCGTTAGGTCACCCTCTGCAACGCGCTGCGCCAGTTCATCCAATTTACTCAAGCGACTAGTAATCGAATTAGACAACAAGTATGCGATAACAGCAGTGGCAACAAGTGCTATCGAACCAAGCACATAAATCGTCAATTCGATACTGTTAAATGAATCCGAAAGATCAAGCAAAGCTTCACTAGTACTTTGACGACCGTCGATTGATGCAGCATCTAGGATAGACTCAAGCGGTGCTAGATTCGTTTCATAAAGTGAGCGAAGACGCGCGACATTCTCTTCAACATTTTCTAAGCCGAGATTGGACAGAACTTGGGATTCAAAGTCTCGTGTAAAATCGCTCATGTAACGCTCAGCTTTCTCAACGTTACGGTAATCTTCACCACCTACCGTCTCCAAACGTTTAACTGCAGCAATCGCTGCTGCAAACTCCTTTTTATTAACTTGATATTCAGCCTGAGCGCCAGAGACACCAACAATGCTTCCTAATGCATCGCGATAAACATCACCGGCCTCATCGATCAGAATTAGATACTGAACTGTTTCAGGAACATCGTCCGTTCTCACCTCGTCAGCCACTTTGTGCGAGTTCAATACTTCTAATGTAATAATCCCTATCATCACTAGCATGATCGCCAAAATGGCACCAAAACTCGCGTACAGTTTTTTACGAACAGACATTGTCACTAATAACCTTCCTTACCGTTGTCATGGATTTTCTTACTGGTTAATCCACATATTTACACATGCTTTGTAAGGGTTATCGGAACGTACCTCTGCAACTTGAGTACATTTTTTTGTGATCTACATCTCTATGCGAGCGATCTCACAATTACTACCCGTTATTAATATGAGTTTTCTCAATCCTATAAATTATGAATATAAAAAACGGGAACCGATTAAGGTTCCCGTTTTCAATCAAAGTCTATTTGGTTATAACTTCTTAGAGAAGATACCCGCCAGTGCGATGATGCCGATACCCACCAGCATGATTTCGCCCTTACCGCTGTCGAAACCAGACTTGATACCCATGAAGGCTACGATTGCGATTGCCACTGGGATTACGTACTTAACTAGGTTGTACCATAGACCAAATAGTGGGAAAGAAACTTTGCCGTCGTTAGTGATCTCTTTCTCTAGTTCAGCGCGGTTTAGACGCCAGCCAGCAAAGATACATACCAACATACCGCCAACCGCTAGGAAGATCTTATCCGTTAGTAGGTCAAAGATATCAAATGCGCCCGTACCGAATAGTGTCGGACCAACACCACCAAGTGATAGCGATGCGAACACACACAGTGTTGCCATTACGACACTCGCAGACAGTACTGCTGTAGAACGCTTCAGGCCTTTCTCATCAATTAGGTAAGAAACCACTACTTCTAGCAGAGATACTGAAGACGTCAGCGCTGCTACTGTTAGACCAATGAAGAACATCAGAGCAAATAGAAGGCCAATTACGCCGCCCATTTCAGCAAACAGTTGAGGAACAACGACGAATACTAGACCTGGGCCTGCTGCTGGCTCCATACCGAATGCGAAC
This sequence comes from Vibrio sp. MMG023, assembly GCF_021654215.1. NCBI lineage: Bacteria > Pseudomonadati > Pseudomonadota > Gammaproteobacteria > Vibrionales > Vibrionaceae > Vibrio > Vibrio sp. MMG023. Next base: position 634,973 of record NZ_JAKFZP010000003.1, on the reverse strand, counting down.
ATTGCTGGGAACATTGCTACACCCGCTAGGATTGCAACACCAGTATCCATCGCCGTAACCATGCCGGTAGTTTGAACTAAGTTTTCCTTCTTCTTCAGGTAAGAGCCGTACGTCATCATACAACCCATACCTAGACTTAGAGAGAAGAATGCTTGGCCTAGCGCCGCCAGAACGACATTGCTGTCTACTTTCGAGAAGTCTGGCATGAATAGGAACTCAAGACCCGCCATTGCACCAGGAAGCATCAGACCTTTCACTGATACAACGATCAGGATAAGGAATAAAAGAGGCATGAGGATTTTACCAGCCTTTTCGATACCGCCAGAAATACCTTTCATAACGATAACGATGTTAAGGAACAGGTAAACACCCATCCACATTAACGGTTGGACTGGATCAGAAATGAAGCCGCCAAAACTGTCACCAATTGCTTCAGGAGCACTTAGTAGACCACCACCTACTTTAAAGATGTAAGCAAGCGCCCAGCCACCTACTACAGGGTAGAAACCCATGATTAGTAGACCACTTAGCACGCCGATAACACCGGTAAACGTCCAACGGCGGTCAGTAGATTTGAACGCACCTACTGCTGAAAGACCTGTCTTACGACCAATAGCGAATTCTGTCAGCATGACGCTAAAGCCGATAAAAATAACGAATAAAAGGTAAATTGCTACGAACGCGCCGCCGCCGCTCTCACCTGCTGTGTAAGGGAACTTCCATATATTGCCTAAACCGACAGCGGAACCCGCTGCTGCCATGACGAAGCCTAGTTTAGACCCCCACGTATCACGTGGTGCTGCTGTATTTGTAGCCACGCTTTTTCTCCAAAATGTTTTGTTGTGTTTGCATAGAGATAGGCGTCTAGAATATGTTCGTGTAAAAAATAATGTACACTTTATAAGATGTTTGTATGACGCTCTATGTATGGCAAGTAAAGCAGTTTCAATTTAAAATTGGAACCCCGATCAGCACATTTATCGCACAAATGTATCATTGTTCACGCTAAATGCTGCTTTTTTACGCAAAAGTTAAGGTTTCCTCCAACTTTTCACACCTTAGTAACAGAACGTCTCGTTATAAAATTCATTTCACGATACAAAATCATCCTCCTCTAGTGGTATGAAAATAGTTTCCCGTTCCGCCATTTACGCTTAATATCCATATTGGGTTTATTACTTTTGGCGACTATGGACAAGTTCTATCATTTTCTCACTCTAACTGGCATCGGCCTTTACTGGTTTTTGGTTGCTGGTGTTACGATCCGTGTCGTATTAAAACGTCGCGCTGTTAGTGTTTCTCTTGCATGGCTGATGATCATTTATATTCTGCCAGTGCTTGGCGTCGCTTGTTATTTTCTATTCGGTGAGCTCAACCTCGGCCGCAAACGTGCAGAACGCGCAAAAGAGATGTTTTCACCATTCCAGCGATGGTTCACTCAGTTAAATGACTGCAATGCGCATGTCCCTGAAGCAATGGGACGCCATATCTATCGTATTGATGAGCTGTGCAACAATCGTCTTGGTTTACCTGCATTAAGTGGGAACACGCTTTCTCTACAACAATCGCCTAACGAAATTCTCCACTCGATTATCGAAGACATCGAGAATGCTGAACACAGTATTCGCATGGTTTTCTATATTTGGCATCCCGGTGGTTTAGCTGACGCTGTTGCTTCGGCTTTGATTCGCGCTTCTAAACGTGGCGTAGACGTAAAACTGCTACTCGATTCAGCGGGCAGTCCACGCTTCTTTCGCAGTCATTGGTATAAAATGATGAAAGACGCAGGCATCGATGTTGTGCAAGCGTTAGAAGTAAAAATGTGGCGTATCTTCCTTCGTCGTTTGGATTTACGCCAACACCGTAAGATCATCGTGATTGATGATGAGATCGCTTACACCGGTTCGATGAACTTGGTTGACCCCGCCTTTTTCAAGCAGAACAGTGGGGTTGGGCAGTGGATCGATATTATGGTGCGAGTCACCGGACCGACGGTAAATGTTTTAAGCGCTATTCATTGTTGGGATTGGGAAGTAGAAACTGGTGAGCGTTATTTTCCTAAGCATCCAGAATGTAGAATCGACAATAAAGAAGACGAGTTTCAGCATCCAATCCAAGTGGTGCCGTCTGGCCCTGGTATGCCAGAATACTTGATCTACCAAGTACTCACATTAGCCATCAACCAAGCGAATCGTTCCGTCAGAATCACCACGCCTTACTTCGTGCCAAGTGCCGATCTATTGGAGACTCTGAAAATGACCGCGCAGCGCGGCATCGAAGTAGAACTTATCATCCCACACAAGAATGACTCTATGATGGTTCAATGGGCTTCGCGGGCATTCTATGACGAGTTGCTCGTCGCTGGGGTGAAGATTTACGAATTCTATGGCGGGTTACTGCATACAAAATCAGTCGTGATTGACGAGCAATTCTGTTTGGTGGGTACCGTAAACATGGACATGCGCAGTTTGTGGCTTAACTTCGAAGTAACACTGGCTGTCGATGATGAAGAGTTCACAAAACAGATGTCGTGGCTGCAAGACAGCTATATCAAACAGTCCCATACCGTTGATCGAGATAAGTGGGAAAAACGCAGTATTTTCTCTCGCTTCTTAGAGCGTGTTTTCTATCTGTTTAATCCATTGCTGTAGCAAGTACCTAAAATAACAAAACTTCCTCGAAAACCGACAGCCATAAACTGTCGGTTTTCTTTTTCTTATTCAATCAATGCTTCTGTTTTTCGACCTATCCTCGGAGGAGTCGTTTGAAGTTAAGTTTTCCCTTGCAAACCACCCATCGTCCATGTTTTAAATATTGAAAATCGTAAATTAGACAGGGAAATTTTATGTCAGAGGGCAAAAAGACCAAATTCGTTACTGCAGGCCGTGATAAGAAGTGGACGAATGGCGTGGTCAACCCACCAGTACAACGAGCTTCAACTATCGTGTTTGATACAGTTGCTGAAAAGAACCAAGCAATGATTAACCGAACCAACAAAACACTGTTTTACGGACGTCGTGGTACGAATACTCACTTTGCTTTCCAAGATGCGATGGTGGAAATCGAAGGTGGTGCTGGCTGTGCACTTTACCCTTGTGGCACGGCCGCAATCTCGAATGCGATTCTGTCTTTTATCGAAACCGGCGACCACATTTTGATGGTGGATACTTGTTACGAACCAACCCGCGATTTCTGCGATACCATTATGAAAAAAATGGGGGTCGAAACGACTTATTTTGATCCTATGATAGGCGAAGGTATCCGCGACCTAATTCAGCCAAACACCAAGGTACTTTTCCTTGAGTCTCCGGGTTCTATCACTATGGAAGTCATGGACGTTCCGACTTTAGCAAGCATTGCACACGAAAAAAACATCATCGTAATGCTTGATAACACTTGGGGTGCCGGTGTGAATTTCTCACCATTCGAGCACGGTGTTGATATCTCTATCCAAGCAGCAACCAAGTACATTGTTGGTCACTCAGATGTAATGCTGGGTACGGCGGTTGCGTCTGAGAAATACTGGGACCAGCTGCGCGAACAAAGCTACCTTATGGGACAATGCGTTTCTCCTGATGACGCATATCTTGGTCTGCGCGGTATTCGTACTTTGGATGTTCGCTTACGCCAGCATGCAGAGAACAGCCTGAAAGTCGCACAGTGGTTGGCAAGCCGCCCTGAAGTCGATCACGTTCGTCACCCTGCCCTAGAAACCTGCCCAGGTCATGAGTTCTTTAAACGCGACTTTACTGGTGGGAATGGCTTGTTCTCATTCATATTGAAAAGCTCGTACCCGAAAGCAACCACAGCATTGTTGGATGGCATGAAACACTTCAGCATGGGTTACTCATGGGGTGGTTTTGAGAGTTTGATTTTAGCTAACGAGCCAAAGAGCTTTAACAGTTTGCGCACAGTGGCGAATCCAAACTTCGAAGGCACACTTGTCCGTCTGCACATCGGTCTTGAAGATGTTGAAGATCTCATTGCCGACCTTGAAGCTGGCTTCGAGCGATACAACGCGCTCGTACTCGAAAAAGAAGCCTCTTTATAAGCATTCAGAACAATTATTAAATAGCCTCGTACTGCGAGGCTATTTTTTTGCCGCTCATTACAGAGTTAATAACCCATTGTCTTAATTAGAATTAACTAACATTCTAATATTCATAAATTCAATGTTAATCATATCTGTTGATTTTCTTTTGAGTAATCACAGATTAAAACAATGTGCCACAAACGAACTTCTCAACCGCAAAACTTATCTCCTATTTTATAAAACTCACAAGAGGTCATACCACAAGGAGATAGTTTTGAAACTCAGATTCATAACAACAATGCTTTTCGTTTTAAGCACCCTACCCTTTGCATCTGCCAACGCCAGTGGGTACACGGAGACTAAATATCCCATTGTTCTTGTTCATGGGTTGTTTGGCTTTGATACCTTAGCCGGTGTCGATTACTTCTATGGCATACCACACTCTCTGACCAAAGATGGCGCAACGGTTTATGTTGCCCAAGTGTCTGCGACCAACAGCAGTGAAGCTCGCGGTGAGCAGCTATTAGCACAGGTTGAAACGCTGCTTGCTGCAACAGGAGCACAGAAGGTCAACTTGATTGGACACAGTCACGGTGGTCCAACAACACGTTATGTCGCCTCCATACGCCCAGACTTAGTAGCATCCGTTACCAGTATCGGAGGAGTAAATAAGGGCTCTAAAGTTGCAGATATTGTGCGCGGTACGGTGCCTGAAGGCTCTATCAGTGAAGGCGTGGCTGTGAAGTTGGCAGAAGGGCTAGTGACATTGATTAACCTACTTTCTGGTGGCACAGACCTCGACCAAGATCCATTGGCCTCTTTAGAAGCTCTAACCACCGAAGGTTCTTTGGCTTTCAACCAGTATTACCCAGAAGGTATCCCTACCAGTGAATGCGGAGATGGTGATTTGTTGGCATCCAATGGCGTGTATTACTACTCATGGACGGGCTCTTCGAACTTTACCAATCTATTTGACCCTACTGACGGCGCAATGGTCGTCTTAGGCTTAGCATTTGATGGTCCGAACGATGGCCTTGTCGGGGCATGCAGTACTCACCTAGGTAAGGTGATTCGAGACAACTACAAGATGAATCATCTGGATGAAATCAACGGATTGCTTGGTATTCATCACTTGTTCGAAACTGACCCAGTCACACTGTATCGTCAGCATGCAAATCGCTTGAAACTGCAAGGTCTATAAAAAGGAACTTATCATGAAGAAAGCCGCTCTTGTCATTGTGTCCGTTGTATCACTCATTAGTGTAGGAGCGGTTTATTTGTATCAACCTCAGTCAGCGCAGCCAATAAAGGCGCATTCACAACAAGACACTACAGTTGATCTTTCCTCCCAGAAAGACTTCTTTGAGTACTCATTGAGCAGTCTTGGGGAGCAAAGCCTTGCAGAAATCAAAGCCAACGTAGAAGCCGGAGAATCACAATCAAATTCACTGGATATCAACGCAGAATTGTTCGAAACCTACCTCGCCTACAAAGAAGCGTTATCCAAGCTAGAACCGTTTGAAGGAAATTCATTGTCATTGATGGAGTTGAAACAACTGAACAACGCCATCTTGTCGATGCAGAGCGAATTTTTTACTGACGAACAAATCGCTCAACTTTTCGATGAAGAAAATCGCTTACGCCAGTTAGCAATAGATAAACTCGCCATTCGAGAAACCCAATTAGACGCGGATTCTCAACAACAAATGCTCGAAGAAAACCTCGCCTCTCAACCTGATTACATTCAACAAAGTGAACGCAACAACGCGCTAGTGATTGAACTAAATCAGACCTCAGAAATGACTGCACAGGAGAAGTATTTGGCTCGTATTGATTTGGTGGGCGAAGAAGGCGCCGAACGACTACAGGCTTTGGACGAGCAACGAGCCTCGTTTAATGCTTCACTCAGCGATTATTTAGAGAAACGAGCGGAGATCATCAACAATGATTTCCTCGGTGAAGAAGAAAAGAAAACAGAAATCGCCGGATTAAGAGAGCAAAGCTTCGAGCAACACCAATGGCGTCGTGTGGAAGCTTTAGAAAGAATTCATGATAGTGAACAGTGAGCTATCAAAACACCCACCCAGTAATTCTAGATAGCCGAGTACTACATGGCTTTCCTAGGAAATCTTAAAACTAAAAAACCGGAACAGCTTGAATATCTGTTCCGGTTTTATTTTTACACGCAGCTTTAACCTCCTTGCTATAAAAGCAAAGAGGAACCGAATAATGACAATACATCGCTTTATCGTAAACTATATTCAAGCAAGCCATAAACATGAGGCGAAATGCAGTTGGTTAAGCAAGTTATTTTACTTGTCCCCTTCGGCAAGAATACAGCGACTGGATGATATCTTTGACACCACTCAGTTCAGTGAAAGCGCATTAGCCAGAATCTCGAATTCAGACAAAATATGTACAAAACGCCAACACCATAGAGAAAAGAATGAATAAACGTAAGCTGGAACTTTATGAAGATCTGTTTAAAAAAGTCGGCCCTGGTTTATCCAACGTTCATATTGGTGACATCGCCAGTGCATTTCATTGCAGTGAGCGACATGCTCGCACATTACTAAAACAAATGAGTGCAAATCAATGGCTCACTTGGTCGCCGATGAAAGGGCGAGGACAAAAAGGGCAACTGATTTGTTTACTTGAACCACTCACGGCTTGCTTTCAAGCCGTCGATCAAGCCATTGTTCAAGAACGATATGACCTCGCTCATCAGTTGATTGGTTTTCATGACCGAAGCATTGCGTCTAACCTAAAACGCTATTTGGCTCGCACCGCGCATAAAAGTGAAAATACAATTTATGCGCCCTTTCACCGCAAACTGGATTGGCTTCACCCTCATCACGTGACTGGCAGGACGGAACGCCATTTAATCCATGAAGTTTTCCAAACCTTGGTAAGCAATAATGGGCAATCGTTCAGTGCAAACTTGGCACACCATTGGGAAAGTGAAACAGGCGACACTTGTTGGCGATTTCATTTGAGTCCAGCCGCAGTATTCCATGATCAAACCCCCGTCACTTCTGACGATGTCGTCAGCAGCATCAACACACTAGTAACGTCAGCGCATTGGGGACGCTTGTATGATCACATTATCTCGATAAGCGCAGTGACGCCACATTGTCTTGAGATCCATTTAAACACACCAGACCCAAACCTACCTTCTCTGCTAAGTAGAGCCGAAGCTTCCATAATGCCCAAGCGCTATGTTTGCGCTGATAGAACCGCTTTTTCGCCAGTGGGGTCTGGACCATTTAGCGTTGATGTTAACTCTGACAAATTATTTAGGTTAAATCGAAATGAACACTATTGCGGCCAAAGTGCGCTTGTAGAACACATTGAAATTTGGATTCATGAAGAATGGGCATCAGATAAGAAGTGTGAAGAGAACTTCTTCTTCCTTGAAAGCGGAGAACAGAACTACCAAATCTCAACGAAAGAAATTGGCTATTTCTTTATTTTGTTCAATCATCAAGGCCTTCAAGACGAGTCGACAAAACAAGCATTCGTTGACTTGTTTAGGAATGCAGCAACAACCGACCTAGATTTACGTTTCCCTGTGACGTTTAGCTTTGAAAACAACAATGAAAGCCGACATTTTGCAGCAAAACTAACGGCCGCTTTCTCTCGGCTCGGGAATTCTGTTTCTGCGAATCAAATCAGTTTTGGCCGAACCTTGGCGAAACAAGATCTCACGTTGGGCGGCATTCGAATAGAAGGAGATAAGAGTGCCAGCCTGTATGCTTTTTTTAAACTCTACCCCTACTGGCAAAATTGCATGACATGGCGCCAACACGAGCACTTAAATCAAACATTGCAATCCGTTCGCCAAAGCACCTGTAGTCAGGAGCGCGAAGCATTGTTAAATCAATTAATAGCTGACTTAACTGAAGACAATATCCTTTCAATTCTTTCCTCAGAAGATCTGACACTAACGGTTCCATCAAGAGTTGAGGGCGTTGATATTAATGGCCTAGGCTGGTGTGACTTTTCCAAATTATGGATAAAGCCCAGTTTTTGATTCAACAATGACAGCCAGAGTATGCAAATGCCTATCGTATAACGTTAACTCTGGCTGGTTACCTCTCTTACTAAGGTTAGTTGACCTTCTTAGGACAACCAACAATGTGGTCATCGACCATGCCTACTGCTTGCATGAAGGCGTAGCAAATGGTCTCACCAACAAACTTAAAGCCTTTCTTCTTAAGGAACTTACTCATCGCTTTGGACTGTTCGGTAGAGACTGGCACTTGGCTCATGTCTGTCCAATGATTCACAATTGGCTTGCCATCAACAAATTGCCATAGCGCAGCGGAAAGGCTTCCGTTTTCTTCAATCAATTGCTTGGCCGCTTTGGCATTGCTAAATACCGAATTGATTTTACCGCGATGCTTGACCACATCGAAGTTCTCAACGATGAACTCTGTACGCTCTTCATCGCGTTGAATCAACTTCTCTAAATCATAGTGCTCAAACGCTTCACGATAGCCTTCTCGCTTTTTCAGAATCGTAATCCAACTCAAGCCGGCTTGCGCGCCTTCTAGCGTAATGAACTCGAATAATACGTTGTCATCATGAACAGGTACTCCCCATTCCGCATCATGATATTCACGTTCAAGTGGGTGGTTCATCGCCCATGCACACGTTCTATGTTCCATACTTTTATCCTTATAAAAACGCCCCTGACAATCGGTCAGAGGCGTTTTTCAAACTTAACTGAGTTAAGCGGTTACTTTGGTAATGCTACTCTGTGGAATAGACGATACAACACTGGTACAACAATTAGTGTCAGTACGGTCGCAAAACCCAAACCAAACATGATGGTTACTGCCATTGGTTTGAAGAAGATATCCGGTAGTAGAGGAATCATACCAAGAATGGTAGTGATTGCCGCCATACATACCGGGCGCACACGACTCACCGCGGCATCAACTACGGCATCGTACGCTTCTTTACCCGACTTCATCTCAATCTCGATCTGGTCAAGCAGTACAATACCATTCTTCAGAACCATACCAGACAAGCTCAAGAAGCCCAGCAGCGCCATAAAACCGAATGGTGTATTCAAGGCCAATAAACCTGTCGTCACACCAATCAATGCCAGAGGCACCGTTAACCAAACAATCAAAGGTTCTTTGATTGAGTTGAACAAGAAAATGGTGATCAAGAACATGAACAAGTAACCCATCGGCATCGTGGTGAACAACGATGCTTTAGCATCACCAGAAGACTCATATTCACCACCCCACTCTAGAGAGTAGCCTGGTGGCATTTCGATCGCTTCAATCTGAGGTTGTAGGCGTTTTTGCAATGTTGCCGCCGTCTCTTCACCCAAGATATCTGGATCTGCCATCACCGTTAGCATACGCTTGCGGTTCTTACGCACAATGATTGGATCTTCCCAACGCATATCGTAACCCATGGTCACTTGTTGCAATGGAATAAACTCACTCTGTGCTGGACTCCAAATCTTCATCCCTTCGATGTTGCGAATATCGATACGCTCATCTTCTGGTAGACGAGCAACAATTGGCATTAGCGTTGTACCATCTCGGTAAAGACCGATGCTCATGCCCGAAAACGACATTGAAAGGAAATCGTCCACATCTGATTTGGTGATACCGTAACGGCGTGCTTGGCTTTCATTAAACTGAGGCTCAAGTACCTGAGTACGTTCACGCCAATCATGACGAATGTTTGTTGCACCTGGGTCGGCGTACATCACATCCATCACTTGCGCAGCGATAGTACGTAGCACTGTTGGATCAGAACCGATAACACGTGCTTCAATTTTCGCACCGCCACCAGGGCCCAATTCAATTTGTTTCAGCTTGTAGTTGATCTCTGGGTAATCAGATTTCAAATGCTCTCTAAAACGTTCCATTAACGGGGCTAGTGCTTCGTAGTTATCAACTCGAGTAGTGATCTCACCATAAGCCGCGTAGCTTTTTTCTGGTGCGTAGGTCAGCATGAAACGTTGCAAACCTTTACCCGCCGTCGTCGTGATGTGGTCTACATGGTCCTGTTCTGCCAACCAACCTTCTAACTCCTGCAACGTATCGTCAGTCGCTCGAATATCGGTGCCTTCCGGTAACCAAACATCCAATTGGAAGATAGGTGTCGTTGAAGATGGGAAGAATGCTTGTTTCACGTGCGTAAAGCCGTAAACGCTCGCGGCCAAACCTGCCACCAAAACAACCACGGTGAACCAAGCTCGGCGCATACAGAAGCTGAGGAACTTCTTGTACATAACAAAAACAATACCGTTGTATGGGTCGTTGTCTTCGCCTTCACCACTTTTGATTTTCTGCCCTTTAAAGAAGATATCAGCAAAAAATGGGGTTAACGAAATCGCCGTAAACCAACTTAACATCAGAGAGATAAGCAACACGGTAAACAGGGTGCCACAATATTCACCCGTCGAGTCTTCTGATAAACCGATTGGTGCAAACGCCGTCACCGCGATCACCGTTGCACCCAATAGCGGCCATTTAGTTTGCGTTACAATATCCGTTGCAGCTTGCAGTCTCGTTCTCCCTTTCTGGGTACCTATGAGTATCCCTTCCACGACAACGATGGCATTATCCACCAGCATACCTAGAGCAATAACCAAGGCACCTAACGAAATACGCTGCAAATCGATGGCCAGATACTTCATGAAGATGAAAGTGCCAAGCACGGTCAAAAGCAGAATTAGACCGATAAGCAGACCCGAGCGCAGCCCCATGAAAAACAGCAAAACGATAATTACGATACCAACCGCTTGAGCTAGGCTGATAACGAAGCCGCTCACTGACTTATCTACTTCTTTCGGCTGGTTGTAGATTTCTGAAATTTCAACACCAACGGGTTGTTGGTATTTCAGTTCTGCAACACGGCGATCAAATGCTTTACCCACTTCCACAACGTTCACACCTTGAGCGAATGAGACGCCCAAGTTCAACGCCAGTTCACCGTTGTAGTTGATGATGTTCGTCGGGACTTCCATGTAGCCACGTTTAATTTCAGCAACGTCTTTTAAAAAGATAAGACCTTGAGCACCTGATTCCGTGATCAACAAATCACCTAGCTCATCAACACTTTGGAACTCCCCCGTCGGTTGAATACGAATGTACTCATTACCAATTCGAATTGCACCGGCATCGGAAACGACGTTTTGAGTCGAAAGTAAATTGAAAACCGTATTTGGTGATAGGCCAAGACTGCTCAACTTCTTCATCGAGATTTCAATGAAGACTTGCTCTTGTTGCTGGCCAGAAACCGAAACTTTGCTGACGCCGTCAACAAGTTCGAGTTCCCGCCTTAAATAATCAACATAGTCGAGCAGCTCTTTATAACTGTAGCCATCACCAGTTACGGCCAACAAGATACCGTATACATCACCAAAGTCATCGATAACCGATGGATCATTAACACCCGGCGGTAACGTGCCTTTTAGATCGTTGACTTTACGGCGTAACTCATCCCAAATCTGCGGTAAGTCATCCGGACCATAGTTGTTTTTCATGGTCACAGTGATTTGCGATAAACCGCGACTGGAAATGGAGTTAACCTCATCCACATAGGTTAATTGCTGAATCGCTTTTTCGATTGGATAGGTTACTTCTTCCTCGACCTGTTGCGGTGTCGCGCCAGGATAAGAAGTAACAACCATTGCGTCTTTAATGGTAAAGGCTGGGTCTTCGAGACGACCCAGGCCAAAGAACGCAGAGATACCACCGATTAAGAAGATCAGCGATACCATCCAACTAATTACACGGTTACAAATAAAATAGGCCGCAATGCCAGTTACGTTATCATCATCTTGAGGCGCAGTATTTTTTTGTTCACTCATTGCGTTGCCTCCTGCTTAACCACTTCCACTTTTATGCCATCTCTTAATCGGGATACACCAGCAACAACGACTTTGTCATCAAGTTCTAGGCCATCAAGAATCTGAACTGAGGTTTGTGACGCTTTACCTGCACGCACTTGTTTGCGGCTCACGGTATTATCATCATTTAAAACCCAAACGAATTTATTTTCACGGCTCAGATCATCTCCATCGGCATTAAAGATCGCTTCAATAGGAACGTTAATGCCGACGTTAAGCTCAAGACCCACCTTTTCATCTTTCGATGTCACGTCTACCGCCATACCATCAAGAATGTATTCGTTTTCCGGCATTGGCAGTGATAGCGTCACCGTAAAGGTGCCTGTATCAGGGTCAGGTTCTGTCGTGAACTCTTTGATTTTCGCCTTGTATTCATTGCCACTTGGCACACGAACGACAGCATTAATTGCCGTCAAACGCTCTTCAGTAGGAGGTTGGTTCACGTAAAGACGATCGGGGAGCTGAATAAGGACTTCGACGCGATCAACACTGTGAATGTTAACGATATATTGACCAACTTGAATATTTTCAAATTGATCGACATTAACACGGGAAATAATGCCGTCGACTGGCGCTTTAAGCTCAGTGAAAGACAAACGCAACTTAGCCAATTCAAGCTCAGCGAGCGCGATTTGGCGTTGTGCCGCAATCTCATCAAATTGGGACTTAGCTAATAAACCTTTTTTAACCAGCGGTGCGGAACGACGATATTGGCTGTCTACCACAGAAAAACGCGCAGATGCGTTATCTACGTCCAATTGATAATCGGTTGGGTCAAGCCTAGCAATGACATCACCTTTAATGACCTTATCGCCTTCTTTGACCAAAACACGACTTACCTCACCTGCCACACGGAAACTCAAATGTGAACGATCGGCAGCGTTGGCTATCGCAGGAAAATATAAGTTGTCATCAACGCGCTGCCCTTCTAAAGAAGCAACACGAACACGAGGGGTCTCCAATTCTCTTTCTGGGCCTTTTTCACCACAGCCTGCAAGTAACACGGCAGAGCAAAGCGTGGTTAAAGCTATGATTCCTTTCATACTATAATCCTCGCTCCTTAACCCACTCACGAACCTTAATACCCGGCTCAATGACATTGACACCAGAGATGATGATTTGATCTCCATCCTCTAGCCCTTTTTCAACTTGCTGCTTGTCGTTCAAAGAAACCGAGACTTTTTCAACAATGCCTTGATCATTAACACGCCAAACGCAGGTTTTGCCATCTTCGGTAAACAGGGCTGAATCAGGAATTTTAGTCGCACCCGCGTTTTCAGACACAAGATGAACATTACCGGACATTCCTGGTAGGATGCCAACGCCCTCAGGACGCTCCATTACCATTGTCACTTTGTAACTGCCAGTTTTAGGATCGGCTTCGGTATCAATTTCTTGGAATGTCACCTCAAAAGCGCGCTCAGGAAACGCATCAAATGTCATTGATGCATAAGCATTCGCACCCTGTGTGAATTTGCTGAGTAGATGATCAGGAAGCTGGAACAACACCTTCATGACTTGATTGGTTTGAATATTCATGACGCCTTCTTTTGCCGCCACATACTCATGGTTTTCTGCTGGCAGATACGAAATCGTGCCATCGTAAGGCGCAACAAGCTTTGTGTACCTCAGGTTAGCTTTGGCCTGATTCCACTGAGCTTTAGCTGAATTGTGATTGGCTTTCGCCGCATCGAAGTCTTGTTCCGAAACCACTTGCTCTTTACGAAGCTTTTTCGAGCGTTCGTATTGAACATCAGCAAGGGTGTAATTTGCTCGGGCTTGTTTTTCGAGTAGCGAGTATTCGTCAGGGTTGAGTACGGCAAGCACATCACCTTTATTCACCATTTGTCCGGCATTGACTTCGATCGATTGAAGCAAACCAGGCACTCGGAATGCGAGAACGGCTCGGTCTCCGGCTTCTGTCGTGGCAGGAAAGTGTCTTTCAAACTGTGCATTGCCTACAGTGACCGTAAAGAGTTTAGCGGGCCGAGATTCCGGTTCTGGGACTGGTGGTAGCTCTTTTCCACACCCAGAGAGAACCGTCATGACAGCGATTGGAATGAGCGCTTTTCTCATGTTAATTCATCCATTTAAGATCCATTCCTTTTAAGGTAGATGAATTTATGGTGTTCTTCTAGAGCATCGGAGCAAAAAAATTCTTTAAAAATAGCAATTTGAGACAAAAATAAAGCAGGCCGAAGCCTGCTTTATCAATAAAATCATAATTAATTATCAGAGCTTATTAAATTCTCTGTTTACACGATATGCGTCGGACGTGACATACGCTTCCATACTACGGATTTTTCCATCAAGGCGGCTAAAGTCACTTTCTAAAACACTCAACAGTTGGTCTGGGCTCTGGCCTTTCTGCCATGGTTTGCTCTTCAACGTATGCTCTTGGCGTGACTTGATATTCTCAGTATAAGTTACGGGCTGCTTTTCCAACATGAATGTCATTGCAATATAAGCCAGCAACACGAGAAAAGTACCACCAAGTAAGGCTGCCGATATCACGACGATCCGAATCAACCAAACTTCCGCACCAAAGTAGTTCGCGACTCCGGCACACACACCGGAGATTTTGCCATTAACAGGGTCGCGATACAGCTCTCGTTTAATCATACTTTCGTCTCCACGTTGGGGATTCTGCATCTAAGATACGCTCCAATGTTTCAACGCGAGATTGCATCGCCTCCGCTTTTTCAGACAGTACCTGAAGACGCTCTAGATCTTGGCCCGACAGTGCACTATCTGCTTTGCGTTTGCTGCGATAGTGTAAGAAGAGCCATAGTGGAGCGACAAAGATTAAAAAGACAATCAATGGTCCAGTAATAATAAATGTCGACATGAATGGCTCCTTTCTTATTTATCGTTCGATGACATCTGTTCTTTCAGTTTTGCCAACTCTTTTTCAATTTCATCTTGTGCTTGCAGCTCTGCAAACTCTTGGTCTAACGATTTAGCATTACCAGTCTTTGCGTAAAGATCCGCTTCTGCTTCCATCTCATCAATTTTACGAGAGTATTGTTCAAACTTTGCCATCGCTTCGTTTGTACGACCTGCGTGCAATTGTTTTTGAACATCACGTCGGTTAGAAGCCGTTTGGTTACGAATCGCAAGCGCTTGTTGCTTCGCTCGAGTTTCTGTAATTTTGGCTTCCAACTTACCGATTTCACCCGTCAATTTTTCGATGGTTTCTTCAACGAGTGTTTGCTCAGTGTGAAGGCCTTTAATTACGTGCTCAAGTTTCTGCTTTTCAATTAAAGCAGCACGCGCTAAATCTTCACGCTCTTTTACTAGTGCAAGGCTCGCTTTTTGGCCCCACTCAGTGATTTGCTCTTCTAGTGCTTCCACTTTGCGAGCCAACTCTTTTTTGTCTGCAATCGCTTTAGCCGAGTTGGTACGCACTTCAACAAGTGTGTCTTCCATTTCTTGAATGATAAGACGGATCATTTTTTCAGGATCTTCCGCCTTGTCTAGCAATGCACTGATGTTTGAGTTAACGATATCTGCAAAACGAGAAAAAATACCCATAACGGAACTCCTCTTTCTTCCTATTTAAACTCGACAAGGTGGTCATTTACCTTGTGTCTCCCTTTACCTATATCAAGTAGCATGCCAACTTTGTTTTCCCTTACTAAACAATGAGTTAATCATTTTGTTGTTGTAGCACACTGATATGCTATGATGTTTTTTACCAACAGTTGGTAAATTTCACCAACTTCAATACTGTAAATCATGGTCAGATAAAAAATAAGAAGGACTTTATGAAGCAGAACCTAATCGGTGAATCACCCGCCTTTCTCTCTGTGTTAGATAAAGTATCACAAATCGCGCCGATTGAACGACCGGTCCTCATAATCGGAGAACGAGGCACAGGTAAAGAACTCATCGCACAACGTTTACACTATTTATCAAGACGTTGGGATAAGCCACTGCTTTCTCTAAACTGTGCGACATTAAGCGAAGGCTTGATTGATTCTGAACTTTTTGGTCATGAACCTGGTTCATTTACCGGTTCGAAAGGGAAACACAAGGGACGCTTTGAGAGGGCCGAAGGGGGCACGCTTTTCCTCGATGAACTCGCGACAGCCCCGCTTTTGGTACAAGAAAAACTATTGCGAGTAATCGAATACGGCGAGTATGAGCGTGTAGGAGGCCATACCGCATTAACTGCAGACGTTCGTTTGGTGTGTGCTACCAACGCTGACCTTCCACAATTGGCAGAGCGCGGTGATTTTCGCGCGGACTTGCTCGACCGACTGGCCTTTGATGTGATCATGTTGCCACCCTTGCGAGAACGCAAAGAAGACATTCTTTCTCTCGCCGAGCACTACGCCATAAAAATGTGTCGTGAATTGCAACTGGAGTACTTTGTTGGCTTTACAGAAGAAGCACAACAGTCTCTATTAGATTACGCTTGGCCTGGTAATGTGCGTGAACTCAAGAACGTAATAGAGCGAGCTATTTATCGCCACGGACTCAATGCCGATCCAATCGAGTACTTGGTGTTTAATCCATTTGAAACCGGTTGGGAAAACGCACTTGGTCATTCTTCAGAGCAAGGAGAGCAGGAAACGGAGCAACCTCATGTTGGTCCAACAATTAACTTCCCGCTGGACTACAAACAATGGCAAGAAGAACAAGACATCACTCTTCTTAACCGCGCATTAGAAGAGGCCAAATTTAATCAACGACAAGCAGCGGACTTACTTGGACTCAGTTACCATCAACTTAGGGGGATGGTAAGAAAATACGGATTGGTTGGACAAAGCTAAGTCTTTGACGTAAATGGCATCATCCTTGAATCGCTCACTATACTAAAACACAGCCCCCTTTATCGAATTAGGGGGAATTGAGCGGAACTTCATGACGACTGGAATAATACATAGTAGCGAGCACTCAAGAGGCAAATTTGGTCATTATCAGTAAATGATGCGGTAATTTGATCTAACACCCTGCGACTCAACGATTTTGTATTTGGAGCGAGTTAGCAAAGGTGATAAATTAGCGAGATCATTTTCGCTTGTCACTCTTCGCCTTCAACCGCATAGAAACAAGCAAGATCCAATGACCATTTCATATTATGAAAGCTTTTATCAAACTATCGCTGAGCCTTATCGGGATTAGCTTACTCACCGCTTGTGGTGACGAAATCGATCACAATGATATTCGTGAGAATGGATTTGTGTTTTGTGGGCAGGGTAAGCCAACCACGTTTAACCCTCAGCTCATTGACAGCGGCATCACTGCCGAAGCACTTAGCCCTCAGCTATACGATACGCTGCTTACACTCGATCCTAAATCTCACCAACCAGTTGCAAACCTTGCAGAAAAGTGGTCTGTAAATGAGGAAGGTACGGAATACACCTTTAACTTAAAGCAGGACGTGCAATTTCAAAAAACTCCTTGGTTCTCCCCTTCTCGTCCATTTAATGCACAAGATGTGGTATTCAGCTTTAAGCGAATCATTGATGTAGACCATCCGTTTCACGACGTCGGTGGTGGTTTTTATCCATGGTTTGCAGGTTTAGACTTCCAAAATCTCGTGCAAGATGTGATTGCTCTTGATGACCACACCGTTAAGTTTGTTCTCTCTCAACCTAACTTTGCCTTTTTAGCCAATATTGCCACCAGTCACGCCGTGCTGCTGTCAGCAGAATATGGGCAACAACTTGCGGCCAAAGACGAAAAAGAACAAATTGACTTGTTACCTATCGGTACCGGTCCTTACCAGTTAAAAGAATACCAAGTGAATGATTTGATTCGTTTAGAGCGTCACCCTAAATACTGGAAAACGCCGGCGAAAATGGAACAGGTCGTGTTTGATATTTCACATCGTGGTACTGGCACGTTGGCAAAACTATTACGCAATGAATGTGATGTACTTGCTTCGCCAATCTCTAGCCAAATTCCAATCATACAAGAAACCGAGCACCTTGAATTAACCGCAACGCCTGCTAATAACGTCTCTTTTATCGCGATTAATACTGGTCATCCGGCACTGAAAGATGCGCGAGTTCGTCAAGCTCTCAACCTTGCTATCAACCGTCAAAATATCCTTGATTCCGTATATTACGGCACGGGTACTCAAGCTTATACACTACTGCCGCCGAACTCATGGGCATACCAGAAAGACAGCGTGAAGATCCGTTATGATCGTAATTACGCATTGGCGTTGCTGCGAGAGGCTGGGTATGAGAAAGGTCTGCAATTAACCATGTGGGTGCCGCTAGAACCTAGAGCCTTCAATCCAAGTCCACGTAAAACCGCTGAGTTGATTCAGGCGAACTTTGCTGATATCGGCGTCGAAGTACGACTACTAACCGATGATCGCTTTGAACGAACTCAGCTCGAAAACATCAATAATGTGGACTTACTGCTAACAGGTTGGATTGGTGATACGGGCGATCCTGATAACTTCTTCCGCCCTCTGCTTTCTTGTGAATCTGAACGTGTTGGCCTTAACGTTTCCATGTGGTGTAACGACGACTTCGATTTCTTGTTGGATCTGGCATTAGAAACCGAGCAACAACGTTATCGTTTAAACTTGTATCGCCAAGCGCAGAATATTCTCAATGAAGAGTTTCCTGTCATTCCATTAGCTCACGGCGTTCAATTCCGTGTGCACGATAAATCGTTGAAAGGCTTTAAATCGAGCCCTTTCAATGCACAACCTTTTGATAAAGTTGAGAGAGTTCATTAATGTTTTGGTACGCCGTAAGACGTCTTAATCTCTTTGTCATCACTTTGATGATCCTCACTTTAGTGGGCTTCTCTTTGCTACGTCTTGATCCGACATCACACTGGGCAAACGTGGAGTTTTGGTCAGGCTGGCAAAGCTACCTTGTTGAGCTTTCACATCTTAATTTTGGTATCAGTAAGAATGGGAACCCAATCTATGATGAGCTCGCGGTCGTATTCCCTGCGACGTTAGAGTTGTGTTTCTTCGCCTTCGTTGTTTCACTATTAATTGGTATTCCTTTGGGGACCGTAGCAGGCATGAAACAAGGCAAGTGGCTAGACACCAGCATCTCATTTGTCTCTATGTCAGGGTATTCGGCGCCAATCTTCTGGGTTGCCCTGATGCTGATTATGGTCTTCTCCCTGCAATACCACGTATTCCCTGTGGCGGGTCGTTATGACTTACTTTACGAAATTGACCACGTAACAGGCTTTGCAATTATTGATGCCTTTATGGCCAAAGGTGAATACCGTGCTCACGCGTTACAAAGCGTGATTGAGCATATGATCCTGCCTTGTTTGGTTCTCGCATTGACACCAACAACACAAGTCATTGGTTTGATGCGTGCATCAGTGGCAGAAGTGATGAGTCAAAACTACATTCGCGCCGCACGAATCAAAGGTTTATCCAACCGTGAGATCGTCACTCAACACGTTCTTCGGAATGCGATTCCGCCTATCATCCCAAAAGTTGGCGTTCAGCTTTCGAGCATGATTACCTTGGCGATCATCACAGAATCCATCTTTAACTGGCCGGGCATTGGACGTTGGTTATTGGATGCACTTGCAAATCAAGATTACGCTTCCATCCAAGCAGGTGTCATGGTGTTAGCGACGCTTGTTTTAACCGCCAATATCCTATCGGATCTGATTGGTGCCATGATTAACCCTCTGGTGAGAAAGGAATGGTATGCTAACAAATAACGTTTATCAGGAAGAGCGCATTCCAACCCAGTTTGAACGATTCTGGCGCAGTTACCGCGCGAACAGTTTGGCAATGTTTGGCCTTTGGTGCCTTGGCTTTGTTGTCTTAATCACCATATTGGCCCCTATTTTAGCGCCTTACGATCCACAAGCTCAATCTGGCGAATTGTTAGTGCCGCCTTCGTGGGCGCCAGCCGGAACCGTCGATTACTTTTTAGGTACTGACGACCTAGGTCGCGATATCTTATCTCGTTTAATTATGGGCTCTCAGCTCACCTTTGGTGCTGCCGTAGCAATTACTGCTATTGCTGCGTTCATCGGCTGTATTATTGGTGTGTTAGCGGGCATGACCAAAGGTCTGTTATCCAGTACGCTTAACCACTTGCTCGACACAGTCATGTCCATTCCATCATTACTGCTGGCGATTATCTTTGTGGCGTTTTTGGGCTTTGGTGAGTTCAATATCCTTTTGGCGATCTGTCTGGCTTTAATTCCACGCTTTATCCGCTCGGTTTACATCGCCGTGCACACCGAAGTCGAAAAAGACTACATCATGGCTGCCCGTTTGGATGGCGCTAACGACTTCTACTTGCTTTGGAACTCGATTCTACCGAACGTATTAACAGTCATCGCAGCAGAAATAACCCTGGCACTCTCGGTCGCCATTCTAGATATCACTGCGCTTGGTTTCCTAGGTTTAGGCGCACAAGCACCAAGTACGGAATGGGGTGCGATCTTGGGTGACTCTGTTGAACTGATATACATCGCACCTTGGACCGTTACCTTACCGGGTCTGACCATTATGTTTACCGTTGTTGTTCTAAACTTAGTGGGTGAAGGTGTACGCCAAGCACTCAATGCGGGGATCGAATAATGCCATTATTAGATATTCGACATTTAACCATTGAAATTGAAACACCATCGGGCTTAGTCAAAGCCGTTGATCGCATGAGCATTACCTTGAATGAAGGTGAAATTCGTGGTCTGGTTGGTGAATCTGGTTCCGGTAAGAGTTTGGTTGCAAAGGCTATCGTGGGTGTTTGTAAAGACAACTGGAAAGTGACTGCAGACCGAATGCGTCTTGGCAATATTGATCTGCTTCAGCTAACGCCAAAAGAGCGCCGCCGTGTGATTGCACGTGACATTGCGATGATTTTCCAAGAGCCATCGACTTGTTTGGATCCGTCGGAAGAAGTCGGAAGACAGTTAATTGAATCCATCCCTTCTCGATCGTTTGAAGGTAAATGGTGGGAGCGCTTCAAGTGGCGCAGGAAGCAAGCAGTTGCCCTACTCCATAAAGTGGGTATCAAAGATCACCGTCGTTTGATGGGCAGTTATCCTTATGAGTTGACCGATGGTGAATGTCAAAAAGTCATGATTGCGATGGCGATTGCAACCAAGCCAAAAATCTTGATTGCTGATGAGCCAACCAACGATCTAGACCCGATTACTCAATCTCAAATTCTGCGTTTGCTGAGCCGCATGAACCAACTCAACAACACAACGATTGTGCTGATTGGTCACGACTTAACCACCATTACTCAGTGGGCAAATCGCATTACGGTAATGTACTGTGGGCAGTCCGTTGAATCAGCTGATACAGAGAAGTTGGTCGCCGCTCCCAAGCACCCTTATACTGCGGCACTGCTTAAAGCCATGCCTGACTTTAACGACTGGATTCCGCACAAGCAAAAGCTGCAATCTCTACCGGGTTCTATCCCTCCACTTCAGCATCTGCCGATCGGTTGTCGCTTAGGACCTCGTTGCCCTTATGCTCAGAGGCAATGCGTCGAAATTCCACATACTAAACGTATCAAAAACCATAAATTTAGCTGTCACTTCCCACTGAATACGGAGAAACATTCATGAGTGCGTTGCTTGAAGTCGATAACCTATCGAAACAGTTCGTCACGCGCTCTGGTCTGTTTAAACGCACAGTCAAAGAAGCAGTTAAGCCGGTGAGCTTTTCCTTAGAGCCTGGACAAACTATCGGCTTTATTGGTCAAAATGGCTCTGGCAAGTCAACGTTAGCGCGCATGCTTGCTGGCGTTGTCGAACCAAGCTCTGGGGAGATTCGCGTTAATGGTGAGCGCTTAGAACACAAAGACTATTCGACGCGTTGTAAGCTGATCCGCATGATTTTTCAAGATCCAAATACCTCATTGAATCCGCGCATTCAGATTGGTCGAATCTTGGAAGGTCCGTTAAAGCGAAACACGAACATGCCACCAGACGCACGCATGAAACGTGTAAAAGAAACCTTACTTCGTGTGGGTTTGCTTCCGGAGCATGCTTACTTTTATCCTCAAATGCTAGCAGCAGGTCAGAAACAGCGTGTGTGTCTTGCTCGTGCTTTGATTCTACAACCTTCCATCATTGTTGCCGATGAGGCATTAAACGGTTTAGACATGGCGATGCGCTCGCAAATCATTAATCTCTTCCTAGAATTACAAGAGGAGATGGGCTTGTCTTTCGTTTACGTATCACAGCATATCGGCATAGTGAAGCACATTACTGATAAGGTCATGGTTATGCACGAAGGTGAAGTAGTAGAATTTGGTGAAACCAATCAAGTACTCACCAACCCAGAGCATGCAATTACCCAGCGTCTGGTGGAAAGCCACTTCTATAAAGCTCCAACTCACTAAAAGTCGACAAACACTGACAGTGATCAAAAAACAAAAAAGCCTGCTATCACAGCAGGCTTTAACGTATCTATACAGTTGTTCATAAACGCGTCAATTAACGACGGCTCTCTTGTTTACGAAGCTCGAAATCAAACTCGTCAGGAAACAGCACGACGCCTTCTTCATTTTGGTTTGGGAACACCACAACAGACAGTTCGTCATCTTCTAGACCCGATGTCCAGCGACTGTGCCATTTGTTCAGCGAGATCGCTTCTGGCTCGCACTCTTCCCAATCACCCGTCGCCCATTGCTGTGCGAATTCTTCATTTGGCCATACTGGAACACAATCGTCGTCTTCGGTGTTCAGCATCACACAGCCGTGTTCATCCTTCAGAATCCACACTTTGCGGTTTGCGACAATCTCTTTCACACAGTATTTCAAACGCTGCTCTTCATTGTAGCGGTTGATGGTATCCATCTGCTCTTGGGTTAATGCTTCGGACATTTCTCGTCTCCTATTTTCCCATAGAAAAATGCCCACCTATAGGCGGGCATTTAAAGTATACGTTGGTAATAATGAAATTACACAAGCTCAGTTTGAAGCCAAGGCCAGCCTTGCTTCTTACGGCTTAGAGTGTTTTCCATCATTAGCATGCCGTCTTTCTCGTGCTTAACAAGCTTCTCAGCCCACTCACCTTTGTAAAGAAGACGAGTTTGCGCAGTAGTGATGTCTGTTAGCATAACAGCAGCAAATGCTAGGTTGTCGTTTGCACAACGTGCTTCTAGGTCCGCTTCTAGTGCTTCGATCATGCCGTCAACTTGGTCTAGAGTCGCAAGTTCAACCTGACCTACTACTACATCACGACCGTTAAATGGGTAACCTTTCAGGTCTTTTTCAACAAGTTCAGCCGCAGATAGACCTTCGATGTTTGTCTTAGCGATTAGAAGATCTTTAGTGAATGCGTCAACATCTTGTACGTCCGCAATAGCCGCTAGCTCAGCTACAGCATCTTTGTCTTTTTGAGTACAAGTTGGAGAAGCGAAACCTACAGTGTCAGAAAGAATAGCTGACATCATTAGTTTAGCGATTTGAGGCTTGATCTCGTGACCTTCAATCTTGAACATGTTGAACAGTACTGTGTTAGTACAACCAACAGGCCAGATCCATGCTTCCATTGGGTTTACTGTCATCACGTCACCTAGACGGTGGTGGTCAACAATACCTGCAACTTCTGCTTCAGCAATATCGTCTGGTGCTTGCGCTAGATCTGAGTAATCTACTAGCCAAACAGTTTCACCCGCGACTGAAGTGCGAAGTTCAGGAACTTCTGCGCCAGCCACTTCAAGGATGTGCTGAGTTTCACGGTTAATTTCGCCTTGGCGGATTGGCATCGCTTCAGTACCACGTGCCTTTAGAAGTTCAGTTGCAACTAGTGCACTACAGATGCTGTCACTGTCTGGGTTCTTATGACCTACAACTAGAATCATGTTTCTTCCTATTCAAGTCAGTTTGATACGCTTCCGAACGGGGGTGTATTGCATAGTGAATGACACCTTGGAAGCGGGTTTGCTCACAAAGGCCGATACTTTACCTGATTTGAGGGAAATTGACACGAAGAAAAGTTGTTACCGCCTATTGCGAATAATTCCCACTTTCATATAATGAGAATCATTCCTATTTGCATTTGAGCTTACTATGAACGCAACAAAAATTTTCCACTCGGCGCATCAGCTGCTGCAGCCAACTCAATTTCGTCTGGCCTATAAAAGGCTATTGCTGCCTATCGCATTGCTCGCTCTGTTAGCTAGTGAAACCACAAGAGAAGTCACCGTCGCTACCCTATCTGATTCTTTCTGGGCGGTTTCTTGTTACGTTGCAGCTACCTTAGCTATCTACCATTACCTTTCGAACTTCATGTCGAAGACAAATCGACTCACTGCGCTTTACCACAGATCTCGTAGCCATCAAGTTTTCTTTGCAGCACTCCTTGGAGCTTTGCCTGGTTGTGGTGGTGCTATCGTTGTCACCACTCAGTTCATCAGTGGCCGAGTTGGCTTTGGTGCTATCGTTGCAGTATTAACCTCGACCATGGGTGATGCCGCCTTCTTATTACTTGCAGCAGAACCTGCAACAGGGTTTGGTGTTATTGCTTTAGGTATTGTCGTAGGTGCAATATCTGGGTGGGCAGTGAATGCATTCCACGCTGATGACTTCTTGCGCCCAAAGCAAAAGGAGGATGTTCCACAAGCTCAATGCTGTAATAGCCATAATGATACGCACACACCAGTTGAGCAACGTGCTATCAATCTTCAAGGAACATTCTGGAAATGGCTGCTCATACCTGCAAGTATCATTGCCATTCTGGGCTCATTCCAAGTGGATACCAACCAATTACTTGGCCTCAAAGAAAACAGTATGGAATGGTTAGGCGCGACATTTGCGATTGTCAGTATGTTTTTGTGGGCGATGACCAAAGAACTGGGTGATTACAAATCAACGGTATCTGAAGATGACAAAATCATCGATTCACACCCAATTCAAAAAGCGGCGCAAGACACAAACTTTGTTAGTGCATGGGTTATTTTGGCTTTCTTAGCCTTTGAGCTTACAACCTATTTCTCGGGTTTAGACTTGGGAGCGACGTTCTCAAACTGGGGGTTCTGGATGCCTCTCGTTGGTTTGGCTATTGGTATTTTGCCAGGCTGTGGCCCGCAAATTCTCGTAACGAGTCTTTATATATCCGGCGCAGCGCCATTATCAGCACAACTTTCTAATGCCATTTCCAATGATGGTGATGCCTTATTCCCTGCGATTGCAATGGCTCCTAAAGCTGCGCTTGTCGCCACTATCTACTCTGCGATACCAGCCTTGATTGTCGGATACGGTTACTTTTTCCTATTCGAATACTAGCTTTAAGTTCAGATGCAATGGATACAAAAAGAGCCTCAATCGAGGCTCTTTTGTTTTTTGGAAGCGCGCAAGGTTAAGCTGTCACGATAGCTTTAGCATTGAGGCCTTTGTCTAAACTGACCAACAATAGTTGACACGGTTCTTGGTTGATTTTTTCTCCGGTCCAAAAATCGTACCAATCGGTAGGTTGGTCGGCTGTGAGGGTAAATTCCATAGGTTCATCATTGGTGTAGTTAAACAAGCAATGTAGGTCATTCTTGGAGGTCAGCGGCAAAAATGCGTGATTTAAGCCTAACGCAGTAAACTTGGCAGCCTCTTGATTTCGACGCTGGCGCAGCATTAGTTTAGAGAGTGTCTTACTCGCAAATGACGTAATCTCTGGCAAAGGATCACCAGAAAGCAGTAAGCCACCACAAGCTAATAGAGCATTACGATGAAATTGGTAGTCTTCTCGGGAAGCGGCTTGGTTTGGAAGTGAAGTAAACGTCGCACAATCAGGGTCGATTTGCCACAACTTACGATGTTGCCAACTGCGGAAGAAAGTCTCTTTAGCGATTTGCTCAAAGCGATGACTATGGCGCTCGACATCGTCAGACACACGCATTGCATCGACTAAGCCCAAAGAAGGCCACATTGGCGCGTTACAGCCTAATAGCCATGCATCCCCTGCCCCTTTGGCGATCGCTTCCATCCCCATGCGGTAGGCTTCTACACCGGTTACGCCCGATTGACTGCGCTTACCTTTTAAAGTGCCCCAGTAGTTTGCGTCTAATTTGAATAGCTCAACACCCCACTCTTCTCGCATGACAGATACGACGTAAGTTAAGTGATCTTGAACTTCAGGGTTTGAAGTATCGAGAATGTACCAAGGTGTACAGCGCCAACCACCATAGGTGACATCTTCAGCTTTCAGGAGGTCTCCGTCTTCGTGACGCACAAACCATTCAGGATGCTTTTTGAAGATTTCTGATTCTGGTTGGGCAATGAATGGTGCCATCCAGATCGCGGGCTTCTTGCCCTTCGCGCGAATGTTATGAATAAGCTCTTTTACACCACCAGAGAACTTATCAGAAGGCGTTAACCAATCGCCCATGAAAGCTTGGTAGCCATCATCCAACAATACCCATTCAAGCTCAGACAGCTTATCTTGCATGCATTCAACATTTTCTAGGACGTTATTTTCAGTCACTTCCGCATAATACGCATACCAAGAACACCACCCAATTGGCGCATCTTGTAAAACACCATTACGCACGGAGTGATGTTCTGCAATCATCTCACTGTATTCAGCGTAGAGTTCAGACAGAGAATCACCACGTAAAACGGCAACAGATTCAAGGGTATTGTGCGCCCAGTCGGCCACTTGTGTCATTTCACCATCGAGAGCAGCAGATAGAATCCAATGATCACCATGTTGAACAACATCAAAATAACCCGCAAAACGATGACATGAGGTGAAACCAAACAAGGTATAGCCTGCAGCATCTTCTACAACGAGATAGTTGTAGTAACGTTTTGGCGCATGTTCCGGATAGATTCGATACGACACATTGTTATCAGGACAGCGGCCAATATCGACGGGGTGAGAAATGGTGCCCGAAGTTTGAGCGAGCATCTGGAAGCCGTCACCTATAACGGTCGCTCCTTGCTCATATAAGAAAGGCATTTCAAATAGTACTTCTCGTTCGCTGTAGGTTTTGTTGTGAATCCCCGCAAACGAAAAGTGCAGTTGGTTACCAACGACTTCGAACTGAAGATCGTTATCCATCACCGTTATTTCAGTGTGATTGGCCAATTGAATGGTTTGAGCCATAGAAAATCTACTCACTTGATTATTATTGTGTTGTTTCCTTCATTATCCTTTGCTTCTCTCCCCCAAATCGTTATCGACATCACGAATCGACATCGTTCCTAATTATATCAAATAAGTATTGAGAGAATGCTCACTGAAATTTTGGTTAAAAAAATACCAGCCCGAAGGCTGGTATTTCATTTAAAGCTTAGTGTTGTTATTAAGCAACTTCGATTGGACCACCGAATGAAGTCACTGGTGGAACTTTACCAGTGAATTTCTCGAAGTCTACAATACATGTGTTCGCAGAAGTCGCCTGTGCTAGCTCAGAAGAACCGATATCTTGAGTTAGTGTGTTAGGGTCACCGTAAGTACAGATTGCACCTACTTTCTCGTTTAGAGGACCGTACCATGCACCTTCTTCGATACGCACAACACCACGTGGGTAGCTGTCTGTTAGAACCGCACCAGCAAGAAGTTGACCACGGTCGTTAAATACACGTACCAAGTCACCGTCTTTAATGCCTTTTGCTTTCGCATCAGCTGGGTTGATGTATACAGGCTCGCGACCTTGAACAGCGTAAGTAGCACGGAAATCTTCAGATTCACACATCTGAGAGTGCAGACGCTTGTCCGGGTGGCAAGATTGTAGCCAGTACGGGTGTTTGTCAGAGCCAGGGCCACCGTGTGAACGTTCTGATTTCTCGAACCACATTGGGTGTTCTTGACAGTGCTCGTAACCGTAACGGCCGATCTTACGAGAAGTGATCTCGATGAAGCCAGAAGGCGTACCCAGTGGGTTGATTTCTGGATCTTTACGGAAGTCAGCGTGACGAACCCAAGGCTTACCTTCACCGAAGTCTAATACGCTTTGTTCCCAGAACTCTTCAAATTCTGGCATCTCGAACTTACCGTCGTTCGCTTTCTTACAATCGTTGTACAGGCTACGGATCCATTCCATTTCGCTCATGCCACGAGTGTACTCGTCGCGACGACCAAAGCGTTGAGTCAACTCACTCATGATTTGGAAATCTGGCTTAGATTGGAACAATGGATCCACTAGGCGGTGCATAGCAACCAAACCTTTATTCGAGTATGAACCGTATACATCAATATCGTTACGTTCCCACTGAGTACAAGCTGGTAGAACGATGTCAGAGAAACGACATGTTGCAGTCCACGCAAACTCAATAGTTACTACAGTCTGAAGCTTTTGGAATGCTTGCTTCATGCGGTTACGATCTTGGTGGTGGTGCCATGGGTTATTACCTGAGATCACCATCATCTTGAAGTCTGGAAGCTTAACTTTACCACCGTTGTAGTTGATCTCTTTACCTGGCTCTAGAAGACAGTCGATCCAACGTGCAACAGGGATAGTACGGCTGTAACCGTTAAAGTCGTTGTTATCCCACTTCGGTTTCATACCTGTGTCTAGGTTACGAGGGAAGCCACCAGGGCCCGCGAAACCAGTTGAAGGAACACCGATACTTGAGTAGTGGTGACCGTAAGAGATACCGCCACCTGGTAGACCGATTTGGCCAACCATTGCTGCCACAACTGCAGCTGCCCAGTATGGTTGTTCACCGTGCTCTTGACGCTGGATACACCAACCCATCAGGATTTGTGTACGGCCGTTTACTAACATGCGTGCGAATTCACGAATCTTGTCCGCTTTCACACCACAGATAGGTGCAGCCCACTCAGGCGTCTTAACAACTTTATCTTTCGTTTCACCTTGAACGTACTTGATGAAGTCTTCAAAACCTAGGCAGTAAGTCTCGATGAACTTCTTGTCGTATAGGTCTTCATTGTACAACACGTGCGCAACAGCAAGCATAAATGCTACGTCTGTTAGCGGGTTGATGTACAAGTGGTCATTTTCAAGGTAACGCTGAGTCTTGTTCTTCACTGGGTCTACAGATAGAACGTTGATCTCACCTTTCGCTACTTTTTCTTTCAGTTGCGCTAGGTACTTAAACGACTCGTGCGTTTCACAGTTCCAACCTACCTGTAGGTTTTTCACTGGGTCGTTTGCCCAAAGAACGATGTTGTCTGAGTTCTCTAGGATTTCAGACCAAGACGTACCTTGTGCGTATACTTCTGTAGAACCAAGTACGTAAGGCATGATGGTTTGACCCGCACCAGTAGAGTAGTCACCTACTTTAGTGATGAAGTTACCGTGCATACCTACCGCACGTTGCATGTGTGCAGTACAGTTGTTGAACGCACCAGTTTGGTTCCAACCTGTTTGACCTGCGTGTAGAGCCCATGGACCGTATTCTTTTTGAACACGCTCTAGCTCACGGTAGAACAGGTCTAGAGCTTCATCCCATGTAACACGGATGAAACGGTTGTTACCACGCGTTTCCGCGCTGTATTTGTGCTTTTTAAGCCAATCTAGACGAACCATTGGGTAACGAACACGTGATGGGCTGTAAATGATGCCCTTGATGCCGTTCAACATTTCTGTTGGGTTCTTATCTAGTTCTAGCGGTTTGATCTCTTGAACTTTACCCGCGTAGATGTGGGCGCGGAACGCGCCCCAGTGTGAACCTGTTACTTTCCAAGTACCCGTAGTCTCAGCTGCATTTGCAGATGCTGAAGCCAATAAGCTTGGACCGATAACTGACGCTGCACTTGTGGTTGCTACACCTTTAAGAAAACTTCTTCGTGTAATAGCCATTTAATTTACTCCAATCCGACGCTTATTAGTGGTGGCCTTCAGCATAATCTGAAGAGTGCTTCTGTAGGTACTTCAAGATCAGTGCTTCACTGTCTGTATCTAGGTTAACGAACGCTAGCATACCGTCAAACATACCTGGCCATGTATTCGCATCGAAGTGCGCTTCAGCTGGTTGTGTGTGACATACTGAACAGTTTGTTTTGTATGCTTCTGCTGATTTTTCCCATACAGGCGTGATGTCGTTCAGCATAGATTCTTTCTTGATCCATACTTTCGCAGCCACTTTTTCCCAAGGAAGACCTGTTAGCTCATCCACTTTCTTCTCACCAGCCGTTACAACGTCAGCGTCTGTTGCAGCGTCTTTAAGTAGAGAAGCTACTGCGATGTTTTTACCGAAGTCTTCTTGGATTACACGACCAAAGCCTTTCGCTTTACGCCAGCCGTCGATTTCGATTTCAACGTAGTCGCCTTTTTCTTCAAGAACTTTCACTGTTGATGCTGGGTTTAGAAGACCTGCTTCTTTCGCACCTTTATCGTCGAAGTAGATTGGTAAGTGACGAACACTTACTAGCTCCTGACCTACACCGTAATCTGTGTTAGATGCCATACCTTCTAGGTCACCAACAATACCACCGATGCTGTCCATACCAGCTGGAAGTTTGTGCGCGATGCCTTTGTGACAGTCAACACAGCTCTGATCTTTTTCAGCAGCTTGTTTCATTTGGATGCGAGCTGTTGGAGACATTTGCTCGAAATCCATAGAGTCGTAGTTGTGACAGTTTTTACACTCTAGAGATTTGTTTGCAGAGAAACGATCCCATTCGTGTTTAGCAAGTTCGATACGGCGCTCTTCAAAAACACCTGGTTCATCATAGTTACCAAATACTTGTGCAAATACTTCTTTAGACGCTTGCATTTTACGAGCGATCTTATCTGTCCAGTTATGAGGAACGTGACAGTCAGGACAAGTTGCACGAACACCAGAGTGGTTTTTCCAGTGAACAGTGTCTTGTAGTTCAACGTATACGTTGTCACGCATTGTGTGACAGCTGATACAGAATTCTTCTGTGTTGGTTGCTTCTAGGGCTGTGTTAAAGCCACCCCAGAAAATAACACCAGCGATGAAACCGCCCATAGTCAGCACACCAAGGCTGATATGAACTGCCGGGCGCGTCATAGTACGCCACAGTTTAATGATTAATGATTTCATTATTTGCTCTCTTAAAATCTTTTCTAAAATGTGGTTATGAGCTCACTGGCTTACATGCCGTGCGCACCTGGGGGACCAAAGAAGAACACTTGAAGTGCCCAAACAATAAATCCGTAGCCACCTACGAAAGCCACACTCAGAATTGGGAAGAGAACAACTGCAATGAAGAGGAAAGACTTCCACTCCAGTGAGCGTTTTTCACCACTCTCAATTTTGTTAACATCACTCATACATTTGCCTATTTTGTATCTAGTGTTATTGGAAAGCCTGTCTTACCAAGCTTAAGTTTTTTACAATCTCTATTGGAAAATGTTAGACCATACTATCAGTAAGGTTCAATCAAATCTGACGCTTCATACCTTGTTATCCAACACTTTTTTGAGCTCATCCAGAGATGTGTTTGATTGATATTCTTTATTTAGAATTATTAACAGATGTGAAAAAATAAGTCTTTTGCAACCTTGTTAAAGATACAACATAAAGATAACTTTGTTTACATTTAAATGGATTTTTTCGTGCTACTAAACCGCTATTTTTTCGACTAAAGACAATACCTTGTGAACGTTATGTTAAGAAAAATTCACAGAATCCGACTGACTTTTTTGTCGATAAGTTTGCAAAAAAACAGAGCTTAGCAATTCATAAACCCATACTACTTCGTTAGAATCAAAGCGTTGTTTTTGGGGGAACATTTATGAATCAAGTTGTAGATATTAATTGGTTTGAGCTCGCACTTTTTAGTTTGATCCTTATCGTTCCCTTTGCCATTAATACTCGATACAAATTAGGCATAACCAAAGACACTGCCATCAGTATTGCCCGTATGACCGTACAACTGCTCTTAGTGGGTGTTTATCTTGAGTACCTATTTAAACTGAATAGCTTAACTGTGAATCTTGTCTGGTTGTTGGTCATGATTGTCGTTGGGGCGAGTTCGATTGTAGGCAAAGCGAACCTTCCCAAAAGACCGCTAATGCTCCCTCTCATCACAGGCTTAACGTGCAGCCTTTTTCCCCTACTCGCTGGCATAATCTTAGGTTTGGTAAAACCGGTCCCCTTCTACAACGCCCAGTACTTAATTCCTTTAGCTGGTATGCTGTTAGGGAACAGTTTGAGTAGTAATATTGTTGCTTTGCAAAACCTATTCACTGCGTTTGAACAACGAAAATCCGAGTACGAAGCCGCTATCTCACTTGGCGCTTCACCAAAATACGCGTCATTCCCTTTCCTTCAAGAAGCACTACGTAAGTCGCTTGCCCCAATCCTCGCCTCTATGGCAACAACGGGGTTAGTGACCCTTCCTGGGATGATGACAGGCCAAATCCTTGGTGGAGCTAGCCCAATGGTGGCAATTAAGTATCAATTGGTAATCATGTTGGCGATTTTCGTCATGCTAAGTGTGTCTGTTACGATTACATTGGAAATGACATTGAGCTGTGTACAAACAAGAGAAGGTCGCGTGAAAGTTAAGTTTATCAACAAGGATTAACTAGTCGAATGGCGAATACATGACCACATAAGCGTCTCATTTTATGAATTTTTCTTGTTCCAAAAAGATACACACGATCTTTAAGACAGGTTATCCACAGAAAATGTGGATAAACCACCAAAACCCATAAGCAACCAGAAACATAACATCAATTAGAAGCCATTATCTCCCACGCCCCCCAAATGGTCATAAAGCAGTCATTCAACTGACATATGGAGACTCTAGAGTGCAGTTAACCACAAAGGGAGGAGTCACTATGGATAAGTTAATCATGCAGGAAAACGCAGATGAATTGCTGTCAGATTCACCAGTGGACTGGTTGGTACAAGAGCCAAGAGAAATAACGTCTCACTGGAATCCGAAGGAGTTTGGTATTAACGAAGAGTTAATCTAACCCTTTCAAACGGCAGATAAAAGAAAGGCAAGCCCAAGTTGGCTTGCCTTTTTCAATTCTATTTAAGGTGCTTATCTTCATCGCGTAGATAAATCATCCAATACCACATGCCTACGAAGACACCGCCACCAATGATATTGCCAATCGTTACAGGAATAAGATTGTTCATGATAAAGCCAACCATATTCAAATCTGCATAATCTGCGATATTCGCGCCTGTCATTTGCCAGAACGATTCTGGAGCGAAGTATTTAATACCAATCGCCATCGGCACTTGGAACATGTTTGCAATACAGTGTTCAAAACCTGCTGATACAAACATCGCTACAGGCAGAATCATAACGGCAATTTTGTCTGTTAGCGTACGACCACTGAAGGTCATCCAAACCGCGATACAAACTAAAACGTTACACATGATGCCCAGCGCAATCGCTTGGAAGAAGCCATGATGCAGTTTGTGCTGAGAAATAGCCATCGCATTCAGACCTACTTGGCCACCATCGAACATATATTGCTTAGTGATCAACATACATACCACCAGCAATATTGCGCCAACCATGTTACCGAAGTACACAACCAGCCAATTCTTCATTAAGGCTTTCCATGAAATCTTGCCGCTTGCGCGTGCAACCAGTGTGAGTACAGAACTGGTAAACAACTCACCACCTGTCACCACGACTAGAATAAGACCAAGACTAAAAGCCAAACCACCGATTAAGCGAGTAATACCCCAAGGCATATCGCCCGCACCAGTGGTAACGGTTGTATAGAAAATGAAAGCGATACCGATATGAAGACCTGCTGAAATAGCGAGCAGAAAAGACTTCATTGGGGCTTTAGTCGCTTTGCCAACACCTACTTCGGCGGCACGTTCAGCAGCCTGAGGTGGTAAGAGTGAGTCAAACTGATTGAAGTTCATGGAAGTGTAACATTTAGAAACAATTAACGAGGCGCGGATAATCGCTCCATTTCCAGAGTTTTTCAAGGGCTATTTTTCATGTTTACTAAATTTGTTGTTGCTGAGAGAGTGATCGATAAAACTCAACTATGAGTTCTTGTCTTAACCATCATTAATATTTGGGAGCGATGTTTACCATCGAATAAAAATTCCGCGTTATATCAGGCCGATAGCGCCACACTTAACACTTCTCACGGTTTTCTATTGCTCAACCTAAGTTTTCAGACTAGCTTGGATAAAAAAGCACAAAGGAATTACCTATGAAATATTCAGCTGACCACATCGCCGAACTGAACCTACTTCTTCAATTCGACTTAACCAGTGCAGCTACGGGCATTAAAGTCCACAAAGAAGCTTCAGAAGACATGCAGGCAGCGGTTGCCCGCCTATACGAAAAACAACTATGCACTCAGCCTGATGGTGGTTATTTAACCGACGAAGGAATCGAAGTTGCAGAACATGCCGACAAGATCCTTCGAGTTCTTTCAGCAGAGTAATCTCACAAGTTTGTTCCAATCTTCTTAGTAAAAAGCCACCCTTTTCGGTGGCTTTTCTGTTTTTGTCATTCGTTCTGAATTCTTATTGGGCGATCAGCTTTTTCATTTTGCCGTAAGGTTTGACCTTGTCATAAACCCAATTAAAGCCAGTTGCATAAAACAAAAAGAAGATTAAGAATCCAGCTTCTAATGCGAGTGCTTGCAGCAATGTAATTTGTAAGAACCACGCAATGACCGGAATGGTGATAAATATCAACCCACCTTCAAATCCAACCGTGTGACCAATACGCACCATTAAACTTCTTTCTTCTCGGTTTGACCCAAACCATTTGTCAAAATACAAATTGTAAATGTAATTCCAGACTACCGTATACAAGCTTAACCCAATACCAACGACAGCCAAATCGCTTGAGCCTTTCCCTGTGACAAGTGAAGCCGCTGGGATAATCATCGCCAATGCAAACAGCTCAAATAGGATAGCGTGAAAGATACGTTCGTTACGTGCCATGTGTTTTTACCTAAATTGTTCTACTCAATGGCTGACATTTTATCTATCATCTAGATAAGTAAAAGTTAGATACCATCGGTAAAAACGATATGTTTACTATTGAACAACTACAGGCCTTTGTCGCAACTTCTGAAGCAGGATCTTTCTCTGCAGCTGCACGAAAACTTGGACGAGCTCAGTCCGTGGTAAGCCAACACGTGATGAACATGGAGCTCGATTGTGGCGTCGACCTGTTTGATAGAACAGGACGCTACCCAAAACTCACCGAAAAAGGCCATGAACTTTTGCCCTACGCGTTAGCCACCATCAGTCAACTCGACCGACTGAATAACAAAGCATCTCAATTGTTTTCACCACACGCGACGCAGTTTATTCTTGCGGTTGACGAAGGTATCCCTCTGACTAACCTACCCCAAGCACTCAAAAATCTAGAGCAACAATTCCCATATATCCAAGTTGAATGTTTAACAGGCTCCAGTCCAGATATCATCGAACTCGTTAAATCAGGCCGAGCAACCACAGGTATTATTCTCAGCGACTTACAAATGCCACAGAATATCGATTACTCAAACCTAGGTAATATCGGTTTTGACGTTTTTGTTTCTTCCCAGCATCCTTTAGCGAAACAAAAAGTGCGTCATATCGATGAGTTAAAGCAGCATAGACAACTGGTTATACGTTCAAAAAATACCGATACGAGCGGACTCAATCAGGCGGTTAGCCCAGATATCTGGTACGCTGATAATTATTACATCTTATTAGAACTGGCAAATAAGGGATTTGGTTGGTGTTTTCTTCCAAACCATTTGGTGTCACATGCACCCAATACGCTGATCAAAATTGGCGAAGAATTCACAAAACTGGCATGGCAAGTCAACATCGATCTGATACAACATCAGAAATGGCACTCCGATCCTCTACACCAACAAGCCAGATTAGAATTACAAACCCTGTTTGAATCTTAATCAGGGATGAAGAAGTAGGAACTTACAGATGGCAAATACATTGATCGTCGGCGCAGGCTGGTTAGGCACACCACTTGCACAAACGCTTATTGACCAAGGACATCAAGTTATCGTCACTCGACGCAGCCAAACTCGATTGGATGAGTTTCCAATACCTTCCGTTCAAACTGCTCTGCTCGATCTCAATGAACCGAACTCTGAGCAGCGACTCATTGATATCATCAAACAGCACCATATCGAACGTATTGTCGGCGCTTTCCCTCCTGGCTTTCGTAAAGGAAATGGGCAAGAGTACGCACAGCAATGGCATCGCTTAAGTAAAGCGGTAAAAGTGAGTAGCGTTGAAAAGATTTTGATGGTCAGCTCAACGACGGTATACCCAAACCTAGCCGTCGATATGAAAGAAGAAGACGCCACATTGGCATTGGCCCAGACGAAAGAACACTTCTCTGACAACGCCCACATTATGCTACAAGCTGAGCAATACGTGATTGATTCCGGTATCGATTACGCCATCGTCCGTTGTAGTGGTTTAATCGGCTCTGACCGCCACCCTTCTCGCTTTGCACTGCGATTGAAACAAGTGAGCCGTAAAGCCCCTGCGAATATGGTGCATCAAAACGATGCTGTGGCGGCAACGGCTTTCGCTCTCAATCAAATCA
The DNA here is from genome assembly GCF_021654215.1 of Vibrio sp. MMG023. Taxonomy (NCBI): domain Bacteria; kingdom Pseudomonadati; phylum Pseudomonadota; class Gammaproteobacteria; order Vibrionales; family Vibrionaceae; genus Vibrio; species Vibrio sp. MMG023. The sequence goes on along the minus strand of NZ_JAKFZP010000003.1, from coordinate 598,691 downwards.
GCAATGAAGTTGTAAACGCCACAACGCCGAATACCGTCAGCAAAGCCGAATTTTACCAAGCGGCCATTACAAGAAGTGATTTAGATATTGCCCTCCCACCAGTCACTGAAACTGCCGATAAACGAATCCTTGCTGACAAGCTTATTGCGCTTGGCTACCAGTTCCAATTCAACTCAACGCTGGATGCACTATGAAACTCTATCAACACATCGAAACCTTGTGGGACTACATGCAGCTCAAACATGACTTAAAATCGGCTGACTGCTTGTTTGTTATGTGCAGTAATGACCTGCGTGTTGCTGAATACGCCGCTAAGCTTTACCACCAAAAACTTGCGCCCTTGATTGTGTTTTCTGGAGGTGAAGGGCGATTTACAGATGGCTTGTTTGAGAAAAGCGAAGCCGAAACCTTTGCTGAAATTGCGAGAATCGCTGGCGTCCCAAGTGAGTCCATTGTTGTAGAGACAAAATCGAGCAACAGCGGCGAGAATGTTCGATTCACTGAACAGTTGTTGATAGAAAAAGGGATCAGCTGTGATTCTCTGATTCTAGTTCAGAAGCCATTTATGGAAAGACGCGCCATCGCCACTTTCGAAAAACAGTGGCAATCTTCATATTCACAACTACTAGTGACCTCAACCGCACATCCTTTCTTTGAATACATCAATGAAGACATGCCGTTGATGATGGTTTTAGCCGCGTTAATGGAAGATTTTTCTAGGATTAAAACCTACCCAGAAAAAGGCTTTCAAACCGAGCAAGAAATTCCTGCTCACGTTGAATCCTCTTATCAAGCACTGCAAGAAAAGTTTGAATTTGGTCTAGTGTAATCCTTCACTCAACCACCTGCTAACAAACAATAAAAAAGCCACCAAATCTGGTGGCTTTCTCTTATCAAGAGCCGTTTACTTGCCAAGTGCTTCTTTGTAGTGTTGGCGACAAACCGAGACATAGCTGTCATTCCCACCAATAGCAACTTGATCGCCTTCTTTGATAGCAACGCCGCTTTCGTCAGTACGAATCACCATATTTGCTTTACGGCCACAGTGACAGATAGTTTTTAATTCGACCAATTTGTCAGCCCAAGACAATAGGTACTTGCTGCCTTCAAAAAGTTCGCCAAGAAAATCGGTACGAAGGCCATAACAAAGTACTGGAATATGAAGCTTATCAACCACCTCAGTTAGTTGGTAAACCTGTTCTTTTGACAAGAACTGACATTCATCAACCAAAATACAGTGGCGTTTTTCCACTTCATTCAGTGCAGCGATTTCTTGATATAGGTTGGAATCATGACGGAACAGCTGTGCGTCTGATTGCAAACCAATACGTGAACTTACCTTGCCAACACCGTAGCGATCATCAAGTGCCGCAGTGAAAATCACTGGCGTCATACCGCGCTCTTGGTAGTTGAAAGAAGATTGAAGAAGAGTCGTTGATTTACCCGCGTTCATCGCCGAGTAATAGAAATACATCTGAGCCACAGAGCACTACCTTCGTTAAAGTTTAGAATTTATAAAAGCTTGTAAAGAAAAGGGCTGAATCATCAGCCCCTTTTTAAGATTCAATCGTTATTTACGACGCCACGTTGTGCCTTCTGGACCATCTTCCAGAACAATGCCCATTTCCGTCAGCTTGTCACGAGCCATATCTGCGTTAGCCCAATCTTTTGTTGCACGAGAATCATTACGTAGCTTAATTAGTGCTTCGATTTCAGCCACTTCATCGTCGTCGCCAGCATCACCTTTTAGGAAAGCTTCTGGATCTTGGTGAAGAATACCGATCACGTCAGCCAGTTCACGCATTAGCGCACCTAGTTCGCTCGCTTTCTCTAGATTTTCTGTCTTCAGACGGTTTACTTCACGCGCCATGTCAAACAGTACCGAGTAAGCTTCTGGTGTGTTGAAGTCATCGTTCATCGCTGCTGTATAGCGAGTTACGTACTCTTCACCACCGGCTGGCGCAGCATTTAGATCCAGACCACGTAGAGATGTGTATAGACGCTCAAGAGACGCGCGTGCTTGGTTTAGGTTGTCTTCGCTGTAGTTTAGCTGGCTACGGTAGTGACCAGACATTAGGAAGTAACGAACTGTCTCAGCATCGTAATGACCTAGAACGTCACGAATAGTAAAGAAGTTACCTAGAGACTTAGACATCTTCTCACGATCGACCATTACCATGCCGCTGTGCATCCATGTGTTCACGTATTGCGTGTCATGAGCGCAGCATGATTGCGCGATTTCGTTCTCGTGGTGTGGGAACTGAAGGTCAGAACCGCCGCCATGAATATCGAAATGGTTGCCTAGGATTGACGAGTTCATTGCAGAACATTCGATGTGCCAACCTGGACGACCCGCGCCCCATGGCGATTCCCATGTTGGTTCACCTGGTTTAGACATCTTCCAAAGTACGAAGTCTAACGGGCTGCGTTTTGCAGTTTCGATATCAACACGAGCACCAGCTTGAAGCTGATCAAGGTCTTGCTTAGACAGCTTGCCGTATTCGTTGAACTTACCTACTTCAAACATGACGTCGCCATTGTCTGCAACGTAAGCAAAACCACGCTCGATTAGTTTTTCAACCAGCTCGATGATTTCTGCGATAAATTCAGTTGCACGAGGCTCAACGTCCGGACGCTGCATGTTTAGTGCATCAAAGTCCGCATGCATTTCGCCGATTAAACGTTCAGTCAGAGAATCACAAGACTCACCATTTTCTGCCGCACGCTTGATGATTTTGTCATCAATATCAGTGATATTACGTACAAATGTTAGATCGTAACCTAGGTAACGAAGGTAGCGAGACACAACGTCAAAAGAAACAAACGTACGACCGTGACCAATGTGACAGAGATCGTAAATGGTAACTCCACAGACATACATGCCAACTTTGCCGGCTGTAATTGGTTTGAATTCCTCTTTCTGTCTTGTCAGTGTGTTATATATCTTTAACATGATCTCTATCTATGCTTGTGAATGAATTACGAGAACAAGGAGTATATCAACTCCGACCTTATTAGGTAATAGCAATTAACGGATAAAACGATAATCGGCTAAACTTCAAGCACAAAGCGTATATTTTGATGATCCTGAGTTTTCCATGCGTATTAACTTAGGCTAGAATCCCTCTTTGAATACAACATAGTAAAGGAAAGTAGCATGATCACCCTTCACACTAATTTTGGTGACATCAAGATTCAACTAAACGAAGAGAAAGCGCCAGAAACAAGCGCAAACTTCCTTCAGTACTGCCGCGACGGTTTCTACGACAACACACTTTTCCACCGTGTTATTGATGGCTTCATGATCCAAGGTGGCGGTATGGAGTCTGGTCTACGTGAAAAAGCGTCACGTGCACCTATCAAGAACGAAGCAAACAACGGTCTTAGCAACAAAGTGGGTACACTTGCTATGGCACGTACTATGGAGCCGCATTCAGCAAGCTCTCAGTTCTTCATCAACGTAAACAACAACACGTTCCTAGACTTCCGTAGCGAAAGCCTAGATGGTTGGGGTTACTGTGTATTCGGTGAAGTAATCGAAGGCATGGACATCGTAAACAAAATCAAAGGCGTTAGCACTGGTTCTTACGGCATGCACCAAGACGTACCTCTAGAAGACGTAACGATCACTGGTACAACAATCGAAGAGTAATTCATACGAATTACCAAAGAGATAAGTTAGTGGGGAGGCATCGCCTCCCCTTATTTCTATGACGACATTATTTATATCTGATCTTCACCTCGCCCCTTCCCGTCCGGACATTACCGAATGCTTCGAGACTTTTATGCGAACAGAAGCCATCAAGGCTGAAGCCCTGTACGTACTTGGTGACTTATTCGAATTCTGGGTTGGCGATGATGATAACACCCCTTTTGCAGACCAAATCCGTGCGGAATTTAAAACACTAACGGATATGGGCGTCCCTGTTTATTTTATCCAAGGTAACCGAGACTTCTTATTGGGCAAACGCTTTTGTAAGGAAACCGGCATCACATTACTCGACGACGTGTGCACGATTGATCTTTACGGCCAAAAAGCCGTCATTTTGCACGGCGACACCCTTTGCATTGACGACATCAAATACCAAGAGTTTCGCAAGACGGTTCACAAACCTTGGTTACAATGGCTTTTTAATCGTATTCCATGGTTTGTTAAAAAAAGAATTGTCTCTAAAGTTCAATCGAATATTCGCGATGACAAAAAGACTAAGTCTCTCGATATCATGGATGTGAACCAAGGTGAAGTTGAACACGTGCTGTCTCAGAATTGCGTCAACCTGATGATTCATGGACACACTCATCGCCCAAATACACATTTTTTCGAGCTAAATGGTGTTAAAACCACTCGCATTGTCTTAGGTGATTGGTATACCCAAGGCTCAGTTTTACAAGTAAATTCTGGTGGTTTTGACCTTCAAACACGGCCGTTTCACACAGAAATGAAGTAAAGCCTGCCAAGCATGTAAAAGATTGACGCTCAAAGCATAGAAATTTTGCAGAAAATCGCTATCATCGTAATACTAAGTTAAACAGAACATAATACCGCATTGAAGTATTCATACGTAGCTCGCCAACCGATTCTGGATAGAGAAAAACGTACCATTGGGTACGAGCTTCTCTTTCGTGACGGTCCGAAAAATACCTTCCCAGAAGTAGAACCTGAGCTGGCTACTAGTCGACTTCTATCTGATCATTTCCTATCAACGCACTACAGCACGCTGGGCGATAAACTTGGCTTTGTTAACTTTCCCTACCAAAGCTTAGTTAACCTTGTACCAACTTTATTCCCAAATGAATCCTTAGTGGTTGAAGTTCTCGAAGACTGTGAACCGACGGATGAGTTGTTGAATGCCATTAAACACCTTCATTCTTCTGGCTATCGCGTAGCGTTAGATGACTTTGTTCCAACCAAAGCTTGGAAACGCTTCTTACCTTACGTCGCTATCATCAAATTCGACATTCGCTTAGTGCCGATAGACAAGGCCGCCATTTATATTCAAGCCCTGTCTCATTTTGATATTGATTTCTTGGCCGAGAAAGTTGAAACCTATGAAGAATTCGAGCAAGCAATGGACGCGGGTTTTAACTATTTTCAAGGGTACTTTTTTAGCAAACCAGAAATGATTCAGAAGAAACGCCTCAATCCAGCGTTTCTAACGGTGATTCAGTTGTGTAAAGAAATTGCCGACAAGCCGATTAACTTTAACGAAGTCGAGCGTTTATTCTCTATCGACGTCACGCTGTCGTACAAGCTTCTGACTTATGTCAATTCTGGCTACACGCTCACCACTAAGATCAAATCTTTCCGTCAAGCATTGGTTTATCTAGGCGAAGAACGTTTAAGACGCTTTATTTCTCTTGTTGCAATTGCTTCGGTACATGAAGACAAGCCTGACTCTCTATACTCATTAGCGATTCAACGCGCACGTATGTGTGAGATTTTGTTAAGCCAAATGAAAACCAAATATGACCCAGGTCAGGCATTTCTTACTGGGATGTTTTCACTGTTAGGCTCTCTCCTCGACCAACCTCTTGAAGATGTCATCAGTGATATACCTGTCGATGAAGAAATTAAACATGCCTTAACTGGGCACAAAGGTGTTTTGGGTTACCTTCTCTCAATGATCATCGCTTACGAGAAAGCAGATTGGGAAATGACAGAGAAATACTGTACCGCCCTAAAACTCACTGAGCCACAATTAGCCAAAGCGTTTAGCCAATCCACGGCTTGGGCTCAAGAACTGCTGTCTCAAACGCCCTAAACGGCTATAATGCCCCAAAGAATACCTGCAACCTCACTGATATACCCAAGTAACCTCGCGATGCTAGGTTCAGCGAGAATGACTTGGCTTGTTGACTCGACAGCAATTTAGAAGTTTAGTGGCTCTAAATCAAGAATCGACAACAAAATATAGAAACTTAGTCAACTCGCCCTCTGGGAGCGTGTCATTGACCCGATTTCTGTGTCAAACAACTTGGAAAGAGCTTGCTATTCCGCTTCGTTGTTTTCCTTGAACTCGAGGCAATGACAACGCTCTGAATCCTGCATCCTGAAGTCACTTGGGTATATAAGATTGTTTGTTTTTACCGCTTAATTAATCGAGATTTCATTTTATGGCTTCTTCTTGTCCTTGCGGCTCTAACCGCACCTACCAACAGTGTTGTGAAATTGCCCACAATAACCATGCTGACGTCACCACTCCAGAGCAGTTAATGCGCTCTCGTTACAGTGCACATGTGTTAGGTCTAGTGGATTACGTGGTGAACACGTACCACCCAAGCTGTAATGCAGAAGAGCAACGTGAAGGCATTGCCCAATCCATCGAAAGCGATTGGTGCAAGCTTGAGGTAGTAAAAGCCGAAGCGAGTAGCAACGAGAATGAAGGTTTTGTTGAATTCAACGCTTACTTTGACGAAGACGGCAAACGCTACTGCATGACCGAGCGTTCTCGTTTCGTGAAAGAAGATGGGCTTTGGTACTACATTGACGGCACATTTCCAGAAGACGAGAAAGAGCCTGAACAAGATCCTCGCTTAAGCCAACCGGTAAGCAGCCTAAAGGTCGGTCGTAACGATCCGTGTATATGTGGAAGCGGTAAGAAATTTAAGAAGTGTTGTGGGTAATCGCACCCACGCCTAGCTTATTAAGCCTGCGTTAATGAGATTCCTGATCTCGCCTAGGCTCGTCGGAATGACGTAAAGTGTTCTTCGATTTGAAATAAGTAACGCGGTCTCAAGTACCATTACAAAGTATATCGTCATTCTCAACAACGAAGAACAAGCGTGATTCAGAATCTAATCACCGTGGGTTCTGCTGTCAGGTTTCCCCATCGAATCAAGAATATTAGATTAAAAAATCCCCTAGACTCTTGAGCCATAGGGGCTTTCATTTATTTATAACAGGCTTATTTATGACGCTCTTTCAGTTTATTCACTACGTCATTCATCGATAGACCTTGGTCTTGAAGCAATACCATTAAGTGGTAAATCAAGTCTGCCGATTCACACACTAACTCCGCCTTATCGCCCGACGTCGCCGCAAGCGCGACTTCAACGCCTTCTTCGCCCACTTTTTGCGAAATACGCTTGGTGCCACGGGCATAAAGACTGGCAGTATAAGAGGAATCTGGGTCGGCACTCTTGCGGGCAGCCAATAGCTGCTCAAGTTGATGAAGCCACACCATTTGTGACTCCTCTTGAGGGTCCACATCCCAGCAAGTTGTGTTACCCAAGTGACACGTAGGACCAATGGGATTCACTTTCACCAGTAGCGTATCGTTGTCACAATCGAGCTGAATGTTCACCAATTGCAATACGTTGCCAGAGGTTTCACCTTTCGTCCAAAGACGTTGCTTGGTACGAGAGAAAAACGTCACTTGACCCGTTTCGCCCGTTCTTGCCAACGCATCTTGGTTCATGTAACCCATCATCAGCACTTGGCTTGATTGGAAATCTTGTACGATGGCAGGTACCAGACCATCCACCTTTTCCCAGTTGATTCGCTCAGCTAGCGAACTTACTTCGGCGGCTTTCACACTCATAGTCGTACCTCAATGCCTTGTTGTTTCAAATACTGCTTTAGTTCACCAATATTGATGACTTGCTTATGGAATACCGATGCGGCAAGCGCGCCATCCACATTTGCTTTTTGGTAGGCTTCTGCGAAGTGCTCCATGGCACCTGCACCACCCGATGCAATCAATGGCACGTTACACACTTCACGCACCATATTAAGTTGTTCAATATCGTAGCCGTTACGCACGCCGTCTTGGTTCATCATGTTCAATACGATTTCACCAGCGCCACGCTTTTGTACTTCTTGCACCCAGTCACGTGTTTCCCATTGAGTTGCTTTGGTGCGTTCTTCATCACCAGTAAACTGGTAAACCTGATACTTGCCCGTCTCTTTGTCGTAGTATGAATCGATGCCAACAACGATACATTGAACGCCAAATTTATCAGCTAGGTCAGTAATCAGCTGCGGATTTGCCAATGCAGGTGAGTTGATAGACACCTTGTCTGCACCAAACTCAAGAATGCGCGCTGCATCTTCCGCTGATTTAATACCACCAGCCACACAGAAAGGAATATCAATCACTTCAGCAACGCGAGCGACCCAACTTTTATCTACAACACGACCATCACTTGAAGCGGTAATATCGTAGAACACAAGCTCGTCAGCGCCCTCTTCCGCATAACGCTGTGCCAGAGGAACGATGTCGCCAATGATCTCGTGGTTACGGAACTGGACACCCTTTACCACTTGTCCATCACGAACATCAAGACATGGAATTATTCGCTTTGCCAGCATGCAAACGCCTCCTCTGCTGTGAACTTACCATCTAACAGCGCACGACCAACAATAACGCCAGCCACACCGCTGCCTTTTAGCGCTTCGATATCCGCTAATGAGCCAATGCCACCTGAAGATTGAAACTGCACTTGTGGGTACTGTTTGCATAGGTCGACGTAAAGCTCTACGTTTGAGCCTTCTAGCGTACCGTCACGAGAAATGTCCGTGCAAAGCACGTGTTGTAGACCTACCGTTAAGTAATCGTTGATCAGAGCTTCGATGGTCACCCCTGAATCTTCTTGCCAACCAGAAATCGCTACTCTACGTGTGCCGTCTTGGTCGATGTTGATGTCTAACGCGAGAACGATTTTCTCTGCGCCATACTTTTCCATCCAGCCTTTCACAAGCTCTGGCTGTTTTACTGCTGTTGAGCCAACGACAACACGCTGCGCACCGGCTTCTAACAGATCAATCACGTCTTGCTCTGTACGCACACCACCACCGATTTGGATGTTCGCTGGTGTGCTTGCTAGTAGCTTTGCAATCAAATCAAGTTGGCGTGCTGTCGTGTCTTTCGCGCCAGTTAAATCCACCAAGTGCAGCCAGTTAGCACCCGCTTGGTGGTACAAGTTGAACTGCTCTGCTGGGTCGACTTTGTACTCGGTTACTTGGCCGTAATCACCTTGATAAAGGCGAACCACCTGTCCTTCAATTAAATCAAGAGCTGGAATAATCACACTAAATCCCTTTTATAATTCTAAGAAGTTTTGAATAAGCTTCGCGCCCGCTTTTGAAGAACGCTCAGGGTGGAATTGTACGCCGTAGTAGTTACCGCTTTGTACTGCTGCTGTGAACGGGTTGCCGTACTCGCATTCCGCAATCGTGTAATCCCCAACAGGCATTGCAAAGCTGTGCACGAAGTAGAAGTACTCACCTTCTTCAATATCTTTGAAAAGTGGATTACCTGCTTTTGCAGACACTGTATTCCAACCCATGTGCGGCAGCGGTAAATCGCCAGTTTGTAGTAGCTTCACTTCGCCATCACAAAGCCCAAGACACTCAACCAACTCGTCGGCTTTCTGCCCTTTCTCTTGAGACACTTTGCCCAACAGTTGCATGCCTAAACAGATACCTAACAGCGGCTTTTCTACCTGTTTTACCAAGCTGATCAGATCGCGCTCTTCTAGGTTTTTCATCGCTTCGCTAGCGGTTCCCACGCCCGGTAGGAATAGCTTATCTGCCGACAATACAACTTGCGGATCTTTTGAAATAGTTACGTCATAGCCTAGGCGTTCAATAGCAAACTTCACCGAAGAGACGTTGGCACAGCCAGTATCGATAATGACAACTTTCTGTTCTGTCACTGTTTTTCTCCTTGCTAACGTTAGCCTTAAAGCACGCCTTTACTACTTGGTAGCTCAGTGCCTTCTACTTTGATTGCTTGGCGCAAAGTACGACCAAACGCTTTAAACAAGCTTTCAATGATGTGGTGATCATTGTTGCCCGCAGAAGACAGGTGCAGCGTACACGCTAATGTGTCAGTCAGAGAGCGGAAGAAGTGAACCACCATCTCTGTTGAAAGATCACCTACTTGCTCACGGCTAAACTGCGCGTCGAACTTGAGGTAAGGACGACCAGATAGGTCTAGTGCACATTGTGCTAAACACTCATCCATTGGAAGACTAAAGCCAAAGCGACCAATACCACGTTTGTCACCCAGTGCTTCTTTCAACGCTTGACCCAACGCAAGAGCGGTATCTTCTACTGTGTGGTGATCATCAATGTGCAGGTCACCTTCCACTTTGCACACCATTTGGAATCCACCGTGCGTCGCGATTTGATCCAGCATGTGGTCAAAGAAGCCAAGACCTGTAGAAATATCGTTACCGCCTTGCTCATCAAGATTAACGAATACTTTGATGTCTGTTTCTTTTGTGGTGCGAACCACTTCAGCAACGCGAGCCTTCACTGTGAGATCTTTGAGGATCTGTTTCCAACCCATGGTTTCTGGGTTGTATTGAATGCCACGAATTGCCATGTTTTCTGCAAGTTGAAGATCGGTTTGACGATCGCCAATCACAACGGAGTTTTGAAAATCAACTTTGCCACCTTGAAGGTACTCTTTGACCAAGCCTAATTTAGGCTTACGGCAAGAGCAGTTATCTTCATCGAAGTGAGGACAAATCAGCACGTCATCAAACTTCACACCCTGAGATTCAAAAATGTCCATCATCATGTTGTGTGGTGCATCAAAATCTTCTTGTGGGTAGCTGTCAGTACCCAAACCATCTTGGTTCGTGACCATCACTAGACGGTATCCAGCGTCCTGCAACGACAACAGGCTTGGGATAACAAATGGCTCTAGCTTTAGTTTGTCTAAACGGTCGACTTGAAAATCAATCGGCGGCTCAACAATTAAGGTGCCATCACGATCAATAAAAAGGATTTTTTGTTGTTTGCTCACTCGAGAACTTCCTTATTGCTATTCTTTTGGCGCTCCCGCTATTGAGCGAGAGCGATTAATTTTATCTCTACTTATGCGTAGTAGTTTCTAATAAATCCAAGCGTTTTTTCGCACTCGTCGCGGTTACCCACGCTGATACGCACACAGTCTTCGATTGGCGAGTTACGCAGGATAATCCCCGTATCCCAAGCTGCTTTGAAAACATCATCGCCATCTGGGAATTTCACCAATAGGTAGTTACCCCATCCTTCAAACACTTCCAAACCCGGAATCATTGAAAGGCCAACTTGCAAGTAAGCACGGTTCGCGTTCAAATCGAGCACTTGGAACTTGGCTCGCGCTAAACCAGCTTCTGAAAGCGCCTGAGTCGCAATTTCTGCCACTGGTACTGGTACTGGATACGGTGCGATAACTTTAAGAAGTACATTAATCAGCTCTTCGTTCGCAAGCGTAAATCCACAACGCAGGCCAGCAAGCGCGAAAGCTTTCGACAGAGTACGCAAAATCGCAAGGTTCGGGTATTGCGCCAGTAAGTCTACCGTTGAAGCTTCCGGGCAAAAATCAATGTACGCTTCGTCCATCACCACGATTGCACGGTCTTTTGTCATTTCTAGTAGAGAGACGATGTCTTCACGCTTGACCAAGTTACCTGTTGGGTTGTTTGGTGAACATACGAAAACCAATTTGACGTTATCTAGATTGGCTTCGATGCTTGCAAGGTCTAGTTGCCAATCTGACGTTAGTGGCACGGTTTTACGCTCGACACCAATGGTTTCTGCGCTGATAGCGTACATACCGTAAGTCGGTGGACAGTATAAAATCGCATCTTCACCCGGCTCACAGAATGCACGAATCAGTAATTCAATACCTTCATCTGCACCACGAGAAGTCAGCGTTTGTTCTGGTTTTACACCCGCATAGGCTGCGTAAGCAGAAATCAGTTCTTTAGGCTGACATTCGCTGTAACGATTAAGGCGAGCGAAGTCTGTTTTGTATTCATTGTTAAATGGCGATTCGTTGGCGTTCAGCCATACGTCACCTGTACCACCAATTCGACGAGCCGACATATAAGGGGTAAGTTGTTGGACTTGTTTGCGCGCTAGCTTTTCCATCTCAATATCCTCTTACTTAGCTGCCAGCTTTTCTGTGCGGGTTAGTTTCTCAGTACGGATTGTCACTGCACGTTTGTGCGCATCCAGACCTTCTGCTTCCGCCATCGTTACCACTGTTGGCGCAAGGTTCTTTAGACCATCAGCAGACAGTTCTTGAACCGTCATGCGCTTGGAGAAATCAGCCAAACCTAAGCTTGAATACGTGCGTGTGTAGCCGTAAGTAGGAAGAACGTGGTTGGTGCCCGATGCGTAATCACCTGCTGATTCAGGCGACCAATCACCTAGGAAGATAGAACCTGCGTTATCTAATAGAGGTAGAAGCTCACGAGGGTTCTTAGTCTGAACAATTAAGTGCTCAGGACCGTAGTAATTTGAAATCGAAATAGATTGAGTGAGAGACTCAGCAATAATAATCAAGCTTGACGCCAATGCTTGCTCGGCGATCTCCGCACGAGATAGCTCTTTAAGCTGACGTTGAACCGCATCCGTCACTTGATCCGCAATAACAGGAGAAGGCGTCACAAGTACCACTTGAGAATCAGGACCGTGCTCTGCTTGGCTCAAAAGATCCGCAGCGATAAAGTCTGCATCTGCGGTTTCATCAGCAATCACAAGCACTTCAGATGGACCTGCAGGCATATCAATCGCAGCACCGCGGAAATCATTGCTAACCTGACGTTTTGCTTCCGTCACATAAGCGTTACCTGGACCAAAGATCTTATCAACTTTAGATACAGTCTCTGTGCCATAAGCCATTGCAGCGACGGCTTGGCCACCACCAACGTTGTACACTTCATCAATGCCGCACAGTTTAGCTACGTACAGAATCTCGTCAGCGATTGGCGGTGGAGAGCAAAGCACCACTTTACGACAACCTGCAATTTTTGCAGGAACACCGAGCATTAGAACAGTCGAAGGCAATGGCGCACTACCGCCAGGAATGTACAAACCCACTTTTTGAATTGGGCGCGTTACCTGCTCACAAAGGACACCCGGCTGAGTTTCTACTTTAATTGGTTGTGGCTTTTGTGCTTTATGAAACTTCGAGATGTTTGCATAAGCTTGCTCAAGCGCGCCTTTCATCTTTTCAGAAAGGCGAGCAGACGCCTCATCGATTTCTTGAGCTGATACACGAATGGATTCCGGCTTCACACGGTCAAACTTCTCAGTCAGCTCCAATAATGCAGCATCACCCTCTTTACGAACTTTTGCGATTACTTCAGAAACCGCAGCAGTGATGTTTGCGCCTTCTGCGATTGCCGGACGTTCTAGAATCGAGTCTTGTTGAGTTTCACTCAGCGATTGCCATACAACTGTTCTCATTGCGATTACTCCATCATTTTTTCAATTGGTAGTACCAGAATTGAGCTCGCACCCAGTTCCTTTAGCTGTTCCATGGTTTCCCAGAACAGGTTTTCAGTACTTACCAAATGAACCGCAACTTTTTGCTTGTCAGCAGATAGAGGCAATACCGTTGGGTCTTCTGCACCCGGTAATAGAGACTTAATTTGCTCAAGCTTCTCAGCAGGCGCATGTAGCATGATGTATTTTGACTCTTTTGCTTGCTGCACGCCTTGCATACGAGTCAATAGCTTATCGATAAGCGCAACTTTATCGGCGTCAAACTCACCTTTGCGTTGAATTAACGTTGCCTTCGACTTAAAGATAACTTCGGCTTCTTTTAGACCATTGGCTTCTAGCGTAGCGCCAGTAGAAACCAAGTCAGCGATAGCATCTGCTAGACCAGCTCGAGGCGCAACTTCTACAGAGCCTGTCAGCATACAAGTTGAGAACGGTACACCCGCTTCATCCATGTAAGCTTTTAGCAGTTGCGGGTACGTGGTTGCGATGCGTTTGCCTGCTAGATCTTGAGGACCGTTATATTCTTCGTCTTTGTCGATTGCGATAGACAAACGGCAGCCGCCAAAATCAAGACGACGAAGCTGAACAAAGTCATAAGGTTCGCCCAAAGCTTTACGGTCTAAACGAACTTCTTCTAATTCATTCTCACCAATAAAACCTAGGTCAACAACACCATCCATAATTAAACCTGGGATGTCATCATCGCGAACTAATAACAAATCAATGGGCATATTTTCAGAATGAACGACCAGACGCTCACCCATTACATTGAATTTCACACCACACTTTTTCAATAGAGCTTGGCTCTCTTTACTTAGGCGGCCTTTTTTCTGAATTGCGATTCTTAAGCGTTGTGTTTGCATTGCTTTATCCCTGTGCCAGATTCGATAATCTAAATATTTTATAAACCAGTAAAACTAAAAAACCCTCGAGAGATTTTGGTCTCCCGAGGGTTTGAAATCTGTTTACACTTTGATTTTCACCTCCGGGAGTATCCTGTCTCCCGGGTATGCGCGCATCTCCCGAAAGACTAAATTGGGTGATGATGGTGATGAATGTTCATTACAAAATTGCGCATACTTATTTCAAGGCTCGTCTTAGTTGCTTTGTTAGTAACCACACTAACCAAGCTGATTCTTTTTTTCAACCCTTAATTTTAAAAAAAATCGAATTGTATAATACAAATAAAAAAGGAGGCCGAAGCCCCCTTTTATTTTATTTTAATTATCAAGCAATTAAGCGTTCTGACATGATGCCATTTTTGACTTAGAAAGCCATGACAAAATTGCGCAAACGATAACAAAAGTAATCGACGCAGCAATGAAAGAGAATACGATAGATGCAGTCATACCAAGAGCGATAAAACCCACGCATGAAACAAGCGCGACTGATAATGCATAAGGCAACTGAGTCGATACGTGATCAATGTGATTACAACGGGCACCTGTCGACGACAGAATGGTCGTATCAGAGATTGGTGAACAGTGGTCACCGAATACCGCACCTGCCAGTACTGCACTCAACATTGGCAGCATAAGCGCTACGTCTGTTGCACCTGCCATGTCGCCCGCGATAGGGAGCATGATACCAAACGTGCCCCACGACGTACCTGTCGAGAACGCCATTAGGCCAGATAGCAAGAATAGGATGACTGGTAGCCAATGCGGATTAATATTGCCCTGAGCCATAGTCGATAGGTAAGAACCCGTCTTCATGTCACCGATAACAGAGCCGATAGTCCAAGCAAACACAAGGATAAGGATCGCACCAAACATTGACTTCGCACCAATCCAAAGTGTGCGGCCAATTTCCGCCATTGGGATGCCTTGCTTAAGTACGGTAAATAGTGCAACCGCAAGGCCCAGCAAGCTACCGTAAACTAAAGAAGTACCTACATCAGTGTTCTCGAACGCACCAAGGAGCGCAAACTCTTTACCATCAGCGGCTAGGGCCTGCCCACCGGTGTAAAGCATAGAAGCGATCGTAGCAATGATAAGCGTAACGATAGGGAGAACTAGGTCAGAAACTTTACCCTTCTCGCTTTCACGAATATCTAGCTCTTCGTTTAGTTCATGTGCTTCTTGCGTGTCGTTTTCTTTGTCTTTTTCAAAACCACGGCCCTGAGAGGCTGCAATTTCGTGCTCACGCATTTTACCGATATCAAGACCGAACCACGCTACTGCAAATACCATAAGTAGAGCAAATACAGCATAGAAGTTCATTGGAATAAGACGAACATACGCACCGAGTGCTGAGTATTCAGTGATGCCGTGTGACACCAAGATACCGCCGATGATCGTAATGATGTAAGCACCCCAGCTTGAAGCAGGCATAATCACACACATAGGAGCTGCGGTGGAGTCTAGAATGTACGCCAGTTTAGCGCGAGACACATAGAAACGGTCTGTTACTGGACGAGAAATCGCACCAACAGCAAGACTGTTAAAGTAATCGTCGACAAAAATGAACACGCCTAAGAAGGCAGCAAGAAGTTTAGAGCCACGTTTACTTTTAACTCGTGTTTGCGCCCATTCAGCGAAAGCGCGAGTACCACCAGATAGCGTCAATAGCGCCGTTGTCATACCTAAAAGAATTAGGAAACCGACAATACTCATGTTCCAAGTGTTAAGACCGCCGTCTTCAATAAAGACAGAAGAAACTTGAGAACTCACATAACCTATCGTGTTACCGATAGACCAATCATTAAGCAGAATCGCACCAAGTACGATAC
The DNA here is from genome assembly GCF_021654215.1 of Vibrio sp. MMG023. NCBI lineage: Bacteria > Pseudomonadati > Pseudomonadota > Gammaproteobacteria > Vibrionales > Vibrionaceae > Vibrio > Vibrio sp. MMG023. The sequence continues at coordinate 582,729 of NZ_JAKFZP010000003.1, read as the reverse complement.
CTACACCAAGAGAAACTAATACGCGTCGAGTTAAAATCGCCAGTGTCAAAGCGACAATCGGCGGTAGTAACGAAACAGGAGAATGTGCAAAATCTATTAAATTCATGATCTTCAAAAACCAAAGTTTGGCTAGAGATCTACTGCAGACAAGTCACGTAGCATACGGTACGTGCTCATGTTGAACTTAGCGACAGGGAAGCGAACACTCCACCCAACCCTACAGTAGCGCTCCATAGTTTAATGTAAATATACTATGGCAGTGTTGTTCCTTTCAGAGACAACCCCAGCAAGTGGTTTTGATAGGCCACTTACTTCGGCAATCTTCGCCTTCCACTATTATTCATTGGCATCACCCCAATAATAGCTACTCTTCGAGACTGCACCTCTACGGCAACAACAAATAATTAACCATTAATTGTACAAATTAACAACAAATTATCTGCAATATTGCATCAGGTGACAGCCATTGTACTCATGAAGACCTCCAATGCAACACATCAAACTAAATTAAATGAATAAATAATCGCAATTTTGATTTATAAATAGAATGTGAGCTACCTATAGATTGAGCAACTGCAATCACGACAATGCTGTCTTTTATGAAACTTTATTACTACCATCAATTCTTCATGTTTTGTGTTCTAACAATAAATGAAAGAAATATGACATTCGGTTTTCCCTCTTTTCCTACTTTTCTGTCAGATTGAGAGAAATAGAATTCAACATATAAATAAAGAAACCACTAATCGAGAAAAACGCAGTATCTATAATGAAAAAACTGAGGTTAAACTCAATTAAGAATTCATATCTGTAAATTAATATTGCTTTATTACGAAAAAACCCAAGAAATTTAATCTAAATCATGAATTAGCATTTGCACATATGAGAAAGATAAAGTTAAATATAAGGACTCTATGTTTTATTTCTCGTTTAGCATTTAATTAATCGTATCGATAACTAGTGTTGAACCTTTTAACCTATTAATAGGAATCGTTATGTCAGAGCTGACTAAAACACTTCTAAATATCCGTAGCCTTCGTGCATTCTCTCGTGAGCTGACTCTAGAACAATTGGAAGAAGCTCTAGATAAATTAACTATCGTTGTTGAAGAGCGTAAAGAAGCTGAAGAAGCTGACCGCGCAGCACTTGCTGAGCAAGAAGCAAAACTTGCAGCTATCGCTGAGCAAATCGCTCAAGACGGTATCGACGTTGAAGCACTAATCAGTGCACTATCTGGCGAAACGAAGACTAAAGCGAAAGCTAAACGCGCTCCTCGTCCAGCTAAGTACAAGTACACTGACACTAACGGCGAAGAAAAAACTTGGACGGGTCAAGGTCGTACACCTTCATCAATCCAAGAGCAACTTGATGCAGGTAAATCTCTAGACGATTTCCTAATCTAATAAAAGATTTATGAAATTAAAAAAGGTTCCCAAATGGGAACCTTTTTATTTATCTGTAAATAGATACAAAAATGGCGCATTTGGAATGCGCCATTTTTCGTATGCTAGGAATTACCTAATTCAACGTGATTAATTAACGTTCCCAGTATGCTTCTTCCAAACTATCTTCACGCTCCGGCAGGCCACGAGAAAGACGTGGAGAGTGTTGAACTAACACTTCATAACTTGCACGGTTTGCGTATTTACAAACTTGAGAGAATGAAGAGTAAGTTAAATACTCATTGCTGTGCTTGCTTGAGTTAGGCACATTTTCTTTGTGGTATTTATTTGCCGCCATATCGTGAAGAACTGCAGACAATGCCGCATCACCTGCGCCATTGGTGTTCTTAATTTTTTCTGGGCCACCCATGTATGGAGAGATATGTGAATATACTTTAATTGCATTCTCGCACGTATCTTTCTTCGCTGGGCGACTAAATTCGAAACGGTTAAATTCAGCAATAGAACCAGGAAGTAATGGCAAAGAAGTTTCACGTTTCGCGCTATCTTCAGTGTAACCAGCCATAAATAGGCCAACAGGGCCAGAAGTACAAAGCACTAGATCAGCCCAATCTAACGTTTTATCCGATGCTGCTAGAGGATCAGATTCGCCCGTTAATGCTTCCGCTTCATCTTCATTCATTGCAACAACAGAAACGTTATCGCGAATAAACTCTTGCCAGAATGTAGGGTCATCTTGAATAACGAATTTGGTACCTAGCGTTAATACAACAGGTACATCGTGTTTCTTCGCGTATTCAATCGCACGCATCGTTGCTTCCGGCATTGGGTCGCCTTCTTTACAACGAACAAGGTATGCAGTCAGTACTAAAGCCGACGCACTCTTGAAAATCTTTTCAGGGATATTGTCTGGGTGAAGTTGGTTCATTTGACCTTCGCTGATAGCGAAAGTACGTTCACCGTCTTCAGTAATAAGAGCAAAACAACGACCAATTGCACCCTCAACACCTTGTAGGTAGTTCAGATCCATGCGGCTTGATGTGTTACATAAGTAACGGTAACCGTAGCTGCCGATTTTGATATCTTGGCTCATTACACCCAGAAGCGTTGAGCGGTCATCTGCCAACACAGAATAATTGTGTAGCGTATTACCAATCGTGCCTCCTGCATACTCATTGGTAATTAGGCATTCTTCTTTTAATTGTTGATAAAGCGCTTCTGCTGTTGCGTCATCAATTACCAACGAGTGTCCTTTACTCAAACCGTACTTTTCAATCACATCCGTTGTAACTTTCGCCTCAATATCAACCAGAGTCTGATCAATACCAATGATGTGAGTGCGCGTCATCTTTTTGCTTTCTTGTGCTTGGCTCACCAATGGGTCACGAGCATGAACAGGAAAATAGTGCTTCGATTTGCGTTGTCCAGGAAATTTCATATTGTTAGTCTGAGTAAGGGATGAAAAGGAGAATGGATTCTATACCGCTGACAATAAAGCAGCAATAAAAGCGATTATAGCAAACGTTTGCACCCTGCTTTTTATTTTCTAACGCTCTATTCGCCTTCCATGAAACCCAAATCAGGCAGCTGTTCGAGGTGTTCGGTATAGCGCTTTAGATTGAATTCACCTTCATTTTTCATCACGTCGAAAATCTCGATAGACATAGCACACGCCATCATCGCAACCGCATCTTCACGTGGTGTGCCAGTCATCATCAAACGCATTAACGTCTCTTTGACTTTAATAGGGTTACCATCTTCAAGTTGATTCTCTACAATTTCAATCAACTCAGCTTCTTGCATAAATTGGTTTTCTTCAGTCATTTGATTTTTCCTCTTGGATTTTTGCCAACTATGCCATATATAACCCTTCTATACTTATCGAATTTAACGCTCACGTTCGTATTTGGATAAATTTAAGCCAAAATCGAAGTGTGATTTCGATCTCGGATCTGTCACCGGTCTGTGGATTCTGTTAGAATCTGCGTCCCGTTTATTTAAGTGGTGTTTAGTAATGTCTGATAACAGCCAAAAGAAAGTCATCGTCGGTATGTCCGGCGGCGTTGATTCATCTGTTTCTGCGTATCTTCTAAAGCAACAAGGCTACCAAGTAGAAGGCCTGTTCATGAAGAACTGGGAAGAAGATGACAACGAAGAATATTGTACAGCAGCAGAAGACCTTGCTGATGCTCAAGCAGTATGTGACAAGCTGGGCATTCACCTACACACCATCAACTTTGCTGCTGAGTACTGGGATAACGTATTTGAGTACTTCCTTGCAGAATACAAAGCTGGTCGTACACCAAATCCAGACATTCTTTGTAACAAAGAAATCAAGTTCAAAGCATTCCTAGAGTTCGCTGATGAAGTGCTTGATGCAGATTACATTGCAATGGGTCACTACGTACGTCGTTCATTCCCAGAGAACGCTTTATCTGGTGAAGAACAGGAAAAACCACAGATGCTACGTGGTCTCGATGGCAACAAAGATCAAAGCTACTTCCTGTACACATTAAGCAACGAGCAAATTGCACGTAGCCTATTCCCTGTTGGTGACCTAGAGAAGCCAGAAGTTCGCCGCATTGCGGAAGAGCAAGATCTAATCACCGCGAAGAAGAAAGACTCGACGGGTATTTGTTTCATCGGTGAGCGCAAGTTCACTGAGTTCCTCGGTAAATACCTACCTGCGCAACCTGGCAACATTGAAACACCAGAAGGCGAAGTGATTGGTCAACACCAAGGCCTGATGTACCACACGCTTGGTCAGCGTAAAGGTCTTCACATCGGTGGACGTAAAGGCGGCGGCGGTAACGAAGACCCATGGTTCGTTGGCGAGAAAGATCTAAAGCGTAATGTTTTGATCGCGGTACAAGGTAAAGACCACCCGATGCTAAAATCAGAAGGTCTACTTGCATCACAACTTCACTGGGTAGATCGTGAACCAATTCGCGATGTTATGAAGTGCACAGTGAAAACACGTTACCGTCAGGAAGATATTCCTTGTACAATCATCCCTATCGATGATGAGAACATTAAGGTGATCTTTGACGAACCACAAATTGCCGTGACGCCAGGTCAATCGGCCGTGTTCTACAAAGATGACGTGTGCCTAGGTGGCGGCATCATCGAGCAACGCATTAAATATTCTCAAGCTTAGGAGTCGTTACGTGGCGAATACACTTTATGACCGTACTATCGCTTTCGCAGGCATTTGCCAAGCTGTTGCATTGGTTCAACAGGCAGCGAAAGACGGACATTGTGATCAAGATGCCTTTGAAACGTCAATTAACGCCATTATCAATACAAACCCAGCGAACACTATTGGTGTCTTTGGTCGTGAATCCGACTTAAAGCTGGGTCTTGAGTGCTTAGTGAAAGGGATTGATAGCACCCCGTCAGGGAGTGAAGTTACTCGCTACATCATTAGCCTAATGGCATTAGAGCGCAAGCTAACAGGCCGCAACGATGCAATGTCACAACTTGGTGACCGTATCCAAATGGCTCAGCGTCAAACGGAACATTTTGAATTGCTGGACGATCAAATGATCAGCAACCTAGCAAGCATTTACTTGGATGTTGTTAGCCCTATCGGCCCTCGCATTCAAGTTACCGGTACCCCATCCGTGCTGCAACAAACCTCTAACCAACACAAAGTTCGCGCGTTGTTGTTATCAGGTATCCGTAGTGCAGTACTCTGGCGCCAAGTTGGCGGTAAACGTCGCCACTTAATCTTTGGACGCAAAAAGATGGTCGAGCAAGCACAAATTCTTCTTGCTCGTATGTAATAAGGTAATAAATAAGCAGCTCGCGTTTATCGCGAGCTCATTTTTTTCTACCAAAACAAATCCCGCGCAAACGTTTGCGCAATATTCGTGACAATTGCCACAGTTATTGGTATAAAGCTCACGAAATTTAGAAACCCAATTCAGGAGAACATCATGGAACTGTCAGCATTGACTGCTGTTTCACCAGTAGACGGTCGTTACGGAAGCAAGACAATTGCGTTACGCGAAATTTTCAGTGAGTACGGTCTACTTAAGTACCGTACTATCGTTGAAATCCGCTGGCTACAAAAGCTTGCTGCTACTGCTGAAATTGCAGAAGTGCCAGCGTTTAGCACAGAAGCAAACCAATTCCTAGACGACCTTGCTGCAAACTTCTCTGAAGAAGATGCACGCCGTATCAAAGAGATCGAGCGTACAACTAACCACGACGTTAAAGCGGTTGAGTACTTCCTCAAAGAGAAAGTAGCAGACGTTCCTGAACTGCACGCAGTAAACGAGTTCTTCCACTTTGCATGTACTTCTGAAGACATCAACAACACATCACACGCTCTAATGCTTAAAGAAGCGCGTGAAACTGTGATTCTTCCAGAAATTCGCAACCTAATCGACGCAATCAAAGCGCTTGCTGTTGAATACCGCGACATCCCACTTCTGTCTCGTACACACGGCCAGCCAGCTTCTCCATCTACAATGGGTAAAGAAATGGCAAACGTGGCGTACCGTATGGAGCGTCAATTCAAGCAAATCGAAAACGTTGAGATCCTAGCAAAAATCAACGGTGCAGTAGGTAACTACAACGCACACCTTTCTGCTTACCCAGAGCTAGATTGGCACCAGTTCTCTGAAGAGTTCATCACTGAATCTCTAGGCGTAACTTGGAACCCTTACACAACTCAGATCGAGCCTCACGATTACATCGCAGAACTATTCGATGCGGTTGCACGCTTCAATACAATCCTGATTGATTTCGATCGTGACGTTTGGGGTTACATTGCACTAGGCCACTTCAAGCAAAAAACCATTGCTGGTGAGATCGGTTCTTCCACAATGCCTCACAAAGTTAACCCAATCGACTTTGAAAACTCTGAAGGTAACCTAGGCCTTGCGAACGCAGTATTCGGTCACCTAGCACAGAAACTGCCTATCTCTCGTTGGCAACGTGACCTTACTGACTCTACGGTTCTACGTAACCTTGGCGTTGGTGTTGGCTACGCAATCATCGCTTACACTTCAACGCTAAAAGGCATCAGCAAGCTAGAAGTAAACCGTGAAGCGCTTCTTGCTGAACTCGACAAGAACTGGGAAGTACTAGCAGAGCCAGTGCAAACAGTAATGCGTCGTTACGGCATCGAGAAGCCATACGAGAAGCTAAAAGAGCTGACTCGTGGTAAACGTGTAGACGGCGAAGCAATGCGTAACTTCATTGACGGCCTTGAGCTTCCTGAGCACGAGAAAGCACGCCTGAAAGAGATGACACCAGCTAACTATATCGGTCAAGCAATCGAGCTGACAGACAAGCTGTAAGATTCGGAATTCCAAAAGTCGTGAGGGTTGACGTGAAAGCGTCAACCCTTTCTTTATTTTTGGGGTAACAGGCTTCGCCCTACAGAACGCTACGCTTAGGGGTGATGGATGAGGGATAAGACTCGATTATATCCATTCAAAAGACACCTTTGCCAACACATCCCAAACTTAACTTCCATTTACTGGAATAATAGCGCGCTACTCTCGACTCCCAGAACGAAGCGATCTCACATCTCGATTCTTTATTTCTATTGCCTCTGGAAGAAAAGAGTAATCGTCCCTACCTCGACCCCGAACTTCTTAATCTTGGTGAGATTAAACACGTGCATTTCATCTTGGCGGTAAAGCCAGTCATCGAACGATACCGTGATAGTTGAATCATCCATTTTCAACTCGAAGTCATATTGCCATTGCAGCGCATTACCCATCTCTTTACCGGTCGCTACACCAATAATGTCGTCCGCTTTCCCTTGATAAGTACCATCTTCGAGTCTGGTAATGACCCATATACGCTGGTCAAGCTCGCCATCATCAAAGACAAAATCTTCCACCAGTGTTAGCTCATTGCCTTTCACTGTACCGACGATGTCGACCTCGAAGCGACGCGTTTGCTTATCGGTGTAATCCTGCACCATTCCCCATGCTTTGACATCACCTTCGAAATAGCCGAACAAATCGAAGGCTGGAGTAGCGGGTTGGTAATTGTCGATATCAGCAGAACATGCGCCAAGCAGTGTTACCGCTGCGACAATCGAAGTTTTTAAGATACGCTTTAGTACTTTCACTACCTTACCTGCCCAATAAGTTGTTTACGAAGTTTAGGAAATTCAGTTTTTGGTGATAACCAAATGGATAGAAACGCATCATTGAGTCGCTCATCCTTAACATAACCAACTATCTGATAAGGCTTGCTGCCCGCTTGTCGATAGATAAGTCGCCCTGTTTTTCCATCAGTGAGGTAGGTAAGCTCATCGCCTTTTTTGATGTTAGGGAACATGGTGCCAAATTTAGAGATCCAAGCCTGACGGTAAGCTTGCGTGAAACCAAGCTTTTGCCATTGTTCATCCGTCACATCAAGAAGTTGCTGCTTACTAATGTCTCTTTGATAATTAATTTCGAGCGCAAATGGGTGAGGAGAAACGTCATTAGAGACGAGGTACTGTCCGTCTGGTGCTTTCAAGGTTGACTTATAAACATCAAAAACGAACCAAGTAAGTTGTGCTTCTCCAACCGTTTGCCACTGCTGCCACATCGGTAAAGCGCTTGTTCCTGTAATCGTCTGAGCTTGTGAAGACATCACAAAAAGTAAAGCCGTCATCAACAAACTGTTAGTCAGGTTCTGTTTCCAATTTCTCTTCAAGCTTTTCATTTCCGTATACCCTGAGTATCAAAAGCATTACTAAACACCATTCGACAAACAAAATTGCGAGGGTAATGCTTGTGTTGAATCCAAATTCAACGGCTTGGAGCTTGTAACCAGCAAAGTAGCTCGCTGTTCCTCCGATGCCGCCTACTACTGATACGTAGTTTTTTGGGAAACGGTACAAAATTGACTGGAGTTGGTAGGCATACCAAGAAAATAAAACCCACAAGCAGACAAGCCACATGGGCAACCAAACAGTTGGGAATAGGAGGACAGACAGTTGCTTGTTGAGGGTGTCAAGTACCAAGCCCATGAACACGACTATGGCAACACTTTTGAGAGTGAAAGGCTCGACTCTCCAACAATACACCAACGTTAGTAACGTAAGCACTAACGTCAGCCATTGCCATTGATAGGTTCCAAGCACGGCGGCGAACCAGCAGAGTTGAAACCATGTTGATGCAATAAACAGTCTCATAAAGGGTTACGGACGTTGAAAGGTCATATGCACAGCACTGATGGTTCGAGCTAAAAAGCCCCCTTCACAGTAGCTCAAGTAGTAGCGCCACATTCGTACAAATCGGTCATCGTAGCCAAAGCTTCTGACTTCATGCTCTGCTTGATTGAATCGGAAATGCCATTCATTAAGCGTTTTCGCATAATCTAGACCGATATCGAACAAATCTCGAGCCACCAAATCACTGTGCTTGGTTGTCGCTTGTGTTAACGATGTTACCGAAGGTAGAAAGCCCCCAGGGAAAATGTACTTTTGAATAAAATCGACGTTGTTGCTGTAGTAATCGTAACGCTGGTCAGCAATAGTTATCGCTTGAATGGCCATCAAACCACCTGACTTCAGCAAAGATTCACATTTCTTAATGTACGACGGTAAGAACTGTTTACCGACCGCTTCGATCATTTCAATAGAAACCAGCTTATCGTACGTTCCGGTTAAGTTTCTATAATCTTCTTTCAGCAGCGTTACTTTGTCTGTTAAGCCACGCTCTTTGATTTTCTGCTCAGCGTAAGCATGTTGCTCTTCAGAGATGGTTGTCGTCGTAACTTTACAACCGTATTGCTCAGCCATGTAGATCGCCATAGCGCCCCACCCTGTGCCAATCTCGATAACATGATCGCTAGGTTTGAGTTCGAGCTGTTGGCACAAACGATCCATCTTATTGATTTGTGCCTGTTCCAATGAGTCGCTCTCTTGGTTATAGAGTGCTGATGAATACAGCATGTTGGTGTCAAGAAACGCTTCATAGAGGTTATTACCCAAATCGTAATGTGCGTGTATATTCTTGCGCGAATTCTCTTGAGAGTTTCGGTTTGTCCAGTGACTAAATTTATACAATATCTTAGTCAACCAACTGCCTTGCTCTTCAAGTCTATCGAGGGCTCGCATGTTGAGCGCCATTAGCTTCATCAGTGCAGTCAAATCTGGGCTATCCCACCAGCCGTCCATGTAAGCTTCACCCGCTGCAATGCTCCCGCCTTGCAAAATGCGGGAGTAAAAACCAGGATGCTTCACCTCTATCGTTGCGACGACGGGCGAACCTTTGTAATCACCATTTGGTGTAGAAAATCTCTCACTGCGCTCGGTTGTTTCTGTCTTGAAGCTTTCAATCACAGTTAAGCAGCCGATTTCCATTTTCTGTAGACACTGAAAAAGAACCCCACGAGCCGCTTTTTGTGTCGTCGTCAATTCTCGCGGCATCGCCATAGAAGTCGTATTTAACATGCAGAGTTCTCCTTATGCTTATTATTTTTCTCGTCTTCACTCACTTGCTCAGGTACAGCTGTGTCTGGTTGAGCATACTTAGGGTGTGAGTAAAAAGGCGCGCCTTTAATCCAGAGTTTTAGTGCGTGCCAATAAATGCCAACCATTACTTTTACCGTTTGAATCGGTGTAACGATCAAGCACTTAAGTAAGCTTTTACTCAAAAAAGGTTGCCCTTTCATCGCCATCGTCGCGTCAAAGTGTTTTTCGCCTTTGTGACACTCGAGATGGATATTAAGTTTGTCGGTCAACGGTTTTATCTTCCAATGGTAACGCTGGTCGATAGGGTTAAATGGCGAGACGTGAAATGCTTTGTCTTGTTCCCAACCAAAGTGTTCATCATCCTTATCCGCAGCAACCGCGTAATAATGGCATTCATTCCAAGGGGTATTGCTCACTTCTGCGAGAAGGTACTGCCATTCGCCTTTATCATCGTAAACGTAGTAAAAGTTCACAGGGCTAAAATAAAGACCGAGATAGCGCAAGTGGCAAACAGCAATAACTTTCCCCGAACAACGAACACCGGTTAATGTTTCAACTTTGTTTTGTACTGCTGATTTAATGCAACCTTCACCAATGTAATCGCTGCGCTTGAAACGAGCCCAGTGCCACCAACGTGAACCAAAGCCCCATACATTCTTCTCTAACTCGACAAGCTCATCGACATCAATCGCAGGCATGAACAGAGAGTAGTTCAGTTCATGCTTAACTGGGGTAAATCGGCGATGACGAACATTGCCAATAAATAGTCTGCTGTTCATCTCGCTCCCCATATCACGCCGCGCCTTTTTCAAAAGGAACCACATTTTGATCGCGGTACTTTTCTTCCAAGCCTTTCACTACGTCAAGTGCACTACGTACACCATCTTCATGGAATCCGTTGTACCAATAAGCGCCACAGAACCAAGAGCTTTGCTTTCCTTGCATCTCATCTTTGAGCTGCTGCGCTGCTATCGACTCCGTGGTAAATACAGGGTGATGATAAGTGAATGAGCGTAGAATCTTGTTTGGGTTGATTTGATTGCTACTGTTCAACGTTACGCAAAACGTATTCTCTGATTGAACGTGCTGAAGAATGTTCATGTTATAAGTCAGCGAAGGTAGACGTTGCTGCTCGCCGTCACTGCCATCCAACAAATAGTTCCATGCCGCCCACGCCGCTTTGCGTTTTGGCAACAAACTAATGTCCGTGTGTAAAACCACTTCATTCGCTTGATAAGTCATATTGCCCAAAATATCTTGTTCTAGAGGCGAGATTTCATTGAGCATTTTCATCGCTTGATCACTGTGACAGGCGAAGATAACGTCATCAAACCAATACGTCTCACCATCTACCTGAACACCTGCACCGTTGTCACTTCTAACGACTTTCTCAACCGGGCTATTGAGTCGAATTTTATCTGCAAAGCCTTTGGTCAGTGGTGGGATGTAAGCACGCGACCCCCCTTTTATTACATACCATTGCGGTCGGTTCGTCACATCTAACAAACCGTGGTTTAAGAAGAAACGTAAGAAGAACATGAGTGGAAACGCACGCATGTCCGCTAACGTCGACGACCAAATCGCGGCACCCATCGGCAATATATAATTGTCAGAAAAGAAAGGACTGAATTTGTGCTCGTCAAGAAACTCGCCCAGCGTCTGTGAATCTGTTGATTGCTCATTGGCAAAACGTTTTGCCAGTTTGTTGAAGCGAAGAATTTCGAAAATGAAACGATAAAACTTAGGGTTTGCCCAGTTACGCTTTTGCGCAAACAGCGTTGAAACCGTATGGCCGTTATACTCTAACCCATTGCTGTCATTTCGTACGCTGAAACTCATTTGTGTTGGTAACCCTTCCACACCTATCTCGTTCATCATTTGGATGAAATTAGGGTAAGTACGGTCGTTGTAAACGATAAACCCAGTATCAATAGCGTAGTCTTTGCCAGCAACGTTCACATCGACAGTGGCGGTGTGTCCACCAATGTAGTCGTTGGCCTCAAATAACGTCACGTCATGTTCTTTGTGTAAGTAGTAACCGCAAGTCAGGCCAGAAATACCCGTTCCAATAATCGCGACTTTTTTTCTTCCTACCGTGTTCATGCTTCTTCCTTCTTATGATACGAGTTTTGCAGTGAGCCGAGCTTGCCAGCTGTATGGAAGCAACGAGATAAAACGTAGTATTCCGGTGAATCTCGCTGGGAAATAAATATAGCTTTTGCCTGCATCCAATTGTTTTCTGATAGCTTCAGAAGCCTGATTGACCGAGATAATCATCGGCATATCAAACGTGTTTTTGTCTGTTAAAGGGGTTTCTACAAAGCCAGGAAATACGGTTACGACTTTGATGCCTTTCGCTTTCAAATCTACGGCAAGTGTGCGTGCGAAATAACTGACAGCAGCTTTCGATGCTCCGTAGGCTTCAGCGCGAGGCAGCGCGATTTCAGAGGCAATAGAGCCGACGATCACAACACGGTGGCCGCGTTCGAATTGCGACTGGCACGCTTCGACACAATTCGCGACACCAACGACATTAACGTTCATAACACGCGCCATAAGTTGTGCATCTACCAAACCGTCATCCATATATTCACAGTCACCCGCATTAAACATCCATGTCTCGGGTGTAAACGGCAACGCATTGAGTGCGGTCTGCGTTTGTTCATAGTCAGTTATATCAAATCGCAATGTAGCGATATTTTGAGATGAAGCTTCTAGCTCTGACAGAACCGCTTGATTCCGACCACAAGCGATCACCTTCCATCCAGCTAGGGCGTAATCGAGTGCGAGTTGTTTGCCGATACCCGACGTTGCTCCAGTTATCAAAACCGACTCTGTCATTGCCCTAACCTCTGCTTAATGGTTCTCACTACTGACCCTAGCAAAGGTAAGTTTTCATAAAGCATCTCACCCAAATCGAAATAGTCCCGGTGATAAATAACCTGTCCCTCGCAAAATTTAAGATGCGATACGCCGTTAACAAGGATCGGGGCGCCTTTCTGCAACTTTGGATGCTGAAGATCCATCGTCCATGTCAAGAACCCAGTTTCTCCAACTTGTTGGTGATCATGAATAACAAAGTCGCAGCGTATTACATTGGAATATAGCGACTGAAAATAATCAGAAAGCGCAGGCCATCCCTCTAGGCGATGAGCAGCATCTTCAAACACCACATCCTGGTGGTATACCCCTTCAAGCAAATGCAAATTCGCTTTGCTCAACTTCTGATATATGTTGCCAACTGACTGAATGTCCATTTCTATACTCCTACGCTACTTCAACAGTTGTACAAAATTATTATATGTACAAGATAGACCAAACAAGAAAAGTTGTACAAAAATATTTTTGTATAACTTTGTTTCTGTAGAGTGATACGTGATGAAGTACGGTAGCGATCAACAGAAACAAAAAAAGGCTTGGTTAAAAAACCAAGCCTTTTCATAGAATTAACTATTTATCTGCTGAATAATTACGAGCAGTTAGTATTGTTGGCTACGAAGTGCAGCAATGCGCTTGTCTAGTGGTGGGTGGCTCATAAGAAGCTCTGTGATAGATTGCTTACCATTGATACCAAACGCCATCATTGTGCCATCTAGTTGAGATTCATGGCTCATCTTCAAGCGCTCAAGCGCAGCAATCATCTTCTCTTTACCGACCAATTGAGCAGCACCCGCATCAGCGTGGAATTCACGGTGACGGCTGTACCACATGGTTAGGAAGCTTGCTAGGAAACCGAATACCAGTTCTAGCACCATTGAAATACCAAAGTACACCATCATGTTAGTGCCTTGGCCTTCTTCATCATCATTAGATGCCACGATGTTTGCGATAAAGCGAGACAGGAAGATAACGAATGTATTCACCACGCCTTGCATCAATGTCATGGTTACCATGTCGCCATTAGCAATGTGACTCACTTCGTGTGCCAATACTGCTTCAGCTTCATCACGCGTCATGTTGTGTAACAGACCAGTAGAAACCGCAACCAGAGAGTCATCACGCTTTGCGCCTGTCGCAAATGCGTTGATATCTGCAGCATCGTAAATTGCCACCGTTGGCATACCAATGCCCGCTTGTTGAGCTTGACGACCAACAGTTTCCAACAACCAATGCTCAGTCTCATTACGTGGGCTCTCGATGACCATACCGCCAACAGAACGTAGCGCCATGCCCTTCGACATCATTAATGAGATAAACGCACCACCAAAGCCGAACACTGCGGCCATGACAAGTAGACCAGACAGACTGCCTGGTTGCATTCCAGTTACAGCGTAAACAATATTCAGAACAACACTAAGAACCAGCACAACGGCTAGGTTAGTTGCTAGGAATAACATAATTCGCTTCATTACTTTTCTCCGAGGAAGCTTATCGTTTTTTAGAACAGGTTGTTTTTCAAGACACCTATTTTTAAAACGGATTATTATAAGAACACCTTGTTATAAGAAACAGAACGCTACAAAAGGCATTTCTGCTTGGTTTTGTGTTCCGTTGCGTTATAGATATAGTCTATCCGCGATAAAAACAAGGTTAAGCAATAAATTGCAACATTTGTTTTCGAGACTGAAATAATACACACCTTTTTACACTCTTAAATCAGTACTTTATCGTCGGTATAGACTTTGGTCTTATTGTGCGACTTTCTGTACATGCTAAATTCGGGTCAGATGAACGAAACGGAGCATGCTCTAAAGGACAATAAAGCAGCTCTAAACTTCCATGTCTTGAGGGAAAAATCATGGTAGAAACTAACGACTATCAAATGGCTATCGATTTACTTTGCTGTCACCTAGGTATCTCAGAGGATGAGGCAAAACAGCAACTGGGTATTTCAACAGAAGCTCAAATGGCAAAACGTGTTTCTGAAACACAGTCGGCTTTGATGGGTCTGAGCCAAGAAAAATAACCAGAATCGTTATTTGTTATTCAGACACAAAAATTTACATGAAAAAAGGGCTGCATGATGCAGCCCTTTTGATTTCTGATAAAAAGTCAGCAGCTAAACGTTCAGTAGCGGGTCCACGTTGATGTATTTGCCCAGCTCTTTACGTTTTGCACTCGGGATATAAGGGATCTCACCGAGTTTTGGTGCATCTAGGCGTTCTTCAAGCATATCAATGATTTCTGCGTAGTGCTCAGTGCCCGGATTTACTCGGTTTGCTACCCAACCTACGAGATTCAAACCATCCGCTTTGATGATCTCAGCAGTGAGCAAAGCATGGCTCAAACAGCCCAGTTTAATACCGACAACCAATACAACTGGTAACTGCTCTTGCTGTACCCAAGTCGACAAGCTATCTGTATCAGACACAGGAACACGCCAACCACCAGCCCCTTCCACAAGAACAATGTCTGATTGCTCTTTGTGTTGAGCCAATTTATCACTCAATACTTCGTACTTAATTTCTACATGTTCATGCTTTGCGGCGATGTGAGGAGAAGCAGGTAATTCCAAAGCGTATGGGTTTACATCATCGTACGCGATATCTAGCGTTGCCGCTTTTTGCAAATGCAACGCATCAGAATTACGCCAACCTTGCTCAGTTTTATCGCTTCCTGCTGCCACTGGTTTATAACCAATGGTATTTAGCCCTTTTGCCGCTAATGCTTGCAGAATGGCTTTAGACGCTACGGTTTTGCCTACATCAGTATCCGTACCAGCAATAAAAAAAGCATCAATCATAGATGTATTACTCCAAAACAAACCTGATAACTTGCAGGTAGAAGACCTTGATCATTTCTAAATGCTTGGTACGCGCCCTCAACTTGCAACAAAGTGCGACGGCTCGTTAGGCCATGTGAGCGCCCGCTTACGTGATTTGCACCAATGCCTTTGAGATCACGCATGACAGAAAACGCTGAATCGTACCAAACTGTGATGGGGGTCAAGTCTAGATGATGGTTGTGGCACCAAGATTGCGCTAACGCAATTTTTACCTGATTGTGGGTAATAAAGTTATTCACGTGTTGATATGCATCAATTTTTGACCACGATTCGCGCAACTCATACAGAGAGCCATCCATTAGTGTCGAAAAGCAGCCAGTGCCTCCCTTTTTTAACACACGACGAATTTCTCTGAGTGGGTAACTGAGATCCGCACACCACTGCAATGCCAAGCTGGAGAAAACATAATCAAAACTATCGTCCTCAAAAGGCAAATTTTCAGCATCAGCTAACTGGTACTGCATTTGCTGTGTACCACAACGCTGCTTCGCTTTATCTAACATAGCTTGTGAGATATCACCACAAACCACTTCGGCGCCACGTTGTTGGAGCAGTTGAGAGAAGTAGCCCGTACCACACCCCAAGTCTAAGACTCGTTTATTGGTTAAGTCGTCAGGCAGTTTTTGTAATAGTCTTTGTCCCACATCACGTTGAAACGCGGCATGCCGGTCGTAGGTATCTGCTGCTTTGCCAAAAGACGACGCTATCGCCTCTTTATCTTGCTGGAAATTGTCTAACGCAATGTGCTCTGCATTATCCATTACTGCGCTCCTAATGCTTGCTTCAGTGCCATTGAAAGCGTTTGTATTTGTTCTTTAGTGTGATTGGCCGTCAGTGTAATTCGGAGTCGTGAGGTCCCTTTCGGAACCGTTGGTGGGCGAATCGCGCTCACCCAAATACCGTTTTGACGACAAGCGCTTGCAACCTGTAAGGCCAGTTCCGATTCACCAATCATAAATGGCTTAATCGAAGTTTGCGTTTCGACAAAACCATCGAGATCGTTGAGGCTATCTCGATAAACTTCGCTAAGCTCTATAAGCTTTTCACGTCGCCAAGACTGCTCTTGAACCATCGAGACAGCATGTGTCAGCGCGTAGGCTTGTGCCGGAGGCATTGCTGTGGAATACACATGGTGACGAGCAAACTGAGTTAAAAAGTCTCCCGTTGCGTGATCACATAGAATGGCAGCGCCAGACATTCCAAATGCCTTGCCGAAGGTAACGATCAATATATCGGGCTTAACCATCGCTAATTCACAAGAGCCACCACCAGATTCACCAAGAACACCAATGCCATGAGCGTCATCGACAGCAAACCAAGCATCATGACTGCGAGTGACTTCAGTTATATCGCTGAGCGGCGCACAGTCACCGTCCATACTGAATACCCCTTCAGTCACAACTAGATGGTTGTCTTCGCTATTCAACAGCGATTTTAGATGCTCGATGTCATTGTGCTTGAAACGCTTCATCTTAGCTGGTGACAACGCCCCAGCCTCCATCAAAGACGCGTGGTTCAAACGGTCTTGAATCAACACATCTGATTTTTCTAGCAGAGTAAAAAGCAACGCTTGATTCGCACTAAACCCAGAGCCAAACAGAATTGCTCTGTCGTAGCCCAACCATTCGGTCAGTGCGGCTTCTAAATTGCTGTGTGCTGCACTAAAGCCAGTCACCATTGGTGATGCTCCACTGCCACTTCCGTATACGCTTAAACCTTGCTGCCATGCACGAACGAGCGCGTGGTCGTTTGCCAAGCCCAAATAATCATTACTTGAGAAATTAATGTAGCGTCTGCCTTCGTGTTCCAAAACGGACTGGTTACCGGCAAACACCACATTCATAGAACGATTTAACCCTTGCGTTTTACGCTCAACAAGGGCGGATTCGATACGAGATTTAAACGCTGGCATCGTAGAAAAGATCGCCTTTAGTCGGACGTGCAGCAACGCGCTCTACGACGCGATCCAGCAACTCGTTTTCTTCGATTTCATCAGGTTTTTGAGACACCTCTTGGCTGTTGATGCCGAGCTTGTTAAACAGCATCATGTCCTTGTCTTCAGAAGGGTTTGGTGTGGTCAGAAGTTTGCAGCCATAGAAGACGGAGTTTGCACCAGCCATAAAGCACAGCGCTTGCATCTGCTCGTTCATATCTTCACGGCCAGCCGATAAACGAACCGCAGACATAGGCATCATAATGCGGGCAATTGCTATCAAACGAATAAAGTCAAAGGGCTCAACGTCATCCACTTCTTCCAGTGGTGTGCCCTTCACCTTCACGAGCATGTTGATTGGCACGCTTTCCGGATGTGTTGGTAAGTTAGCCAGTTCCACAAACAAACCTGCTCGGTCATTGGCACTTTCGCCCATGCCGATAATGCCACCAGAACAGATCTTCATTCCGGCATCACGTACGTGAGACAGGGTATCCAAACGGTCTTGGTAAGTACGTGTGGTAATGATGTTGCCGTAAAACTCAGGTGAGGTATCAAGGTTGTGGTTGTAGTAATCCAGACCAGCGGTTGCCAGTTGCTTAGCTTGATCTGGCGTTAACATTCCAAGCGTCATACACGTTTCTAGACCCATGCCCTTCACACCTTTGATCATGTCGGTCAAATGCGGCATGTCACGCTCTTTCGGGTTTTTCCATGCTGCGCCCATACAAAATCGGGTTGAGCCAGCGTTTTTCGCTTTTTGTGCAGCATCGAGTACACGTTCAACTTCCATCAGACGCTCTTTTTCGATGTCTGTGGTGTAACGAGCACTCTGAGGACAGTACTTACAATCTTCTGGACAAGCACCTGTCTTAATCGACAGAAGCGTGCTTACTTGAACATGGTTGGTTTGTTGATATTGACGATGTACAAGCTGCGCTTCGAATAGGAGATCCATGAATGGTTTTTCCATGAGATCGCGCACTTCAGCATGCGTCCAGTTATGACGAACTTCCACGTGTATTCCTTTAATCACTTTTGTTGTTGTGTTGACAGTCTACTGAGTCTCGATAAACTGTCAACACAACACAAAAGAACAAAGTTTACATCTGTTTATTTTTTAATCTTAATTATTATTGGAATCGCACATGGATCTCGCCTTCGACCGCCAGCATATCTGGCATCCTTACACTTCGACATTGACACCTCTGACCTGCTACCCAGTAGAATCCGCAAACGGTGTTCACATTAAATTGGAAGACGGTACAGAGCTTGTCGATGGCATGTCTTCTTGGTGGTCAACGATCCACGGCTACAACCACCCGCACTTAAATCAGGCCGCTCACCAGCAAATCGATCAGGTCTCCCACGTGATGTTTGGTGGGATTACCCACCAGCCAGCAATCAGTTTGTGTAAGAAGTTGCTATCCCTCGCACCAAGTAACCTTGAACATGTATTCCTTGCCGACTCAGGCTCTGTTGCTGTAGAAGTCAGCTTAAAAATGGCGCTGCAATATTGGCATGCGAAGGGCGAACGCAGACCAAAGTTTCTTACTTTGCGACACGGTTATCACGGCGACACTTTCGCGGCAATGTCGGTTACCGACCCAGATAACTCGATGCACTCCCTCTATAAAGGCTTTTTACCTGAGCATATCTTTGGGGAGTCACCAACTTGTGGTTTTTGGGATGAGTGGAAATCAGAAGATCTTGCTGACTTTGAGCACAAGATTGAAACGCATCATCAAGAACTCGCTGCGGTGATCCTAGAGCCTATCGTTCAAGGAGCAGGCGGTATGCGTATCTACCATCCAGAATTTCTCAAAGGCGTGCGTAGGCTTTGTGATAAACACGGTTTGTTATTGATTGCAGATGAAATCGCAACCGGATTTGGGCGTACCGGTAAATTGTTTGCTTGCGAACACGCAGATATTCAACCAGACATTTTGTGTGTTGGTAAAGCACTCACCGGCGGCTACATGACCCTCTCTGCGACTCTGGCGAGCAAACACGTTGCGGATACCGTTTGTGGTGGTGACGCTGGTTGTTTTATGCACGGTCCAACCTTTATGGGTAACCCACTCGCCTGTGCTGTTGCCACTGCAAGTTTGGAATTAATTGAACAAGGTAACTGGCAACAACAAACTCAACAAATAGAAACGCTGTTTTCTGAGTTACTACCAAAACTTGAAGAATACGAGTTGGTGAAGAACACCCGTTGGTTGGGTGCCATTGGCGTTGTAGAAACGCATCGCCCAGTGAATATGGAAACCATCCAAGCACTGTTTGTTGAGCACGGTGTTTGGATTCGCCCATTTGGCAAACTGATTTATATGATGCCGCCATTTATCAGCAAGCCGGAAGATATTGAGAAATTAGTTAGCGCGATTGATGCGGCGCTTCAACATCAAGATTGCTTCGCTTGATACGTTCTCGACTAATACAAAGAACAAGTTCAGTGAATAAATGCTAAAACGGTTTGAGTATACAACTCAAACCGTTTTCTCTATTCACGTGATAAAAAGTAAAGTTAGCGCAGTTGGCTGTCTTTACTCGCTCGTCGATTGAATAATGCTTGGCGTTGAGACACCAATTCGATTGTTGACTGACATTCGATACACAAACGAACACCTTTCATCGCAAGACGACGCGCTTCCGGAATCTCATCACCACACTCATCGCAATAATGGGCGCTTTCACCCTTTGTGATACTGCCACGAACACGGGAAATCTCGTCGTCTATTGTGTTTTGAATTTGTTGGCTGACGCTATCGTCGTTTGCCCACCCTACGGCCATAAGCCCTCCTCGTTACTTGAATGAGAAAATCTACTTACCGTGGTAAGGTGGATGATTATATCGATTACAAATAACAAGACAATTAGGGTAAATTCGAAAACACTATTACGTTTTAGTAATAATTACTCTGTAATCGATTATTCGGCACTCTCGTGGAAAAGCAATGCAAGGTTACTCATACTCCCTTCCTCGCATTCAAAATACTGTGTTTGCTCAAGCTCTCTCAAAGTAACACTGAGCATCTTCTCTACCTCATCAAACTCCTCGCTAAAGTACTCACTGACTAATATGACGCGCTCACCAATACTAAACTCCAGTGACTTCTCATCTACCAACGCTCGATGGTAATGTTTGATACGATAATCTTGAGGTTTAATGCGCAGTAAAACTGGGCTTTGATTCACAATGAACTTATTAAAGATAAGCCCACCTTTGCCTTGTTTTATCGAAATACTAAAGTTCATAGTTTGGTTTACTGAACATTCAAAGACTTTTCTGGGCAAGGCGCTAGCAACAGCAAATGTGCTCATCATAGCAACACTAAAACCCCAAATGGCCACCAATCGTGTCATTACCATTCAGCCAACACAGTAAATCGCGCTTGCTCAGACATGCGAGTTAATACATAGCCGTGTGAAGAAGAATACGAGCCACTGAGTACACTATTCTCTTTCTCAATAACGACATCCTCGATGCCGTCAGCGTTGTAATCACCTTTTGCTACAATCGTAACGACTTGAAAGCCATCGGTCGCGTCGAAGTACTCTGCTCTCACTTCACTGGAGACATGAGTTCTTTGGATATGGTCTGCTTCATCCCACGTTGATAGTGTCTTTGCTTTCTCAGCTCTTTCGTTAGAAATAACAAAAGCAAGCGCACTTGGAGCTAAACTAGGAAAGCTATCATCTAACTTAAATTTCGATATATATGAGCGCTTAGAGGCAGCTAACTTTGCCATCTCACTCCATGTTTGACACTGAGTTAAATACGCTTTAAACGCGCCGTATTCATAAGCTTTAGCCGCAGTAAAGCCCGCAGAGTTTGCAGTAGCTAAGTCTTTGCAATTAGACACCGATTCCGTGTCACCAGCCGCACTTGCCAACTCAAGCTCGTATCCCCAGTCGAGTGAATTACGAAGCTGCATATTTTCTTTTGAAGGTTGCACTATTTCGCGCGCGAAAAAGCGTTCGGTTCTCTCACTATCTAAGTATTGAGGTTGAATAAGTTTACTTGCGATAACACTCTCACTAACGAGTAAGGTAAGCGCAAAAGTTACGAGAAATGAAAGATGATTTACTGGCATAACGTTTAACAATAAGGGCAAATGAAGCCATTACCTTGTCACGTTGAAAACCGCTTAGAAAAATATCATTTATTACGCACTATCAGATTCTGGGCGAACTCATCATTAAACGGTGCATTAATATACAAAACAGTACGTTTTCACTCGACGCAGATAACAAAAAACCCAGCACTAAGGCTGGGTTTTGTTGTTCTAGTGGTTAATGAATTAACCGATGTGCGTTGCGCCCGCCATGTACTTCTGAAGTACTGTAGGGATTGCAATACGACCGTCTGCTTCTTGGTTGTTTTCTAGAATAGCAACCATGGTACGACCTACAGCTAGACCAGAACCGTTTAGCGTGTGCACAAGTTCAGGTTTCTTCTCGCCTTTACGACGGAAACGAGCTTGCATACGACGAGCTTGGAAGTCCCACATGTTAGAACATGAAGAGATTTCACGGTAAGTTTCTTGAGCAGGAACCCACACTTCTAGGTCGTAAGTTTTACGAGCGCCGAAGCCCATGTCACCTGTACATAGAACCACTTTACGGTAAGGAAGCTCTAGAAGTTGTAGAACTTTCTCAGCGTGACCTGTCAGTTCTTCTAGCGCGTTCATTGAATCTTCTGGCTTAGTAATTTGTACTAGCTCAACTTTGTCGAACTGGTGCATACGAATCAAACCACGTGTATCACGACCGTAAGAACCGGCTTCTGAACGGAAACATGGCGTGTGAGCTGTCATCTTAAGTGGTAGATCCGCTTCATCAGAAATCGTGTCACGAACTAGGTTCGTTACAGGTACTTCTGCTGTCGGGATTAGAGACAATTTACGTGGTTCTTCGTCGTTTACTTTTTCTACTAGCGGCTCAGTGTGGAAAAGATCTTTACCAAACTTAGGAAGCTGACCAGTACCGAATAGGCTGTCAGAGTTAACTAGGTAAGGTACGTACATTTCAGTGTAGCCGTGCTCTTCTGTGTGAAGGTCCAACATGAACTGAGCGATCGCACGGTGTAGACGAGCAAATTGGCCTTTCATCACGATGAAACGTGCACCAGTGATCTTAACTGCACTTGCGAAATCAAGACCGCCACCCATTTCACCTAGGTCAACGTGATCTTTCAGATCGAAGTCGTAAGTCTTTGGCTCACCCCAACGAGAGATTTCAACGTTGTCGTTTTCATCTTTGCCATCTGGCACTTCATCTGCTGGGATGTTTGGTACAGAAAGCGTGAATTCGTCTAGTTGAGCCATTACTTGCTCAAGTTCAACTTTCTTCGCATCAAGATCGCTACCTAGCGTACCGATTTGTTTCTTGATCTCTTCTGCGCCTTCTTTGTCGCCAGCCGCCATTTTTTGGCCGATTTGCTTGGAGATGGAGTTACGCGTGGATTGTAAATTTTCTACTTCTACTTGAATGGACTTACGTTGTTCTTCAAGTTTACGAATAGTATCTACGTCTAGCTTAAAGCCACGACGCGCCAGTTTAGCAGCTGTTTCATCCAGCTCTGTACGAAGTAATTTAGAATCCAGCATTGTTAATCCTATGCTTTTTGTTGTGAAATCACGCGCACTTTCCAAGCGTACGCGTTAAAAAAATTTACTGAACAAATGTATCCAAAAACGCCTACTTTTCATAGCGCTTTTGTGGGCTATTTGCGTCTAAAGTAGCCAAGTAATCTAACTTTTCGCCGATTTTGGTCTCTAGACCACGATTTGTCGGCTGATAGTACCTACGATCGCCCATTTCAGGTGGCAAATATTGCTCACCAGCAGCGTAAGCGCCAGGCTCATCGTGAGCATAACGATACTCTGCCCCATAACCCATGTCTTTCATCAAACTGGTTGGTGCATTTCTAAGGTGATGCGGCACTTCATATTCAGGTAAGTTATGAGCGTCTGTGAGCGCTTGTTTCCACGCCACGTATACCGCATTACTTTTTGGCGCACACGCTAAGTACACGATCGCCTGTGCAATCGCACGTTCACCTTCTGCTGGACCAACACGGGTAAAGCAATCCCACGCAGAAAGTGCCACTTGCATTGCGCGAGGGTCAGCATTACCGACATCTTCAGAAGCGATCGCCAATAAGCGTCGAGCAATATACAAAGGGTCACAACCAGCAGCAATCATACGCGCAGACCAATACAGCGCAGCATCCGGGTTTGAGCCACGAATCGACTTGTGGACCGCAGATATTAAGTCGTACCAGATATCGCCTTTGTTATCGAAGCGAGAGACCTTCTCTCCCGCCACTTCAGCAAGCAGCCTCAAGGTTATCTCTTTTTCGCCTTGCTCGTTGTCCTCTGCCATATCGTAAAGCAGCTCAAGATAGTTGAGAGACATGCGTGCATCACCGTTTACCAATTCTGCTAGGCGGTCTAATACGTTATCAGCAAAGTGTGCGGGCGTATTTCCCAAGCCGCGCTCTTTGTCACTGATCGCTTGGTTCAACGCTAACGAGATTTCATCTTTGTCGAGAGACGTCAGCTTGTACACGCGAGCACGAGACAACAATGCGTTATTCAGCTCAAACGATGGGTTTTCTGTCGTCGCTCCAATAAAGGTAACCGTGCCATCTTCAATATGCGGCAAAAACGCGTCTTGTTGAGATTTGTTGAAGCGATGCACCTCATCCACGAATAGGATGGTACGACGGCCCGCCATTTTGTTCTCACGTGCTTTCTCGATAGCAGCACGAATCTCTTTTACGCCTGAGGTCACAGCTGATACACGCTCTACTTCTGCGTTGGCGTAGTTTGCCGCCACTTCCGCTAGCGTCGTCTTACCTGTGCCCGGAGGCCCCCACAGAATCATGGAGTGAATATGCCCAGCCTCTAACGCACGGCGTAGCGGCTTACCAGGACCTAAAATGTGCTGCTGACCGATGTACTGTTCAATCGTTTCCGGTCTCATACGTGCAGCAAGGGGACGAAAATCTTCGTCCCCCGAGAAATCTAATGTGTAATTGCTCACTACCTATTAATTCCTTTGGTCATCCACTTCCACACCATCTGGAATTGTGAATGTAAATCTGTCTGCTTTGGGTTTACCAAGCTTCACATTGTTGAACGTGAACAAGCCTTTTTGCCCATCTTGTTCCACTACATTGAAGCCTTTTACCACACCTTTGGCATCAATATTAATCTGGAATTGACCTTGTGTGGAGTCTACCGCCGTAGGAATGAGGGTGAATTCGTCACCTTTTTGCGAAATCTTGTAGTTATCCCAATCACTTGCACGATTACGAGTTAACAAAACAAATGGCGTTTGCTCAGTAGCTTGTTCTTGCCAGTAAATACTCACTTGCTCGATAAATGGGCTGTAGTACCACAACGTTTTACCGTCAGAGACAAGCAAGTTCTCATCCGGGAATGTGGTGCTCCAACGGAACAGACTTGGACGAGAAATTTCAACCGTTCCTTCCCCTTCCATGACGGTTTCACCTTCAGGACTGATGACCTGTTGAGAAAAATCCGCACTGAAGCCTTCGTTCATCGCTAGGCGTTTGCTTAGTTCATCTTTTGGAGACGCTGCATGTGCAGTTGAAAAGAGAGAGAAGCTTAAAACAAGCGCAGAGAATAGTTTCGCTGAAAATAGTTTTTTCATTCAGATACCTATCAGAGGGTCAAAGACCTAGAGTTGCTCACCTCAGTTGGACTGAGGTGAGTAAGACAAGTTCATTAATCTTTTGGTGGCGCAGGAGCAAGGACTTCGCGGTTTCCGTTATGGCCAGGCGCGCTCACGATGCCTTGTGCTTCCAGTTGCTCTACGATACGCGCAGCTCGGTTGTAACCAATCTTGAATCGACGTTGAACGCCCGATACAGAACCGCGACGAGACTGAACGACGTGTTCCACAACTTGATCGAACAGAGGATCGACTTCTTCGTCAGATTCCATTTGTTCACCCGGTAGTAAAGCTTCAGGACCTTGGTCACCACTGATGATTTCATCAATGTAGTTTGGCTTACCGCGCG
This sequence comes from Vibrio sp. MMG023, assembly GCF_021654215.1. Classification (NCBI taxonomy): domain Bacteria; kingdom Pseudomonadati; phylum Pseudomonadota; class Gammaproteobacteria; order Vibrionales; family Vibrionaceae; genus Vibrio; species Vibrio sp. MMG023. Next base: position 557,175 of record NZ_JAKFZP010000003.1, on the reverse strand, counting down.
CTTTCCAGTTATTTACAACCGCGTGAACATCATCATCCGATGCAAAAGCACCGTGAACACGTGTCGTATGGCTAGAACCAGGCGGTAAGTAAAGCATATCACCCATACCAAGTAGCGACTCTGCGCCACCTTGGTCAAGAATGGTACGTGAGTCGGTCTTCGTCGATACCGTAAACGCAACACGAGTTGGGATGTTTGCTTTAATGAGACCAGTAATTACATCAACCGATGGGCGCTGAGTCGCAAGGATTAAGTGAATACCTGCTGCACGAGCTTTCTGAGCAAGACGCGCAATCAGTTCTTCAACTTTCTTACCCACAACCATCATAAGGTCGGCAAATTCATCGACAACCACAACGATGTAAGGCAGTTTTTCTAGCAACGGCGGCTCAGTATCCATACTGTCGCCTTCTTGCCAGAATGGGTCGTGAATTGGGTGGCCAGCATCTGCTGCCATCTTCAACTTCTCGTTAAAGCCTTTCACGTTACGCACGCCCAATGCAGACATCAGTTTGTAACGACGCTCCATCTCGCCTACACACCAACGTAGTGCGTTAGACGCATCTTTCATATCAGTTACAACTTCAGAAAGAAGATGAGGAATACCTTCGTAGATTGAAAGCTCCAACATTTTAGGGTCGATCATGATGAAACGTAGGTCTTCTGGAGACGCTTTGTAAAGCATACTCAAGATCATCACGTTTACACCGACTGATTTACCAGAACCAGTGGTACCAGCAACCAGCACGTGAGGCATCTTCGCAATGTCGGCAATCACAGCTTCACCCGCGATGTCTTGACCAAGAACGACCGTTGTTGGTGACGTGGCTTGTTCAAACTGAGGGCTACTGATTACATCAGATAGAAATACCGTCTGACGACTCATGTTAGGAAGCTCTAGACCGATGTATGGTTTACCCGGAATTACTTCAACAACACGCACGGCCATAGCAGAAAGTGCACGCGCTAAGTCCATTGATAGACCAGAGATTCGACTTACTTTCACACCCGGAGCCAAATCTAGCTCAAAACGGGTGATAACCGGACCTGGGTAAATCCCAACAACATCCGCTTTGATTTTGTAGTCTGCAAGCTTGGTTTCAACCAAACGAGCCACTTGTTCTAGCGCATCACGATCAATAAAGTTTTCACGTTTCTCAGGGTGGTACAACAATTCAAGAGTAGGCAGTGGCTCTTCTGGTACTGGCAAGTTTTGATCTTGCTGTACCAAGAACGGGTTTTGCTTCGCCGCGACCTTCGCTTGAGCACTCGAAACCAAATTTTGGAACGCTGCTACGTCTTGATCACCTTCTTGAACCTCTTCTACCTCAACTTCTTGAGGAGCAGGTTCAAACGTTGCCGAAGGTGCCTGCGGTTGAGGTTGAACGGCAACTTGCGGTTGGACATTCTGAGTTGGTGCTACCGTTGATTGCTGTGGTTCAGCGTGAACAGGTTGAGCTTGATGAACAGTTTGCGGTGCTACGAATTCATCTTCTTCATCCAATACATCAAAGTTAGAAATCGTTGGTTCGATGTGTTGGTTCGGCTCTGTCTGTTCAGTGATGTTGTCAAGAGACGCCGAATCAATCATTGGCTCATCTTGCTGATGTACTGTGTCTTGAGCAACATAAGACTGCTGAATTTGCTCCGCTTCGAACTGCTCGTATTCAGAGTACATTGATTCATGCTCAACAGACTCAGAAACAAACGGTTCAGTTTGAGCGGTCTGCTCAGGTTGCACATACGGTTCTGCCTGAACGTCAACTTGAGGTTGAACTGACGCTTGGTATGAAGCTTGTTCTGATTGCGCAGCATAAGCAGGCTGAACAGGTGTCGGCTCAATAGGTTGCTGTATCGGCGCTGCGACATTTTCTTGTACAACTGGCACTGGTTGAACTTCATCCGCCCAGTCATCTGCTTGTTGTGCCGCGGCTTCTAACTCTTCAATCGTGACATTAAGTTGTTTAGTGCGTTCAACCATTGGGTCCACGTTGTCAGTGTTTACTGCTTGAACGGGCTCAACAGGCTGTGCTTGAACAGGTGCCGCTTGAGCAGCAGTTTGAGCAATAGAGGCAGGGATAACAACTGACTGCGGAGCAGGCTCGGCCGGTTTCGGTGAAACAGACTGAGATGTAGCTTGTTCTGCCGCCGCGGATTGAGGCATGTAGATTGGGTACTCATGCGCAGGGACCGACTCTTTTGGTTCATCCACTTCGTACGCGGTTAAGTGCGGTAGCGGCTCATCTTCCAGATCGTCACCACGACGTTTCGTCATAACACGATCGTCAACAAACTCATCCAATTGTGGTTCTAGTGTTTCTTGCTCCGAGCCACGTGCCTTATTAGTGACTGCAGCAATCAGACCCAAAGCGCGATCGCCAAGCCACTCGACAATTTTTAACCAAGAGATACCACTAAATAGCGTAAAGCCTGCGCCCCACAAGAACAGTAATACCAAGGTTGTGCCAAGCACATTCAACGTTGGTAACGCGAGACTCGTCAGCACATCACCAACAACACCACCAGAAGAGAAATACCAAATGTCGTCAAAGTTAATGTCTGCAAGACCACAGCTGGTAAGAATAAGAATAACTAAACCTAATAGACGGGTTCCCCACAGCATTAGGTCAATTGGATCATCCTCTGAGCGTTTACGACAAATCACCCATGCCCCTGCAGTAAGCAAGAATGGCAGTGGGTACGCGAGGGAACCAAATGTGAAAAATAGCGTGTCGGCAAGCCAAGCGCCGAACAAACCACCAGCGTTATCGATCTCTCCGCCCCAAGCAGTTTGGGACCAAGACGGATCGGCTGGGCTAAACGTAAATAGTGCAACGGCCAACAATACCGAACTAAGAACGCCAACGATAAAGCAGCACTCTTTTAAGCGTTGGAAGCCATTAAGACGCGAAGACTGAGGCTCTTCACTGGTTTTGATGATGGTTTCGACTTTCTTTGCGTTCTCTTTGAACATAAATCAACTTGAATATGGAAATGAATTAGGAATAAGCAAAACATTCCGAGCGGCAAAAGCCGCTCGGTAAATTGATTTAACCATATCAAAGAGAAAAACCCAATTACTCTATCGAGAAAGCGGAAGCATTTACCGCTTTCTTTGCAAGAATTTAACGAGTTTTAATCACAAGCTGGTTACTTTGCTTCACTTCTTCCATAACTACGTAGGTGCGAGTGTCATTTACGCCAGGTAGACGTAGTAACGTATCGCCAAGTAGTCGACGGTAAGCACCCATATCAGATACACGGGTTTTTAGAAGATAGTCGAAATCACCTGATACTAGATGACACTCTTGAATGTCGTCTAGCTTTTGAACAGCTGCGTTAAACTGTTCGAATACATCTGGCGCACCACGGTTAAGCGTAATTTCTACGAATACCAATAGTGATGCATCTAGGAACTGCGGGTTTAATAGCGCAGTGTAACCTGTGATGTAACCTTGACGCTCTAAGCGACGCACACGCTCCAAACACGGCGTTGGAGAAAGTCCTACACGTTTTGAAAGTTCAACGTTCGAAATACGACCGTCTTTCTGCAGTTCATTAAGAATGTTGCGGTCGATACGGTCTAGTTCCTTGGACGGCTTCTTATAGTTCTCTGCCATTTTTTATTCCACCTTATTACTTCCTTGCAAAAAAATATACTACAACTTTTTAATATTTGGTGCCAAATATTACAAATCAACATCTATACTAGATATTAATTCGACAATAACACCCTACAAACAGTTAATACAACCATTTTAGAAAGAGGACACAGGATGATCATTGGCGTACCTAAGGAAATCAAAAACCACGAATACCGTGTGGGAATGATCCCAGCTAGCGTGAGAGAACTTATCTCACATGGTCACCAAGTTTTAGTTGAGACCAATGCAGGTGCCGGCATTGGTTTTTCAGACGATGATTACATCGCTGTAGGCGCATCCATTCTTCCTACTGCTGCAGACGTCTTTGCGAAAGCAGACATGATTGTAAAAGTAAAAGAACCACAAGCCGTCGAGAGAGCAATGCTCCGCGAAGGGCAGATTTTATTTACTTATTTACACCTAGCACCAGATTTTCCACAAACTGATGAGCTAATCAAGAGCAAAGCTGTCTGTATAGCGTATGAGACTGTAACAGATAATATGGGTCGTTTGCCACTGTTAGCACCAATGTCAGAAGTAGCAGGTCGGATGTCTATCCAAGCTGGTGCACAAACGCTGGAAAAATCACACGGTGGCCGTGGTTTACTACTAGGTGGTGTACCTGGTGTTGAGCCTGCGAAAGTCGTTGTTGTTGGCGGTGGTGTCGTTGGTGCGAACGCAGCTCGTATGGCTGTTGGTCTTCGTGCTGACGTAACAATCCTAGACCGCAACGTAGATACACTGCGTAAACTAGACGAAGAATTCCAAGGCCGCGCGAAAGTGGTTTATTCTACAGAAGACGCGATTGAGAAGCATGTTCTAGAAGCTGACCTAGTGATTGGTGCAGTTCTAATCCCTGGAGCTGCCGCTCCTAAACTAGTAACAAAAGAGCACATCGCTAAGATGAAGCCAGGCGCAGCGGTCGTTGACGTAGCAATCGACCAAGGTGGCTGTTTTGAAACTTCTCACGCAACGACACACGCAGAGCCAACTTACATCGTTGACGAAGTTGTTCACTACTGTGTGGCTAACATGCCGGGTGCCGTTGCTCGCACATCAACATTTGCACTGAACAACGCCACACTACCTTACATCGTAAAACTCGCGAATAAAGGCTACCGTGAAGCGCTTCTAGCAGATAACGGTTTCCTAGAAGGCTTGAACGTTATCCACGGTAAAGTGACTTGTAAAGAGGTTGCTGAGAGCTTTGACCTAGAATACGTTGAACCAGCGCAAGCTATCGCAATGTTCAACTAATGACAAAATAACGCACAAATTGTCACGTTTTGTTTACAAAAGCCCACTAAGAAGTGGGCTTTTTTGTATAGAGCATTTAATTATAAAAAAGATCTAAAACTTATAAGCGCAAATTAAAATGTTTCGAGGTGTAACTGATTTAGCGCAAAATTCTGCCAATCTAACACGGTAACCACGTTCTTCAAGATAAAGTGCTTTATCTAAAGCAAGCCAAATCTCCAATGGTCGTTGAAATACCAACTGAACCAAACTCAAACGCTCCATCTGCCAAAAACGCTGCTCAGCCAAATATTCGAACTTCGAGAAGTCAATATCTTGAGTCAACTCGATATCCTTTCGCTCTGCGGCCCAATGGCACAAAGCTTCAAAACCATCACTTAATTGCGACTTACGAATACTCGGTACTGGTTGATATTCGGTCAACCCTAACGCTTGTCGCGTGATCAAATCAAACCCTAAGCGAAACACCATTTCTTGCTGACGATGACGGCGGACACGCTCACCTCCAGTCACAGTCTGTTGTAAAGGAATACGAAGCTCTTGCTTAGACAAAGAAAGAGAAGAAGCTCTGCCCTGCTCCGACATTGGCTGATATTGCTCAGACTGAATCAAATGGTAACAGCAAGGCGAGATTGTCATCGCGGCGATGCCGTTTTCGCTGCCGTACTGCATTAATCGAACATGGAGATCACCACATGCGTGCAATGCCACCGCATGTTGTGTCGGCTTGAACACAGCTTTTGCCGCAGAATCAAACGCGTCACCTTGAATAAACGTCATGTTCCAATGATGTTCATTCGCCGCTTGTTGCCCTGAATCACACAGCGCTTGTTGGAATTCGAAGCTCGTCACTGGCTGGTTCGTTTGTGTGGTAAGAATTCGCCCTAAATAGCCTTTTCCTGAACACCACTCTAACCATTCTTTGCCATGATGATGTTGAATAGCCGCTTCGCCCATCGAACTTATTTGCTCTAACTTGCGGCCAGGAATACCACTGTCTAAACCGCGAGCAAGCTCCAATCCATTTAATGAAAGTGTTTCTAAGCGAGTAAGAGCGGCGAGCGGTTCAAGATCAGGTAAACAAGTTCCGATCGCTTTAAATAAAAGCTCAGGTTCTGATTTGTATTCTTCGATCTGAGAAGGAGTAAGAGACGCTAACCATTGACACAACTGAGGGTGTTGCTCTTGCCAAGGTAATGATGCGTGAATGCTGCTTTTAAAGGGCTCAAATCGCCACAACGATTGATTCTCGATTAAGCAGTCATTAATAAATTGAAATTGCGTTTTCATAGCTCCCCCTACAACGAGCGCATTGTAGAGGGAATCGAAACTTGAATGAAGTGTTATCTGACCGGAAGCTCGATGTCTTTAAACATCTCTTCGATTTCCGTATTAGATTTAAGCGAGATCGCCTGTTCCACAACCGGACGAGTCAAGTGCGGCGCAAAGCGCTCCATAAAGTCGAACATGTAAGAACGTAAGAACGTACCGCGACGGAAGCCAATGCTGGTCGTACTCGCACCAAACAAGTGGCTCGCATCAATCGCCACCAAATCGCCATCTTGGTCGTGATCGACTGCCATGCTCGCAATCACACCAACACCAACCCCCATACGAACGTAAGTCTTAATGACATCTGCGTCCGTAGCGGTAAATACTACTCGTGGTGTTAGACCTTCTCGGTTGAATGCGGTATCAAGCTCCGAGCGACCCGTAAAGCCAAACACGTAAGTCACCAGCGGATACGCCGCCAAATCGTGGATCGTTACTTTATCTTTCTTCGCTAGTGGGTGGTCTTTTGGTACCACGATAGAGCGATTCCAGTGGTAACAAGGCAGCATGATCGCATCTTGATAAAGGTGAAGCGCTTCCGTTGCAATCGCAAAATTCGCCGTGCCTTTCGCGATAGCCTCAGACATTTGGGATGGTGTGCCTTGGTGCATGTGAAGTGACACTTTCGGGTAACGCGCTGTAAAGCCTTTAATCACATCAGGCAACGCATAACGTGCTTGGGTATGCGTAGTAGAAATGTTCAGCGTACCCATTTCAGGGTGGGTGTGCTCCCCTGCGACCGCTTTAATGCTTTCAACGCGAGCGAGGATCTCTTGAGAAATTCGCACGATTTCTTCACCAGCAGGTGTCACCTGCGTTAAGTGTTTACCACTTCGTTCGAAGATCTGAATACCCAATTCATCTTCCAGCAAACGTACCTGTTTACTGATACCCGGTTGGGATGTGTATAGGCTCTCTGCCGTCGCAGAAACATTCAGATTATGGTTCACAACCTCAACAATGTACTTCAGTTGTTGCAGCTTCATCGTAATCCCTTACTCATTTATCGAGATAATAACGTCATACCCATCGTGGCCGCCCTCCCGAGCATATGAATGCACACGATATAATGTTTAGTTATAACGTGTTAGCAACTAAATGAACAGTAATTTCTAACTTATACCCGAAGCTCATAGCAAGGTCGTTCAACGCTACCAATATGCAAAGGGTTGAATCATTGAAAATAGGTTTTTTCAGGAGCTCACCGCATTCCCTGCTGATTTCCACAGGAAAACGTGTTTGGAGCAAAATAATCAGATAAATAGGGTGCCGAGAAAGATAAGATTCATGTATTCTTGAACGCTGGACACAGAAAAGTAACAAGTAGTAGAAGCAAAGATATGAATTTGACTTTAATAATCGCTTTGGTTGCCATCCTACTGGTATTGATCCTTGGCTATAACATCATGTTGCAGTACAAGGTAAAAGTAGAGACCGCGAAAAGACAGGAGTCTGCTCGCTATGTGGCGCTGATTGACGGTACTGAAGAGCTCATCGGGCACGCTCATCATATTCCTTTCAGCAAGGACTTACTGCTGTGTCTTAACAACCGTATTCTTGATGCACTCGAAAGCATGCGCGACCTTGATCCAAAGAACAAGCAGCTTGTTCAGCGCATCGAAAACATGAAGCAGCAAATTTCTCAATTGAATGAGAGCAGCGCAAACGGTGAAAGCACCACATTCAAAATGCCGAGCAGCGATAAACAAGCCATTGTAATGTTAAAGCTCGTCAAACGTCTTCGTGATGCAGTTCGTAATGAGCACAACAAAGGCCGTTTAGATACGCAAACTTATGTCACAGAGAACGCGCGTCTGGAAACTATGCAGATTCGTATTAACATCGAAAACGTTATCAAGCGAGCAAACGATTCTATTGCTCGTGGCCAACCTGGCACCGCATTGCAACTGCTTCGTAAAGGCATTGATGCCCTAAGTACAAAGAACGATGCGTACTCGATTCAAGCAAAACAAAAGCTGGAAGAAATGCTTGGTGACCTAGACAAGAAACGCCAAGACAAGAATGAAGCAGAAATGCAGCAGCTTGCCGATAAAGAACGCGACAGTGATATGGATGCGCTCTTCGGTGAAAAGAAAAAGTGGTAAACTCTCCACAAGCTTTTCGCACTACTCGATTAAAGGCTGCGTTTGCGGCCTTTTTTGTATCTTGTATTTGCTCAAGATGCCGATGGTTACACCAAAATAGAATACAACGTACTAAGAACTAAAATGATTAATCTCGACGCCTATCAGGACCTTCTTGCTCCCATTAACCAATTCTTGCGATGCAGCACCCCAGATGAATGGGTTGAGGAAGCAAAGAAACCGGAAAACCTGCCAACGATTTTAGTAGATCACCTACTGTGTGAACTCAAAGCAGGTCAGTCTGCTATGCTTTTAATCCGTAAATACGCAGTAGACGACGCAAGCTCACTTGCCCTACTTGATTGGTTTAAACCTTATGAGGACTTCGCTTACCGCAAAACTGGCTCACTCGAGACTTTAAAAGGTAAGAGCAACATTTCTAAAGCGATCATTGCTAAGTCGGATTCACCATACAGCCAAGATCTTATTGATAAGATGGTTCTGCTGATCAAAGAAGAGTTACACCACTTCTACCAAGTTCTAGAAATCATGGAAAGCCGTGGTGTGGAATACAAAAACATTCCGGCAAGCCGCTATGCCAAAACGCTGATTTCGCACATGAAGACATACGAGCCAGAAACGTTGATTGATAAGCTCATCATCGGTGCCTACATCGAAGCTCGCTCGTGTGAACGTTTCGCCAAACTGGCTCCGCACATGGATGACGATATCGCGAAGTTCTATGTATCTCTGTTGCGCTCAGAAGCGCGTCACTATCAAGATTACTTGATTCTGGCAGAGCAAATAGCGGGTAAAGACATCAGCGAGCGTGTGGCGGAATTTGGTCGCATCGAAGCAGCACTGATTTCAACACCAGATGAAGATTTCAAATTCCACAGTGGCGTTCCAGTGTTAACGGCATAGGCTGCAGCCTAACGTTAAATAGCAAAAAGCCGGACATCACGTCCGGCTTTTCTGTATCTAATCCAGTATCTCGTATCTTCATCCTCAAGAGCGAGACACGTGCGAGTTGGGGATCTCATACACGCAAACTAAGAACGCGCACTCAACTCAATACGTTGTAAATTTGCATCAATACTCTGGTCACCTTTCAGCCTTTCCCAAAGCTGGCCAAGTAAATCCAAACTACGTTCACTTGGGTAACGCTCCGTCGATTCCAACAACTGCCATTGTCCATCTTTCCCCTTCTCCGCAAAGATAAACTCGAACGATAAGTTGTTGGACATGCCCAAACGTAAGTCAGTCACAATCAACGCATCGTCTTCAATACGGTAGTTTAGGTAGTCGTGAGAGAAAGCCTTAAGCCCTTTCAATGTGTCTGGCTTGTCTTCCAATGGCCAACTCCCAAGCGGGTGCGAGACAAAATCAATGTGATCACTACCATCGAGGACTGACGCCAAACCTTCATAGTATTGGCCGTCATCCATTACGACGACGCGCCACAAAACGGTATTGAACGGTGTTGGGGTGATCAGTACTTGTTGATTAGGTAAGTTCTGCGCACTCAAGTTTTGTTCCACGCGAGACGCGATCATTTGCTGCGATGCGTAACCCCAACCAAGATAAAGCGTCGAAATCAACACCACGCTCTGACACCAGCGTCCGCCGCGAGTTTTGGAAAACAGAGCCACACCAATCGCCAGCAATAAAGGCAGCGTGTAAAGCGGATCGATAATAAACACGTTCCGCAGCTCAAAATAGCCCTCAAATGGCCAAATCAACTGCGTGCCATACGTTGTCATTGCATCCAGCAAAGTGTGGGTAACAAACACGCTCACGGTTAAAAAGAACACACGAGAAAGTGTCCAAAACGTATCTGGTCGCCAGCGGCAATAGAGCCAAGAAATCAGCAAAGCGAAAGGAGGCAAAACAAGTAAAGAGTGACTAAAACCACGATGCTTAATTGTGTTTTGCACGGCATCGCCATAGTCCAGAATCACATCCAGATCTGGCAAGGTTCCGAGGGCAGCCCCCATTAGTAGCACCTTCGCGTTACAGCGTTTACCTGCGATTGCGCCAGCGACGGTCGCTCCTAGTGCAGCTTGTGTGATTGAATCCATATCCCGCTATCTATACTCATTCATGACAAAGATTGATTGGTTCGAAAACTAAAACGCATTTCCATATGTGTCAAACCAGTCACCCACTTTATGTCTCTTATTTACTTACTTTTACACACTAAGGGGCGATCAAATGTCTTTGATAGTTTGAAGGTGACTTACTTAAAAAAAGCAGTCTCTTGGCGGGAAATTTTCTTGATTAACGCTTCACGTCGAAGATCTAAAATCTCATCAATCAATTTCTCTTTCGCACTAATGCCAAAGTGTTGAGCGTAATTTTTCACTTTTTCGATTTCACTCGGGTGTAAACGGTACACGTCTTTCTTTAATCGCGCTTCAGCTTCGCTTTTAATAAGGCCTTGGCTCTGCAACAATTTGATGATGGCTTCATCGGTTTGATTTACTGCTCGTGTCATGGGGTTCCAATCTAAAAGTTTGCGTTGCCCGCCATACTGTTGGGCTTTCAAGTCGCACAACTTATAGACCAAACATGACAACGTTATTGCAGCCTAAAGTCATTTATTAGCAATAACATGAAACGAACTTACGACAAAAAGATACTCATCTGCTTAAATAATTTACCGCTCTGAAGTACAAAGACACACATTCACTTCTTCCCAATAAAAAACTTTTCGCCTTTCTGCCAATTTTACTATTGAGTACAAATTCGCTCTCGATCACATAAATCATATTATATAGGTTGTTTTCTCACTCCAATCAATCACCGCCATACTATTCAAACATCCAATTTCAGAAGCAAAATCATAGTCTGAGCAGCATAGAAAGTTGGTTACATTGTCAACAACTGGCAGTGGTCACTTTTTCGTCCATTTCAATTTCAATATTTGTGTTTTTCCCCTCCACTTCATACTTAACATAGTCAACACTACGCATATTTGTGTTATTTAAATACAAGCAATATTACTTTCTTTGTATGTCACGAAGAATGACGTTAACCATGGAGAACAATATGAAGATCACACTCACGAATATTGTCGGTAGTGCGTTGTTACTAACAACATTTGCCTCGCACAGCGCTCAAGTGAATTTAATAAACCCAAGTTTTGAAGAGGACTTTTCTGGCTGGACTGAAATTGACCCCACAGCAGTTTCTGGTGTCGCTTTTGATGGTGCAAAGTCGGCAAAGTTTAGCGGCACTGGAGCAAGGCTTGAACAAACAATTACAGTTGCAAAAAACACCGAGTACACCCTAAGTGCTTACGTTCTGAAAACCGCAAACATTGGTGTCACCGTGGGCAATGACACGTTCAGTAAAGCAACGTCCAACTCAGATTGGGCGCAGGTCAACGTAACATTCAACTCAGGAGATCATTCACAAGTCACCATTTTCGGTGAATACGATGGTGCAGAGGGGCGCGTGGATTTATTCCAGCTAAGCTCTTCAGATATCATCGCTCCACCTATCACTTCACTTCCTACCTTCGACCTCGACCCAGCTCTGCCGCCATCAGGTAACTTTGATTTATCAGATTGGAAACTCGACCTACCTGTAGACGAAAACGGTAGTATTTCCGGTAAGGCTCTAGAGGTTAAAGAAAAAGAACTTTCGAGTGGTTATGAAAATACTGAGTTCTTTTATACTGGTGACGATGGTGGACTGGTGTTCATCTCACCAGTTGAAGGGGCTAAGACATCAACCAACACTAAATACACTCGCTCAGAAATGCGTGAAATGTTAAGACGTGGCGACACAAGTGTATCTACCAAAGGGATTTCAAAAAACAACTGGGTGTTCTCTAGCGCACCAAGTAGTGAGCAAGATAACTCCGGTGGTGTCGATGGTGTTCTTGAAGCAACGCTTGCGGTGAACGCTGTAAGTTCTACTGGTGATACTAGTCAAATAGGACGTATCATTATAGGTCAAATCCACGCGAACAATGACGAGCCGATCCGACTTTATTATCGCTTACTCCCCGGTCACAGCAAAGGTTCATTGTACTTTGCTCATGAACCTAACGCAGACGCTTCTCCAGACGATGAGCAGTTCATCAACCTAATCGGCAGCTCTGCAGATGATGCCTCTGAACCTTCTGATGGTATCGCCCTTAATGAACTCTTCTTCTATCGCATTGAAGTTCAAGGTAACCAGTTGATCGTGACAATTCAGCGAGATGACCATGAAGACGTGACGGAAACTGTCGACATGAGCACGAGTGGCTACGATGTTGGCGGTCAGTACATGTACTTCAAGGCAGGGGTTTACAACCAAAACAACTCTGGTGACCCTACAGACTACGTACAAGCAACGTTCTACTACCTCACCAACAGCCATGAAGGATACGAGTTCCCTTAGATCTATAAAGCCAAGCGGAAGGTTAACTCCCTTCCGCTACTTTCCATCTTAGTGATGGCATTAGCAACAATAAAAAACGGTTTATACGTAAAATTTATCGTGATGAATACCACTTTATTGTCTTAGTTATAAAACTTGATTCAGCCCTCACTTTTATAACCCATATCCTTATTAAAGTTAGATCCCTCGCACTATTCTCTTGATTCACAAGTGATCTGACCATCATTTAATCGTTTCGTACGTTTCGCACTTACTTGTCATACAATATCATTTCTTTTGCAAGTTCAGGTAAGAACATCAAAAGGAATCAATGATGAAAAGTCATGTTGAAATTGCCATGGATGCTGTCGAGTTAGTCAAGCCATCCATAGAACGATTATTCGAACGAAGCAATCGAAAAGAACTTCATATCGTGGTGATGGATCCTAGAGTCAAACCGTGGGAAGCGTCTTTTACTGATGCCATTCTCTACGAGACATCTCTGGGAAAACCACAAGAATGGACCATTCCATTTGATGAGTTCGCGAGAAACAAAGCGCAACAAGCGTGGCGCAACGGCCGCCCTAATATTCATAACCAAACCACCCAAACCTCTTCTCTACAAGAAAACGACTTGCTGTTCTTCGGCTCATTTGTACATGGCGACGTCGTCGTTGCGTGCAGTGGTGTCGAGCAATGGTATGACATGCTCATAAGCGGCTGGATCGCCGTCGCGTTTGAGCAGCTCTGCATGAGCGAATATCAAAACAATAAAACAAACCACCCTACACAAGCATACAAAAACTAACGGAAACAAAAGGTCGATTATTATGAACAAGCTTCTTAAATCTCTACTTGTCGCCGCTGGCATCATGGTCTCTGCAACGGCTATTGCCGCGGATTATCCAACGAAAAACATCCGTCTTATTGTTCCGTTTGGTGCAGGCGGTGGTACAGACGCCGTCGGTCGAACTCTGGCTAACTCCGCAAAAGATGTACTAGGACAAAACATCGCCGTGATGAACCGCACTGGAGGCGCTGGCGCGGTGGGCATGAGTTTTGGTGCGCAGCAGCGTCCAGATGGGTACACGCTTACCGTTGTCACTCGTGAAATCGCTTCTCTCCCTCAAATGGGTTTAATGCGACATGATGCGAGTGACTTTAAATTGATTCGAATGGTTAACCTCGATCCTGCCGTGGTTTTGGTTCATAAAGACAGCCCTTTCAACACCATCAATGACCTGATCGCCGAAGCCAAAAAAGGCGAAGGTAAAGTGAAGTTTGCATCGACAGCAGCGCCAAACTTCTACCTGATGGCATTAGAGCAGAACCAAGGAATCAAACTTAACGCCATTCCATACAACGGTGCATCGGAAGCGATTCCCGCGGTACTTGGTAAACACACAGACGTCACCATGGTAACGCCAGGAGAAGCCATTGCTCAGTTGCGTTCAGGTCAATTGAAAGCATTGGGCGTCATGTCAGACGAACGCATTGAATACATCGCCGATGTTCCAACCTTGAAAGAGCAAGGTGTTGATGTCGTCACTGGTACATGGCGCGGTATTGGCGCACCAAAGAACACGCCAGATGAAGTTATTGAAACGCTGGGTAAAGCCTTTGATGAAGCGATGGCATCGGCAGAATTCAAAGAGTTTATGGAAAAAGGCGCAATGTCGATTCATAACATGGATGCAGAAGCGTTTACCAAGTTTGTTGATGAAGATAGCAAAGCACTCGCAAAACTAATTCAGTAAGTGATGTTTTAAGCGAAGAGCATCACCCCGGTGCTCTTCGTGTTGAGGAGAATCAGCATGAGTCAAAACAGCCTACAACAAAGCGGCTCGCAGCCCACAGAACCCATTCAAAACCAACCCTCATCAAAACTGGATAGAGAGATCTTTTTCCCGCTTTTGATGATCGTCATTAGCGGCATCGTACTTGTGCTCATCAGCCAATTCGATGAACCACACTACCAAGACGCCAGCGTTAACGCCCAATTCTTTCCTAGCGCTATCGCAATTGCACAAATCATCATTTGCATCGCTCTTATCGTCCAACGAAAGCTAAAAGCATCCATTCAACCGCCTGCCGTTCCTATGTTTTCAAAAATGGCGATATTTGGAATCGGCTTTCTCGTGGCTTATACGCTGCTGATTCATATCGTCGGTTATTTGATCGCAAGCTTAATCGCGTTCACCGCTTACTTGGTCTTTTTCAAAGTCACAAAGCCGCTGTATTACCTTATTGCTTGGTGTTTTGTATTTGGGGTGTATTACCTATTTGGAGAGGTGTTTTACATCGCTCTACCCCAAGGCTTGTACTATTAAGGAGAGGCTATGTTTGAACACTTACTCAATGGCCTACTAACCGCATTTAGCCCAGAAGTATTGCCCATCTTAATTTTCGGTGTTGTTGGCGGAATCATCTTAGGCGCACTACCCGGACTAACGGCCACCATGGGCGTGGCGATTCTATTGCCTTTTACCTTTGGCATGGATTCCACACCAGCACTGGTGATGCTTATTGGCGTCTATATCGGTGGTATTTACGGAGGCTCGATTGCCGCCATTCTATTAAAGACACCGGGTACACCGGCTTCGGCCGCGACGGTACTCGATGGACACACCTTAGCAGCAAAAGGACAAGCTGCTCGCGCGCTCAGTATTTCTGCGGTGGCCTCGTTTGTCGGCGGACTACTGAGTACGATCGTCTTGATTGCCATCTCCCCGCTTTTGGCAAACTTTGCACTGCGCTTTAACGCGCCTGAGTACTTTGCGCTCGCTCTGTTTGGCCTAACCATTATTGTTAGCGTTTCTTCTCAAAACATTTTGAAAGGCTTGTTGGCTGGTAGCATTGGTTTATTGGTGTCTACGGTTGGCCTTGACCCTATCAGTAGTGTTCCGCGCTTCACATTTGGAATGATGGATCTTTATAGCGGCATCAATGTTATTCCGGTGCTTATTGGCTTGTTTGCCTTGTCAGAAGCCATCAATCAGATCGAGAAGATCATCAATGAGAAGCATGCAGAAGTACCCACGTTTGATCGTAAAATCCTAAGTAAGAAAGACCTTAAGACAATCCTGCCTACAGCGACTAAAAGCGGCCTGATTGGTACTGCGATTGGCTCTGTACCCGGTGCTGGTGCGGATGTCTCGGCTTTTGTTTGCTACAACGAAGCCAAACGTTCAGCGAAAAAACCGGAGGAGTTTGGTAAGGGGTCACTTCATGGATTGGCCGCAGCTGAATCCGGTAACAACGGCGTAACCGGTGGCTCATTAGTCCCTTTGCTCACACTGGGTGTTCCGGGTGATGCCGTTGCAGCAGTCTTGTTGGGCGCACTTATTGTGCAAGGTTTAACGCCTGGCCCTCTGTTGTTTAGCCAAAGCCCTGAGGTGGTTTATGGCGTCTTTAGCTCGATGTTGGTCGCTAATATCGTCATGCTGCTAGTTGGCTTACTTGGTATTCGTTTCTTCTGTCGCATCATCGAAGTTCCGAAAATACTGATGATTCCAATCATCATCTTCCTGTCTGTGGTTGGTGCTTATGCGATTAACAACTCCATGTTTGATGTCGGCATCGCTATCGCGTTTGGTTTGCTGGGCTTCGCCCTCGGCAAGATGGACATTCCATCCTCGCCAATATTGTTGGCCATCATTTTGGGGCCAATGGCAGAAACCAACTTACGCAAAGCCTTACTCATGTACGACAACTCGTGGTCATTCTTGTATGAACGACCAATCGCACTGGCCTTCGTGTTGCTAGCGATCTTCTCGGTTTACTCAACACTGAAAATGAAGAAGAAAGCCAAACCCCAAGCAGCAACCTAGGAAAGTTTTCATAGCGAATAACACAACAAAAAGCCGGACTCTGATGTCCGGCTTTGGTTTTATGAGGGTTTGATTTCGATACAGCGAGTTAGTAGAAGTAAACCAGCATCTCGACCTCATCCCCTTGCAGCTCAGCATTTAAAGAGAAGTGGACATAGCCTTCTTCTGTCACTGGGATTTGCAGGTATTCATTACTGCCCCAGTAGTTTGATGCGTATTCGTGTTGCCCTACTGTTGGCCAATACGCTTTACTCGCATACAGATCAACGTTGCCATTATCTGCGTTGCCGTTTTTGTCGGTTAGCCACACTCGCACCTCTTGTACTCCTTGCGGTACATAAACCGCTGCGTAACGCTGTTGGTGCACCGTTAAGGTTTGTGCTTGGCCAGATTCCAATACCACTGGGGTTAAGTCATCTTGCTCTTGTGCTGGCGGCGTTGGGGTTTCTGTCACTAATGACGCCTGCAACGTCACGTCATTAAAGTCCGAACGACCCGCAATGCTGATGTAGTAACGACCCGGCTTGATATAACCCGATTGCTCCGGCTCAAACGTCACCATCTCGTTGCTGCCATCACCATATTGGCTGAACTCAAAGTCATAGTAATGGGCTTCTTTCTCAAAGCTCATGTACAAATCGGCATCGCCTTGGCTATTGCCATGAATCGCCACGTCAAAGTGAGTTGTGTTCTCTGGCACATCCACATAGAACAGCTGCTCGCTGTATGCTGCACCACTGAGTACCACACTTTGATTTGCGACAAGCTGCGTTACTTGATCAGAAGGCTCAGTCGGCTCACCCGGATTTGGGTCTGGGTTCGGATCAGGCTGCTGAGGGTCACTTGAGACTGAATCTAACCAACGGTCAAACTCGCCATTGTATTGCTCACCCAATAATTGAACCTGTTTTGCCCATTCAGCAAACTGACCAGAACGAGAAAGCGCCAGTAAGCTATCTACCTCTTGCGGATGCTCTTCCAACATAAAGCGAACCGCTAAGTAGCCCCAACGATAAACGCGGTTGGTATCGTGAGAGTAAGTGGTCGCCAACACGTCTGATAAGCTCATCTTGCCATCGGCAATCAGCCCAATCGCCGCGTCGTAACCTTGCTTGTAATGCATATACTCAGCAAAGCCCTCTAGCCACCAAACAATGTAACCATGTGCCAAGTTATCGCTGAATGAACCATATTGGTTGAATCGTGCATCTAGGTAATGGGTGTATTCATGCTCTAGGTTGAGAATAGAAAGCGCCTCACCATTGTCATAACGGTAAGCGACAAAGCGCGCCACGTTGCCTGCTTGTGCCGGGTTACCTTCAAGGTACTGACCACCGTTATCCGTCGTGTTACCAAACAAGAAAGACGAGTAATCCACGTAACTGCCGTTGTTCGCAAACACAGCTACTTCCACTCGCTCGTTGTTGTCGTCCGCAACAGGTTGATGCCCCGTGTTCGCCACTTGGTGGAAGTCGGCCTCTTTTGCGGCTAAAACCTCACAAGCTTCAATAGATTGAGCTTGGGTTAAATCTTGAGAACGAATGATGGCCGGACCATCACACTCATGACGATTCGGTAGCACGCGAGCCGCCAAATCACGCTTCGCTTGATCTAAATCCAGACCATTCAAACCCTCTGGCGCGAAGTAGTTCATCATCTCGACTGCGGCTAGCCAAAGTTTATCGTGTTCACTACCAAGCGGGTTTTGCTCCATCACTTGTTGCATCACACGCAGCGCTTTCTCTTTGGTTGCTTGATTTGGGCTGGCTAGTAAACGTCCGGTTTCGCGAACGGCGTTGTAAACCAAGAAGCTCGCATCCGTATCCAATGCCCAAGCATTATCACGAGCAAACGCCGCTAACGTATCAATGTGTTGCGTATGGCTTGCCATGTATTGGTAGAAATCATCTCGCGAAGCATGGCCAGCCATCGCACGGAAAAGGTTATTCAACCCATCGACCCACTGTGTGTCTTGCGCCGTTTCACGATTGAAGTGACGCAGTGCCGCAACTTGTGCTTCCATCGTTAGAGGAAGTTGCTTCACATTGTCGACCATCAACGTCAAGCTTTTCATCGCCCCGACTTGTTCGCGTCCTTGGTCTAGCGCGTGTGGATTCGCTAAGAACGCATTAATCGACTGAGCAAAACGTTGCCCTAGTGCTTGAGAAAAGTCCGGCTGTTGCGCGTTGTAACGAACGTAATAAGCCGCGCGGACAAACTCACCAAGGTTTTCGAGTTTGCGCGCTTGTTCTGCCTCACCGCGGTAACTTGCAATGGCTTGGTTTAACGCGATTTGAATACGGCTTAAACTCGCTTCACTGTAGATATCGTTTAGTGAATCTGCAGGTGCAGAGAACCAAGCACCATAGCAATGATGAGTCGCTTCAGAAACGGCTAAAGCAAGATCAGGCGCCTGTTGAAGATCAGGAATATCACACTGTTCTTGAGCGAATGAGAAACTGGAAACACTGGCAAGCATACAAGCTAGCGCCAAGCGATGACGTGGGAATAGACGGGTATGAGACATAACAACACTCATTAATTAGTTATATATTTGAGGGCGCTGTTATATTCCTTACAATCAATGCGGAGAACTGAGTTGCATAAAATTTATGAAGCCAGTTCAGGAAATAGAATTTATACTCTAATTTATAAACCAATTGCCAGATTTGCAGATTATCTCTCTCCGAAAACGTTACACAACTGATTGAAATATCAAAGATAAAGTCAGTTAGCTAGAAAGAATAAAGCCAGACATGTGTCTGGCTTTTAGGTTAGTAGCGCTTACCATCAATGCGTCTCAGCGGGATATCTTTCAAGACTTCCTCTTCTGCCATCCTCATATTGATGGCGACGATATCAGCGTCGCATTTCTCTGTCGTTACATAGTGTGTCAAACACCCACACAGGTTGCAGCGGTGAAACTCGACTTCTTTATCACCCCAAATATAAAAGACAGAAGGCTCTTTAACGTAACGAACTGATACTTGCTCGGGCGAGTAGTAAGCCCAATAAGCTGCGTATCGACGGCAGATAGAGCAATTACATGATGCTATCTCTTTCGGTACGTCAGCTTGAACAACGATGTTCCCGCAATGGCATGTGATTTCCATATTCAGCCTCTCGTCTCCATAACGAGCTTTAAACCCTGTTTATACTCTCGATACTATTTTACTGTTGCTTTCTCATACCATTGGTCAAACTGATCAATCACACGATTATGATAAAAAGTTTTGTTGATGCTGTTAGGGTTGGTTGGATCTAACCTCCTAACTTTACAATAACGTTCACCCTCGGCTTTCAAAGTCCTCATTTGGTCATGAAACACCTTGTTTTGCTTAAAGTTTGTATAACGGAACTTTAGTATTTCTAGAAGTTCATAGTAATCGTGCGGATAATTTTTTAGCGCATCCTCTTCCGACAACATAATTTCTGGAGCATCTGGATCATTTGTAAGTCTTACTTGCAATGCCTCATCATTAGTAGTTTTGACAAGTTTGGTGTGTAGCTTAAGTGAAATTGCATAATGAGCGTCTTTATCTCGCTCGTGTTCCTTCTCAACTGACTTAAGATATTTTAATAAGTTAGATTTAACATCACTATCGACACTAAAGCTTGTTACATCCGAAAGATGAAAAAACGATACTGGCATTAGGTAGAAATTGTAACGACTAAAGTCATAATTAAACCAGTTCATTGTTAACGTCATATAGTTCTTGAGAGACGCTGTTCCTATTTCTTGTATGCTCGTGCTAAGTTCTAGGTCGCCACAAACAAAATGCACAGAGTCATCTCTGATATTCATCAACAAACGAATATTATCCCCAACTACATGCGGAACAGAGCCGTTTGATAACAATCGATTGAGAGCTGTCCCCAAAGATATTGTTTTCGGATTTCCACTAGGGGAGATTACTGGTTTATCTTTCGAAAAAATATGTATCGCTTGTGCTTCTTCATCCCCATCTTTGACGAGCTTAGCTTTTAACAAGAGCTCCCAAGCGTTAGTCATTAGGATAGAAAACGTCTCTTCACGATGCATAAAGTTAGGTTTGTTATATATCTCAATTGCTGAAATACAAGCAGAGATCGACTTTTCCAGCATGATCTGATGCAGTAATTTTTCAATTTCATTTTTCTGGCTTTGATGCTGTCTAAAGGTAGTCTCATTAAACTTAGTAATAGCTTCGGTAACCTTTAACTTATCTCCAGAATCATCCAATAAAGTTTCCCACTTTTTGCGTAAGTATGTTTTTACAGTAGAAACACTCCAACCAGTCTCTGCAGCAAGGTCTTCCAGATTAAATTCAAGCCCCTCTCGATACGCTCTTAAAAAAAACGAATAGGCTTTATCGACTTGTAACCACTTTTTATCTGACATCAGACTTAACCTTCTATTAAGACTTAAAATAATGCTCTCGGTGATACTGAAGAAACGCCTGTTCAATCTTGTGCTTTTTGCTCAACGTTAACTGTCCGTCTAGGCCAATCAAACTGAAATCATCCGCGATTGAGAACACACCGTTATCAAACATCACGTGATGGTTTGGACATAAGCACAGGATATTTTCGACCACATCAGGTCCGCGATGCGGCTCACCCAACGGTTGAATGTGTGCAGCTTCTGCGTAGTACCCTGCTCCAGTATCAATGGCCAAACCGCATACTTGGCATTGGTATTGATGCCAATCTTTCACCTGCTTTGCCTTTTTGTAGTCTCGGACGATCTTGTTGACCGTAACGGCTTGGCGAGACGTTACCTCATAACGTGCTTTGCTTGTGTCTTGCACCTCTGCCGCAGGTTCCGAATCAATTTGGACAAGTTTGTAACGCCATACTTTGAAGCCAGACAATCCACGCTCGCACCAATAGTCTTCAACGCGGTATAAACCCGCATATTGGTAACCTTTGGTTGGAGAATAATGGCTTTGGTGTTTATGACTTCGAGTAACACGGACGGGTAAACCCTCCAGCTTGTTTCTAGCCAGAGCGAGGTTGGTGCGTTCTAATTTTTGATCGGCAATTTGTTTGTTGGTGTTTTCGTCACGGCCACCAGCTCCGGTATAGATGATCACGTCGCCAAAATCTTCGTCGTCTTCATAACCACCGGAAAGTACGATTGAGTCAGCGCCTTCTTTCGCGCCGCCACTAATACCAGCCTGCGTTGGAGGATGGATGCCAGATTTGGCTAACGCGGCTCGATTTTCGAACATGTCACCGACTTCAGTATCGGGTATGTGTCCAAAAACTCTCATAGTAAACCCTTGTATGTGTATTACTCAGTGGGAGAACGTGTCGAGAAAAGTGACGAATTTCCAACTGATACATACGCTAACGGTATCACAGTCAATCAGGTTTATATGCGTGAAACCTTCTCATTTTTCACAAGAAGTTTTTATGGTGACAATCGTTTATTTTCATATACATAGCGAACAGCACCGGGTAAACAACATGGTCAATATTGCATCTCAAACAAAACAAAGATCACAACTTATTATCAAAGTCCGACGTGCGGTTTTCTGTCATCCATATTTAACGTGCTAGTCATAATTATCAATAAGAATAATCACTCTAATTCGACTTATGGACAGACAGATGAAATTGACACAATGGATTGTTGGGCTAAGTGGCTTACTCGCATTACCGAGCTTGGCAGACACAGATGTATACCTTACGAATAACTCAGACCAACCGTTAACCATTCAGGTAAAACATGAAGGCAGCGATTTACTGGAATACGGTGAAGAATGGCAGCAACATGTGCAATTACTTGGTCCTTGGGAAACCAAATCGATACTGAGCTTTAATCGCTGGGAAGGCGTGAAATCTGGCCAGAACTATCGCTTTGAAACTGTGGTGTCTAACCCACAAGGTGAGAGTGTCACATTCAACCAAGTGGTGGAGGGCCATTGGTATAACTCGACAATGGAATATGGCCTGTCGGCTGCTGATGTCGGTTTAGCATTGAAAGATGACCGTAACGTCCACCGTTCTTATACGGGATCTTTTGGTACTCGCAATACAGAGCTCGCATTCAAATCGAGCAAGACAGCCCGGTACGACGATTTGCACTACACCATCACCCCTAGCAAGGTAGATGAAGCAACGGATAATAATGAGCAAAACCTGAAACTGATGACTTATAACATCTGGGCTCTGCCTGCGATTGCTTCACATATTGGCGATCGTTACGCGCTAATTCCTGATTACGTCAAAGGTTACGATGTACTGGCACTACAAGAGGTGTTTGCCAATGGTCGTGATGCGTTCTTACGAGAACTTGCAAAAGAATACCCTTACCAGACTAAGATGCTGGATAAAGAGGGTTTCAACATTTACGACGGCGGTGTGATCATCGTGAGCCGCTACCCTATCGTGAATCAGGCTCAATACGTCTTCCCTGATTGCACCGGCACCGACTGTTTTGCCGACAAGGGCGTGAATTATGCGGAGATAATCAAAGGTGGTCAGGCTTACCATGTGTTTGCCACGCATACCGCCTCTTTTGATACGGACACGGCACGAGACTATCGCCAACGCCAATTTAAACAGATGCGTTCGATGGCTCAGTCTTTGAATATCCCAACGAGTGAAACTGTGGTTTACAGTGGCGACTTCAATGTGAATAAGTTGAAGTTCCCTGATGACTATCAACAGATGATTGCGAACTTAAGTGCAATCGAGCCGCAGTACTCAGGTTATACGGCTTCCACCTTCGACCCTCGCATTAACAATTTTGCCGGAGAGGCTTTATCTGGTGGTGAGAATGTTGAGTACCTCGACTACGTGATGGTAAGTAATGAGTATGGCGTGAAGTCGTTTAACGATAACCGTGTCGACGTTCCGCGCTCTACCGCAGAGAGTTTGTGGAAACACTTCAATCTGTCGGATCACTTCCCTGTTAGCGCTGTGATCAAACCATGAAGCGTGTTGCGTTAATTACTGTGTCCGCCGTTGTGGCGGGCACGATTTGGTTCTCAATAGCGGGCGATAAGAGTGAAAGCTTGTTGCCGTTTTCTTCTGTATTCGAAGGGCGTGCTGAGCAAGATACTAGAGATCATTCTTCTTCACCAGAAAACCAAAACGCCGATAAAAAAGTCGTACCGAAAGCCAAAGATACCCCTTCTCCAATTAAAGCCATTGCTGGACGTTTGAATGACGCCAAAGGTCGCGCATTAAAAGCCGAAATAGAGACATTCTGGCATACATGTATGTCTGATCATCATTGCGAATCTAAGCTGGCTGAACTGGAAAGTTATATGTCGGGTGAGCGCTTTGCCTTACTGGCGAATTACCATCAGCTCAATAGTTTATGGCAGCAAAGTGTGGGTGATTTGTTGTTTGATGAACAGCAACCGCTCGCCTCTCGTGTTGCTCTTCTCAAAGCGGAAGCAAGAAAGATATGGGGTGAGTTGGCCGAAGTGATTTTTGCTGATGAGTTTGCCCTTTACGATTTTAGTTTGCAGGCAAAGCAGTTGAATTCGACTCCTGCTCAAGACTACGTGCAAGCCTTTGGGGATTTAGTTCAAGAGTGGCAAGGCAATGAGGAAACGTTGGGACTAGCCAGCGAGCAAGCTAAGTATGAGCGTGCGGTGGCGTTAATTCCGGATAACGTGAGCCAAACAGAGCGTGAGGCTTTGATTGAGGAGCTTCAACAAACTTACCTTTCTGAACAAGAGAGTGAAGAGATACACGCTCGCGAACAACAAGTCGCAGAGCAAAAGCAGCAAGTGCGCGATTATCAGAGTGAGTTGCAGCAGCTTGAATCCAAACTGGCAACTCAAAGAGCCACCAGCCACGCGGGTTTATCGGACTCGGAATGGCAGCGTTATTACCAAAAAGAGGTGGCGAATTTTCGTCGCGAGTTCTTTGCGGGTTAACGGCTCGTTTGTCTGCGCAATTGGAAGTGAGAGATTCCCTGCTCGCTCATTCTTCGCTCTAGGCAATGACAATGTGTGAGTGCGTGGTCATCGACAGCAGATAAGTCCTCTGCTAAATCAAACTTAAACCGTGTCATTCCAGCAAGCCTAGGCGCGACTAGGAATCTGGTTCCAACGAACTTTAGATTTGCGAGAACACAAGATTCAACAGCACTTGGTGAGTAGATTCTGAATTACACTCGTCCCTCGTTTTTCAGAATGACGGTATTTAAAACATGAGTGTGGAATAAGATTTCCTACTCATTCATCTTCGCTCTAAGCAATGACGATGTTTGAGTTCGTGGTCATCGACACCAAATACCTCCCCCCCCACTACCCCAAAACTTAAACCGTGTCATTCCAGCAAGCCTAAGCGCGACTAGGAATCTGGTTCCCGCGAATGCTTGATACAAGAAGGTCGCTCAATTGAAAGCGAACGACCTTTTGTTATTGATTCTTTGGTGCAGATCAAGAGTTACAACACTCGTAAGCACTCTTCCGGAGGTAAGCTAAGCAGCGTGTTAGCGAAGTTGATCTTCTCATCACGCCATTTCAATGCTGCTTCTCGGCTGTCTTGTGAATGTCGGTCGGCTTCAAAGTAGCTTTTTCTTGGTAGTCCGTTTGCTGGTGTCATCACCATCGATTGTTCATTCAAACGAATCGTAAATAGGAACTGACCGCGTTGCCCGGTTTGCGCTGCTGGATGGTGCAATGTGGTATCGCAGCAATAGCGTTTATCACGTAGTGCGCGGCATGTGTATTCAAAGACATCTTGAGCACCACGACCAGGGAACGCGGTATAAATACTGATGCCATCTCGTTGCAAAGACTGATCACCCGCCGCCAGTTGCACCGCGTATTGGATCATCCTAAAGCCCAGAACCACGCCACCAATGCTGTTCAATCCACTGTATTGAATTGCACCTTCTAAGCTCAGACGAAGTTTGTCTTCCCCTTCATAAAGAAAAAGATCAGGCGATGCCCAATCACTCTTTGGAATAAGCAGTTGAGTAATATCCGAGTGTTCCATGTTGGTCTCCGCAACAATGAGTGTATTTGAGACCACAAACATAACGTAATGAGAATTATTATCAATAAGTTTGAAGAAAAACTGAGAGAATAAAAAGGCACGGCTCACTACAATAGATCGTGCCTATATCAGAAATGCCAATCCGTTGAACTCAAATTGAACTCCTTGAGCCAAACCGGATTTCGATCGTAACTTCAGAACAGGTTCAAGCCAAACACACCTTTCACATCAAATAGCACTTGCTCGGTTTTCTCACGTGAACGTTGGCTGCCTTGTTTTAAGATTTCGATAAGTTGTGCTTTGTCATCTAAGAACATGGCGCGTTTTTCTCGGATTGGACGAAGCATCTCTTGCAGACACTCTTCCAACACTTTCTTGGTTGTTCCGTCACCCAATCCACCACGGCGATAATGCGCTTTTAACTCTTCTACATAAGCTTCATCAGCATGGAACGCATCAAGGTAAGTGAACACGATGTTGCCTTCCACTTGGCCTGGGTCTTCAATACGTAAGTGGTTTGGATCGGTGTACATGGATTTCACTGCTGCGCTGATCTCTTTCTCTGTCGCTCCAAGATTGATTGCGTTGCCCATGCTTTTCGACATTTTGTTTTTGCCATCCGTGCTTGGCAATCGCGGCGCGTCACTGAGCAGTGGACGACACTCTTTCAAAATGGTTTTCCCGCCAAGATGGTTTATCTTTCTCACGATTTCATTGGTTTGCTCTAGCATTGGTAATTGGTCATCACCAACGGGAACAAGTGTCGCGTGAAATCCGGTAATGTCGGCCGCTTGAGAGATTGGGTAAGTCAAAAATCCAGCCGGAATGGAACGCTCAAACCCTTTGCTTTGGATTTCGTTTTTCACCGTCGGGTTACGCTCCAAGCGTGCGATAGAAACCAAGTTGCTGTAGTACATGGTTAGCTCAGCAAGCGCCGGAACTTGAGACTGCAAGCAGATGGTGGTTTGAATCGGATCGATGCCAACGGCAAGGTAATCCGCCACGACGTTCAAGATATTGGAAGAGACCTTGGAAGGATTGTGCGCGTTGTCGGTTAAGCCCTGCATATCCGCAACGAGAATAGTTTGATCGTGCTGAATTTGTAGCGCAACTCGCTGTTGTAATGAACCTACGTAATGACCTAAATGCAGAGGCCCAGTGGCTCGGTCGCCAGTGAGAATGACTTCGCGTTGTTGAGTGTTTTGTGTGGTGTTCATAACTTATCTCCGAATAAAAATAGATCGCTACTGGAGATAAAAAGACATGACACTCTTAGCTACCGTCCAGCAGCATAAGAATGTAAAGATTCCGCGCCGCTCTAATTAGAGCGCCACCAGAAGAAGTTTGATGAAGGTGTGAATGTCGTTTTCATGCTTTTAAAACTAACAAGGAGCAGAGCTGAAAACAACCCTACTCCTTGTACAATTTGATTTTTCAGTTTTGGCACGCTTTGCCTGCACGGCATCAAATCTGGATATACATGGCGATGACCAGTGCAGCACCAAATAGGCTACCCGATACAAACGCACACAATACCGCTTTATTCTGTTTGCTTCTCATCCTTTACTTCTCGACTTTAGAGCACGTAGAGCAACGCTGATTGCTCCGCTCTGATACTAAGTTGAACAGTGATAAATCCTTTCCGGTGAATCGATACGCCAAACAATCTTCGGTTCACTCTGTTGCACACAGCGTTACGATTTTTGGCGAAAACTTAAACCACTTAGTCCAAGAAGTGTGATGAAGTTGGAACAAGTTCAATGAAAGCCGACAAGGTTTACAGAGACGTGTCTATTAAAAATAACGTAGTTTAGCGTCTTCGGTTAGAAACCCATTATTTCGATTTTTAATAGATACGAGCTGCACTTATTTGGCATTAAATACTGTTAAATTAGATAAGAATGACACTGATCATCTTTTGAACAAAATCCCAAAATATAACGTAAAACCGCAAGGGCGAAATACGCAACCTGTAACTAAACTTTGGGAACACTAACCCCAGTTAGGGAGCAAGAGATGAGCGACAAAAACAATCACTCCAAATGTCCTGTCATGCATGGAGCGAATACCAACCAACAGGCAGCTGAATTCAATTGGTGGCCGAAAACCCTCAACCTCGACATTCTTCATCAACATGACCAAAAAACCGACCCGATGGGCGCGGATTTTAACTATGCCGATGCTTTTAACTCTCTCGATTTAGAGGAAGTAAAAAAAGATCTCAAAGATCTGATGACCGACAGCCAAGATTGGTGGCCAGCGGACTGGGGTCACTACGGTGGCTTAATGATTCGTATGGCGTGGCACTCTGCGGGTACTTATAGAATTGCGGATGGTCGTGGTGGCGCAAGCCGAGGTAATCAGCGTTTTGCTCCACTCAACAGTTGGCCAGATAACGGCAACCTAGATAAAGCACGTCGCCTACTTTGGCCAATCAAAAGAAAATACGGCAACAAATTGTCTTGGGCCGATTTGATGATTCTTGCTGGTAACATGGCTTATGAATCCATGGGCTTTAAGACGTTTGGTTTTGCTGGCGGTCGTGAAGACATTTGGCATCCTGAAAAAGACATCTACTGGGGCGCAGAAAAAGAGTGGTTGCAACCAAGTGGCGGCGAGAACAATCGTTACTCTGGTGAACGCGATCTAGAAAACCCACTTGCAGCCGTAATGATGGGCTTGATTTACGTAAACCCTGAAGGGGTCGATGGCAAACCTGACCCAATCAAAACTGCACACGATATGCGTGTCACCTTTGCGCGCATGGCAATGAACGATGAAGAAACCGTTGCGCTCACCGCGGGTGGTCACACGGTAGGTAAAGCACACGGTAATGGCGATGCTTCCCTACTCGGCCCTGAACCCGAAGGCGCAGAAATCGAAGACCAAGGCTTTGGTTGGCTGAACAAAACCTCTCGCGGCATAGGACGTGATACCGTCACCAGTGGTGTGGAAGGTGCGTGGACCACTAACCCAACCAAATGGGATAACGGCTACTTCCACTTGTTGTTTACTTACGACTGGTGGGTTACTAAGAGCCCTGCGGGTGCTGCTCAGTGGGAGCCGGTGAACATCAAAGAAGAAGACATGCCAGTGGATGTGGAAGACCCAAGCATCCGCCGTAATCCTATGATGACCGATGCGGATATGGCGCTTAAGTTTGATCCGGAATACCGCAAGATTGCAGAGCGTTTCCGTGATGATCCTAAGTACTTCGAAGATTGCTTCGCCCGCGCTTGGTTTAAGCTGACTCACCGCGATCTAGGCCCTAAATCTCGTTACCTCGGCCCTGATGTGCCAGCAGAAGATTTGATTTGGCAAGATCCGGTGCCACCTGTTTCTTACCATCTATCTGAAGAGAACATCGACGCGCTCAAGATGGCGATTCTCAATAGCGAATTGAGCATTGCTGAGCTGGTTTCTACCGCATGGGACAGCGCTCGTACTTACCGTGGTTCTGACCGTCGCGGTGGTGCTAATGGCGCACGACTTCGTCTTGCTCCGCAAAAAGATTGGGTGGGTAACGAGCCAGAAAGATTGCAGAAAGTATTGAGCGTGCTCGACGATATACGCACCACACACAACTCGCCAATTAGCATGGCGGATTTGATTGTGCTGGCGGGTGGCGTAGGTATCGAGAAAGCGGCATCCAACGCAGGTATAAATGTCTCTGTACCATTTAGCCAAGGACGTGGAGATGCGACGGACGCCATGACCGACGCCGATTCGTTTGACGTGCTTGAACCAATTCACGATGGCTTCCGCAACTGGCTGAAATCCGATTACGTGGTAACGGCAGAAGAGCTCTTATTGGAAAGAAGCCAATTGATGCAACTGACCGCTGTCGAGATGACGGTGCTCATTGGTGGTATGCGTGTTCTTGGCACCAATTATGGTGGTACGAGCCAAGGCGTATTCACCGATAACGTCGGCGCACTGACCAATGATTTCTTCGTTAACCTCACTGATATGAGCTACACATGGCATCCAACCGGTGACAACGAGTACGAAATCCGCGAACGCGCTTCAGGCCAAACCAAATGGACAGCGTCACGTGTCGACTTAGTATTCGGCTCTAACTCAGTACTGCGCTCTTACGCTGAGGTTTACGCTCAGGACGATAACAAAGAGAAGTTTGTCCAAGACTTTGTCACAGCTTGGGTGAAAGTGATGAACAACGATCGCTTCGACTTATAAAGAGCGCGCTTTTATCCATTATCTTCCAAAAGAGCTGATGACCTCAGCTCTTATTTTTTCATCCTAACTGTCACTGATTCCTTTCTCTCCCCCTAGATAAATTGTAATACAATTAACATTATTCACTGAACAAACATTTGCGTAGTTAAAGCGAATCTCTTGGTTATATTTGGCATAGATACACTTATTACTTGAGACACTAAAACCCGCCAGAAACCAAGAGAAATCGAGCCAATAGCCAAACCAACCTCTCACTTTTGCCAAAAAACATCGATAAAACCTTATTCATTGCATTTTCCGATTGCAAAATCCAACTGAGGACTTAAGATAAAGCCATATAATCATACAATACGATATTTGGAGTCTGATATGACAAAACCTGTCATTGGTTTCATCGGCCTTGGTCTGATGGGTGGAAACATGGTTGAGAACCTACAAAACCGTGGTTACGAATTAAACGTAATGGATTTGAATAAAGACGCTGTGGCAGCTTGTGTTGCTCGCGGCGCTAAAGCGGCAAACACACCTAAAGAACTTGCTGAAGCAAGTGACATCGTAATGCTGTGTCTAACGACTTCTGAAGTTGTAGAAAAGATCGTTTACGGTGAAGAAGGTATTCTAGCGGGTATCAAAGAAGGCGCGACTCTGATCGACTTCGGTACTTCTATCCCAGCTTCGACTCGTAAGATCGGTGCTGATCTTGCTGCGAAAGGCGCAGGCATGATTGATGCGCCTCTTGGCCGTACTCCAGCTCACGCGAAAGATGGTCTACTAAACATCATGGCTGCTGGCGACATCGAAACGTTCAACAAAGTTAAGCCAGTGCTTGATGAACAAGGCGAAAACGTATTCCACCTTGGTGCTCTAGGTTCTGGTCACGTAACGAAGCTCGTGAACAACTTCATGGGCATGACAACAGTAGCAACTATGTCTCAGGCGTTCGCTGTTGCTAAGCGTGCTGGCGTTGATGGCCAACAGCTATTCGACATCATGTCTGCAGGTCCATCAAACTCACCATTTATGCAGTTCTGTAAGTTCTACGCTGTAGACGGCGAAGAGAAGCTAGGTTTCTCAATCGCAAACGCAAACAAAGATCTAGGTTACTTCCTAGAAATGGTTAAAGACCTAGGTACTGAGTCTCTTATTGCTGAAGGTACTTCTAAGAGCCTTCAAGCAGCAGTAGACCAAGGCCTTGGTCAAAACGACGTTCCAGTTATCTTTGACTACTTTGCTGAACTAGAAGGTTAATA
The DNA here is from genome assembly GCF_021654215.1 of Vibrio sp. MMG023. Lineage (NCBI taxonomy): Bacteria > Pseudomonadati > Pseudomonadota > Gammaproteobacteria > Vibrionales > Vibrionaceae > Vibrio > Vibrio sp. MMG023. Next base: position 526,258 of record NZ_JAKFZP010000003.1, on the reverse strand, counting down.
ACCCTTTCTAAACCAAATTTTCTAAGCCTTGCTCACCTAGTAGCAAGGCTTTTTTGTTCTTCTTCTTCCATTCTTCCATTCTTCCATTCTTCCATTCTTTATTTTTCTGCGCTCTAACGGTGGCATCAAAGAGCTAGTCGACGCATTCCAAACAAATCGTAAGCCCAGCCTTTAAAAACAAGCCGTCGCCCAACGTCGCGCGGGTTATATTGGCGCTAATGTTTTAGCAGGCGAAAGCCAACATTGCGCAGCAAATGCCTAGATGTGAGGAATAGCATTGAAGTTAAAATTTACAAGCCGCCCTTCTTTCCAATGCAATTGTTATCTGCATTAAATATCAGCGGCACCTGAACATACCTATCCTAGGGCACATGATGATGTTTATCAGGCGGGGCTTGGCATGAAAAAAGATGACCATAAATATGGTGGCGATACCTAACAAGTCGTGCTGCGCTTTAGGCCAATTGGCGTTAGCGACAACGCTTAGGCTCAAGTGCTTGCGACATTAGTTGCCGAGCCAACAAATTATCCACCCAATTTTAGCTCCTAAGGCCTCTCACAAAGCGACGCAGAAACGGGCTCGACTGTGGTATTACCGCCAAAATGCTTCTTTCTGGTTTCGATTTATACACACACGGAAAATCCAGAACCACAACCAAACAGGATCTTAACCTTTTAAGCAGTGACTTCGGTGAACTACCTAAACACGATCATCACCGCTGAGTTTGATCCGCTACGTAACGAAGGCGAACAGCTCTACAAACTCATGCTCTGTTATGGTGTCGAAGTCTGAAGGGAGCATTACTTGGGGCCATTCATAGCTTCTCTCAACTTTCTAAAGTAAGTGGTTCAGCAAGACGCGGCATCACTGCGGTTTCAAACCAAATCGAGCATTCCCCATTACTACTGATTTGAAATGAAGTACTTCCCAATGCCTAATGACAACTGGGCGAATTGGGCAAAGAATCAAAAAGCAGGATCTGTGTAGAGAGGCAAGCCGACAAATAGAAAAAATCCCACAGTGATGACACCGTGGGATTTTTATTAGGAAGAGTGAGTTAAGTGGGACTTAGCTTTTCGCGTTAGCTAACTTTGGGCTTTTAGGCCCTCGTGCTGCGTTCACCAATAGAACCCCCACCGAGAGAACAATCGCACCACACAAGATAAACAGTAGTCGACCTGATGGTTCGTTTGGAATCAGAGCCATCGCTAGGATACCGAAGCCCGCTACGCTGATAAGCTTACCAAGCATGCCGCGCTGTTTTGTATCTAGGTTCTGCTGCTCTTCGCTGTCAGCCACAAGAGGCGTGTTCCAGTTCTCGAACAATTGATCCACTTCTTTCTCACGTTCAGGCGACAGACCTTTGTAGAAACGTGTTGTCAGTAGGAAGAATCCACCAGTGAAGACAACGTGTGCCGCTAGGCTCAAGCCAACTTTCAGATCTGCCCACTCACGTGCTGTAAACGCTTGCTCTAGACCGAATAGGCGCTCCACGTCTTCTGCTTGTAGTGAAATACCGAAGATGTAAGAAACAAAGCCACCAACAACCAGTGTTGCCCAACCAGCCCAGTCCGGCGTCTTACGAATCCACATACCAAGTAGTACAGGAATCAACATTGGGAAGCCAATCAATGCGCCCACGTTCAGTACGATATCGAACAGGCTCAAGTGACGTAGTGAGTTAATGAATAGACCAATACCAATGATGATGAAGCCCATCACGATAGTCGTTGCTTTACTCACGATAACCAGCTCTTTTTGTGACGCTTGTGGACGCACAATCGGGCTGTAGAAGTTCATCACAAAGATACCCGCGTTACGGTTAAGGCCAGAGTCCATTGAAGACATGGTCGCCGCAAACATTGCTGACATCAGAAGACCTACCATACCTGCTGGCATTACGTTTTGTACGAATGCTAGGTAAGCTGCATCACCACCTACTGAGCCGTATTGCTCTGCGAAATCAGGCATAAATGCCGCAACGTACCAAGGTGGTAGGAACCAAATGATAGGACCAACAATCATCAGCACACATGCAAGGCCTGCTGCTTTACGTGCGTTTTCACTGTCTTTTGCACATAGGTAACGGTAAGCGTTGATGCTGTTGTTCATTACACCGAACTGTTTAACGAAGATGAACACTACCCAAAGGATAAAGATACTGACGTAGTTCAGGTTGTTACCCAGCATGAAGTCGCCGTGGAAGTTAGACACTATGTTGCCAATACCGCCACCGTGGAAGTATGCCGCCACCGCACAAGTGATCGTCACTGCCATGATAACCAACATCTGCATAAAGTCAGATGCAACAACCGCCCAAGAGCCGCCCGTTACCGCCATTAGCATTAGCACTAAGCCCGTAACGATGATGGTCGCTTCCATAGGAATGTTGAAGACCGCCGCCACGAAAATCGCAAGACCATTCAACCAAATACCGGCTGAGATCAAGCTGTCTGGCATACCAGCCCAAGTGAAGAACTGCTCTGAAGTCTTACCGAAACGTTGACGAATTGCTTCAATCGCCGTCACTACACGTAGTTGGCGGAACTTTGGAGCAAAGTAGAGGTAGTTCATGAAGTAGCCAAATGCGTTGGCTAAGAATAGGATTACAACAACGAAACCGTCGTTGAACGCGCGTCCTGCGGCACCTGTAAACGTCCATGCTGAAAATTGCGTCATGAAGGCGGTAGCACCTACCATCCACCATAACATCTTACCGCCCCCTCGGAAGTAGTCACTGGTTGAGGTAGTGAACTTACGGAACATCCAACCAATTGCAACTAAGAAGAAGAAGTAGGCAAGAACAACAAGAGTATCAATAGTCATTTTTTCAGCCTTTCAAGTTTGATCATTTTCTAACGCCTAGACTACTCTGTTCATTATTTTATTTGTACTACAATAAGCTTTAATTGTGATCTGGAACATAAGTTATTTCATTGAAAAATTGGCGACAAAGCCCTTATTTTATAGGGATACTGGCATTCAAAGTCAGAATAACCATCACTCAACAAGTAATTATATTGTAATACAAATAATCTATTGCAAATTCATTAAAGTATGGAATATTTTTCTTCTTCACGCTTTGTCTGAAGATCAAAAATGCGTGGTATTTATTTGTAGGAAACGTAATGAGATGTTTCGAAGGCATAGGATAGAAAGTGGGATTTAGATGAATGCAACAAGCAAGGTCCCCGACTCGCTCCTTCGTCGCTCTCGAGAATGACGCAGGGAAAGTTCAGCGCTTCCCACTTCCAGCTCTCAAACCTCATGCTTCACCTCTCAGCTTTTCCCCTAATCCTTCCCGTCATTTCCCTGAAGGAGGAATGACTGAGTAGGAAATCTCTTTTCCCTAACAAGTTCCGTGTAGATTAGGTGATCCAAGACTCCCATCCCCCCCTCCTTCGCCGCTATCGAGAACGATGCAAGGACGGTTCAGCGCTTTCCGTTTTAGCTTCTCAAATCTCGTTTCTCGATTCTAATCTCTTGTTTGCTTTTCTCGCATCTCGATTCTCCCATCTCGCCTCTTTCAAACTTTCAAACACAAAAAAAGCGAGCACTGAGGCTCGCTTTTCGTTCTTTCGCTAGTTTTATCGGGGTATTACGACACTTATGCTACGTGAGCTACTGCGTCGCGAACCAGTGTACCTAGTTCATCCCACTTACCTTCATCAATAAGTTTTGTTGGCACCATCCAAGTACCGCCACATGCCAGCACTGAAGGGATAGACAAGTACTCGTCTACGTTACCTAGGCTCACACCACCTGTTGGCATGAATTTCACTGGGTAAACCGCCGTAAGTGCTTTAAGCATACCCACACCGCCAGATGGCTCAGCTGGGAAGAACTTAAGTGTACGCAGACCCATTTCCATCGCTTGCTCAACTAGGCTTGGGTTGTTTACGCCAGGTACGATAGCCACGCCTTTGTCTAGGCAGTATTGAACCGTGCGAGGGTTAAAACCTGGGCTTACGATAAAGTCCACACCAGCTTCGATCGCTTGGTCAACTTGTTCGTTAGTTAGGATAGTACCTGCACCGATCAGCATTTCTGGGAACTCAGCGCGCATAGCACGAATCGCTTCTGCAGCACACTCTGTGCGGAACGTGATTTCTGCGCAAGGCATACCGTTTTCAACCAAAGTGCGACCTAGAGGAATCGCATCTTCTGCTTTGTTGATGGCAATAACAGGAATTACTTTTAGGTTTGCTAATTGTTCGTTTAATGTCGTCATAAGAGTGTACTCGTCGTCGTTAACTTGAGTTCAATAAATCACTGCGGAGCGCCGATTACTCAACGCTCCGCAAAAGAATTACAAAGGAAGATCTGGCATCACTTCACGTGGAATGATGGCACCTTTATGTTGAATTACCGCGCCAGCCATACAGTGGCCAGAGTAAGCCGATTCAGCTGCATTGCCGCCAGTCAAACGCTTCGCCAAGAAGCCTGCACTGAAAGAATCACCTGCCGCTGTTGTATCAATCACGTTGTCGACTTTGTTTGGCGCCACGTATTGCGCTTCGCCATTCGCCACAACCAAGCAATCTTTGCTACCACGTTTGATGATGATTTCATCCACGCCCAGTGCAGAGGTTCTCTCAATGCACTGTTCTAAATGCTCATCACCGTAAAGCATTTGCTCATCTTCAAATGTGAGCAGTGCGATATCTGTGTGCTTAAGGATCTTAAGGTACCAAGACATAGCATTCTCGCGGCTTTCCCACAATTTAGGACGGTAGTTGTTATCAAAAACAACCTTACCACCTTGTGCCTTGAAGCGCTCAAGGAAGCCAAACAGCTGCGTCTTACCTTCTTCAGTAAGAATCGCTAATGTAATACCGCTCAAGTAAACCGCATCGTACGAGTAAAGTCTGTCGACTAATAGCGGAGACTCGTTTTGCTCGAATAGGAACTTAGCGGCCGCTTCGTTGCGCCAGTAGTGGAAGTAACGTTCGCCAGTTTCATCGGTTTCGATGTAGTAGATACCTGGTTGCTTTTCTTTAACAGAAAGAACCAGACTAGTATCGATGCCCTCTTCTTGCCATGCTGATAGCATTTCTTGGCTAAAAGGATCGTTACCCAAAGCCGTTACATAGCTGGTTTTAATATCGTGAGCTTTGGTCAAACGAGATAAATACAGTGCGGTATTCAACGTATCACCACCGAATGACTGCTTTAGCTGACCTTCCTTCTTCTGTAGCTCAACCATACATTCGCCAATGACCGCGATGTTTAATGATTTCATGTTGTCACCTTAGCAACTGAGGTTGCGCTATAGATTATTTTAAGAAGTCTTCACGTGCTGGGTTGAAGATGTCTAGAAGAATGCTGTCTTGCTCTAGTGCAACCGCACCGTGCATCATGTGCTTACGAGCAAAGTATGCGTCGCCTTCTTTTAGTACTTTCTTCTCGCCTTCGATTTCTGCTTCAAAGCTGCCACGTACTACGTAACCGATTTGATCGTGGATTTCGTGAGTATGCGGAGCGCCAATCGCGCCTTTGTCGAAACATAGGTGAACCGCCATTAGGTCATCTGTGTAAGCAACAATTTTACGTTTGATACCGCCGCCTAGCTCTTCCCACGGGTTCTCATCTAATACAAAGAAAGAATTCATCGTCATACTCCTAAAAAGTCTCTATTAAAGCGAACCCTACGGCACTTAATTCTTAACCATGCTTTTATTAAAAGGTTCTCTTAAAAAAGCGTCGTATTGATAAAAGTGAAACGCGAAGCGAAAGGTCCGCTGTCGAATTGGTAACGAGCATATCCGATCTATCTTAATTGTCATACAATATATCTAAAAATATGTGATATTCATCAAATGGTGCTCGCTAAAGCATTCCACTTAACGATTGATAACGTCGAAACATCAGCCACAACAAGGATTATCACACCAATACAAATCAATGAGTTAGCTAAATTCGCGTGATTTCACTCTCCCTTTTTGCCACAAAAACTACACCCAAACCTAATATTGTATTACTTTATAGGAAGTTTAAGAAAACAACACACTTCATCTGAGGGTGGTAAAGAAATGACTACACAACCGATTTTGTTGACTGAAGCAGAAGTCGAACTACTAAGAAAGGAAGTCGGAAAGCTGAGCTTAATGGGTAAATCCATTGAAGCGAATCGCAAGGAACTTGAAGCCTTTATGCGTCTGCCTCTAGACGTACCAGGTCACGGCGAAGCGGGTGGCTACGAGCACAACCGCCACAAACAAAACTATACCTACATGAATTTAGCGGGTCGTTTGTTCTTGATCACTCAAGAAGAAAAGTACGCGCAGTTCGTTAAAGATCTTCTCGCTATTTACGCAGAGAAGTACCTCACTTTTGATTTCCACGTACAGAAAAACACTAACCCAACAGGTCGTCTTTTCCACCAGATCCTTAATGAACACTGTTGGTTAATGTTTACTAGCCTTGCTTACTCTTGCGTGGCATCAGTGATGACAGAAGAAGAGCGCACAGCTGTTGTTGAGCGCATTTTCGAACCAATGCTAGACATGTTCACAGTGAAATACGCGCACGATTTCGACCGTATTCACAACCACGGTATCTGGGCAGTTGCTGCTGTTGGTATTTGTGGCCTAGCCATTGGCAAACCTGAATATCTAGAGATGTCGGTATACGGTCAAGACCGTGATGATACCGGTGGCTTCCTAGCGCAAATCTCACAGTTGTTCGCCCCTTCTGGTTACTACATGGAAGGTCCGTACTACCATCGTTATGCGATTCGTCCAACTTGTGTATTTGCAGAAGTAGTACACCGTCACATGCCTGAAGTAGACATCTACAACTACAAAAACAAAGTGATTGGCAACACAGTACAAGCGATGCTGGCAACGGCTTACCCGAATGGTGAGTTCCCTGCCCTAAACGATGCATCTCGTACCATGAGCATTACCGACATGGGTGTTCAAGTTGCAGTGAGTGTTTACAGCAAGCACTACGGCTTGGATGACAACATCCTTGGCATGGCGAAGATTCAAAACGCCGTTTGGATGCACCCTTGTGGTCTTGAGCTTTCTCAAGCTTACGATAAAGCAATCGCAGACCGTGAAATCGGCATGCCTTTCTGGCCGAGCGTGGAACTTAACGAAGGTCCAACTGGTAACAACGGTGCACAAGGCTTTATCCGTATGCAGGATAAAACCGGTGATGTGTCACAGCTTGTGATGAACTACGGTCAACACGGCATGGGACATGGTAACTTCGATACGCTTGGCATTACCTTCTTCAACCGTGGTCAAGAAGTGCTGCGTGAATACGGCTTCTGTCGCTGGGTAAACGTAGAGCCTAAATTCGGCGGTCGTTACCTAGACGAAAACAAATCGTACGCACGTCAAACTATCGCGCACAACGCGGTAACGATTGATGAGCAATGTCAGAATGGTTTCGATGTAGACCGCGCTGATTCGGTACATGGTTTGCCTCACTTCTTCAAAGTAGTAGGCACTGAAATCAACGGTATGAGTGCGTTTGCGAACGACCATTACCCGAATACAGACATGCAGCGCAGTGTGTTCATGCTTAGCCTAGACGAGCTTGAAGCACCGTTATTGCTAGACCTTTACCGCATCGAAGGTGAAGGCGAACATCAGTACGACTACTCTCATCAATACGATGGTCAAATCGTACGTACTAACTTCGATTACCAAAGCTTTGGTGAACTGAGCACGCTTGGCGATGACTTCGGTTACCAACACCTTTGGAAAGTAGCAAGCAGCAAAGTGCAAGGTACGGCGCTGGTTAGCTGGCTACAAAACAACACCTACTACACTTGGTTAGGCACAAGCAGCAGCGCGAAACAGAACGGCGATAATGAAGTGATCTTCACTCGCACTGGCGCCAATGACCCAAGCTTTAACCTACGTAGCGAACCAGCATTCATTCTGCGCAGCAAGGGCGAATCGACGCTATTTGCTTCTGTGCTAGAAACACACGGCTACTTCAATGAAGAGTTTGAGCAGTCGGTGAATGCACGTGGTCAGGTGAAAGATATCCGCGTCGTGGGTTACAACGCCGTTGGCAGCATCGTAGAAATCACGACTGAAAAATCACTGGTTACTGTGATGATCAGCAATGTGCTAGGCGCTGACGACCAAACCCCACACCAAGTAGAATTGAACGGTAAAACCTACAGCTGGAATGGCTTCTACTCTCTAGAAGTGAACGCATTCGGGCAGGAGAAATAATAATGAGCTACCAAACCCAGTCTTACCAACCGCTATTAATGAACTTTGAAGAAGCGGCAGAACTAAGCAAAGCACTTGGCACGGATAGCCTATTAGGAAATGCATTAGCACGTGACATCAAACAAACTGACGCTTACATGGCCGAGGTGGGTATTGAAGTTCCAGGTCACGGCGAAGGCGGCGGTTACGAGCATAACCGTCACAAGCAAAACTACATCCACATTGATCTAGCGGGTCGCCTATTCCTTATCACTGGCGAACAGAAGTACCGCGATTACATCGTGGACATGCTAACGGCTTACGCGAAGGTATACCCGACGCTAGAGAGCAACACCAGCCGTGACTCTAACCCTCCGGGTAAGATCTTCCACCAAACTCTGAACGAGAACATGTGGATGCTATACGCGTCTTGTGCGTACAGCTGCATTTACCACACATTGGAAGAAGAGCAAAAAACACTGATTGAAAACGATCTGTTCAAGCAAATGATTGAGCTGTTCGTAGTCACTTACGGTCACGACTTTGACATCGTACACAACCACGGTCTGTGGGCTGTAGCAGCAGTAGGTATCTGTGGTTACGCAATTAACGATCAAGATGCAGTAGACAAAGCGCTTTACGGCTTGAAACTGGACAAAGTTAGCGGCGGCTTCCTAGCTCAGCTAGACCAACTGTTCTCGCCAGATGGCTACTACATGGAAGGTCCTTACTACCACCGTTTCTCGCTGCGTCCAATCTACCTATTCGCAGAAGCGATTGAACGTCGTCAGCCTGAGCTTGGTATCTACGAGTTCAACGATTCGGTAATCAAGACCACGTCTTACGCAGTATTTAAGACGGCATTCCCAGATGGTACTTTGCCAGCATTGAACGATTCATCGAAGACGATTTCGATCAACGATGAAGGCGTAATCATGGCCACGTCTGTGTGTTACCACCGTTACGAACAAACTGAAACGCTACTTGGCATGGCTGACCACCAGCAAGATGTTTGGGTTCATATCTCAGGCAAGACATTGTCTGACGCAGTTGCAACAACAGACAACATCAAACCGTTCAACTGGGGTAGCCTATTCGTAACAGACGGCCCAGAAGGCGAAAAAGGCGGCGTAAGCATTCTTCGTCACCGTGACGAGCAAGACGACGACACCATGGCGCTTATCTGGTTTGGTCAACACGGCAGCGATCACCAGTACCACTCTGCACTAGACCACGGTCACTACGATGGTCTGCACCTGAGTGTGTTTAACCGCGGTCATGAAGTGCTGCACGATTACGGCTTTGGTCGCTGGGTAAACGTTGAGCCTAAATTTGGCGGTCGTTACATCCCAGAGAACAAGTCTTACTGTAAGCAGACAGTCGCGCACAACACAGTAACGGTTGACCAAAAGACGCAAAACAACTTCGACACGGCTCTAGCGGAATCAAAATACGGTTCTAAGCATTTCTTCAAAGCGGACGATGAAAAACTGCAAGGCATGAGCGGTCGTATTTCTGGTTACTACAACGGCGTAGACATGCAGCGCAGCATCATTCTTGCTGAGTTGCCAGAATTCGAAAAACCACTTGTGATTGATGTTTACCGCATCGAAGCAGGTCAAGAGCACCAATACGACCTGCCAGTGCACTACTCTGGTCAAATCATCCGTACGGATTTTGAATACGACGTAGAAAGCACACTGCGTCCAATGGGCGAAGACAACGGTTACGAGCATCTATGGAATGTGGGTTCAGGCCAAGTTCAAGGCAGCTCGCTTGTAAGCTGGTTGCACGACAACAGCTACTACTCGCTAATCACAAGCGCAACAAACGGCGGCAAAGTGTTCTTCACTCGCACTGGCGCAAATGATCCAGACTTCAACTTGAAGAGCGAACCAGCACTGATCTTACGTCAATCTGGTCAAAACCACGTGTTTGCTTCTGTGCTAGAGACACACGGTTACTTCAACGAGTCTATCGAAGCATCGGTTGGCGCTCGTGGTTTAGTAGAGTCAGTAATCGTCGTTGGCAACAACGAAGTGGGTACCGTGATTCGTCTGCAAACCACAACAGGCAACACTTACCACTTCGCTATCTGCAACCTAGACGAAGACAAACAGAACGCTGCACATCGCGTTGAGTTCGACGGTGTGACTTACACTTGGGAAGGCGCATTCGCACAAATTTAATCTTTAGATAGGGTCTGTTTATCTTTCGTGGTTAAATTTTGTTCGAGATAAAAGCGTTTTAATCGCGGCGAGTCGATTGAAGCCTAGTGGTTCTAAGTAAAATTGACTCAACAAAGAGTAAAACGCTTTTAGCCGAACCCTTTGGGTAGCGTTTGTAGGTGCTTTCTACTGCGTTATCGGCTTATCAGGTAGAACAACTACATATCAAAGCCTCTGCCTTGTATAAAACACCTACAAACTGCTGCAAAAATCATCACGAAAGGTCAACAGACCCTAGTTACTAAACATTAATGTAAAAATCGGGAACTAATTCAAAGCCGGACGTCATGTTCGGCTTTTTTTTGTTTACTTCCATCAACAGCCCCCTCTTCGTTTTATCAATACCAATCAAATCGTTTGTACATGTTTTGTTGGAGGCATAAAAAATCCCTAACCACTGGAATCCAATGATTAGGGACGTTAAAGCGATATCTTACTTGCCGTTTAGCTTCAACTCAGAAAAGGTGGCGCTGCTGTAATCGCCGTTCTTCTTATCCGTCTCGAAATCTCCCGTTCCTTCACAACCTGTCGCCCAGAAGTTATCGCCAGTTTTCACGCTGCATTGTCCGTAAGCGCCCGCTTTAAAGTAGAACCACTCGTTCGCATAACCTTTGGCGAAATCTTTCTTATCCACTTTTCCATAAGCGTCGACGTTATTGCTCAAGTCGAGTTCATACTTCGCGGTTGGGTGGCCTTCGGCTTCGAACACAAGCTGCATAATGTTACCTTCAACTATTACGCTGTAGCTGAACTCTTCACCAAGTGCGATGCCTTTATCTCCCGGCTCGACGTTGTTTTCCCATGTATTACCCCATACTGGATAAGCGATGTCTGTGCGATCAGGGTCCGCTTTCGCTAGGTTGCGTTCGTACGTCCAGAACACCGATCCCATCTTATGGTTAGGCCATTTTTTGTAGAAGATTTTTAGTGGTTCGTTGCCGTGTCCAAACCCTGTGTTCGCCTCTAACTGAACCGGGTCTTTGCCTGCATGAATCTGCCCTACCACGACGGAATACGCTGGGTATTTTTCTGGATTCTTAGAGCGCGTAGCAACGTGGTTTACTTTTAACGTCGCTTCTAATGTTCCTCCTACTGCGCTGAATGATTCCGCTTGAGGGTGCGCAGCAATCGCCCAGTTGTTTTCTGGCGCTTTCACGCTGATATCGACATCAGTACCTCGCCCCATTTGACGGAGCTCAGAACGCGCGTTTGTAGAGCCCTTTGTTGTCACGGCCATGTTCGGCACTTCAAAGACCATATTGTCGTTTTCATCTAAAAAGAAAAATTGGTGATGTGAGTAACTGAGCATTGCCACGCCTTCGATTTCATCCGCTCGACCGTTGTTGTCTTTGTCCATTGGCAAGGTGATTTTCCAGTTCATCATGTCGAACTTATCCGCAGGCACTGGATGAGGTGTCTGATTATGGGCCAAAGCGGTCATTGGTAGCGTAGTCAGTAAGGCGGCAGCGAGGAGATTCTTGTTCAGTCTTTTGCTATTACACATGGATTTGGATTTCCCTATTTATGTATTATTGTCGTACATATTAATTATTAATCCAGAGATTAAACCGAACGGAAAGTCGGGTGTGTAAAATCGCTCACAGTTTGATCATTGCAAGTTCTACTTGGATCAAACTTTAAGAAAAAGTGATAGATAAAAGCAGGTTATTTAAACTAAACACTCAGCAGTAAACTTTAGAGACAAAAAAGCCCTCATCATTGAGGGCTCTTTACTAGACGAAAAATCAAAATAAAAACGACAAATTAATCATACATAAGCTTCTCAGCTTTCTTCAGATCAAACTCGTTGAGTGATTTACGCGCCAAGTGCCTAAATGGCAGTGCTTTCACTATTTCTTCAAATGGCATAACGGCGAATGCCCAAAAGAAAGAGAGATCCCAGTGCAGAATGATCAACGCACACAATGGGATGGACACAATCCACTGGCCAGTGAAGTTGATCTTGAAAACTTCTGTGGTCTTACCCAACGCGCGCAACACGTGACCGTGTACCGTGTTATAGCCACGAACAATCGGCAGAAAGATGTATAACGGCGCGATGGAAGCAAGGGCAACGTAGGTGCTTGGATCTAGATCCAGGTATAAATCCGGTAGAACAAAACTTAAGGCCAAGAAGAACGCCGCCGAGACAAATGAGATCATCACAGCCATGTCGATGCTGATATCAACATTCTTACGCAGCTCATCCATTTGTCGTGACCCAATCGCTTGGCTGATCGTGATCGCCGACGAGTGTGCCCAAGCCGTGATGAACTGAGTCCCCGCTTTGATCCAAGGCATCACGATGGTCATCGCTACGTAGGCGTTCAATGTCAGCTGTGAGTACAGCAACATGTAGATAGTTGCGCCGGTTTGCAACATGGTTACGTTTGCTGCAACGGGGAAAATCTCTTTAAAGTGATTCAGCGTGTTGGCCTTCAGTGAGGCGTCTAAGTTCTTAATCGACAAGACGATGGAATCATCCCATCGAATGCAAAGCGTTAAGTACAGCAATCGAATGGTGATGGCGATTAAGCTGCCTGCTGCCGCGCCTTGCACACCAATCCCCTCAAAACCAGCAAAGCCATGAATCAACACGTACGACATTGCCATGTTGACGGGCAGCTCAATCAAGTAACCTTTGAAAGGCACTTTGGTTCGGCCAAGGGCATTAAACAAGGCGATCATGACTTGGGTAATCGCGTTGAAGATGATGATGAACTTGGCGACAGAGAGGTAACGTTCGGTCTCTGCATAAAGAGCAACGTTGTCGGTCAACTTACTTATCAACGCTTTGTCGAAGGCGGTAATCAGTGTCCAAAACACAACCGCGACCAAAACGTTGATAATTAAGCCCGCCCAGAAGCCTTTGTTCAGAGATAGGTGTTGCCCAGACCCAACTGCACGACTGAGTACCAACTGTGAGCCGTTCGCCAACGCCATTTGGATACCTAAAACAAAGGAGACGATGGTGGTGGCAATACCCATGGCGGCAAGGGAAACTTCACCGAGCGGTGAGACAAGGAAGGTGTCGATCATTAACATCGACTGCATTAATAATGCGTTCAAGGCCAACGGCCAAGCAAGGGACAGATTTTTTCTTATATAGGGTTGGGAAGACATGGTAGACCTTTCGGAGTTGTCACAAGCGCAACTAGCAAGCAAGCCGTTGCCGCTAAACGTTGGCCTTGCCCTATCCTTTCACCGTTAGAGCAAAGCCAAATACACGTTGATTCATCAACCGTTGACGACCTGAGCCAGTTTTTGGTTTTCATCGTTCAGCAATGTATGCGACGCGATGCGAGCTTGGTCTCCATTCCCTGCCATAATGGCATCGTAAATCGCGCGATGCTCTTCAATACAGAATCGACCGCCTTCAGCTGAATGATCGATAAACTGCTTGAAGATGGTCGACAAGATATTGCTAAACGGAATGTAGAATTGATTGCCTGTTGCAAGGAATATTGTCTGGTGGAACAGGTGGTCGTTGACCGTCCAATCGTCATAATCGAAACGATTGGCTGCCATGGTCATACGCTGAAAAATAACCGACAACTCTTTGCGTTGCTCTGCTGTTGCGTTATTCGCCGCTAAGGCACAAGCCTCTGGTTCAATCGCTTTACGCAACCCCAAAAACTGAGCCAAAAACGGCTCGGTATCTTCTAAATCTTGAATCCATTCCAAGAGTTGAGGGTCGAGAAAATGCCAATGGTTGCGCGCACGAATCGTCGTGCCCACCTTCGGCTTTGACTCGATTAACCCTTTTGCTGAGAGCAGTTTGGTTGACTCGCGTAATGCTGTGCGACTCACGCCAAACGCGTCACAGAGATCCATCTCATTGGGTAGCTTTTCATTTTGGTTTAGCTCACCTGACAGTATTTTGCGGGCGATTTGTCTGGCAACTTGCACATGGATCTTGCGGTGTGAATCCTCCACAAGAGAAAACTTTGCCATTTGACGCTCCTTATAATTATGCTTCCAGTGCCATAGCACTTGATAAATGATCAAAAAAAGCCAGACGAAGCTGGCTTTTTGAGGTCAGTGTATTCGTCTGAAACGAAATAAGTCAGCGCTTATGGCGCCATTTGTCCGCCGTTTACATCCAGCACTTGGCCAGTGATGTAACCAGAACATGCATGTGAAGCGAAGAAAGCAAACGTTGGTGCTACTTCTTCGATTCGACCGAAGCGACCCATAGGGATACCGCTTGCGATTGCTGCTTTCAACTCGTCAGATTTACCATCGTGGAATGCGGTGTCGATAGTGCCTGGAGAAACGATATTGAAACGGATGTTGTCTTTAGTGAACTCTTTCACCCAGTTACGGTGAATGTCGTGTAACCACGCTTTTGATGCTGCGTAGATACCAGCACCAACACCGCCGCCTTCACGAGCTGCAATAGAGCCAGTGCTGATCACACATGCTGTCTCACCAGATTCCGCTGCGGATGCACGAAGGTGCGGGATGGAATATTTGGTTGTCATCAACGCAGAACGAGCGTTCAGATCCATAACACGGTTGTAGAACTCATCATCGATGTTTTCTAGGTTTTCACGACCGCCAAGACCACCAGCGTTGTTGATTAGCACGTCCATGCCACCGAAATGATCGGTAAATTCCTTAACCAGTTTTTCGCAGTCTGCGGTCACCATAAGGTTCGCTTGGAAAAACTTAACATCGCCACCAAGTGCGGTTAGCTCAGTCACTGCTGCATCTGCGTCAGGACCGGTTTGATGACTGTTAATGCCGATTTTAGCGCCGTATTTTGCGAACACGCGTGCCGCCGCTAGGCCCATACCTGACGTAGAACCAGTGATAAGTACGCGCTTACCTTTCAAATCGTTAAACATGACGGTTTACCTATGTTAGTTATTCGTGCTTTCGAAATAAATCATACAATAAGATCTTTCGGTCGCAAGCGTATTTGCGCCCAATTGAGCGAGATCTGGCAAAATTCGTCAGTTTTGCGTTGCATTTGTGGTTTGGGTCACAGCAAATAGGATTTTACAGCTATTATTTGTATGAATAATTTGACAACTTGATAGCGATGAAAACGATATTGAAGAAGCGGTCAAGTCAACGCAATCATTGATTGTGTCTAGTGAAAAGGTGCGTTCTGTGAACCCTCTTATATTACGTTCACATCTGCTTGGTAGGTAGGGGTAAGAGTGCTATAGTGCGGCTTAAATAATACATATTTAATAAGAAGTGAAGATTATGTCCGGCGAATTTCATTCTATCTCAGGCTCTAAGCGAAGCCTTCATGTGCAAGTAGCGCGTGAAATCGCACGTGGTATTTTGTCTGGTAAGCTTCCTCAGGGCTCTATCCTACCTGGCGAAATGGTTCTTTGTGAGCAATTTGGCATCAGCCGTACTGCACTACGTGAAGCAGTGAAATTGCTAACGTCGAAAGGCCTACTTGAGTCGCGTCCTAAAGTTGGTACTCGCGTCATCAACCGCGCTTACTGGAACTTCTTAGATCCTCAGCTGATTGAATGGATGGACGGTCTTGCAGATACTGACCAGTTCTGTGGTCAATTCCTTGGTTTACGCCGTGCGATCGAGCCAGAGGCATGTGCACTTGCTGCTATCCACGCGACTGCGGAACAACGCATTGAATTATCTGAAACTTTCCAGCAGATGGTCGACGTTGCAGAAGCGGAAGAGTTTGATCAGGCAAAATGGATGGAAGTTGACACTCGTTTCCATAGCCTGATTTTCAACGCAACGGGTAACGACTTCTACCTACCATTCGGTAATATCCTGACGACAATGTTCGTTAACTTCATTGCGCACTCTTCGGAAGAAGGCAGCACTTGTATCAAAGAACACCGTCAGATTTACGATGCAATCATGGCAGGCAATGCTGACAAAGCGCGCCAAGCATCAGCGAATCACTTGTTAGACTCTAAGCACCGCTTAGCGCCAGTAAAATAAGTTCAGCGACAAACCATTGAAAGCACGCGTCCTTCGCGTGCTTTTTTGTCTCTACTCCCCTCTTGCTTTAGCCAGAATCCTATCAATCCTCACAAAAAACTTCTTATTCAGTGATACTTTGATTGAATTTAGATATATAATAATACAAATTAAATTTATTAAAGTGCTGTGTTATGACTGAATCTTTGCTGCCAAACATCCTGCAATTTATTGGGCAAGTCGACCCATTCGACAAGATCCCAAAACCCGCTTTACGTGAACTCGCATCGCACGTGCAGATTACTTACCTGGGCAAAGGTGAAGTCATTGACCAATGCGTGACAGGCCAAGAGAAGTCGCTCTACATCATACGAACTGGCTCCATGGAGCAAAGAAAGTCCGATGGTGTGCTGCGGGCGAAACTGGGGCCAGAAGACATCTTCGGTTTCACCTTTCTTGGCAGCCAAATCGACAGCACGAAAGGCTACCGCGCCATCGCAATTGAGAACTCATTGGTTTATGTGATTCCCAACTCGGCCCTTAAAAAGCTGTTCGAAACCCACCCTGAATGTGCAGAACACTTTGCTTCTCAGGCACAAGTTCGTTTGAAATCCGCGCTGGATGTGGTGTGGTCAAACAAAGAAAAAGGCTTGTTCATTCGCCGCGTTGGTGAGGTTGCCAGCGGTCGCGTTGCTGTGGTGACTGCCGACCAGTCGATTCAAACCGTTGCAAACGAGATGCTAACCAAATGCTCGCCATGCGCCGTGGTTTACGAGAACGACAAAATCGTCGGCTTGATTACTGACCGCGATATGACCAAGCGCGTTATCGCTCAAGGGGTAAGCACTGACCGCCCTATTTCTGAAGTGATGACACACGATCCGCAAACCATCAAACCGGATGATCTCGTCTTGCATGCTGCATCGATGATGATGCAGCACAATATTCGCAACCTGCCATTAGTGGAAAACAACAAGGTCGTCGGCGTACTGACTACGACACACCTTGTGCAAAACCACCGTGTGCAAGCCATCTTCTTGATCGAGAAAATCAAATACGCAGGCAGCGTGAAATCCCTGTCGAGCTTTACTCCAGAGCGCCAAGCGATCTTTGAAGCGCTAGTTGATGGGCACGTCTCACCAGAAGTCATCGGTAAAGTGATGACGATGATCATGGATGCCTACACGCGCCGTTTGATTCAAATCGCGATTGATAAGCTTGGTCCTCCGCCATGTAAGTTCTCATGGATTGTGGCAGGCTCTCACGCTCGTAACGAAGTCCACATGTTGTCGGATCAAGACAGTGCGATTGTCCTTGCTGACCACGCGACGGAGAACGACCGAATTTACTTCAAGCACCTTGCAATGATCGTCAGTAACGGTCTTGCAAGCTGTGATTACCCTTTGTGTCCTGGCAAGTTTATGGCCGCAACGCCAAAGTGGTGCCAACCTCTGAGCGTCTGGAAGAAGTACTACAAAAAATGGGTGGCCAACCCAGAGTACGAGCGCTTGCTAAACATCAGCGTGTTCTTGGAAATTCGTACCCTTTACGGCAATAAAGATTACGAAAGCATCTTGCGAGATGAACTGCATACCAACATTCGCAGCAATCGTGAGTTTCTCTCCATGCTTGTTAACGATGCGGTGAACACTAACCCACCGTTGGGCATCTTCAACAGTTTGGTTTTGGAGAAGTCGGGTGAGAACAAAAAGACGCTCGATGTGAAGAAATACGCCATCAATCTGATCATTGATTTGGCGCGCATTTACGGTTTGGCGGTTGAGTGTGATTTGACGGCAACCGACGAGCGTTTCAAAGCAGCGAATGAAGCGGGCGTATTAAGTGAAGATGCGTACAAGAACATCCTGAACGCCTACCAGTTCATCTTATCGTTCCGTTTTGGTCATCAGTTAGAAGCGCTGAAACGCGGTGAAGAGCCAAATAACCACATCGACCCAAATACGTTCGGTAGCTTTGAACGCCAGCACCTGAAAGACGCCTTCCGTATTATTGCTGATTTGCAAGAAGCGGCGAAAGTACGTTTTGGGAGCCGTTAATGAAACGAATCTTAGAACACTTTCATCCTTGCTCGCGCCTGAATCGAAAGCGCGAGCAATACGTGAAACAGACAACCATGCCAGAGCACATCAAAGCGCTGGTTCAAACGCCACGTCTGGAAGCAGCGCAATTCGCACAAGACGCCAATTACATTGTGCTGGATTTGGAGACAACCGGCTTAGACAGTGAAGAAGATTTGATTTTGTCGATCGGTTGGGTAGACATTGCGAATGGCAAAGTGGATCTGGCCACCAGCCAGCACATGTACATCAATAGTGATTCGCAAATCAAACCAGAAACCGCGGTGATCAACCATATTACACCGCAAATGCTGTCCGAAGGCGTTTCTATCCATGACGCCATGCGAGCGTTTTTCCACGCCGCCAAAGGCAAGATCTTGGTCGCTCACGCTTGTGTGGTCGAAACCCAGTTCATCAATCAATATCTACAGCGGGTGTTTAAACTCAGCGAACCGCCTTTGGTTTGGCTCGACACCATGTGCATTGAAAAGCATCTACAGAAAGCGATAAATCCTCGTGACGAAATTGATGTCACTCTCTCTGGCACTCGCGCTCGTTATGGCCTGCCAGAATACAATGGGCACAATGCGTTAGCGGATGCGGTTGCGACGGCAGAGCTGTTGTTGGCACAAAAAACTCGCATTACTCCTCAAGGAAAAACCACCATCGGTACCCTTTATCGATTGAGTCTCTAACTCTCTAACCATTCCAATATGAAAAAATCTGATGTCTCTAGCGCCATCTTCCTTTTGGTGGCGGCGAACTTGGTTGCGTCTCTTTCTGACGTTTCCCTCAAAATGCTCAATGGCGAAGTGCCCACTTTTCAATACGTCTTTATTCGCCAATTAATCAGTCTGGTGTTGCTTTTACCTCTTTGGGTTCGTTTGGATAAACGAGAGCGTCAAATGGGATGCGATTGGATCACCTTCTGGCGTGCGCAATTGATTCTGATAGGCAGTGCCAGCGCTATGGTAGCAATCACGCATCTGCCATTGGCGACAGCGAATGCGATTTTCTATGTGGGCCCATTATTGGTGCTGCCGCTCTCGGTTATCTTCCTCAAAGAAAAGCCCTCCAAAGGAAAGATTTTCGGCACCTTGATTGGCTTTGGTGGCGTCTTAATTGTGCTTCGCCCTGAACATTTCCATTGGGCGGCGATCATTGCTCTAGGCAGCGCGCTTGCCATCGGTGTGGGCAACATCCTTATTCGCCGTATGCCACAAGAACAGCCTTTGGTGTGCACCTTGTTTTGGACAACGTTAATGACATTACCGGTCGCTTTATTGCTCGCCTACCCTCAATGGCAAGCCATTACCTGGCAACACCTGATGTGGATTGTAGCGATTAACTTGTTTGTGCTTGCATACCATGCCTTGGTGGTCAAAGCGTTTAAGCGTGCTCCTGCGAGCCAGATTGCATTGGCTGAGTATTCCGGACTGGCGTTTGTAACACTGTTTGGCGTGATGTGGTTTGATGAAATACCCGACCTATTTACCGCGCTCGGTATCATCCTGATTGTATTGCCGATGATGCCGCTCAATTGGCAGCGTTTATTGGGGAACAAGCGCCGAGCGCCAACTGCGCAAGAAGTGTCTTAACAGCCTCAAGCAATACGATGAATACTCAAGAGGAGCACAGCGCTCCTCTTTTTTATTGTGCTTAAGCTATCTTGCGAATACCTGTGCCACGAACACTTTTCTCGTTAGTAATAGAGCTTAATAGTCTCGAGTTTGTATGGTGGATGAAGGTAATGTTCAAGTTCACTACGACGATTGTTGAGTCGTTCTAGCAGCTTGTAGGCAATAAAGTAATGGTTAATGTTGCTGACGTAGCGTATCGGCTCAAGTCCGATGTATTGCCGCGTCACCACTTCCACATTGCCGAACCAGACATTGGGATCATACCCTTTCTCTTTGGCGATTCTTCTCATCTTCCTCATGTTTCCCGGCCCTGCATTGTAAGCAGCAAGACAGAAGTAAATGATGTCGTTGTCGCTGATGTTTTCATCGTTAAAGAAATACTTTCGAAGATAATGCATGTACTTCAAACCAGCGTGAATATTGGGTTCTTTCTCGTAAATATTGGAAATGTTGATGGCTCTATCTCTCGCCGTAGTCGGCAAGATCTGCATGATGCCCACCGCCCCTTTGTGAGAAATGACGTTTTGGTTCAATCCGGATTCTTGAAAGCCTTGAGCCAACATCAACAGGTGGTTGAATTGATACTCCTGAGAATACGCGTAGAAGATATCTAGCAATTCTTTAGAACGAACTGCATTGTCTCGGTTAAGGAACTTTCTTAACCATTTGTCGTTTTCGAGATACCTTTCATTGACCACATTGCCGAACAAAGTTCCTATCCGAACTTCCTTGATGAACTTGTTCACCGCCTCTTCTAGCTGAGGCGAATCTTGTCGTATTCCCCAGCCAATCTGTGCATTTTCCCTGATGGTGATTTGATTGTGGAACGCCACGCCGGGAAAGATATTCCCCCACATCCCCGTCTTGTGTCGGTCGAGTACGGTGATATCGATAATGCCCGCACTGACCATTTCGAGAACCTCATAATCTTGCATGATCTCATCAAGAAACAAGATATTAATCAGCGGCTTGTTTTGTATCGTGAAGTAGTTATTTACCTTGGTTAGGCTCTTATGGTAACTCGAGCTTTCTCTCACCCAAACATCCAGTCCACTCAAATCATCCACGGTTTTGATGTCCGCGTATCTGCTGTTGGTAACAATGATTTCTGAGACGTTTTCTCGTACCGGATCGCTAAACGCAATCTGCTCTTTGCGCTCATTGGTAATGGTTAGATTCGCGACTATGACGTCACCATAACCTGCAATCAATTTGGGGATGAGTTCGTTTCTTGCGACCGGAATAACCTGAATGTTGATCGCCTTTTTGTTCTTCCTTAAATAGCGTTCAAACTCATAAATAAGCTCAGAGATAATGCCTTTTGGCTTACCATTTTGGATGTAGTAAAAACCCAGATCAGCAGACACCAAAATACGAACGGCTTTCTTTTCCTTTAGCGTCTCTAAGTCCCCCACGTAGGGATCAGACTTTAAAGGAGACAGTTCCAATGCGGCACTGGAGTGAGAGAAAGACCAGAGAAACAAGACGATGCAAAGTATTTGACCCACCATGAGCTTATCCGTTCGCTAAATCATTAATGATAATTTTAGCAATAAAAGCTCAAGGGGATGTCTTCGGTCTGAGTCTGACCTTGTTCGAGAAATAAAAATAGCCCGCTTCGGGGGCGGGCTATTGGAAAGAATCTTAATTTATTTGTGGCTTGGATTAGAAGCTGTACGTTACACCGACACGGCTACGTAGCTGACGTGATGAGCTGTCATCACAAGAGCTGTTACATTGAACGTTACCGAATTCTACATATGGACGCCAATCCCAACCTTTCTCTTTGTAGCCTAGTTTAAAGTTGTAGTCCCATTCGTACTTGCCGTCGCGGTTTCCTAGCTTCCACTCATCGCTGAAGAAATCTTCTTTGTAGTTTGCTTCAAAACCAAATTGCCAAGCGTTCCAGTTGTAATCGATGTTACCCGTGATTTTACTCGCGTTCAGTGAATCGTGTTGTTTGCCGTCTAGACCTGTTGATGTTTTACCAGATGCGTAGTTGCGGAACTCGTGACGGTAGCGAAGTTTGGTTGTGATACCAGAATCGAATTTGTATTGAACACGAACCTGAGGTTTGTACGTTACTGCTTCGTCACCAAAGGTAATTGGCATCGATGTGGTTACACGCCAGTTGTTATCAAATTTGAAGTGGTAGCCGTATTCGAATTCGCTATCACCACGTTGAAGCTCGCTTAAGTTACCAGTGTGCTTCATTTCAACGCCGTAGTAATGGTTACCTGTGCTGCCACCAATTTTGATACGGCCTGCCCACTGCTCTGAATCGTGTTTGTATTCTTCACGGAAGTCTAGTGACGCGGCTGAAATGCTACCTGCAAAAAGGGTTGTCGCGATCGCTAAAGCAATTTGTTTTTTAGATGTCATAGTAATGTTCCACTGTAAATAAATTGTATTTCAAAGTGGCGACGCGCATACACGCCGCCCTTTTTAGGGTTTTATTGTTTTGGGTAAAGCAATTCGATATCGCGCTGAGCCCAAACTTCTGCCAAGTTCTTCTTCACTGTGAAGCGGCTAAAGTCAGTTTCGCTTGCCAGTTTCACCCACTCAGGTTTCTCCATCGCCACACCTGCTTTTAGATAAATCGGTGTCATGCGCTCTACGCGACGTGGATTGTCTTTCGCGGTGTATGGCCAGTCAGACGCAGGATCTTGATAAGTCGCCATTAGCTGAATACCTTGCGCTAATGAGCCACCTTTCTTGTTTTGGTAGTGCCATAGGTCGATGCCCACTTTGTCACCGATTTGAGCGATGCCGACCAATGGATCTAAGCTGAAGTAGTGGTAGTGGTATGCACGAGTACGTTCGATTTCATGAGGCTGAGAGCCGTCTTTTTCGAACTGAGTGTCTACGCGCATCTTGCCTTTTTGAACCATCTGCTTTGCGAGAGGCTCATTACCTAAGAAGTAAGCAATACTGGCGACTTGGAAGTCATACCAAGTGCCGTGGTTGTTTGCCGCAGCAGCTTCGCCTTTCGGGCCACCTGATAGGTCGTCAACAATCAACCAATCTAGGTATTCGCCGTACCACTGTGTAATTTGCTGTTCGTCTTTCTCCGTCCAAGCAGGAGAAAGCGAAAGGATGGCGATCGAATCCAGCATGCGGTCTGCTAGAGTACGCGTATCAATAATGCCGCCACGACGACCTTCTGCACGACCAGGTACACCCTGACCATAATTCACGTTCGGGTTCATCTTAGTTTCATCATTCATGAACCAAGTACGAACGTATTCGATACCTTGTTTGGCGTATTTCTCGTCTTGGCTGAAGTAATAAGCCAATGCTAATGCACGAACAGAACGAGTGAAGTGACCAATACGTTTAGAGTCTGTTTCAGCTGTTTTTGACGCAGGGTTAGTTTTGCCATCGTGACGAACCCAAGGAAGGCCATCTTCTTTCGATTCATCTGGCCACCAGTACGGGCTGATGCTCATGTAATCGTTTTTGCTACCGCTTGGTGGCGTCATACCTTTCGCTGTTACCGTGAACGGGCCATCTTTCATCGCCAGTTCTGCTTCTTCAATAAGACGGTCGTACGCGTCTTTCATTGAATCGCTCGCTTTATCGGACTGTAAAACAGCGCGGTTTTGTTCAAGCGTTGCTTCATCAAGGAACACAAAGTCTGCAGCAAGAGTGTTAGCACTGAAAAGAATGGCGCTGAGGCAGGTTGCTAGATGTAGAGGTCGTAGGGGTTTCATTATTATCGGCCTTATATCTTGAGTTAAAATACTACAAATATAGTACCTAGCCGATGTTGAGCGTTCTGTGAATTAGATCTAATTGTATGATTTATCCACGCTATCAAACTTTGTTACAACCACCAAAGCTGACATTAACTTATTGATATTAAATATATTACAGATATTTACGCTCATTAATTGTCTTAATATTTAGGCTAAAAATGTGCTCTACCGCATATTTTTGCACCAAATGAGTTCATTTTTATTTGTCATACAATATAATTATTTCAAGTTTTTGAGACACAGAACATCAAATTGCTATTGACGCGCTCTTTTTCGCTCTGCCCTTTTCTACATAGAGTCCAATAACAGGTTAAGCATCGCTTGGTTATAGAGACGAAATGAGAAAGGCCGAGGCTATATAAGCAGAGGTCACTTATGTCAGGCTGAGGCATAAGTGGATAGAAGAATTAAGTAAGCACAAGAAATAGCAATAGAAGCAAAGTACAGCGAACAAAATGGATGCGACCAGTGAAACTTTCGACATTGAAGAATACTGTTTTGTCATCCCTACTCGCTGTTGCTCAAGTCTTGATGGTTCTAAGCAGCTTGTTGTTGCTTCCAACGGTTGTAGTTCTCATTGGACTTAAATGGCTGTAGCGGTTTGTCTTTTGTAACAGACACTTATAGAGACAAATCAACAAGCTGATTTCGCTATCAACAGATAGCAAGGAAAACGCTTAATTGGTTATGAATAGTTTATTTTTAGGAGCCGTTAATTAATTGGGAAGTCTTTAATACCAATCGGCATAGGTAAAACGCCGAGATCGAGCAGACGAGGATGTTTTGTGTCGATTGGTATAGTTGCTCCCATATCATAACAACACTTTACAGAGCCTAGCTTTGTTGAACTTTGCAATGATTGTCGAAGATCTTACAGCGTAACGTGCTTAGCAGCGATGAGAGATATACCCCTCGAGTATCTTTCAGCTACATCCAGAACCCCGTTTCACTGTTCTATTGCAATCCAACAGAGCCCTTGGCTCAGACGGTATCAATACCGTTTTTCGCCCACGCATTACAGGCATGTCGTGGGCGTTTTTTTATCTGCAATAGTCATACAAATCTGACAATAGTTCACACCTTCTTACTCCGTTATAGCCCTTATTATCTAAGGCTATAAACGCTATTGAACCAATCGAGTGCATGCCAAAGCCATTGATAACTTGTCGTGATATTGACTTGGTGCACCCTTCCCTTTTTTGAGTGCAATGTCAATATCCGATCACGATCACTTGTATGATTATTGAAATGACCCATTCCGGATCATTCGTCACGCTTTTGAATTATTGTACTACAAATAAGCAAACTGATAGTTAGTATTGCCTCAAGACATTAAATAACGATCAAAAGGTCTAAAGATGGAACTCAATACCCTTATTGTAGGCATCTACTTTCTATTCTTAATTGCAATAGGTTGGATGTTCAGAACGTTTACCAATACGACTAGTGACTATTTCCGAGGCGGCGGCAACATGCTTTGGTGGATGGTTGGTGCAACGGCCTTCATGACGCAGTTCTCTGCATGGACGTTTACTGGTGCTGCTGGTAAAGCTTATAACGATGGTTTCGCGGTTGCGGTTATCTTCCTAGCAAACGCATTCGGTTACTTCATGAACTTTGCTTATTTCGCACCAAAGTTCCGCCAGCTACGTGTAGTGACGGTAATTGAAGCGATTCGTATGCGTTTCGGCACCACGAACGAACAAGTCTTTACTTGGTCTTCAATGCCAAACAGTGTGGTATCTGCTGGTGTTTGGTTGAATGCACTGGCGATCATCGCCTCTGGTATTTTCGGCTTTGATATGACAGCAACCATCTGGATTACCGGTTTGGTGGTACTGATGATGTCAGTGACGGGTGGCTCTTGGGCGGTTATCGCGTCTGACTTCATGCAGATGGTCATCATCATGGCGGTAACGGTAACTTGTGCAGTTGTTGCGATCGTTCAAGGCGGCGGCATTACTGAAGTCATCAATAACTTCCCTGTCGCAGAAGGCGGCTCTTTCGTCTCTGGTAACAACCTGAACTACCTAAGCATCTTTAGCATTTGGGCGTTCTTCATCTTTGTTAAGCAGTTCTCTATTACCAACAACATGTTGAACTCTTACCGCTACCTCGCAGCAAAAGACTCGAAAAACGCGAAGAAAGCAGCATTGCTAGCGTGTGTTCTAATGCTAGGCGGTGTATTCATTTGGTTCATGCCTTCTTGGTACATTGCGGGTCAAGGCGTAGACCTATCAGCCGCTTACCCAGATGCAGGTAGCAAAGCAGGCGACTTCGCTTACCTTTACTTCGTACAAGAATACATGCCAGCAGGTATGGTTGGCCTTCTCGTAGCAGCAATGTTTGCCGCGACCATGTCTTCAATGGATTCAGGTCTAAACCGCAACTCTGGTATCTTCGTTAAGAACTTCTACGAACCAGTAGTTCGCCGTGGCCAAGCATCAGAGAAAGAGCTAGTAACGGTATCGAAAATTACGTCAACGGTATTTGGTATTGCCATCATCCTGGTTGCGCAGTTCATCAACTCACTAAAAGGTCTGAGCCTGTTCGACACCATGATGTACGTAGGTGCCTTGATCGGCTTCCCAATGACAATCCCTGCATTCCTTGGCTTCTTTATTAAGAAGACGCCTGACTGGGCTGGTTGGGGCACGCTGATTGTCGGTGGTCTTGTCTCTTACATTGTTGGTTTCGTTATCACTGCTGACATGGTTTCTTCAGCATTCGGTCTTGAGCAGCTTACTGGTCGTGAATGGTCAGACGTTAAAGTCGCGATTGGTCTAGTTGGCCACATTACGCTAACAGGTGGCTTCTTTGTTCTATCAACGCTGTTCTACAAGCCTCTAAGTGAGAAACGTCAGGCAGACGTAGATAAGTTCTTCGACAACCTATCAACACCACTTGTTGCTGAATCTGCAGAACAGAAAGTTCTTGATAACAAGCAACGTCAAATGCTTGGCAAACTCATCGCAGTCGCTGGTGTAGGCGTAATGCTGATGGCGCTACTGCCAAACCCAATGTGGGGACGCTTAGTCTTCATCTTGTGTGGTGCCATTGTTGGTGGCGTTGGTCTGCTACTTGTTAAAGCAGTCGACGACAACGGTACTCAAACCCAACAAGCGGTAACCGAAAGCTAAATCTGCCTTATGAAGCGGTTGTACTCAGCCGCTTCATTCTTCCCTTATCACTCAGGTCTATTTGTTTACTTTTTTGTTAAGTCCGTTGCGGTTGAGACATTAAATAACCAGCGAATTTAACAAAGAAATAATCATACAAAATAAGCAAAATGTATAACCAAAGTTTCTTGTTGAAACGATAAGCGAATGTAATTAACGGGATTCCATACTGACAAAACTCATCATAAGTTATTGAATAATCGATTTTAAGTTCACAACAATCAGTTCTTGCAGATAGAAACAGAAGAATGTAATGGGTCAATCCGATTTCCAGTATTAATCACTTCATCACACAATTGAATTATTGTAGTACAAATAAATAATCGAACGGATAATATATCTGGCAGAAATCAATGACTATGAGAAGGTCGAAAAATGGAACTCAATACCCTGATTGTTGGCATCTATTTCCTATTCCTCATTGCGATAGGCTGGATGTTTAGAACATTTACAAGCACCACCAGTGACTACTTCCGCGGGGGCGGCAACATGCTGTGGTGGATGGTAGGCGCAACGGCGTTTATGACCCAGTTCAGTGCTTGGACATTTACTGGTGCGGCCGGTAAAGCGTACACCGATGGCTTCGCTGTAGCGACTATCTTCTTAGCGAATGCGTTCGGTTACTTGATGAACTACCTGTACTTCGCACCGAAATTCCGCCAGCTGCGCGTTATCACGCCGATTGATGCGATTCGCATGCGCTTTGGTCGCTTTAACGAGCAAGTGTTCACTTGGTCTGGCATGCCAAGCAGCGTGATTTCTGCGGGTATCTGGTTGAATGGTTTGGCGATCATCGCATCGGGCATTTTCGGCTTCGATATGACAACCACCATTTGGATCACGGGTTTAGTGGTACTGATGATGTCCGTAACGGGCGGCTCTTGGGCGGTTATCGCATCTGACTTTATGCAGATGGTCATCATCATGGCAGTAACAGTGACGTGTGCTGTGGTTGCGGTAGTAAAAGGCGGCGGTATCACAGAAATCATTGCGAACTTCCCTGTTCAAGAAAACGGGTCTTTTGTAACGGGTAACAACCTGAACTACCTCAGTATTTTTGGTATCTGGGCAGTGTTCATTTTCTTAAAGCAGTTCTCTATCAACAACAACATGTTGAACTGTCACCGTTACCTAGCGGCAAAAGACTCTAAAAATGCGAAGAAAGCTGCATTGCTTGCGTGTGTACTAATGACAGTGGGCGTATTTATTTGGTTTACCCCTTCTTGGTTCATTGCAAGCCAAGGTGTTGACCTATCGGCGCACTACCCAGATGCAGGTTCAAAAGCAGGTGATTTTGCTTACTTGTACTTTGTTGAGAAATACATGCCAGCGGGCATGGTTGGTCTGCTGATTTCAGCGATGTTTGCAGCGACGATGTCGTCAATGGACTCAGGTTTGAACCGTAACTCAGGCATCTTCGTGATGAACTTCTACTTGCCGATTCTGCGCCCGAACGCGACAGAAAAAGAGCTGATGATCGTATCGAAAATCACCTCTACCTTCTTCGGCATCGCGATCATCTTGATTGCTCTGTTCATCAACTCGCTAAAAGGTCTGAGCCTGTTCGACACCATGATGTACGTTGGCGCGTTGATTGGTTTCCCAATGACGATTCCTGCGTTCTGTGGCTTCTTCATCAAGAGAACACCGGACTGGGCTGGCTGGGGCACATTGGTGGTAGGTGGCATCGTGTCTTACACGGTTGGTTTTGTCATCACACCGGAAATGATTCAAAACTGGTTTGATCTTCAGCCTCTAACAGGCCGTGAATGGTCAGATCTAAAAGTTGCGGTTGGTTTGATTGGTCACTTGGTGTTTACCGCAGGCTTCTTTGCTCTGTCGACACTGTTCTACAAACCGCTTGAAGAGAAACGCCAACAAGACGTTGACCGCTTCTTCAATAACTTAGCAACACCGTTGGTTTCTGACTCAACGGAACAGAAAAAACTGGATAACAAACAACGCCAAATGTTGGGTTCGTTGATTGCCGTGTCTGGTGTGGGTGTGATGGCGATGTTCTTACTGCCTAACCCATTCTGGGGACGCATGATTTTCGTGTTCTGTGGTGTGATTGTTCTTGGCGTCGGCGTGGCGCTGATGAGAGCAGTCGATGGCAACGCAGAGCGCGCTTCTGAGGGGGCTCCGATAACGGAGAACTCATAACGAGAAACAAGCGGTTGAGTATTCAACCGCTTTTTGTGCTTCTACAAAGAGATACATTATGAAAAAAACAATGCTTGCTGGCGTGGTTGCCGCGTCCATTTCTGCCCTGACCCTAGTAGGTTGTAACACTTCACCTTCTCAAACGACGGAAGCTGCGGGTCCCGCTGTTGTTGAAACCGCAGTGAATGACATCACTCGCGATTACTTGCTTGCTACGGATCGCTTAAACACAGTGGATGGCAGCGCACTTGAAGCGCAATCAGCAGACGCTGTACAAGCATTGAAACAACAGATGGAGAATGCCGAAGACGGTACAACAATTACGATTCCTGCGGGTAAATACGCGGATCTTGATATCGTCTCGGTAAAAGCCAACGACATTACCATCAAGGCGGAGCAACCTGGCAGCGTTTGGCTAACGGGTTTGGCTCAGCTTCGTCTTGAAGGTAACAACATCACTGTCGACGGTTTGGTGTTTACCGAAGGCGGCCCTGCTGAACGTTTCGGCGGCGTGCGTATGATGGGTAACAACAACACTTTGCAAAACTCTACGTTCTACTACTTCAACCACGCTTACGAATACCAACCGGACGAACGTCGCTCTGAATACCCGAAATACTTGTGGGTTTCACTTTGGGGTAAAGATGGCAAGGTGA
Source organism: Vibrio sp. MMG023 (assembly GCF_021654215.1). NCBI lineage: Bacteria > Pseudomonadati > Pseudomonadota > Gammaproteobacteria > Vibrionales > Vibrionaceae > Vibrio > Vibrio sp. MMG023. Next base: position 496,462 of record NZ_JAKFZP010000003.1, on the reverse strand, counting down.
TCAATAACCGTTTTGAAGGTAAGCAAAAGCGCGGCACCTTAATTGGCGTACAAAAAGACGACACACCAGATAACCACCTTATTGCTAACAACATTTTCTTGGACCAAAAACCAAACCAGTTCAATGAATTCGATATCAAAGAAGCGATTCGCTACAACGGCAACAGCTGGGAAGCGATTCGAATTGGTGACTCTAAATCTTCTCAATGGGCATCAAACTCTAAGTTCACCAACAACCTGATGATCGATATGGATGGTGAGCGCGAGCTGATTTCGATTAAGTCAGGCGGCAATGAAATCTCTGGCAATACTATCTTTGAAAGTGCCTCTCTGATTTCTCTTCGTCACGGTAAAGCGAACGTGGTGAAAGACAACGTGATTCTAGGTAACGAAAAACTGCTGACTGGCGGTATGCGTATTTACGATGAAGACCACGTGATTGAGAACAACTACATCACTGGCACGCGCGGCCGTGATGGCAAAATTGAAGGTAATGCGGATCTGCGCGGCGGCATCGTGATCAATACCGGCATCATTGATGTCGCAAACGGCGAAAAGCTCGACCAAGCAGTGAAAGGCAAAGAGCTCAACAAACAATGGACACCAAAGAACATCACCATTCGTAACAACACCCTTGTAGATACGGAATGGGGCATTGTCTACGGTAACCAAACGCACCGTGTTAGCCTGTTCAACAACAGTGAAGTGAAGAACATTTTCGCTGGCGTGGATGTTCACTTCGATAGCAACGTGGTTGATAACCACCAGCAAGAGCAATTCGTCAGCGTACGCGCGACAGAAGAGTTGCCGCTGGTGAATCCTACCTACAACAACGAAGTTTACGTCGGCACGGTGACGAACGCAGAACAAATCGCTTCTTACTCGGTAGAACTACCAAAAAGCGAACAAATGAAAGGCTTTACTCAATACCAAGGCGTTGGTGCAGATACGAGCAAGCTGTCTGTCGTAACGGCGGAAACAGCAGGGCCTGATTACCTCCTTTCAAACGCTCAAAAGTAATTATGCTTTAGAGTTTGCTTCCAGTCTGGTGATCCAAGCCAGACTGGTTTTCCTCTCCTTTCACCAGTAACCCCACAATAACTGAAGAAAATTTCACCACCCTACTGTCTCCCAAGATTGAGTTGTGGTTTAATTGTATGACAATTATAAAACTCTTTTCTTTTGTTGCGGATACACTCATGGATGCTGTTTTACATCAGTTGCAATTCTCGTTGTCGATCACTGGCCCCATCTGCTTAATGCTGGTATTGGGCGTAATCTTCAAACGCATAGGGCTTATCAACGACAACTTTATCGAAGTCGGGTCTAAACTGGTGTTTCAGGTCACGCTGCCTGCGATGTTGTTCTTGAGTATCGTCGTCTCCGAGCATGATTTCTCTGCGGCTAGCGGCTTCGTCAATTACGGCATTGTTGCCAGCATCGCGTTTTTCATCTTCACTTTTATCTCTGTCAAACTGTTCTTCAAATCTTCACCCGACCAAGGCGTTTTAATCCAAGGTGGCTTTCGTGCCAATACGGGCATCATCGGCATTGCGTATGTGGCGAATGCTTACGGTTCACAAGGTGTCGCTCTAGCCGCGCTTTATGTTGCGGTGACCACCTTTATCTATAACGTGCAAGCGGTGATTTGTTTGTCTCCAAAAGGGGCAACGTCTGGATCTCAAGCCGCCAAAATGATGGTGAGAACCTTAACGCGCAACCCTCTGATCATCGCGATTGTCTCTGGCATGGTGTTCTACCTTCTGTCGATTCCGGTTCCGGATGTGGCGATTGATGCCGGTAACTATCTATCCAAGATGACGCTTCCCCTCGCCCTTTTGTGTACTGGTGGCTCACTCGATTTAAGTTTGATGAAGAAAGAGAAAGGACCGTCTTGGTTCGCCAGTAGCTACAAACTGATCGTCGCCCCTATCGTGATTACCACAGGTGCGTATTTAGTCGGCTTTAGAGGGATTGAGCTTGGCATTCTGTTCTTTATGAACGCCTCTCCTGTGGCGGCAGCAAGTTATGTTATGGCACGTTCGATGGGAGGCAACTCCGTCTTAGCAGCGAACATCATTGCTTTGACGACTGTGCTCTCTACAATCACTTGCACATTGGGTATCGTCATCCTTAAGAGTTACAGTCTCATTTAATCGAAACATATACCCAAGTGGGAGATATCGGCATACGCTTCCCTTTAATTAACCGATATAATGCGCTAAAAAATAAGGATTTCTAGAATGAAGCTCATCGCATTATGTTTAGGTGCGTGTTTAAGTGTTGTTAGCCTTGCCGCGAATGCCTCTTCAACGACATATGTTCGCTATCAACACCTCGGAAAAATCGGATACGGTAAGCTCGTTGAAGACTCAATTTATCCTCTTAAGGGGGATATTTTCTCTGACTCATCCCTTTCATCCCGAAAAATGTCTGTCCGTGATGTAAACCTGTTACTTCCAACTAAGCCTGAAAAAGTATTCGTTGTTCAAGCCCAAAAACAGCTTGGTGAAACACAAGCAAACGATTATCAATTTTCGTTTAAACTCCCCTCAGCCTTAATATCGAAAGGTGTTCCTATTCAAATACCAACCGATGCGAAGAACATAGAGTATTCCAGCTCCTTAGTCGTCGTGATAGGAAAGCAAAGTAAGAATATCGATACCAAGCAAGCGTCAGCCGCCATATTTGGACTCACCGTTGGGGGCGATCTTACGGAACCAAACTGGCTGCAGCATGATGCCCATTCGTTAAGAGCCAAAAGTGCCGACGGTTTTGCCCCAATTGCGAATGAGATCGTTCGCGGACTCGATTTCACCCGGATTCATGTTTCTTCGAAAATCAACGGTAAAGCAATTAACGATGATGCCTTGGCAGAAATGACCTATTCTCCAGCAGAAGTTGTGAGTGAACTCAGCCAGTATTTTACACTCAAACCAGGCGATTTAATTTACATCGACTTACCAACTCACACTGTTGAAGTGAAAGATAACGATGTCGTTTCTGTTTCACTCAACGGCATCGTTAAAGTTGAAAACAAAATTATGTTTTAACCGATACAAAAAAGCCGAACAGCAATAACAGTTCGGCTTTTTATTTCGCGCGACATGAATCCTCTTACTGATTCGGCAATCCGTTGAGAAACTCTTGGAAGCTCGGTGCTTGTACGCGACTCAGTACCTTTCTCATGTCTTCAATTAGGCTATCGTCAGACCAATCAACACGAATATCAATCGGTGCTTGCGTGTAGCTTTCAATACGAAGCGAAGCCGAATACGTACCGCGCTTATCGCCGCCTGCTTCCAACGCGGCTTCTAGTGCAGTTATGAGCACTTCCGCTAACCTTGCTTCGTAGTTCTCATGATATTGAGGTTTGTCCCCTGCTCTCACTTGCTCAGCATTCAGCATTGTTTGAGCCATAAATGAATCCGCAAAAGCTTCAATAACCGCGTCACTTTCTAGCATGTTGCCAGCAACGGCGAGATCTTGAAAAGCAAGAGAACCCACGTGCGCGATGTTCTCTTCACCATTGATAAACGCCGCGTGGCCATGTTTATCCATTACCATGCATTGGCGCTTAGCAAATTCAGCATCGCCCTCTTTCAAACGCTCAACCACATCATGGCAACAAAGCCCTTGGGATAACCATCGCTTAGCGTTGTCGGCATACCAAGGATTAGTAAACAAGCCTTGGGTGGCACACGCGCCAATCGCACGCCAACTGTGGTTTACGTAGCCACCGACGGCAACGCCGCCAGTCGCTGTAATGGAAGCCGATAACCCTGTTTCTGGGTTAACGTGTATAAGTGAAATCGTCATAGATTCTCAGTATAAAAGACGTTAGTAACCAACCATTTGTCCAACAAACAGGGCTACCCAACATAGAACATAAACGAACGCCATGAATGGCATGATGGCTTTGAGCCACTGCTCGTAAGACACGCGACCAAGCGCCAACATCGCTAGCGTACCACCAGAAGTCGGTACGATAAGGTTGGTCAGACCGTCACCCACTTGGAATGCGGTGATCATCAGCTGGCGGCTCATGCCAGTAAGGTCAGCCACAGGAATTAGGATCGGCATGGTCACCATTGCCTGACCAGAACCCGATGGTACGAATAGGTTGATCACACCTTGCACCACACTCGCAACAATCGCAGAGATAGCAATCGGCATATCTTGAATAAGTGAGCTTAGCGCGTTAACGATGGTGTCGATGATTTGTGCTTGGTCGAGAATGATTTGAATCGATGCCGCAACACCAATCACCAATGCACCTGCAGTTACGCCCGATGCACCTTCCATCATCTGCTTCACAATGCCATTGGCGCTTAAGCCGTTGACTGCGCCGATCACAATCGCCATCAATAAGAACAAGCCCGCGATCTCGTTGATGTACCAACCGTTAGCAAATACGCCGTAGAGCATCACTCCTAGGCCTGCTAGGAATACGCCCAGCGTCAGTTTGTCTTTCTTCTCTAGGTGGTATTCTGAAAGATCTTTACTTAAGCCCTCTGCTGAATCTGGCTCTTTAAACTCCATCTTCGCTACACGAGTACAGATGTAGTAAGACAGTAATGCAAGAGAGGAAATCACCATCGCAGCACGCAGCCAAGCGCCCGAGAAAGTAGGCAGTTCAGCAATACCTTGAGCAACACCTACGGTATAAGGGTTGATTGGTGACAGTGCAAAGCCTACACCGATACCACCCACTGCCATTACCGTACCGACAAGGCTGGAGTAACCAACCGCAGCAGAAATCAGAACCGCAACCGGAACAAGTGCGATGTTGTTCTCAAAGCCTACCGCCACGCCAAAGAAACCGTAGATAAAGGTGCCGATGGTGATGATCAAATTACGGTTCTTCACACCCGCTTTGTTTACCGCCACACCAATTGCGTTCTCTAATGCTCCGGTACGTTGCAAGATGTGGAACAAGCCACCAGCAATAAATACGATGAACAAGTAAGGCGCCGCACTGATCAAACCTTTCGGAATCGCGACAAAAATATCAAAGAAATGCACCGCAGGCACATCACTCAGATAAGCAAATGAGTTAGGCACAACGGTAGTACGACCGTCCACCACAACACGTGAGAACTCCCCGGCAGGCACAACAAAAGTCAGTAGATACGTTGCCACCAAAATCATAAAGATCAGGACCATTGGGTCCGGCATACTTTTGTACCAAGCCTTCTTCTCTGTTGTCTCCATCTTTTTTGTCATATCCATAACAAAATCTCTCCTTAGTATAGGAATGAAAACCCATTGGTATGAGCCTTCACGTTCACAAGCTAAAACCAAGTCTTGGTTTTGAAAGTAAAAAAGAGGATGAATCCCCACCCTCTCTTGTGTTATTTCGCTTTTATTGGTGTTTCATCAGCATGCAGAAATGGTTCAGAACCTCGACTGCTGCTACTAGATCTTGTTGCAAAATCGCTTCATCAGAATGATGGCTAACCCCATCCGTACAACGCATAAATAGCATCGCAATGTCCGTTAATTCACATACCGCAAGACCATCATGCCCTGCACCACTAAATAGATGCTTAGCTTCAATATTGGATAGCGAGATCGCCTGAGTCAGTGCCGAGGAAAGCGAATCAGAGCAAGTGACCGCCGCTTGCTCGTAAGTTTGCTCGTGGCGATACGCTAGGTTGTACTGCGTCATTAAGGTTTCGATGTTTGCCAACATTTCTTGTCGTGCGGCAATACGAGAAGCATCATTTGGCGAGCGCAGTTCAATAGTGATGTCCGTTTGCTGAGGAATCACATTCACACCGTTCGGGAAGTTGGCAATTTTGCCCACCACACCCACAAGGTCGTCTTCACGCTTACACAGTTGGTCAAACATATGGATGACCTGCGCAGCCCCAACTAGCGCATCTTGGCGCATGTTCATTGGCACGGTACCCGCGTGACCAGCTTTACCTAAAACCGACAAAGTATGGCGCTCGATACCGGTGATGGCCGTAACCACACCCACAGGCAAATTCGCTTGCTCAAGTTGCGGGCCTTGCTCAATGTGGAGTTCCACAAAGCCCAACACCTTATTTTTGTCGTAAGCATCTTGCGCAATAAGTTCTGGATGGCAACCGAATGAAGTCAGAGCTTCACGCATCGTAATACCGTAAGCGTCGCGTGCCTCCAAAACGCTCGGGTCAAACGTTCCGGCAATGGCTTTTGAACCAAGTAATGTCGATTGGAATCGCGTGCCTTCTTCATCACTGAAGGCAATCACATCGATATGGAAAGGAAATTCAAATTTATGCTGATGGAAATAATGAACCAAAGCGATAGGTAGGATGACACCTAAAATACCATCGTATTTGCCACCATTTGGCACGGTATCTTGATGAGAACCAAAGATCAGCGTCTGCGCATTTGGGCTCGGGCTGTGATAACGACCAATAAGGTTAGCCGCGTTATCCATGCGCACTTCCATGCCAGACAACAACATCCACTCGCGTAGCTTTTCATTTGCTTTTGCGTGCTCTTCACTGGCACACAAACGCGTCACGCCTTCGCTATCTGGGTCATTGGTTTGGCTGCATTGAGCAATATCTTCCAACCATTCCCACGCTAGACTGGCCGTTTCTACAAATTTTTCCATCTTGAATCGCTCTATTTCTAACCATGTTCATTTTTAATTTATCATGATAAATATCAAATGAAAGACATTTATCATGATAAATAGACTTTTTTGTGAGTACGATTCGATCGATAATCGGATGGTTTCATAACTAAAACCGTGTTCGTTTTTCAGAAAATGAAAGGCAGAAAACAGGTGACATCCTTTGAATTTCCTTCAAAATTCAATAGATACCGCGAGATAACCCAGCGAGGAAAATGTGGCAAGCAGCGCGAAAGGACGTAGAACTCAACAACTGGCCGAGTCGATCAAAACTTGGATCGTCGATCAAGCTTTGCAGCCCGGCGATCGTCTGCCGAGTGAAATCGAAGTCATGGAAATCTTTGATGCTTCCAAAAGCACGGTGCGAGAAAGCATGCGAATCCTTGAGGCGCAAGGTATTCTCTCGACCAAGACAGGGCCAAAAGGCGGTGTGTTTGTTAGCGAAATGAGTGAGAACAAAGCTCAGGCACTGCTAAGCAACTACCTGTTCTTCAAAGACGTTTCGATTTCTGATCTGTACCAAATCCGCTTGTCACTTGAACCAGAGATCGCGGCATCATTGGCGGGCACATTGACCGATGAGCAACTTGCTCGTCTCGATCAGCAAATCGATAAGTACCAAACGCCACCAGAAGACGTGTATCAAGAGCGCGAGCACCACATTGCATCGATTGAGTTTCACAGCCTCTTGGCCAGTTACTCTGGCAATGAGCTGCTGAAGTTTGTGGTTCGCTTTACTGCACAGATGCTTACCGAGCTAACGATTTATCGCAAACTGTATGAACCGGGAAACCACAAACTGTGGCAAACGGGCGTGCAAAGCCAACGTGCACTGGTGGAGGCATTGCGTAAAGGTGACACTTCAAAAGCCAAACAAGTGATGGAACAACACATGCTGACCGCGCATCAATTGATGAAAAAGCAAGAAGCTGAAGTGGCGAACCGTTTTCTCACAGAAAGCTAATTGGTTCGCCATCGTTTGAAACGCAGAATTAAGCGTGATTGGCTAAGGTCATTTTACGGACCAAACGGAAGAATTCGTCGGATTCCTCTTCCGTCAAACAAGAGAAGAAATCTTGCTTGAGGTTGGTCATGATGCGGTGCACTTTGCGTACCGCTTCTACGCCTTCTTTGGTGAGTGTCAGAATCTTTAATCTCTGATTGGTTTCGCTCTTTGAAACTTTAACAAAACCTCGTTTCTCTAAGTTATCCACCATGCGTTTTGCGACGCTTCGTTCTGTCAGAACCGCATCCGCCAACTCTTGCTGGCTCATCGGTTGAAACTCTTCTAACGCCGCCAAGGCACTCGCCATTTCCAACGTCATTAAGTCCTGACGCGATAGCTCTGCTTGAGCACGATTGCGGAAGGTTCGGTTCATCACGCTGCACACAAACATCGGGCTTTGATCCAACACGGATATCGGAGAAATCTTCTGATCTTTCATACTTGCCTATTCTACTTTCGGCTTTGTTTTCATTTGGATAGTCTGGTGTTTGCCTCAAACCCAAACTATCCAATTGAATCCAAAAATAAAGGACGCCGAAGCGCCCTTTTCTTGTACTTATTAGCAATAGTATAACTTAGTCTTTAGCGCTAAGTCCTACTCTTGGCTTGCCGTTGGCTGTGAAGTAGATTCCACTTGCTCTTTTTGTGCTTCTTTTCTTGCGCGGCGGTCGAACAAACGCTCAACCACAACGAAGAACACAGGCACGAAGAAGATACCAAGCAAGGTCGCACTTACCATACCGCCAAGTACGCCCGTACCTACCGCGTTCTGACCTGCAGAGCCTACACCCGCACTGATCGCTAGTGGCACTACACCCAGACCAAACGCAAGCGAGGTCATTATGATAGGACGAAGACGAACACGTACCGCGTGCAGCGTTGCTTCAATCAAGCCCGCGCCTTTCTCGTAGTATTCTTTCGCAAATTCCACGATAAGGATCGCGTTCTTCGTTGCCAGACCAACAGTGGTCAACAAGCTTACTTGGAAGAATACGTCGTTATCCATACCGCGAGTCATGACCGCAAGTACCGCACCTAGTACACCTAGAGGTACAACAAGCACAACCGCGAATGGTACTGACCAGCTCTCATAAAGTGCTGCTAGTACAAGGAAGACAACCAGAATCGACAGCGCGTAAAGCATTGGCGCTTGGTTACCAGACAGACGTTCCTCGTAAGAGATACCGTTCCAGTTCACCGTAAAGCCAGGAGGCAGTTTTTCTACCATGGCTTCGATTTCTGCCATCGCTTCACCAGTACTTACGCCCGGAGCCGCACCACCTTGGATGTTCATCGCAGGTAGACCGTTAAAGCGTTGCAATAGCGGAGAACCGTAAGTCCACTCACCCGTTGCAAATGCCGAGAATGGCACCATCTCGCCTTGTGAGTTACGCACGTACCATGAGTCGAAGTCTTTCGGTTGCATACGGTGTTCTGCGTCACTCTGCACCATTACCTTCTTCACGCGTCCGCGATCGATGTAATCGTTGATGTATGCCCCCCCCCATGCCGAAGCTAGGATTTGGTTTACATCATTAATGCTCACATCCAGCGCACGCAATTTCACGTGGTCGATATGAACTTGGTACATCGGCGCATCTGCTTGACCATTTGGACGCACACCCACCAGTTTCGGGTTTTGTGCTGCCATACCTAGGATTTGGTATTGAGCCGCTACAAGCGCTTCATGACCGTTACCAGTTGAGTCTTGTAGGTAGAAGTCGAAACCAGTCGCGTTACCCAACTCTTGAATCGCTGGTGGCGCAAACGCAAACACCATTGCTTCTTTAATCGTTGAGAAGTAACCCATCGCACGACCTGTCAGCGAAGCCGCATCCGAACCCGGCGCTTCACGCTCTGACCAATCTTTCAGACCGATAAACGCCATGCCCATGTTCTGACCTTGACCCGCGAAGCTGAAGCCCGCTACCGAGAACACTGACGCGACGTTGTCTTTCTCTTCTTCTAGGAAGTAGTTACGGACTTTTTCTAGCGTCTTTTCTGTCTGCTCTTGAGTCGAGTTCGGTGGCAAGATTGCCATTGAGAACACAGTACCTTGGTCTTCGTCCGGTAGGAAAGACGTTGGTAGGTTCATGAACAACCAACCTGCGCCCGCACTCATTGCCGCGAATACCAACAGCATACGACCAGTGCGTTTTAGCATTTTCGCTACGCCCGCTTCGTAACCCGCCGTTGCCGCATCAAACTTACGGTTGAACCAGCCAAAGAAACCTTTCTTATCCGAAAATTCTGCGTCACCTTTTTTCAGCAAGCTCGCACAAAGTGCCGGAGTAAGAATGATCGCCACCAATACCGAGAGCGTCATTGCCGCTACGATGGTGATGGAGAACTGACGGTAGATCACACCGGTTGAGCCAGACATGAACGCCATCGGTACGAATACCGCAGACAACGTCAAACCAACGCCCACTAGTGCGCCAGTAATCTGCCCCATTGACTTCTTGGTTGCTTCTTTTGGATCGAGACCGTCCTCGTGCATTACACGTTCCACGTTCTCAACCACAACGATCGCATCGTCCACCAGTAAGCCGATTGCCAGAACCATCGCAAACATGGTTAAGGTGTTGACACTAAAGCCCGTCGCGTACAAGACGGCAAACGTACCTAGCAATACAACAGGTACCGCAATCGTTGGGATGATCGTTGCACGGAAGTTCTGCAAGAACAGATACATGATCAAGAATACCAACACGATTGCTTCAAGCAGTGTCTTGATTACTTCCTTGATCGACGCATCTACGAAAGGCGTTGTCTCAAACGGGTAAGCGATCTTCAAGCCGTCTGGGAAAGTCGCACTTAGCTGACCAAGACGTTCTTTTACTGCTTCTGCCGTTTCTAGCGCGTTCGCACCAGTACCTAGCGAGATACCAAGACCTGCCGCTGGGAAGCCGTTGTACTGACCTTTGATATCGTAGCTTTCTGCGCCGCGCTCAACACGCGCCACGTCTTTTAGGTAAACGTTCGAACCGTTCGCTTCTGATTTCAGAATGATGTTTCTGAATTCAGCCACACTGGTTAGACGACTTGCTGAAGAAATCGTCGCGTTAAGCAACTGACCAGACTGAGCAGGTGCAGCACCTAACTGACCAGAAGAAACCTGTGCATTCTGCTCACGAATCGCGTTCGCAACGTCGATTGCCGTTAGGTTGAACTGAGTCAGTTTGAATGGGTCTAGCCAAACACGCATTGCGTATTGAGAACCAAACGCTTGCACTTGACCTACACCCGTAACACGACTGATCGGATCTTGAATATTGGTTACAACAAAGTCGCCAATGTCGTTTTCTGTGAATTCAGGGTCTTCAGAGTAAACCGCCACAACCATCAAAAATGAGGTGTTGGATTTGTTTACGATGATACCTTGGCTTTGTACCTCCATCGGAAGTGACGTCATCGCCAATTGCAGTTTGTTCTGCACCTGAACTTGCGCGATATCTGGATCAGCTTCGCTGTCAAACGTCAGCGTAATGGTCGCGTTACCAAACGCATCACTGCTTGAGTTTAGGTAGCGTAGGTAGTCCAGACCCGTCATGTTTTGCTCGATAACCTGAGTCACTGAGTCTTCTACGGTTTTCGCAGAAGCACCAGGGTAACGGGCATTGATTGAGATCGTGGTCGGTGAAATCGTCGGGTATTGAGAAACCGGCAAGTTGAACAGGGACATTACGCCCGCCAACATGGTCAGAATCGCAAGAACCCAAGCAAATACCGGACGATCGATAAAGAATCGTGCCATGATTATGCCTGCTCACCTGATTGAATGGTCACTGGGTTACCCGGTTGGATCATCTGTAGGCCTGTTGTGATGACTTTATCACCCACTTTCAGACCGTCAGTGATGCGCCATTGATTACCAATAGACTCAGCCGTTGTTACCGGAGTGATTGTTACTTTGTTGTCTTCACCTACCGTCATTACTGAGGCTTTACCCGTTGCATCACGCGTTACTGTATTTTGCGGGATAAGAATAGCAACAGGGTCGACACCAACCGTTACCGTCGCACGCACGAACATACCCGGTAGCAACAAGCCATCTGGGTTCGCAAATTCTGCACGTAGCGTTACGCTTCCGGTACTTTCGTCTACGTTCACTTCAGTAAACTTCATTGCACCTTTGTGCGCGTATGTCGAACCATCTTCGAGCGTCAGCGTGACTTGAGCTGTCTCATCTTTTTGCAAGTGACCTTGTGACATCGCTGCTTTCAAACGGAGTAGTTGAGCAGAAGATTGCACGATATCAACATTGATTGGGTCTAACTGTTGGATAGTCGTCAGCGTCGCCGCTTGGTTTGCCGTTACCAGCGCACCCGCCGTTACGTTAGACTTGCTGATCACACCGCTAATTGGCGCCTTTACTTGTGCGTAAGACAAATTGATCTTCGCTGTGTTGATCTTCGCTTTCGCGACTAACACTTGCGCTTTCGCTTCTTTATAAGCCGCTTCTGCTTCGTCCAATGCTTGTTGGCTGATCGACTTTTTAGTGATCAATGCACGGTAACGACGCACTGTTGAGTACGTTGATTCTTCCGATGCTTGCGCACGGATCAGTTCCGCCTCTGCACTCAATAAATCAGCTTGGAAAGTAGAATCATCAATCTGGTATAGCGATTGACCCTTCTCTACCACGCCACCCTCAACAAAATTTCGCTCAGAAATAATACCCGTTACCTGTGGGCGAACTTCTGCTTCTTTAAATGCGCGGCTACGACCAGGCAATTCCACCGTTAGCGCTTGGCGAACCGGTTCAACTGTCATGACAGTCACTTCCGGTGTTGGCGCGGGACCACCTTGTGCTTGTCCATCTTGACTCTGTTCACATCCAGCCAAAAATAAGCTCGACGCAATCAGAAGTGATAGCGTGGTTCTACGTCTCATGAAACTTCTCTCTTCCTAAATAAAAACAGTGACCCAATAAAAAGTCAGCAAATATTATTCGGGATGATAATTACTCAATGTTGTACATACAACAAAATTTACCGCTCTTTACGATAGACAAAAATATTTGCTCGAAACCTGTTATTGATCTCTCAATTTGAACGCATTTATATTGGAAAAATAAATTTTCTGTGAGCAATCGAAAACAGATTTTTCCTAATAAAAACAAGAAAAAAGAGTGGACAAAGCGAGAGAAATCGTGACAAAGCAAAGTATTTTGGAGGATGCGTTGCTGCTACGAAGAAAAAGAAAGTTTATTAAATATCGTGAAAATAAGTGAAAACACAAGAATTTACACTCGCATAACATTTAATCACCAATTGAACATTTAGAGCGCGCTTTGATTAAATAAATTGCAAATATAGGCGTTGATTTCCGTATTCATTACCCTATAATTCGCTCCCCCTAAACAACCTAATATACGAAATAAGTTGGTTATGAAAAACAACAATAGAATAGTATTAGGGAAATTCACATGGGACAGGACGACTCACAATTTACAGCCCTCCCTTTTGAGTGGCAGAACAAAAGAGCAAGGCACCGTTAAGCTCACCAACAAGCAAAAAGCATTATTGAACTGCTTAGTTGACGCGCACCCAAGCACGATCAGTAATAAAGAGATTATTCAGCAGGTTTGGGGCTATGAGCACATATCTCAAGAGAGTTTGCCTCAGTTGATCAATCGCACTCGACGAACGCTTGAAGACAATGATAAGAAAATTCTCATCAACATTCCTGGTGTTGGCTATTCATTAAACTTCGATGTTACTGAGGACGAAGAACTTACTTCTGAAAAACACATCGAGCCCAAGCATGACGTGCTTCCAATACTGGGTATGAAGGCTGCTCATCACCAAAACCTAAAGTCGTGGCGGATTCTGTTTGCAGTCTTGTTAATCGTAACCATGTTTAATTTATGGAATACCGCCAGCGCACTTTATTACAAACATGATTTCGAAAAAGTACTTAGCGCCGCGCCATACCCAGAAGCCCAACGTTCAGATGATGGCACAATAACCGTAACAATTGATAACCATGAATGTATTTATCACAAAGATGAACTCTTACTTGAATGCCAATAAATATAAGGCATTAGCACTAGTGATCGTGTTAAATGGAGTTCTATTGCTAATTGCACATCAATCAAAAGTACAGTTGTTCGGCAAAGTAGAAGCATCAGGCTATCGTTGGACAACCTACACCAAGTTGTATAAAAACCGCATGGATTCCCAAATTCATTACTCTACGCTTGATTCTGCGGAAGACAGCTACCAGTTTATGGAATATCACTACGAGTATTCCAAATCAAAAGGGAAGGATTACATTGTAGTAGGTGATGACAAACCAGTAAGCGTGCGATACAACCGTGTTTATTACATTGATGACCAATGCAATATCTTTTTCTCCGGTAGAGCCAAAAGAACGCTATCAAACATGTCTTTCCGCTGTTCATATTAATCCAATCAGCATCCAGTAATGTTTATAAAAAAGGCATATTTGATAATCAAGATGCCTTTTTTCTTTTAGTTAGATCAGTCTACCGCTGAGATTAAACGCGGAACTGGCTGACTTGCTTGTCTAACTGTTGTGTCTGTTCAGACAACATAGACAATGACTGTTGTGCTTGGCTCACTACATCTACAATCGACATACTGCTGTCTGCGATACCTTGAACGTTGCTGTTCACTTCATCACTCACTGAGCTTTGTTGGCCCGCTGCTGTCGCAATGTGCGTGTTCATCTCATTCATGCGTGCGATCGCGTTGAGGATTTCTGCCAAGGATTCTGTCGCCAAACCTGCCGATTGAATGGTGTCTTCACTGCTGGTTTTGCTGCCCTGCATCACTTCCACTGCTTGAGATGCACCCGCTTGCAGCTTCTCGATCATGGTTTGGATCTCGCCGGTGCTCTTTTGCGTGCGGCTTGCTAGGGAACGAACTTCATCTGCAACCACAGCGAAACCACGACCTTGTTCACCGGCACGCGCTGCTTCAATCGCCGCGTTCAATGCCAACAAGTTAGTCTGCTCTGCAATACCACGGATAACATCCAATACCGAAGCAATATTGCTCACATCGTTATCCAAGGTGTTGATGACTTGGCTCGCGCTTTCAATCTCACCCGCTAGGTCGCGAATAGCACCCACAGTTTGTTCAAGAATGATATTTGTATTTGCGAGCTCTTCATTGGCCGTTTGGCTAGCAAGTGCAGCCTCAGTCGCACTGTCGCTAACATTACGACTGGTCACTTGCATCTCGTGTACCGCTGCAGCAACGGCTTCACTGTCACGCTGTTGGCCAACGGTTGAATCTGCGATGGTCGAAGTCAGTGAGTTTAGGTTGTTCATCTCTTGGCGCAGTGTATTAGCGCTTTCCACCACTTGTGACACCGTCGCTTGGATCTTAGTCACGAATTGGTTAAAGCCACCAGCCAATTGACCGATTTCATCCTGAGAATGGACGTTAATACGCTGACTTAGATCGCCTTCGCCAGAAGCAATTTGCACCATCGCATCTTTGATATTGTTGATTGGCTTCACCACGGTTCTAAGCAGCAATACCATCATGCCCAGTGCAGCGATAATCACGATCGCGATGCCGGCCTCTAGGATGAACTCTGCACGCAAACCTGCTGCATTGATGTCCGATTTCAGTGCCTTTTGTTTGACTTCAATAGCATCTTTAACCACGTTTAACTGCTTGCGAACGGCAACAAACTGAGTATCAAATAATCCTTTGTGCTCGCTGTAGTAACTTGGCCATTGTGTTTGTGGGCTGTTAATCATCTCTTCATAGCTATCGAGCCATTTTTGACCCAATGACACAAGCTTATTAATTTCTATTGTTTGATGGGCAGGCAGAAGACCAGCTTGAGTCAGTTCGAGCGCTTTCTGCATGCGTGGCAAGGCTTTGTAAGCATTGTCTTTATATTCAAAAAGGTGATGGTCGATCTCTTGCGGTGTTTCTGCCAATGCTAGGGCTTGAATAGCAGAAGTCGCTTGATAAAGATCGCGGTAAGCATCTTCTATCGTAAATAGATTTGGAATGATTTGCTCATTAAGTGTGTCGCTTAGCTCCGTTTGTTTCCACATGGTGAGAACATTTAATACCGAGCTAACGGTCAGTAATGCAATCATCAAAGATAGAGGGAGAACTATCTTTTGCTTGATAGACAGGTTGCTGAACATGAATAGATACCTTTTGTTATTTTGTTCAAATCGCGCCCAATTATAACAAAGAGACAGCACAAGTAATTTCATATACAGTGCAACGTATTATAATAATTTTTATCTTTACGAGTAATATTTTAGATTCAACAAATAACTGATTTATTGGACGATTTTTCTAGGAAGCAAGGTCACATAACTTCAATCGGTACAGTTCGATATACCTTGGTTAGATTGGAACATTTCCATCATGGGTTCGATTTGAACATTCCCCCATACAACAAAGCCAAAGCACAATAAGGGGAACAAGAGATGAATAAGGGATTTGAACGTACCGAGCTTGCCGCGTTGAATCACAGTGGGTCTGAATACCTTCACACCTTTAGGTGGAAACTGACCTTCGATCAAACCACGTACGCCAAGTGGCAACATCAATACCGAAGTAAGTAAAAACACGGACAGTGGCATCCAAAAGAACAGTATGTGAACCAGAAGTTCCAAACCTGACATACCGAACACTTCATAACATTCCGGCGCTTCGGCGACTGCTTGCAGAAGAGGCTCTCCCTTAAGCTTAAACAGCACGCCAACTAGAAGGCCAAATACGCCAGCGATAGCGACTCTGATGATCTTTTCTTTTTTGCTGTACTGCGGCGCGTATTCCTTCATGCCCTTTCCTATCAAGATAAAAACCGAGAAAGTCAGCTTAAGAATGGCACGCCAGAGCGCAAATGTGCGCGTGGCTTTTGGGACGCACAATGGCGAATAATGAAACAGAAAGAAAACAGCCTCAATATCGCTATTGAGGCTGTTGGAAAGTTCACGAGTCCGGTTTAATCGTCGAACAACAAGTTGATTGCAATTGCCATCAAAACTAAACCTGAGATTGGCAGTAAGACACCCAATGGTGAGCGCTCGATGTAAGGCAGATTCTCTGCAATCAATAAGCCCCACTCAGGTTCTGGTGGCTTAACGCCAAGTCCGATAAAACTCAGAGACGTCAGGCTGAGCGTAATGTATGGCAAACGTAGAAACGCGTGACGAATCAATGGCGGCAGTACGTAAGGCAACAAGTAGTAACGGAGTACTCGCCACTGACTGGTTCCCCAAATGGGCGCAAGATGCGTGTAAGGCTGCGCTTTGGCTTCCATCAACAAGCTCGCACAGTGCGCCGCTAATGGTGCCCATGACACCATAACAATCGCAATCAAAGCGCTGTTTGGGTTCATCCCCGTTAGACCAGCAATCAGCAGACCAGCCACAATGTATGGCACACCTTTGGTGATCTCAATTAGGCCTTGGCTATAACGAGTCACGAAGCCGAGCAGCAAACCAATCACCAAACTTAGGAAGGTTGCGATGATGCCCATTTTGATTGTCGACATCATACCGCCGCCAACACGAGCAAGCAGATCTCGCCCGACCGCATCGGCACCAAACGGTGCTGCTAAGCTAGGCGATTCAAGGCGAGTAAATTGGATGGTGTAAGGATCGCGTATTAACGCCCATCCCGCACAACCAATCAGCAAGGCAAAGATTGTGGCACTGACGATGCGTTTGGTGGTGCTTTGGGTAAAACGGAACGTGCTGTGACTGCTGATCAACTTGCCACTTGTGACACTGTGCCCGAGTAACCAGCGCTGTAATAAGATGCTCGCACTGCTGATCAACATCGAGAACACCAGCAACACTAACAAACCACCTTGTAGCATCGGCAGATCTTGTGACTTCGCCGCGCCTAATATTAGTCGTCCGATACCTGGAATGGAGAACACCTGTTCCACAGCAACCGCACCGCCGGTTAAACCAATCACCGTCATTGCGATTTGAGGAATCAAGTTACTAACGGCACGCCACAAGGCAAAGCGTAAGATTTGAAACTTACTGACGTTCGCCGATAGCCAAGTGATCACCCAAGGCTCATCTAGTACACGCTTGAGGCTGTCATTGAGCAAGCGCCCGAACAAGCCAGCAGCAGGCAATGCCATTGCCAAGCTGGGTAGCCAGAGGTTTTGCACGCCTTGCCAGCCATAAGGCGGGAACCAGCCCAACCAGATGGAAAACACCATGATCAGCAACGAAGCAATCACGTATTCAGGCAATGAAACCAACACCGAACTGAGCGTGTCATGATGCTTGTCTAAACGATTCTGTTGCCAACGACGCACAGTGTAAAGTACGCTCGCCATGCACATTACAAATGCCATGCCTAGCGCTGTAAGCATCAGTAATAGTGACGTTTTTGCGGTTTGTTGAACGCTCTCCATCACAGATGCGCCACTCACCCAAGAGACACCTAAGTCACCTTGCATGGCAAGCGTCAACCAATCCCACAGTCGCTCAGCAGCGCTGCGGTCAAGTTGAAGATCTTCTCGAATGGCTTGCAGAGCTTCCGCCGTCAGCAATTGTTGAGCACCCGCACGGGCACGGAGGATTGATTGGCTTGGATCGATACCTGCAATATCCGGCATCAAACCCACCAGCACAACCACTACCCCGAGAGACAGGAAGCGCGACAAAAAACGCGTAAACCATTCAGGCATACAAGCGCTCCAACGAGAGCGCATGTTGGCAACAGACGACATCGAGTTAGTTCACCTCAGTAAACTGGTCGATCAGGCGACGCTCACGTGGGTCGCGTTGTGCGTTCTTCACGCGGTCACTCTCACCTTGGATTACACGCTCGTGAAGCAGTGGAATCACAGCGTATTGCTCAAGGATTTTGCTTTCTGCTTCGATGATCGCTTGTTGGCGTTTCTCACCCAACGGCTGACGGTCGGCGTGTTTCAAGGCTGCGTCCACTTCTTCAGAGCAGAACTGACCTAGGTTGTAAGAACCTTTACAGCTAAAGTCACTTTGCATGTACGCCACTGGGTCACCAGAATCCAGCACCGTTGCGCGTGACAACAAGAACGCATCGAACTTACCTGCTAGTGCATCGTTTTCGATTTGTGCGTATTCACGAACATCTAGCTCAACCACAAAGCCAGCCGCTTCAAGTTGCTGCTTTAGCAGCACCGCTACTTCTGGCAACTCAGCACGGTCGGTAAATGTACCGATGGTGATCTTCTCACCGTTCGCGTGGCGCATTTCCATGGTTTCCATACGAGGGTTCGCGTCACGAATTGGTTGAGCCCATGCCAATGCCGGACCTAACAGACCTTTCGCTGAATCGGCGTGGTTCTCGTAAACCGTTTTGATGATTTGCTCACGGTTAACCGCTTGAGCTGCTGCTTTACGCAAACCGAACTGGCTAAACACATCTGATTTGTTGTTTAGGTAAAGCGTGTTGGTACGTGGCATTGCGACTTCGTGCAGCTGTGAAGATTCCATCATCGCGATTTGCGATACAGGAACCGCTTCAACTACATCCGCCTCACCGGTACGCAGCGCTGCAGCACGAGCAAAACCGTTTGGTACGTATTCAGCAAAGATACTGTCTACTTTTGCTTTTTCACCCCAGTAACCGTCAAAACGCTTCAGTTTTGCGCTGGTTGTCCCGTTGATTTCTGTCAGAACGAATGGACCCGTACCCGCATTGATTGGCACGACGCGACCGTTGTCTTGATATGCAGCACCAGAAAGGATCGCTAGCTGTGGGCTAGATAGACGGCTTGGCAACAATGGATCGTTAAAGGTCGTTTTGATTTCAACAGTGAAGTCGTCCAGTGCGCGAACTTGCCATTCGATACCATCCAAAATGCGTGGTTTTGGTGCGGCATCTAATGCTTTTTGTAGAGAGTTCACAACCGCGTTGGCATCAAGCTCAGAACCATCGTGGAATTTCACGCCCTTACGTACCGTAAACTGCCACGTCATCGGGTCAACTTGTTCCCACTCTGTTGCCAGCATAGGCTCTGCTACAGACTGATCGTTTAGGTTCACCAGCGTTTCTGCCGTGCTCCAACGTGACAGTTTGAACGCGTCATCTGAAAGTGGCGACAAACCTGTGCGTGGTGGTTGCATCATGGCAACGCGAATTTCCGTTGCTTGCGGTGCAGCTGCTTTTTCCGCTTCTGGCTTGCTTTCGCCAGAGTCAAAACAACCCGTCAGCAGTGCGCTTAAAGCCAGCGACAAAGCTAACTTGGGAGTGCTAAGGTGCATAAGAAACCTCTCCAATGGTTTTTGTGAATTCATTACTTTTGTGTTGAGCGCTCATCAAGGCTCTCGTGATCAAGTGTGATGGGTTATTTGTCACGTTTTGTGCTGTGCCGTGCTCGACAACGCGTCCTTTGTCTAACACTAGGATTTCATCGCATAGGGTTTGTGCCGCATCGAGGTCATGCGTCACCAAAATCAGGCGCATCTGACGACTCTTTTGAATGCCTGCCAACAAGTCGAGAATCTGTTTACGACTGACGGGATCTAGGCTGCTGGTTGGCTCATCGGCAACCAACACACAAGGTTCGACAATCAAAGCTCTGGCGATAGCCACACGTTGGGCTTGCCCAACTGATAACTGCTGAGGGTTACGATCTAACAATGTGAGATCCAAACCGACATCCGCCAAGACCTTTTCCACCTTCTCGTTGAGCTCTTGCGTTAAACCAATATTGCTTAGCGGCTCCAGTAAGATCTGGCGAACGGTGTAGTACGGATTCAAGCTAGACTGCGGCTCTTGCGGAATCAGTTGAATGTGCTGACACAACTCTTGTCGCTGCTTAGCCGAGCTACGCGATAGCGGATAGCCACACACATACACTTCACCAGATGTGGGCTTACGAAGACCGAACAAAAGCTCAATCAAGGTCGATTTACCCGCACCAGAAGGACCAACAATCGCAATGTTCTTTGTGTCGATGGCAAGATCCAATTGTTCGAGCGCTTTGAACGGTTTGCCCCCTAACCAACTTGGTTTGGAGTAATAGTGAACACTGGCTTGCTCAAAGCGAACTTCCGCCGATTTAGGCTGCGTGTGCCCGCTCAAGTTGTGCTTAGTCAAAATAGGCTCCAGAGATGAGGTTAAGGCAGCAGTTGCGCAAGTTGTTGGCAGAAAGGATGCGAACTTTGCTGAATGGCTTGCCATGGTGCGCCATAAGCCACCATGGTGTTGTCCGCAATCACCAAGACTTTGTCACACGCCAAAGCCGCAGAGAGATCGTGCGTGATCAACAAACCACTGATGTTGCGTTGCTGAACACTACTGCGAAACAACTCGAGGATCTCCGCTTCGGTGATTGGATCGAGCGCACTGGTGGGCTCATCAGCGATGATCAAGTTGGCACTACCAAGCAACGCAATCGCAATACAAATACGCTGGCGCTGACCACCAGATAACTGGCTTGGATGCTGCGCTAATGCTGCTTTTGGATCCGCAAATCCGAGTTGAGACAACAAGGTCGTCACCGTTTCTCGGTTTGCTGAAGACAAGCGTGTTTTGTTGCCCGTCAATGCCAAACACAGTTGTTGCTCGACAGAGGCCAATGGATTCAGCGCTTTAAGTGCATCTTGGAAAATAACCGCGGGACGCTGCGATTGACTACGTTGCAGCATGACAGTTTGTGCGACTTCACTGCTGTTAAGCTGGATACTTCCGTCTACCCAAATATCAGACGGCAAAAAACCTGCGACGGCTTTCGACAACATGGATTTACCAATGCCGGAAGGTCCCATAATGGCAAGAACTTCACCTTGAAACAGCTCAAAAGAAATGTCTTTGAAGAGTGTGCGTTCTGAGTCTGTAAGGCTGAGATTATTAACGGAGAGTATTGGTTGAGAAATCACGACATCAAACTAAATGTAACAATATAACATAACGATAGTATCACGCAGGTCTGAGCAAGAAAACAACTCAGAGGGGTTATTTCATCATCTTTTTCACGCTTTTATCAGCAAGGGCGGATGGCTCCGCCCTTGTGGTAGCGCATCTAAATAACCGAGTTTGTAAAACCGTGAATTACTGACACTTTTGTTTAACTTGATCGAGGTATGGGAACAAGAAGACAAAGCGCCCAACGTAGAACAAAGTGAATGCCAGCCACAAACCGTGATTGCCCCAGTATTGCACCGCAATAAATTGCGTCACTAGGAACAACACCATGGTTAGGAAGGTAGAGTTACGCACTGGTCGCGTTGTCCCTGTGCCGGTAAAGATGCCGTAAAACGTAAGACCAAAACCAGCAACCAACGGGAATGCCAATAACCAAGGGCTCATGTCTAGGTACAGCTCAACAAGGTTTGGCAAAGTGGTAAATAACGACACCACTTGGTGTTTGAACAGCACCAACAACAAGGTCAATACAACAACGAACGCCGCAGTCCATTGCGTGTTTAGCTTAATCACGTTACCAAGCAATGTCGGATTCTTCTGCCCTACGGCTTTACCTGCAAAGACGCTCGACGCATTCGCCACACCGTCGAACATGTAGCTGACGATGAAGGTCACTTGCATCAAGATTGCGTTCGCCGCAAGCACATCAGAACCAAGCTGAGAGCCTACACGCGCCATCATGTTGAAGAACACCAATAGACACACAGTACGAAGCAGCAGATCCATATTGGAAGACGCGATAACTTTGAGATCTTTACGCGTCATTTTTGCGGTCTGAATGTAATCAAACAGCGGAAAGCGACAGGTTTTCAACACAAGCACCGCACCAATAACAAACGTCGAGATTTGCGCGATAAGTGTCGCCACCGCAACACCAGCGATGCCCATATCGAAGTACAACACAAAGACGATATCCAGCACGATGTTCAGCACGTTACCAAACACTTGCGTGAACAAGGTTTCTTTGGCTTTCGCCTGCCCCATCAGCCAACCAATCACGGTGTAGTTCAGCAGTACAAACGGTGCACCAAAGATCATGATATCGAAGTAAATCTTCGCGTTTTCGGCCACGACGGCATCAGGGGAGATAATCAGCTCTGCCCCCATCCAAATCACGGACTGCAACGCAATGAAAATCAAGCCAAGGCAGAGCGAAAGCACGAAAGGACGGAATAAGCTGCTCGCTTGATCTTCTGGGCTATTTTTACCTAATGCGATTGCACTTTGCCCCGTAGTACTTACGCGGAAAAAGCCAAACAACCAATACAAGGTGTTCATGATGACGGTGCCGATCGCCACACCACCAATCATCTCAGCCACACCAAGTTTACCGATCACCGCGGTGTCCACCGCCCCCAATAATGGCTGGGTAACAGTAGAAACGATGAAAGGAAATGCGATTTTAAAATAGTCTTTATGAGTCAGGTTCATTCTTGGTTAAACTCAGTTTCAAATGGGATTTCTAGGTAGCCAGCGGCTTCTAGCAGTTCTTTCGTATATGGGTCGCGTACGTGCTTGAGATTACGCATGTCATCAACGCGTTCAACAATCTGACCGCCTTTGAAAAACATCAGACGATCACATAAGAAACTCGCTACCGCAATATCGTGAGTGATAAACAGGTACGAAATATTGCGCTCTTGTTTGAGCTTTTGTAGCAAATCGAGGATCTGTACCTGAACCGACACATCCAGCGAGCTCACCGCTTCATCAAGCAGGATGAATTTTGGGTTTGGTGCCACTGCACGCGCAATACAAACGCGCTGCAATTGACCGCCACTCAATTGATGCGGGTAGCGTTCTAGCATTTCTGCTTTTAGCCCCACCTCTTCGAGCAATTGAGTCAGCAAAGCTTCACGCTGCGCTTTACTCATTGCTTCAGTAATCAGCGGTTCATTAATGATTTCACGCACGGTTAAGCGTGGATTCACCGAGGTATTGTAATCTTGAAAGACCACACTGATGGCTTTGTGTGTCGGTAAGCTAGCAATCGCTTCGCCTAGTACCACCTCACCACTGTCGGCAGATTCCAAGCCTAAAACAACTTTGCCCAAGGTGCTTTTTCCGCTGCCTGATTCGCCAACGATACCGACACATTCACCTTCATTTACGGTAATCGACACACCATTGAGAACATGCTGATAGCTTGGGAACAACCAACTGTCATCGTTTTTGAAAGCCTTGGTAACTTTTCGAACATCAATCAGCATTAGGCAGTCTCCATCACGGATTTAAAACGATTAATCAACGCCATACGGGTATCAACCAAATAACGTGTGTGCTCGCTTTGTGGGTTGGTAAACACTTGCTTGGTGTCGCCATATTCCACGACCTTTCCTTGATTCATGACCATCACATTATCGGCTATGTGCGAAACCAAACTTAAATCGTGGCTGACGAAAATCAGGCTAGTGCCAAACTGCTCTCGCACAAATTGCAGCTCTTTAATGACCTCTCGTTGTGAGATGTAATCGATCGCTGTAGTTGGCTCATCGGCAATGATCAGCTTAGGTTTTAGCACTAAAGCCAGCGCCACCATGATGCGTTGCAGCATGCCGCCACTCAGCTCGTGCGGGTATTTCTTCAATAAAGATTGCACCGATTTTAAGTTCACTCGGGTGAGCACATCGCAGAATAACTCGGTCGCGTCTTTACTGCTCATCGCTGAGTGCTGTTTAATCGTCTCGACGGCTTGATTGCCAATCGTGAACAGCGGATTGAACGCCGTCATTGGGCTTTGCATGATCATCGAGATTTTTTCACCACGCATTTGGCGGCGCTGCTTTTGTGGCATTGAGAATAAATTTTCACCCTCAAAAATAGCCTCTCCAGAGATAGCAAAGTGCTCACCTAACAAGCTATTAATCGCATTACAAGTTAAGCTTTTTCCACTGCCCGACTCACCTAAAATGCCCAAGCATTGGTCTTCTTTTAGGGTGAAGCTGACGTCAGAAACCAATTCACGATGAGTAGGTTTCTCCAATGTCACAGCAAGATTCTTCACTTCTAACATCATCGTTGCTCCGTTCTTGGGTCTAACACATCACGCAGTGAGTCACCGAGCAAGTTACAACACGCTACGACCACCATAATCGCCGCGCCCGGAATCAACATTTGTTCAGGGTTAGAGAACAGCACTTCTTTGGCATCACTGAGCATTGCACCCCACTCTGGTGTCGGCGGTTGAATACCCAGTCCCAAGAAAGACAGCGTCGAAATACTTAGGATGATCCACCCCAAGTCCAAGGTAGCGAGAATAATGACCTCAGCAGCAATATTCGGCGCCAAATGCTTACGGAAGATGAAGCTTTGCGGTGTTTTTACCGTGCGCGAATACATAATGTAGTTCTGATGATTAAACGCGATAACCGAGCTACGCACGATGCGTACATACCATGCAATCTTGGCAATGAAGTTTGCCACGATGATGTTAGTGATGCCCGGCCCCATGATGCCGACGATACTTAGCACGATGATTTCATAAGGAAAAGACAGCATGACTTCACAACCGCGCATGATCAGAGCATCAACTTTGCCGCGCACGTAACCAGAAACCACACCAATAAAGCCACCGACCAAAGCGGTGATCACCATGGTCAACAAGGAGTAGTAAAGCGTGGTGCGAATACCAAAAAGAAGGCGTGAGTAAATACAACGACCTAAATGGTCAGTGCCCAGCGGGTATTCCGCCGACATTGGCATCAAGGTGTTAATCACATCAGCTAAGTTTGGATCGTGCGGCGCAAGATAAGGCGCAAATGCCCCCATCAAACAAATCACGGTAAGAATAAACAAACAGGCGACAACGGTTTTGTTGCTAAAGAGACGTTGCATCATTGGTTGTTACCTCCTGATTTCAGGCGAGGATCCACCACCGTATGTAAGATATCGATCAGTAAGTTCGATACCACGAACAAGCTGCCCATCACCAAGATGTAAGCTTGAATGATTGGGTAGTCTCGATTGAAGATTGCTGCGAGTGCAAGACGCCCTAATCCCGGAATGGCGAAGATGCTTTCGATAACTACGGTTCCCGCGATCAATCGCACAATACCAATACCCAAAGCCGTCATAGAGGTTTGCAGCGAGTTCTTAAGAAGGTGTTTCCACACCACGCGATATTCAGGAATGCCACGCGCTCGGGCGTAAACCACGTAGTTATGATTCATCGAATCCAACATCGAATTGCGGATCAAACGAATGTACGTTGCCACATACGCCATACACAACGTAATCGATGGCAGAATAAAATGACTGAAGGTCGATGCCCCGCTGCTTGGCAGCCAGTACATGTAAATTGAGAAGAACCAAATCAGAATAAACGCGAGCCAGAAGTTTGGCATCGCTGTGCTGGCAAAGATAAACACTCGCACAATGCGATCAAACCAGTGGTCTTTATACACCGCACTGAGCACGCCCATCGGAATACTCACGCACACCAGTAGAATCAGCGACAATCCTGCAAGCTTTAAGGTGTACGGGAAACTGCGCGCCAACTCTTCAGACACGAGGCGGTTGGTGTTGGTGTAAGACACACCAAAGTCACCTTGTAGTGATGCCACCAGCCAATTAGCGTATCGCACCAAAAATGGTTTATCTAAACCAAGCTCTTGGCGGATTTCTTCAATCGCCTCTGGGCTTGGCGTCGTGTCGTTAACACGTAATGCAACTTCGGCAGGATCAGCGGGAATAATATTGACCAAGGCAAAAGCGATAAAGGAGACAAAGAAAAGTGTCACGCTTGCACTCAGTAGCCGCTTGATTATGTATTTCGCCATGCAGATACTTTCTCTACGTTTTAGTTAGAAAAGTAAAAAGACTGACACCCAATTCAGAGTGCCAGTCGTGATACTTTGAGTCAGTGTGTGGTCCACCGACTGGTGAGATTACTTAACAGACATACGTTGCAAAGGAATCTCAAATTGAGATGGGTTAAAGCCCACACCCTCTACACGCTTGTTGAAAATCGCACGGTTTTGCTCGTAGCTGATCGGGATGTAGATCGCTTGCTCGTGCAGTGTTTTCAATACGTAGGTGTAGTGCGCTTGACGCTCTGTTTCATCAATCGCTTCTAGTGCTTCAAGGATGTTCTTATCGATTTCTGCTTTTTCAGGAATGCCCTGCTGCGCTGCGTAATCGCCGTAAACCGGTTTACGCATACCACCTAGGAACGATTGAGGATCGTAAGGCGTACCCCAAGAGATGTTGAACGATAGGTCAAAGTCACCTTGTTTCAAACGGTCACGGTGTGCCTGTTCTTCTTCACCAACAAGGTTCATTTTCAAACCCACTTTTGACCATTCACTTTGTAGGTATTGCGCGATAGTACGCTCAACCACTTTGTCACTGTCGTAAGAAAGCGTGATTTCAAAAGGCTTACCGTTTAGCTTGCGCACTTTGCCGTCTTTCTTCCAACCCGCTTCATCCAGCAGTTTTTCTGCTTGAGCAACGTCGTATTGGTATGGCGTCAGCTCGATGTTTGCGTAAGGTACGTTTTGCGCCAATAGCGTGTCTGCTGGTTTTTCAAGACCTAGCATAATACGCTCAGCAATGATCGCTTTGTTGGTTAGATGGCTCAACGCTTGGCGAACACGCGTATCACTCAGGCTTTCACTCGCTGAGTTCAGAATCAGCATACGTGTAGAAACCGGATCTGACA
Organism: Vibrio sp. MMG023; assembly: GCF_021654215.1. Classification (NCBI taxonomy): domain Bacteria; kingdom Pseudomonadati; phylum Pseudomonadota; class Gammaproteobacteria; order Vibrionales; family Vibrionaceae; genus Vibrio; species Vibrio sp. MMG023. Next base: position 469,272 of record NZ_JAKFZP010000003.1, on the reverse strand, counting down.
GGTTAGTGCCAAAACGTGGATCTTTTTCAAACTGCTTGAATGATTGAGCACTGATTAGCTGCAAACCGTAAACCATGTCTACTTCGCCACTGCGCAGTGACAATAGGCGCGATTGGTTGTCTGGGATCACTTTCGCGATGATCTTGTCAACCTGAGGTTTCTCACCCCAGTAGTTTTCGTTGCGTTCAAACGTTGCACGTTGATCTACTACGTTGTCCGTTAGGACATAGCTACCCGTGCCGACGTAGCAATTCGTGCCATCTTTGGTTGTGCCGTCTTTGAAACATTTTGGAGAAAGGAAACGGAACGGGCGTGTCACACCAAGCTCAACAAGGAATGGGTAGTAGGATTCGGCAAACTCAACTTCGATGGTGTTATTGTCCACCACGCGAACACTCTCTTTACCTGACTTCTCGACTTCAACCATTAGACGAATCGACTCAAGCCAAGTGTGACGGTTTGCGTTATCTAGCAATGCATCAAAGTTTGCCTTCACGACGTTAGCGTCAAACTTTGTACCATCAGAAAAAGTGACGTCATCGCGCAGCTTAAATGTGTAGGTTTTGCCGTCTTCAGACGTGCTCCAACTGGTTGCTAACCAAGGCTCAAGAACGCCGTTGTCACCAAGGTGAACCAAACCTTCGAAGATCAAGTTTTGCGCAAAAATCTCACCGCCATAAAGATGCGGGTTAAGGTCGCGAATGTCGCGGTAGTTGGCAAACGTCAGTGTGCTCTCTTCTGCGAAAGCACTTTGAATGGGAAGAATGGCGGAAGCAGCTACCGCAACCACGGCGATCAGTTTTTTAGACGGCATAAACAAAACCTTTAAATGTTAATGATAATTATTATCTTTAATTATATTAATACTACAATAAGGGCAACAATCATCAAGCCCTTAATGGCATCAAACTGACTGTCATTGGCTCATACAAAAATAAGACAATGATTTAGATAGAAAAATATTTAGTTGTGCTCGTGGGCGTATCTGGCAAAGTCACCAGAAAACATGCTGAAAACACCGGCGTCAAGTCCCGCAATCTCGCAGCTACGGCAGACGAACAGAAGTCTAAAGCTGATAGGAAATGAGCACGCAATTACGCGTGAGGGGGCGACCGAGTACGTGGCAGCTCATAAACATTGAGATGCGCTTCGGTCAGAATTGTATGATGATATTCTGGGGTTTGATTGACGACAGGCAATTCAAAATCGCTGCAGTGAACAGCCGTTTGAATCGCGTCATAGATTTCGCACTGATGTTGAAGATGCGTTTCTGGCTCCATTTCCAAATCGTGCACGATCGACAACGTACTCAAACCGACAGGCAGCATGAGCAGTGCGAGCATTAACAGCACATTGTTGGTAAAGCGAGAAAAGTAGTTCAAATTCCACATCTCAGTGATGATGATGGGGCGAAATGTAACACCGCATTGCGTGCTAAATCTTTATCTAGATCAAGTTAACACCTTAAGTTTGAAAAATAATGAGAATTAATCTTACTTTCGATACATATTCATCAAACCTAGCCATCTCTCCTCAAACAGGCAAATCCTTATAAAATTTAGTGATAAAAAATCAACCGCGTTCAAATCACCAAAATGTTATGTTATAACAATTTCCACTTTTCATATTGCTTCACACATAGGTAATCGGATGTCCATTTTTGGATCGTTTTCTCTTTCTAGATTACGCCTAACTCTTACTGCTTTCTCGCTGCTGTTTTCTTGTTTTGTCCACGCCCACCCTCATTCTTGGGTGACGATGGAAACCAAAATCAATATCAAAGAAGATAAGATTCAATCGCTCTCAATGAACTGGGAGTTTGACGCCATGACCACGGCTTACATGCTCGCGGGGGAGAAACTCACCGACGAAAATCGAGATGAGGTACTTTCGCCCCTCTCTAGTCAGGTGATTTACAACCTGTTATCAAGCCATTACTTCACCTACTTTTATGCCGACGATGAACCGATTCGCTACAAGATGGTGGAAGAAGGGTCTATCGAGATGAATGGTGCAAAAGCAACATTGAAGTTCAATCTTGAACTCGCTAAACCCACCAGTATCTACACGCCTGATCTGCGTCTACTTATCTTTGATCCAAGTTACTTCGTAGATATGAGTTGGGAACATAAGCATGCCATCACCATCAATAAGCCTTACGCTGATCGTTGTCATATCGACGTGGTTGAACCAAACCCAACACCAGAGCAAGTGACTTACGCGATGTCACTCTCTGTTGATGCTGACCCAGATAACGAACTCGGTCAGCTATTTACCCAAAAAGCCCTCTTCACCTGTGATCCGGAGGAGAACTAATGGGAAACTCGTTAGCCTTCAAACGTGCCCTGTTCGCTGTGTTTAGCGTGGTGCTGTTAGCCATTACTCTGCATATTTGGAATCACTTCCCTGCTTACTGGATGCAGTTGATTCGGCTTCAACGTGACACGGTAAACTCGCTCAGTGAATACCTGATGCTCATCAGCCAAGGGCAACTGTTGTACGGTTGGTACTTGTTGGGTTTTAGCTTTCTGTATGGTTTGTTGCATTCAGTTGCCCCTGGGCACGGTAAAACGGCAGTGACATCAATGAGCCTTATTCATGGCTACCGTCGTCGACAAGCGCTTGTATTGGTCGTGATTATTGCCGCCCTGCAAGCCGCAAGCGCGTGCATTCTTTTCGTGATTACCGATAAGATTGCAGAGCAGTTTGCTTTCAGCCTTTCCGATAATGTTCGTCTGCTAACGCAAGGTTGTGCGGTTTTTATTATTCTGCTGGCGTTGAAAGAGTTTGCGTCTGTGGTTAAACGCCGCCTCAAGCAAACTCCCTCTCCAGAAGATGATGATTCCGCAGATTCCAATGGCAATATTTCATGGAAAGCACTACTGCTTATCGGCTTCCGCCCTTGTACTGGCGCGGTGCTGGTTCTGTTTCTCTCTAACATGTTAGGCAGCTTAATGTGGGGCATGATCGCGACATTCGTGATGGCTTTAGGAACAGCAATGACCAACTCGATATTGGTGTTCAACGCTTTAACGATTCAACGCCAAATGAAAAACCACAACGCCAAACCTAATGCCAACTTGAGCGATACGCTTAACCTTGTTTTGGCAGTTACTATGGTGGCATCGGGTTTTATTCTCTATAACTTTGCCAGCGTGGCAGGATTGCAGAACTTCGTCAGATAAGTACCGACAACAATAAACGCAAAAGCCCCAACACTTGGTTGGGGCTAAATTTACATTGGTTTGTATCTCGATACTGCGTGTTACTTAGGCTCGCGCAACAGGTACAGCATCAGCTTCAAGGGCGTTTTTGCGATAATGCTGTGAGGCAAATGCGCATCCATTAGCAACCAAGCACCAGCTTTTAGTTCCTTCGCCTCTTCTTCTAATGTGAACGTACATTCTCCTTCGAGTATTTGTGCAATCGCTGGTACTGCTGCAGTATGTTCACTCATTTCTTCACCCTCGGCGAACCCGAAAATAACACCTCGCAAACGCTCACTTTTGTACACAGGACAACTTGTGATACCTGCTTTGGGGATATCCACTTCGCTGGCGAGATCTTCATATAAGGTGTATTCAAACATGATTTAGCTTTCCTTCTTTCTTGCGACAAGCGTTATCGCAGATAGGTTCTTTTCGTATTTGCGGAAAATCTTTCGCATGCCTAACACACGCTTTCTCGCTTGCGGTTTAGTCAGTACGTTTTTCACGATTTTTAAGAACCCACTCAAGCCTTCATCGGCGATAACGCGTTTTGGTTCGAGTAAATGCATTGGAGCAACAGCTTCAAATTCAACGACAAAACCATTCTCTTCCATCAGTGCTTTCCACTCTGCGGGTGTGATGGGTTTTGCGGGGTGTTGAATGGTCTCGGAAACTTCTCTTTGAATTGCGCGCTTTTTATCTTCATCGATAGTATCTGGCGTAATGCACAGTTCATGGATACCGTAACGCCCATGAGTCGCGAGGATTCGAGCAGCCTCAGCAATAATTTCGTTTTTACGCGCATCGGATTGCATCGTCAGCATAGCTTCGCCATAAACCACAGAAGCGCATTCTGGCTCTAACCCTGTCTCTTGTGCATTCCCGACATGACAACGTTGGTTTGCACCCTGTAAGTAAGAGCGAACAATCTCGGCTGCCTGCTCATTTTGTTCTACAGCGGTGTAGCTTGCAGGGGATTTTTCCAAGCACAAGCGTGCGGTGTAACCCATACCGGGCGCGAATTCGACAACGCGGTCATCACGGGTAATTGCCAACCCTTGCAACATTTTTTGTGTCAGCTCTTTGCCACCAGGACGCAGTACTTTCTTACCCAGTTGAGCGAGTACCCAGTGTCCCGGTGTTTTTGTCACTTCTCGCCCTTCATTGGGCATCGCTAATCGTTTAGACATAATGACTCCTAAGCAAAGATGGCGACGGGAACAAAAAGAACGACCAGACCGCACAAGGCAACCCATCGAAATACGTGGCTAATACCGTCCATAACTGTTCTCCTTTCTCAGGTTGGATAAGTTGGCACATCAATCAATAATGATTATTATTTGTATCTTATCCCCCAAGTCCGAATTTGCTGCTTGATAATTATCAAGCTAAGGAAAACAGCGTGCCCGGCTCTATTGTTTCGATCCTTAACGAAGAAGAAAAAACGCAACTCTTTTCAAAACGCTCGCCTTTGCATTGCGATGCTGGACATCAACTGTTTGAACGTGGGGAACCTGCGGAAAATATGTATTTGGTAGAGAGAGGAAAAGTCTCGCTGTTTCGTTTGATGCCAAACGGCGACGAAAAGCTGTTTCGGGTGTTTATGGCGGGAGAAATGATTGCGGAAATGGCGATGTTTATGTCCCCAAGAACCTATCCGATGAGTGCCCGCGTAGATCAGGACACGGAGTTGTCTGTGTTCCACTACCAAGATGTGTTAACGGTGTTTACTCAGTCTCCGCAGACTTCATTAAAAGTCATGAACTACATGACCAATCGCATCCACCAGCTTATGGATACAGTGAACATTTTGACGCAAGTAAACGCGAACCAAAGACTGGTGATGAAATTGGCTGACTTCTATCGCGCTCAATCAAGAAGTGAAGGGAAAATCACGTTACCCGTGACAAAAAAGCTGCTCGCAACACAGTTAGGAATGACGCCAGAGACGCTTTCTAGAACGTTCAAAAAACTGAAAAACGATGGTTTTATTACTGAGTGCGAAAGTCATATCACGCTGCTAGATATTCCCGCCATGTGCGAAGCCGTGGAGTTAGCTCCAGAAATATTCCAGCAAGATTTAGCTTAAACGCCCTAAAACAAAAAAACAGCTCCTAGTGAGCTGTTTTTTATTGTTTCTGAAAGCGATATTCCAGTGCAGATCTTACGCCTTTTTCACAAACTGCGCCGTCACCATCATCTCACCAGCGCCATCAACTTTGCAATCTAGCTGGTGATCTTTGCCGTCTTTGATGCGACGAATCACCGCTTTGGTGCCGATCTTAAGTACCAGCGAACTGCCTTTTACTTTTAAGTCTTTCGCTAACGTGACCTTATCACCTTCTTGCAGCAACGTGCCGTTGGCATCTTTCACGTTTACGGCATCTTCATCTGCCGCCTGAGTCGGGTTCCACTCGTAGGCGCACTCTGGGCAAACAAGATGGTCTTGGTCTGGGTAAACGTATTCTGAGTTACAGTTTGGGCAAGGAGGTAGAGACATAAGTAATTACGAGCTAATGAATTTGCCGTTATGGTAAAGGGTATTGTTCACCTTATCGAGTAGATTTGTCAAAAAACGCCCTCACAGCTTAGCCTTCCCTCTTTGGTAAGGCATTTAAGATAAGGGCGTGTTTCTGTTCGATTAAAGCTCTGTACCGTTAGACGCGATAACACGCTTATACCAGTGGAAAGACTTCTTTGGCGTTCGGTTTAGTGTGCCGTTGCCTAGGTTGTCTCTATCTACATAGATAAAGCCATAGCGCTTACTCATCTCACCCGTTGATGCCGCTACCAAGTCGATACAACCCCACGGTGTAAAGCCCATCAGCGGAACACCATCGGTAATCGCATCGGCCATGGCTTCTACGTGTTGGCGCAGATAATCAATGCGGTAATCGTCTTGTACTTCACCATTTTCATCCGGCACATCTTTCGCGCCCAGACCGTTTTCTACTAAGAACAATGGCTTTTGGTAGCGATCATAAAGGGTGTTCATAGTAATACGCAGGCCAAGCGGGTCAATCACCCACCCCCAATCGCTGGCAGGCAAATGCGGGTTCCTAATCGACTTCACGACGTTGGCTTCACTGGTGTTATTGGCATTCATCTCTGCTGATGCACAACGTGAGGCGTAGTAACTGAATGAGATGAAATCGACTGTGTGTTTCAGCGTCTCGTAATCTTCTTCAAGAATCTCCAGCTTCACGCCTTTTTCATCAAACACTTTCTGTGCGTAAGATGGGTAGTAGCCACGAGATTGAACATCAATAAAGAATAAGTTCTCACGATCTTTTTGCATCGCGGTGAACACATCTTCCGGCTTGCAGCTGTATGGGTAGAAGTTACCCCCCGCGAGCATACAGCCAACTTGGTTCTCTGGATTGATCTCATGAGCAATCTTAGTCACCAGCGCGCTTGCAACAAGCTCATGGTGCGCGGCTTGATATTTCACTTGATCACGGTTTTCACCCTCTTGGAACAACAAACCCGCACCAGAGAATGGGCTATGCAGAAGGATGTTTATTTCATTGAACGTCAGCCAGTATTTCACTAGCCCATCAAAAGCTTCAAAACAGGTTCTTGCGTAGCGTTCAAAAAAGCCAATCATCTTACGATTTCGCCAAGAGCCATATTCGTTCACAAGATGCATTGGCACATCGAAATGGCACAGTGTGACAAGCGGCTCAATACCGTACTTGTGGCACTCTTCAAATACGCTGCGGTAGAAATCAATGCCTGCTTGGTTTGGCTCTAGTTCATCGCCTTTCGGGAAGATTCGGCTCCATGCGATCGACATGCGAAAGGTCTTGAAACCCATCTCCGCTAGAAGTGCGACGTCTTCTTTGTAACGGTGATAAAAGTCGATGGCTTGGTGGCTTGGGTAAAACTCTTCTTCGCTCAATTCCACCGAATCGACAAGGCCGAGTTTGATTGGCATTCGGTTGTCACCATAGGGGATCATATCCACGGTCGTGAGCCCTTTGCCACCTTCTCGGTAGCCACCCTCAGATTGGTTTGCTGCAATAGCCCCACCCCATAGGAAGTTTTCTGGGAACACAGATTTAGACATCTTATTTACCTCTTAACATAGAGCCACCAGCAAAGGCGGCTCTATCCACTATTCAAATCTTGGTTATGCGGAAGCTGGCTTTGCAGGCTCTAACACCGTTTCTTGTTCTTCGGCTTTTTCTTTATTTGCGACGTCTTTATTTGCGATAGCTTCGCCCTCTTCGTCTTCATCGTTCGGGATGTCCTCAAACCCAAGGATTAAAGTTAGAGCAAAAGAAAGCACAATCGACAGAGCAATCAGACCAAATACCCAAGCGATACTCATCGGGTCGTTCACATCAAAGAACTGCACACTGGTGAACAAGCTCGGCGCTGCCATTGAGTGACTCGCCAGCCCTGCCATGCCGGCCAGCGCACCCACGATGAAACCAGTGATCATGGTCGCGATGAGTGGTCGTTTCAGACGAACAAGCACGCCGTAAAGTGCAGGCTCTGAGATACCCGCAAAAATTGCAGACGCCCCCGCCGCACTCGCGGTTTGTTTTAGTTCGCGGTTTTTAGTTTTCCATGCAACCGCAAGACAAGCGCCACCCATGCCGATGTTGGCACCAATTTCCGATGGCATAACCATGCCTTCACGGCCAGTTTCAGCAATGGTTTGAATGATGGTCGGTGTAAATACGCGGTGCATACCGGTCAGAACCAATAGTGGCCAAAGAGCGCCCATGATCGCAACCGACAACCATCCTAGAGTGCTGTGAATGGTGTAAACCAATGCTGAAAGCGCAGTACCAATCCAAATACCTAGTGGACCAATCAAAACAATGGCTAGTGGTGCTGCAATCAATACGATCAGCATCGGTTTTAGGAAGTTCTTCGTCACTGCAGGTGTGATGCTATCAACCCAACGTTCGATGTAAGACAGCGCCCAAGTCATCACCAACACAGGAATAACGGTATAAGTGTATTTCACCGAAGTAATTGGAATGCTGAAGAAGTCAACGTGCTCGCCATCAGCCGCTTGCGCCATCAACTCCATGAAGTTTGGGTGAATCAACACGCCCGCAATCGCGATGGACAGTGACATGTTGGTTTTGAATTTAATTGAAGCAGACGCGGCAACCATAACGGGTAGGAAGAAGAACGCGCCGTCGCCAATCGCATTGAGGATGATCAGTGTTGAAGAATCATCATCAAGCAAGCCTGTCATCTTAAGAACCATAGCCAGCAGCTTCACCATTGAGCCGCCGATGATCGCCGGAATCAGTGGTGACATGGTACCGACCAACGCATCAAGGATCTTAGCGCCAATCACTTTTGGAGTAAGCTTGACCTTTTTCTCTGGTTTACTCGATTCTGATGAAGAAAGGTTGCACAATGCCATCACTTCTTTGTACGCATAAGAGACGTTATTACCAATGATGACCTGACATTTATCACCATTGTGAACCACACCCATCACACCTTTGATGCCCTTCAGTGCTTCTGCATCTATCTTACTTTCATCGCTTAATACAAAACGCAATCGCGTCATGCAGTGTGTTAGTGCCACTACGTTTTCTGCACCGCCCAGCTTCTCTAGTACTGAACGAGCAATGATGCCGTAATCTTTCGCCATCTTTCTCACTCCAATTATTATTCATCAACCTGTAGGGAGGTTGTTTTCTTGCTGCGAACCTTCAAATGAGAATCAACGAAATCGAACACAACAACCAAGTTACCGGTAACATGTTACTGGTAACTATAAGTAAATAAACCGCGTATTCGGAGAACAAGTTCAAAGTGGGATAATGGCTGGAATCCACTGCAAGGTGAATGAAACAGCGAAATCTAAACATGATTCACGTTCTCAAAGACGTAAATCTGATCCGCTATTTCATTGATGAAGCTAATGATGTTGCATATGAGCAAGAAACCATCATTTGAGAGGATTAAGCAGATAAATGTAAGGTAGGTTCAAACGAGAACTAATGAAATGTCATTCGACTAACACGTAGCATCAACGCGAGCAGCGCAAATATGGTCAAGCACAGATAGAGCCAACTAAAACGGCTATCCAAGCCCTCTTCCAGAGAAACAATTACCTGTCGATTTTGCTCTAGATAAACCAACTTATAGGGCGCAGCAACATGTCTGCCTGTTGCGAAGATCACACCAAACTTCACCTCTTGATTGAGCAGTCCGTCTGCGATGCCAGAGTCAGTCAGTGCTTCCACAATCAATCCATTCGGGTGGATTTCCAGATCGTAATAGCTGCCAGACGAGACAATAAATCCTTCAGGCGGGACATCAAAAACCACCACACCACCTGATGCGTGTGTGACCGTTCCTTTATAGTACTTGACTTCTTCCTTGGTTGGTCCTGAGTTAACTTGATAGACGATCAGACCAACAATGGAGAGTAAGATTAACGCCACCAAGTAGAGGTGTGTTTTGATGTAATTAGGGTTGAGGAAACGCATGAATGATAAGACATAGTTCATTTCCTCTCCCAACCCTCATCGTGAATTGGCTTGAGTGGTGCAACAAGCCAGTAAATAATCCAGCAGAACCATGACACAAACAACAATGCACAAACCCATAGAAACTTTTCAGGCCTTCCCGTTTGTCGAGAGGTGGTAATTATCATAAACGGCACGAACCAAGCAATTATGATAATTGCGGTCACTATTGCTCCAGGAATTACGCTCATCTCATTTCCTTACCGTGAACTTCTCACACTTTTAATCAAGAGGTTGCTTATCAATGAAGTTTGTAACATGTCATTTTTCAATAAATAGAGCAAGTAACATTTATAAAACGTTAATTTCGAAACAAAAAAAGCCAGAGTCATTCTCTGGCTTTACTTTAGTTGAGGTGAAGTAATTGCTAGCTTTTCGCTTCTTCCAACTTACGTAAGTTAGTCATTTGCTCCATGACTTTGTCGACTGAGAAGCTTGGGATCTCTTGTCGTGGAGGGAACTCTTTAAATGACTTCAACATCTCTGCGACTTTCTGTTGAGCAGGAACCAACAAGAACACATGCTCAAACTGCCATTTCTTGTAGCCAAAGCCTTGATCGCCTTTCTCAAGTGGATCGACTTGAAGGTCGAAGATCATTGGTAAACGCAAGTTAGTCAGCTCTTTGGTCCAAACATCCCAGCCTTCGTGTTCTTGGATCTTGAAGTGCATCTTGAATCGTTTATCACGCATAGCAAGCAGCTCACCATCGTCAGACCAATAGAAGAACTCATCACGCGCTGATTTGTCTGTTTTACCCGTAATGAAATCAACTTGGTTGTAGCCATCAAGGTGGTTTTTGTAAGTCTGGTCTGCCGAAGAAGACTTATATCCTTTTAGCAAGTCTTGCTTGATGGTGTCATTACCAGCAATGGATAGTAGCGTTGGGAACCAGTCTTCACTCGCGAACATGTCGTTCAGCTTGGTGTTTGGCTGAATATGACCAGGCCAACGAATCATTGCGGGTACTCGGAAGCCCCCTTCCCAACCAGTGTTCTTCTCACCACGGAATGGGCTAAATGCGGCATCTGGCCACGTCGCATTCATTGGGCCATTATCCGTGGTGTAAATCACAATGGTATTATCCGCAATCTTCAAGTCATCGAGCTTATCAAGCAAATCCCCAACCATGTTGTCGTGCTCAACCATGCCGTCTGCGTATTCGCCAAGCCCTGTTGTGCGGTGCTCTGCTTTCACGTGAGTGCTGATGTGCATGCGCGTTGCGTTATACCATAAGAAGAATGGTTTATCGGCTTTGACCTGACGCTCCATGAAGTTCATCGCGGCATCAAGGGTTTCTTCATCGACCGTTTCCATACGTTTTCGCGTCAGCGGCCCTGTATCTTCGATCTTGCCATCCGCATAGGAGTGAATCACACCACGCGGGCCAAAGTTCTTACGAAACTCAGGATCTTTCGGGTAGTCTGGGTTTTCTGGTTCTTCCTCTGCATTGAGGTGGTACAGGTTCCCCATGAACTCATCAAAACCATGATTGGTTGGCAACATGTCGTCTTTGTCGCCCAAGTGGTTTTTACCGAATTGCCCCGTGGCGTAGCCCATGTCTTTTAGCGCTGTTGCCATGGTGATGTCTTGCATTTGCATGCCTTGCGCGGCACCAGGTAGACCAACTTTAGTCAAACCAGTACGAGCTGGCATCTGACCTGTGATAAATGTACTGCGTCCTGCGGTACAAGATTGTTGTGCATAGTAAGTGGTAAATAAAGCGCCCTCTTGAGCAATACGGTCAATATTTGGCGTCTCGTAACCCAACATACCTTGGTTATATGCAGAAATATTGCCGTAACCGACATCATCCCCAAAAATAACCAGCATGTTTGGTTTAGAAGCCGCGTGGGCTGCAACCGATGATGTGGCGGCCACCATCGCAAGCGTTAGTGTAGATTTATTTATCTTCATAATATTATTTCTATAATGGTTCTTGGTTGAGTGAATTAATGAGTATTTTAAAATGAGGAAAAGCAATCCACTCTCACGATTCACGATTCACGATTCACGATTCACGAACAACATTATTTATATTTGGAATTAGACGATGGATATATTCAATACATCCACCGCTTTAAGAATAGATATTTAACGTTTAGCTACGGCCTCTCAACACGATAGGCTGAGATTCATCCACTTGGCTCTTAGTGACTAAGCCACCAGCACGATCTTCATTTCGTCCTTTTAATTTGATACCAGCGTCAACCACTCGTTCATACTTCACTTGATTGCCTTGCGGCATAGTCATATCGATCGTACCCGTGTATGCGTCTTCTCCAGCAACAGCTGCGTTACCAAAGGAAACTGCGAGACCTAGGATTATCAGCCTTTTCATAACTAACCTCTCTTACTCTATTATTGAAATAGTGTCTTGCTAATAACTTGAGCGACAATGATTACTCAAGCTTTATCGATATAATGATATAGAGAAGTTAAAACAAACAAGGAAATATCACCTTTCCAAATTGGACAGGAAATTAACAATGATAATGTTAAAACCAAAAGTTATATTAACTATAACTTAATATATAAGACTAAAAGCGTATAATTAATAAAGGAAATTAAGAGTTTACTAATCTAATATATCGTATTATTACATTGATAAAATATTTAGCGAACTAAATACCAATATATAAAGAAATGACGGTGATGAATTTCCCTTTACCCATTATTTAAGTACGCGCCTTCAGATTTTTTACCGATTTACCTACCTCTCGATAGTACTTTAGATATAAGTCCTTACCTGACTTATCATAAGCCACAAGAGCAAACCTTTTTGTTCCAAAAATAAAAACTCAAAAGTAGGCGGGAAGAAAATGGCTATTCCAAGATACATGAGGCTATAGATAGTGGCAGTATATCGAGCCCACCCAGTGCTATACAAATGAGAGGCAATGTCTCGATTCCAATAAGTCCTTGAATACGTCCCCTGTAATCCGTCAATACTCGCTGGCGATAATATTTTTTTGGGTCTTTAACTCTTTCAATTTCCTCAGCACTAGCAGTTGCGACACACCCACACTCACTGCAATGAGTCGCCTCTGCCGCATTTCCGAAGCCACATGCATTACATGTCCATCGATACTTTACCATCTACCTATTAAACCAAATTCGACCTTTACTGATTTCAGTTAAACACGGAACCAATAATATCCCGAAAGCAGATAAGTATTATTCGAGCAACTTAACTAGAATCCTTGTTAACTGGTGGACGGATTTACAAATCATTAGACGTAAAGTTTGCTTTAAAGGTAAATGCATATGGTGTATCACCGTTTTCACGAAGGGACTGTAGACGAGCTAAAGCCTCTTCTGCTGTTGGGGTATGATTATCCTCAATCCACCAAAGCACATAGGTATCTTCGACTAAACGATGAAACCATTCCCCCTTACGACGCATGAAATCACGATGATGGGTTCGGAACATAAAATTCTTCAGCGTATCCACGTTATCCCACACCGACATATTGATGATCATATTTGGGTCATCGAATAGCTTAATATTGGTGGCATCGCCGGATTCGTCTTTGAGTCGCCAAACAAAGCCTTCACTCTGTTCCGCTATGCCGTTCACCAAGTCGAGATTATCGACGAAATCCTTTATCTCTGGTGCATCGAGTGGGTACTTCGCTAAAGCAATATTCAATTGAGCAAGTTTCATTTCGTCCTCCTTTGCCCTTATTACTGAGAATTACGACTCACTCAGTGATTTTAATCCCGCTTTCAAAAGCTCTACCGTTCCTTGGTTCAAATCCAAGATACAAACTGACTCTTTGTCGACCGGCATTGTGTATATACATTGGCCGGAATCATCATAAATATGACTCCCTCCCATCCCTATCAAATTTGGGTCATTCAAGGCATGAGGCCAATTGCATTGCACGACGAAAGCGCCTGCTTCTTTTGCAATAAGAGATGCTCGCTCGTAGTAGCCCTGCGTTTGCTGCTCTTGCGATTGTTGACCGATGTAGCTGGGCCAAAGGATCAAACTGGCTTGTTCTTGTACCTCAGATAAAAACCATTCGATGTCATCAACCTCTCGACACATGACACTCGTTATTGATGATTGCGCCAAGTTAAGCAGTTCACGTCTTTCGCCTATTGCAAAGAACTTGGCCTCACTTTCCGTTAGCCCGACTTTATTCCATTGCGCTACGACGTCACCATTAACATCGATACATAGGTAGCTGTTAAATATACGCTCGCCTTCCGTTAACGGCGCACCAATAAAAAGCGTGGTCTTGTAATCGAAAGCAAGCTCGCATAACGTCTGAATAGCGTGATGAATAGTTTGAGGCTCCGATTCCTGTTTGATGTTGCGATGGAAACCGCTAAGGCTGAGTTCAGGGAAAACCAGAGCATCTAACGCCCTCATATTCTCAACATGAGAAACGATTGTTTTTAGATTTTCTCGGACCGTCCAACTCATCCTCATCTGAACTACACCAACCTTCACTCTTAGCCACCTCCCTGACCTTTCAAATTTATAGGATTGTTCGGTTACTCGTCTCACTTCGACGTGCCAACCCTTTCAATTCAAATAACTTTTCAATACCTTTTAACACATTCAAATAAGCAATGAGTTTATGAACAAACGGATTCATTCAAAAGCGTGACATCCAGCGAAGATAGAAGCTCTCTAAAAAGAATTCATCACCGAGAACGCTGCTTATTAGGCTCAAGCAATCATGGACTCGTCATTGCTAAAAAAACAATCTAAACAACTAAAAAAGATTCAAAACGTATGGCACGAGAGATGTCGTATTTTGATTTGTCGTCAAAGAGAGCTGGGAGTACTAGGCTCGCTTCTCTTTAGAAAATAAAAAGGAAAAACAAAATGCAATGCCCAAAATGCAATTCTGACTTTGAACAACTGCAAACTCCGCTAGGCGATGTCGAACGCTGCACTGAATGTAAAGGCTTATGGATTGACGCCTACGAAGTGGAAGCGATGAAGCCGTTAGCTGATGTGATTGACTCAGGTGACGAAGAAATCGGAAAAGCCTTCAATGCGATTGATCGTATCGATTGCCCTGTATGCCCAAACAATCAACTGCTTCGATTGGTCGATCCAAAACAGCCACATATCTGGTTTGAAAGCTGTCCTACGTGTAAAGGCCGCTTCTATGACGCCGGTGAATTTAAAGATCTAGCGACACTCGACCTATCTGATTTTTTCAAGAAATTTGGCTTGGTTGAGCGCGTGTAGCTTATTTCTTCTTTCCATAAAAAAGGCGCTGCATTCCCAGCGCCTTGATGATTGATAGCAAACCTATACCGTAGGGATAGAGGCACGCCATGCTTGGTTTTGACTATCAGCGATAGAGCGGAAAAGCTCACGCAGCTCTTTTAGCAAACCTTCTTGGAAGCCAATGTTTTCATCGGCTCTCTGTTTGTCTGCTTGAGCACGAGTTGCTAATACCTCGTCCTCTTTGCTTCGAGCTTGAGCTTTCGTCTGCTCTACATTTGCAGCTGAATTCGCCATTTGGCCAAGTCCCTGCAATACCGCGTTCTTCGATTGGTTTGCGCCCATCATCTTGTCGAACTTGCGGCCACCACTAGACAAAGTATTTGTCGTATCAGTAATGCTATCTTTTGCGAACGCATGAGCACGTCTCACTTGATCTTGTTGAGTTTTCGACAAGTTAGTATTGCCCATTAACTCTTCAACCTGATCAAAGCCTGCTTTTTGCGTCTTCAATACATTGTTACCCGCGACCTCTGCCTTGATTTCTTTACCCGCTTTGAAAGAACCCACGGCACCGATAATAGCAGTCACACCAGCCAATACGCCTGATACTACCGCCATCGCGATCATCGCTTTAGCAGAGTTGTTCAACTCTTCCGCTTGGCTCTTGATGCTTGCAACGTTTGCTTCAACGGCAATTTCACGTTGCAGAACCTGTTGCTCACGGCTTAGCTTAGACACTTGGTAAAGCAGAGTAATCAGAGACAGTGATTGCGAAATGGTATCCGATGGTGACTTAACCACTTGCTCACCATTCAGTGCTTTTTCTGTGGTTTGCATTAATAGATTTACGGTTGGAGCCAACGCGCTCATCAGCTTTTCTACCACACGAGCTTGATCGCCAATCGCAGGGGCTTTTGGCCTATCCAATTGGTAGTTCTTCGCACCCGTTACTGCACGATCATTGTTACCACGGACAGCAGCAGCTTCGGCTTTCGTCTCAGGCATTTTCTCGGCCTGAGTTGTTTTGCCTAGTTCACCCAAACCGTAAAGGTCAGCGCGTCCAGTATTACTAATTTTATCTAACATGGTTGCTCCTTAAACCGTCGCTGGACGACTCATTACCGCTTGCATCGTTTCGCCTTTCGCCTGAATCATCTGCATGATGACACTCATTAGCTCTTGGAAATCTTCCATCAGCTTGGCGATTTCTTGTTTAAGTTTGTCGATCACCGCTTGGCTAAGCGTCATCTTCGCCCTTAAATCTGTAATGTCAGCTTGGATTTCAGTTACATGCGCATTGTTCGCGGCATGAATACTATCCGTGGTCCCCTTACCTACGTTAACAGTAAGGTCGACGGTCTCAGCACCGTAACGGATTGCCTTCGCGGTGGTTGTCGCCGCTTTAGAACCCATATCGGCAATTTTCGCCATGTTTGTCGCCGCTTTGGTTGCGATATCAGTGACTTTTTGTGCAATTGAACTTGCACTTTTCGCCGCTAACTTCGCAATACCACTCGCAGCTGCACCACCAAATGTAACTACGGCGCCAATGACGGCAGTCGCAATCTCTAACGCCATGACGACTTTATTAAGTATGTCGACGTTAATTCCGGCCTCTTTCATCGCCTCTTGAACAGCAGGCTCTTGCAGAGTCATGTTGATTGCGCCCATCACGCCGCCTGCGATCATTAATGCGCCAGCTGCCGCACCAACACCCGTCGCCACCATGATTGCACCAACGACAATAGAAACCACAGCGCTAACCCAACCGAAGATCTTGGAAGCTAAGCCCGATTTTTGTGCTTCTTTCGCTGCCGCTTCAGACTCTTTGATCTTCTCTAGGTTTTCTGCCATTTCTTGTTCGTGCTTCGCTTTCGCTACCTTCACTTCCTGAATTTTGAGCTCGTTTTGAGCGCTTTTCAGTTTGTCTGTGATAGCAGCCAGTTCAACTTCAAAATCATCTGCATAACCTGAGATGATTTTCACTGCTAGCGAGCCCGTACTGTCGGCAACCGCGTGTAAAACCTTGGCAATTGAGTCTACGATTTTTTGTAGCTGCTCCATGGCTTTAAGCGTAAGGTCATTCACCTTATCGCTGACTGCGGCATTTGGTGCATCAAGCTGAACTTTTACCTTACCGGTGTTCAATGCTTCAGCATCTTTACCTTTTACGTTTTCAACGGTTACTGACGGCGATGCATGAGCAGCGGTCTTGTTAACCTTGTTTAACGTAGTTTGGTCAGAATCAGGCGTGTATACCTGACTCTGAATGCGGTCAAGTGCAATAGAATTCATATTCTAGTTACTCCTTTTGTTTCTCACCGCTTCTAACATGATGCCTGCTCGTTGATGCAAGTCTGCATACTCTGATTTCCCAGCAGACATCTCCTTCGCGCTGTAAAACCCACTCTCCGCTTCCGTCAGTTGCTCAAGCTTGAGGTGACATTCTGCAGAGTGGAAAGGTGGGCGTGGATCATTTACGTCCACAAGCGCAGCGTAGCTGTAGGCGTCAAGCGCCTGCAGGTACTCACCCAGTTCCTGACGAGCCGCACCCAAACCAATGAAAAATCGCGCTTGATAGTGATCAAGCATGCTAAGCAGCTGAAATACCTTAGCAGCCTGCTCTATTTTGCCTGACTGGAAAAAGTTGTATCCAACCGCATAAATGTGCTCGATGGTGTCTGCTGATACATCGTGCAGCATTTTTAGCGTGCCCCCCTCTTCCAAAAATGAAAGGAGTTCCTCTGCTTGCATTTGAGATGGGTCAGTTGGCGCGTTTTGTGTAGTCATGGTTATTTATCCTTAAAGGGCTCGTAGGATTTCTTGTAAAATACTGTGGTACTTCTGAACAAATTTGTTCATCGCTTCAACGGTTGCGTTGTACTGAGAACTGGTGTCGTTTAACTCGGTCGTTTTAATCTGCACTTCATCGTTGAGCACTTTAGATTCTGCGGTGACAGAACTGGAGAAATTAGACAGCTTGTCCCCTTTGAAAGAGTCGCTTCCAACTTCCATTCCCTGTTTTACTAAAAAGTCTTTATGGTTGGTGATGTTGTTGTCTTTTAAGTATTTGTATTCAGGAGAAGCCTTAAACGCCGCGTCATTGTCGTAGCCAAAATCGCTGGCTTTAAAGTTGTTCGCTGAATCACCCGGCTTGTAAGTGCCATCAACACTTTGGGTCGAGTGTATTTTTGACTGAACGACACTAAACACTTTCAATTGGATCGTTAGATCTTCGAGTTGTTCTTTTTGCTCGTTACGCTTTTCAAGGCGGTCGACTCGGCGCTCGTTTAGAGCAAACAAGACGCGTTCATCAAAGCGGTCACCGATACTAGATTCAATCACCGATAGTAGGTCACGAGCGGTCAATGCGTGCTCGGCATTCACTTCTTTACTGCTAACTTCCTCTGGTGTGATTTTGCCCAAACGATCATTGAGCTTTTCTAGGTTCTCCATCATTTTTTGATGACGAGCAATGAAATCCGTCCCGATGTCTTGGCCTGCGACTATTTTGTCGAAAAGGAGTCGGATATCTTGTGCGGTGTTTTGTTTAATCCGCTCAAGTTGCTCCGGTGTTGTTTGAGTGACCTGGACATCGAGCAAGCCGTTATAGAACGCATCGATCTGAGTGTTGATAAGCGCAATGGCTATATTGGAGAACAAACTCGATAAGGTGATCGCACTAGGATCCGATTTTATTCTCGCGATTTCGGCATCAAGGATAGTTTGCAGTTGAGCAACACCACCTGCGCCGTAAGCATTTTCAAACTGTCCTTTTACTTGTGTCGCTAAGCCATTTAGCGCATCGGTAAGTTCCTGCTTAGACATGCCTGGAATCCAAGCAATCTTGTTCGCCAAGGCCTGTGCATCATCGGTGCTGATGGTGATCCCAATGTTATTGAAAGAGGCAACAAGTTGAGCGGTAACAGCAGCTCTAAAGCTTTCTTCTGTTAAGAAGTAGTCTGAATTCTTAAGCTCATTAAGGTTGACCGAACCAAGATTACCAAAGGCATTTCGCAAGAACGGAATAGCACTCTCACGAACCTCACTGGCACTCATTTGCACTGCCAGTGCATTTACAAACGAGCTAATCTCTGCCGTTGCTGCTTTAAGGGCGCTCGTATCTAAAGCTTCAATTTGCAGTGCTTGGTTACTCTGGCTTCCCAAACGGAAATTAGCGACAAAATCGGTCGGAAGCGAGCTGTCGACCTTGTCTTTTAGCTGTGTGCTAAACCAAGATTGGAATTGATGTGCGAGCGTAGTATTAACGCCCATCTCCACTTCTTTAGGTGCGATCTGACCATTCAACGCTTGGTGTTGCAGTGACTGCATCCAGTGCGCAGCGGTCTCAGCGGCAGCAGTCCCGGTAAAGGCATCTTGCTTCTTTAACAAGGTTTCCAATGAGTCTGCATAAAGATCCAAGCTTTCTTGTTCGGTGCGCCCAACGACCATAGGTAATTGGCGAATCAATGACTCCAATTGATTCGGGTCGATACGGGCATCGCTTAGAATGGGAGAAAGGGTCTTAACCAAACTCTGCTGGAATGCGATCTGAGAATCACGATTGGCTGTTGTATTGAGAACTCCGGTGATGGAGTTCATGGCTGTCATATCCGTCATGTAAAAACCTCTAGATCACCATGCCACGCATCATGGTCGGTCGCTTGCGCCTAGTGCCTTTGGTGCTCGCGGCTTGCGGTTGATGCTGTTGTTGTCTGCGGCGTTGTACTTCTTCAAGCAGCTCATGCTCTGCTTGCTTCATCAATTGAGGCGAAGCGTTTAACCCATCGAGCAGAATGTTGCCTGCTACCGGACCAACGCCTAATCCTTCGAGTAGTTCATTGAATACGTCAGTCCTGTCTTCTGCATTGCGAATAGCAAGTTCTGAGTTTTCAATGGTTTCAGTAAAGGGTTGCTTCATCTTGGGTCCTATCTTAAAGCGAAGCATCTCTGGGATGCTGTCAGTAACAGTCGAGAGTTTTTACTTTTTTCTCTTTTTAAGTGGGCGGTAATCACTGAGGCGCAAGAAGTACCAATCTTCTTGTTCATCATGGCTCGCCCCACAGGCGCGTAAGTAGAATTGTGCTAACCGATGGCTGCTCATGTTGCTACCTCGCAATACATCAACGTTGCCACGGATAGCCCAGTCGAGCGGGTACAAACGGATGGCATGTTCTGCGAGCATAAATAGCGCGGAGAAAGGGTTGCTTAGACCTTGGTTTGGGCTGATTCTTCGCAGCAATACGATGATGATTTCGCCCTCTTCGACACGAAAGACCAGCTCCATCCCATCACATTCATAACGATGACCAAGTAAGATGGTACTTTTCTGCCAAAAGTAGGGCGTCACTTCGATGCCTGACGCCACTAGAGACTGAGTGAGAAGGCATTTCATCACATACCTACCCTGCCAAGCGGTTGAATATTGATTTGTTGCGTCAGCTCTTGGAACGACAACACCGGCAACTCGTAGTATTCAGATTCAATCAGTTTGCGTACGTAACGACGCACGTCCATCGACACCACCAGCACAGGCTTATTTGGCATGCGGCTTAAATCACCAATGGTTTGCTTAACGTCGCTGACAAATTGCTGAGTGACAGAAGGGTCAAGCGCCAAGTAACTGCCCGCAGAAGTCTGGCGAATGCCGTTACGGATCGTATCCTCCAAACTCTGATCCAACAGATAGGCTGGCAGCATGTTTTGACCGCTGGCGTACTTGTAACAGATATAGCGTTTCAAGCTTGAGCGGATATATTCCGTCAGCTGTACCACGTCTTTCTCCTTCTGGCCCCACTCCACCATGGCTTCTAAAATCACTCGTAAATTACGAATAGAAATGTCTTCAGAAACCAAACGCTGCAGGATTTCCGTCATCTTTTGCAGAGGCACAATACGTTGCGCTTCTTTCACTAGTTCGGAATAGCTGCCTTCCATTTGCTCAAGCAGATAGCGGGTCTCTTGAATACCGATAAAGTCTTGCGCGTACTCTTTCAAAACGTGAGACAAGTGATAAGTCAGAATGCGATCGGGGGTTAAAAAGCCCACATGGCTGTTTTGCAGCTTTTCGTGATGACTTTGATCGACCCAAATACTCGTAATGCCCGGCAGAAAATCGTCATCTTTTTCGTAAGGTATGCCCAGCAAATCAATCTGTTCATTACCTTCTGTCACCAGCAGTTTTTCGCTTTCAATTCGCCCACGAGCAACGGGGACTTCTTGCAATTGAATCAAGTACTCGCCGTTACTCATTCCTTCGTTGAAGCGTAAGTGGATACCGGGGAACGGCACACCGAGATCGAGATAAAGCGCACGTCTGACTCGTGCAAGCTCATCGTTCAGAGCCACGGCTTCTAAACTCTCTTGTAAGCGAGAATCCAAGTCGATGAGCAGCGGTACTGTCATCGCAAACTCTTCTTGCTCACCCAGCTTGCCTTTGCTATTACGAGATGGCGTCGGTTTATTAGGCTTAGCCGCTGGCGAACCAGCACCTTGGGCGACGAAGCTAGGTAAATCAGAACTGTCGGATTCGTGTTGTTTTTTCTGTTGGTAGAACAAGAAGAAGCCACCACCGCCAACAATCGCGGCAAGAATCAGGAAGGTAACCTTCGGGAAGCCCGGAATAAGAGCAAACAAGATAAGCAGAACGCCACCAACCAACAAAGCTCTTGGCTGAGCAGTCACCTGACCACCAATATCTGAGCCTAAGTCAGAAGAGTCCTCGTTTGAAACACGAGTAACGATGATGCCGGCCGTGATAGCGATAAATAGTGCAGGGATCTGCGAAACCAGACCATCACCGACGGTTAGGATTGCGAACAGCTCAAGTGCCTCAGAGGCAGACATGCCCTTTTGAGTCACACCGATGGTGACACCACCGAGAATGTTTACCACGATGATAATCAGGCCCGCGATTGAGTCGCCTTTCACGAACTTCATCGCACCATCCATCGAGCCATACATTTGGCTTTCTTTTTCGATCAATGAACGGCGGTGACGCGCCTCATGAACATCAATAACCCCAGCACGCATATCGCCGTCGATACTCATCTGCTTACCTGGCATCGCATCAAGAGAGAATCGAGCGCTGACTTCCGCAACCCTTTCAGAACCTTTGGTGATCACCATAAATTGAACAATGGTGATGATCAGGAAAACAACAATACCCACCACCAAGTTACCGCCGACCACGAAGTTACCAAAGGTATATACGATCTGGCCTGCATCGCCTTGCAGCAAGATAAGTCGCGTTGTCGTAATAGAAAGCGACAAGCGAAACAAGGTGGTGATCAAAAGCACGGCTGGGAATGCAGAGAATTCCAGCGGTGTCGTGATGTAGATAGCCAACATCAATAAGACGACCGCAATACTCATGTTGGTACCGATCAAAACGTCCACGAGTGCCGTAGGTAAAGGCAAGATCATCATAAAGACGATCGCAAGTAACATCACGGCAAGCATGATGTCTTTACGCTGTCCGACTTTGTTTAGAATATCGATCAACTTATTCATTTGATTCACTATTTAGAGATTGTAGATAATGTCGATGCGCGCGGCGGGCACCTTCAACATCCTGTTGTTTCCAGCGAGCTTGGCTTAGGCAAAACCACAAGCCCGCTTTATTTGAATGTTCGGTTTTCAATAAGCTTTCGCACAACTCGATTGAACGTGTGTATCGACCCGAATTCAGGCATGCCACTGCTAATGTTTGGCGAGCTTCTTGATGCTGAGGTTCGATTTCCAGCAGTGCATCAAGCAAGGTAATCGCTTGTTCCGGCTTTTGATATTGAACTTGGAGTGCAGCGTGGATAAGCAACAGCTCCACGTCTTTCGTTTGCAACATGGGGCTTAAACCTGAATCAGTAGATTCAACGCCATGGTGAGATAACGTTGGTCTAATTGGGTACTTTGCAGTGTTTCCAGTGCCTGATTGAGCGCGTGCGAACCATTTTTCTGCGCCAATTCCTGAAGCCGCAGCTGAGTGGTATCAAACTGTTGACGGTATTTGTCTGGGCGAAGTAGCTCCGAATGCGTCAACTTTGGCTTGGCAAGCGACATCAAGTACTGCTCAGAGGGGCGAAGCTCGTACAGTTTCTCTAGGTGAGTCGCGATGGCTTGACCATCAGGCAACAGTTGAAAGCGCTGTGGGAAGTCGTTTTCAACTTGTTCAAGTGAAACGTGAGTAAAGCCTTCAATACCAACGTTTAATGTACTGATGCGACTCATGAATCCGCCACATCTTTATGTAAACGAGCCAGTAGAGCGAACGCTTGTTCGATGGTTGGCAAGGTCACTTCATCCCCTTCAATTTGTGCAGAGAAGACCAGTGTCTGTTCATCCAGCAACCCAGTCTTAATGAGAAATGGCCAACCTTGACCTGCATGGCAAAAACTCAACGCCTTTTTAATCGGCTCATTCGACTGGTGCCAAGGCAGCGGTTTCGCCAGCATAAGAAACAGGCAGTCCTGATGCTTCTCGATATGCAGAGTGCCGCTTTGCTCGAAGCTCAGTTGAACACGTCCTGCTGACGAGAAGTCCACCGCTTCAAGTCCCATTCCTCGGCAAAAATCATCCACTGACGCATCAATCCAATTCATCGTCCCACATTTCCTCTTCTTCTAAATCAATCGCTTCATCAAGCGCCTTTTGCACAGCTTGTATTAGGTTTTGTCGCTGTTCTTCGTCGTTAAATACATCAATTGGAATATGGCGAATCAGTTTGTGCAGTTCCCTAAAAAAGCTAATTTTTCGCTCCGTGGATGCCAACTCCATGGCGTTCACTAGGTTCCATATCTCGGCACTTCCAACCCAACGCTGTTCAACCAAAGCGATGACATCTGACATCAAATCAGTAACTTGATAAGCCATAGTTTGCCTGCTGAGGTTTGAACATCTGGTAGAGGTTACTAACTTGGTCTTGAAGCGTATTCAACGTCTTAAGTTTTTGCATATCGGACATCAGAAGCTGAAGCTTAACGGAGTCAATATTGCTACCTTGAACGCTCAAATCTGCGCTCATGCCCTGCAACATAAAATCGACCGCCGTGGAGACCTCTTTTGCACCAAAACGCTCAACCACATCCTTGTATGCTGAGCCTAAACCTTCGTAGCTATGTACCGTGTCGCGATAGAAACCACGCAATTGGTGCAAACTGCTAAAGCCTTGCTCTTGGCTGTATTCATCCGCGAAGCTTGAAACACGAATTTCAGTATCAATCTGAGCCCAAGAGTCCGGGTTCTGCTCAAAGGTCAGAATGGCTTGGTCTATCAGCGCTAATAGGTTCTTACTTTCCGGATTGGCTCCGAGGAACTTTTTCACTGCTTGCAGCGCGAGGTACTGATGACTCTTCTCTTCAGAGAATCCGTTGAGGTACGCCTGTAACTGAGCAATCGTTGATAAGTTGCCGCTTGCCATTTTGGTAGCAAGGTCTTTGATCTTTTGGTTCTTCTCAAGATCAGGCACTTTTCTTAGGTAATCAGAAACCAGCTCATGCGCTTCATTCACGCGAATGCTGCCGTCTTTCACTTTGCGTTTCGTGAGATCTTTTTCTGCTTTTTCTGAACCTAACGCCGTCAGCTCTTCCATTGCATCAAACAACGACTGAGTTGCATTGTGTACGCGGACAGTTTCACCTCGATAATTACCATTGACTGAGGCTCCCGTGCGGGAAGACTCAAGGTTACTTCGAATTGGCGCGTCAAATTTGTTGCCCGTTAAAATTTGGCTATTGATAGTGCTCATTGATTTGCACTCCTTCCTACAATAAGAGCGAATTATAGGAATTGCATTTTTAATCGGCTGTCAAAATCAGACGTGTTTTTTTAGGGCGTTTTAAGTTTTCTAAAAACTCCCGACCAATAGTCACTATAAATACGGCGCCATCCTTTCTATTCTCCCAGCATCAGTTATTGCGCATGTTTTCTTAAATTGAACGACTTCTCATACATCACCGAAACTCAACAATCGGCCATCAAGCAAACGCGTTTGATCCAAATCCGTGGTCGCGTGACTCAGGTTACTGGCACCATTATCAAAGCCGTTGTGCCTGGTGTTCGTGTCGGCGAGCTTTGTGAGCTACGTAACCCCGATCAAACCTTGTCGCTGCTTGCGGAAGTGGTGGGTTTTCAGCAACACCATGCGTTGCTTACCCCACTTGGCAACATGTTTGGTATTTCCTCCAATACCGAAGTGAGCCCGCTTGGAAAAATGCACGAAGTCGGCGTTGGCGATCATCTGTTAGGGAAAATACTCGATGGCCTGGGCCGGCCATTCGATGGTTCTCAAAGCACTGAACCGAGCGCTTGGTATCCGGTTTATCGTGATGCGCCGCCACCAATGCAGAGAAAGCTGATCGAAAAGCCGATTTCGATGGGCGTGCGCTCCATCGACGGATTGCTCACCTGTGGTGAAGGACAAAGGATGGGCATTTTTGCTGCGGCTGGCGGTGGTAAAAGTACCCTGCTCGCCAAGCTTATTCGCTCTGCCGATGTCGATGTAACCGTGCTTGCCCTCATCGGTGAAAGGGGCCGTGAAGTAAGAGAATTTATCGAGCACGACCTTGGCGAAGAAGGCATGGCAAGGTCAGTATTGGTTGTCGCAACTTCAGACCGGCCAGCAATGGAACGAGCCAAAGCGGCGTTCGTTGCAACCTCCATCGCGGAGTACTTCCGCGACCAAGGTAAGCGTGTCCTGCTGCTGATGGATTCGGTGACGCGTTTTGCCCGAGCTCAACGTGAAATCGGCTTGGCAGCTGGCGAGCCGCCAACACGACGAGGCTATCCGCCTTCTGTTTTTGCTGCACTACCAAAACTGATGGAACGTGCAGGTCAATCAGACAAAGGCTCCATCACCGCGCTGTATACCGTACTTGTGGAAGGCGACGATATGACTGAGCCAGTGGCCGATGAGACGCGTTCGATACTCGATGGTCACATCATTCTCTCTCGCAAACTGGCGGCGATGAACCACTATCCAGCCATTGATGTGCTTCGTTCAGCTAGCCGTGTGATGAACCAAATCGTCGATAAAACTCATCAAGCGTCCGCGGCTCACATGCGTGAAATGCTGGCCAAATATGAAGAAGTCGAACTGCTGATCAAAATTGGTGAATACCAACACGGCGCCGACAGTCGCGCGGATATGGCCATCGCACAGGGAGATGATATCCGAGCGTTCTTACGCCAAGGCACGCACGAGCCAAGTGAGCTCGAAGAGACCGTCACACAGCTGCGTGGGCTTGCAGGCTTATGATCGAGCAATTGCTAGAGATAAAAAAAATTCGTGCAGACCGTGCCGATCGCGCGGTTCAGCAACAAGAGTATCGAGTCAATAACGCACGAGCCTCACTCCGAAAGGCGGAACAGTCTGTCGTTGATTATCGTCAATGGCGCGAAGAGGAAGAAGAACGGCGCTTTGCGAAAGCCAAACAGAAAACTGTCGTTCTAAAAGAACTTGAAATATTGCGGCAAGAAATCGCGCTGTTAAGGGAAAGAGAAGCCGATTTAAAACAACGAGCTGCAGAAGATAAAAAGGCATTGGAACAAGAGAACCAGCGACTCAAGGAAAGCAAGCAAGAAGCTCTGGCCGCCCATAAAACCAAAGAAAAATTCATTCAATTAAACGAACAAGAAATCGCTGAGCAAGCACGCCAAGTGCAGTATCAAGAAGAGCTCGAACAAGAAGAGTTTCGCAGCGTTGTTGTTTCATAGAAGGTAAAGATGCGAGTCAAAAACGATCATCCAAACACAACTGAACGTCCGCAACAGGTTCAACAGAGGCCAGTCAACCAAATCTCAGAAGAGCTCGAATCTCGCTTTAATAATGCACTTAAGCCAACGCAAGCAGAGAGCGAACATGAGTCAGAGACCTCTCGCTTATTCGCTGCTGTATTGAACGCAGATAAGCTCGATGGCATGAAGCACAAAGGCAAGGTCAGCAGTTCTATTCCTGATGCGGGGAAAGAGCAGATCGAGGGTGGCCAAGAGCACCCTGAAAACTTGAAAGATCAGCCTGCTAATGAGAAGTCAGACGCTGGTTTGCACCCAGAAAAGCCAAGTCACGATCTCTCAGAAAGAGAAACCGTGCAGGTAATGGACAACAAAGATAAAAACGAAGAGAGCCATAGCGAGGCTTCAGAGCGCCCTACGAAAGAGCCACATTCAGATACTGCCAAACCCGTAAAGCCACACTCTCTAATCGAGCAGTCGTTAGGAAGTAAAGAAGCGGATAAATCACAGCTGTTGCCTTCTAATTCCGCGGCAGAAAAAGACTCGAACAATAAGCAAGTCAGCTCGGTAAGCACGGCACCATTAGATAATGGTTCGTCTCGTGCTCCTAAAATACCGATGACCAGCTTGCCTAACGCTCTAAAGGATCAGGTATTACCGATTCAGACTGACCAAGCCAATCTGCGGAACAAAGCTGAGCCATCAACCGTGCAGAGTGTGCTGCAAGGTCAACTGCATAAATTGGATGCAGCGGCTCACAAACTCGACCCAACCACAAAAGACGCTACTGCTATTGTGGACTCGAAAATTGTCGACTCGAAAGCCGCATTGTCCGCACTTGAAGAGAAGGTTAAGCCGGTGAAGCACATCGAACAGCGTCATCTAAGTTCAGAGTCGGACGCTAAGCTTCACCCGACGGGCAACCTAAGCCAATCGACAGCGCAAGGCGACGTCATCCTTAAAAACGTAGAGACACACGCACCCCAGAACAGAGCTCAAGACGTAAACGAATTGATTAATAAGTTAGTCGACAAAATCTACGTGTCTCTTCCTTCAGCAAACGAGAAAGAAGTTCGCCTGCTTCTGAATGAAGGCCAATTAAAAGGCGGCGAGATCTCCATCAAGCAGGACAGTTCTGGCTACAGCGTGCTGATTAAGCAAGAGCACGCTCTTTCGCTGATCAACCAAACGGCTAAGCAAGAGTTGACCGAGCGTCTGCAACGTTTAGGCA
This sequence comes from Vibrio sp. MMG023, assembly GCF_021654215.1. Lineage (NCBI taxonomy): Bacteria > Pseudomonadati > Pseudomonadota > Gammaproteobacteria > Vibrionales > Vibrionaceae > Vibrio > Vibrio sp. MMG023. The sequence goes on along the minus strand of NZ_JAKFZP010000003.1, from coordinate 441,401 downwards.
TCGACCAACCAATTCGAATTGCAGTCAGCGAACAGATGAACCAACAACAAGACCAACAACGCTCACGACAACAACGCAGCATTTACGATGAATGGAAGCCTGAGGACGAATGATGATATTAGATTTCCCAAAGGTCGAACCTTCAAGCATCGCGCTGAGCAATCAACTGTGCGCAAAACAGTGCCACTTTCAAGATAGTCAGAGCAATAGCTTATCGGTCACGCTTGGCCAAAAACCGGAGTTTTCTGGCTATCGTTTAATGCTACTCATTGGTGGGCAAACCATTCAAATCGATTTCAGCGGTGCGCAATTACAGCAATGGTTACATGGCATTCTTGACTCGACGGCATTTGAATCACTGCCAAACTCATTGCAATTGGCGCTGCTCAGTAGCCAAATTGAGCCCTACACCGACGTGATTAAGCGCTTATTTGGACAACTTCCGGTATTGAGCAAGTTGCAAGTTCATGAGCAGCCTACACCAGAAGAAAACGTGTTGATGCTCACAATCAATCGCGATGATGTCTCTCTTAGCCTGTGGGTCCATGAAGGTCGAGATGTGTTGATTGACACTCTGCCACAAGCGACCTCTTACCTGAGCCAAAACATCGCACTGCCCTTCTGGTTGAGCTTTGGAAAAACGCGTTTGGCGCTCAGTCAATTTGAGCAACTGGCACTGGGCGATGTGGTGTTTTTCGATGATTGCTACATCGCGCAACACCAAGTGCTGCTTCAGGTCTCGAATCAGAACCTTTGGCGATGCCAACTCGACAATACGACACTCCATATCCAAAAAAAAGAAACCAATATGAACGATATCAACAGCTCTGAAGCACTTACCGACCACCAGCAATTGCCAATTGAACTGACTTTCGATGTTGGTCAGCAAACCATTACTTTAGAACAACTTAACGCACTGCAACCAGGGTTTATCTTTGAGCTTAACCAACCAATTTCTAACCCAGTCACCATGCGAGCAAACGGAAAAATCATTGGGGAATGCGAGCTTGTGAACATCAATGAACGCTTGGGTGTGCGCGTGCTCGAGCTGTTTGGCGGCAGTCAGGAGCCAGCATGATCCAGTTACCTGATGAACTGAACCTCATCGTCACACTTGCCCTTCTTGCTCTGGTTCCTTTCATTGCAATGATGGCGACCTCCTTCGTTAAACTGGCCGTGGTTTTCTCTCTGCTAAGAAATGCACTAGGTGTACAACAGATTCCACCCAATATGGCCTTGTACGGATTGGCGATCATTCTGTCGATCTTCATCATGGCGCCAGTAGGGTTTGAAACCTATGACTACGTGACCCAGCACGAAATCTCACTTGAAGATTCAGAGAGCATCGAAGGTTTAATCGAAAGTGGATTGCAGCCGTATCGTGAGTTTTTAAAAAAGCACATCCGTGAAACTGAATCGGTCTTTTTTACCGATGCAGCAAGAACCTTGTGGCCACAAAAGTACGTCGACCGTTTAGAGTCAGACAGCTTATTGTTGTTGCTCCCCGCTTTTACCGTGAGTGAGCTCACTAGAGCGTTTGAGATTGGCTTCTTGTTGTACCTGCCATTCATCGCTATCGATCTGATCGTATCCAACATCTTGCTGGCAATGGGCATGATGATGGTCTCGCCAATGACCATCTCACTGCCATTCAAGTTGTTGCTCTTTGTGTTGCTAGACGGTTGGACCAAGTTGACCCATGGCCTAGTGCTCAGTTACGGATAATGAGGAGAGAAGCATGAATCCGGCTGAAATCATCCACTTCACCACTCAGGCTCTAACGCTTGTTCTGTTCTTGTCGCTGCCACCGATTTTGGTTGCGGCACTTGTCGGTACCTTGGTCTCTCTCGTCCAAGCGCTAACACAAGTACAAGAACAGACGTTAGGCTTTGTCGTCAAACTGATCGCCGTCATCATTACCCTATTTGTTACCACACAATGGCTGGGCGCCGAGCTGCATTCATTTGCCACGTTGACCTTGGATAAAATCCCGCAAATACGATGAGTTACGATGATTTGCACCAAGCCCTGTTCCTATACAGCTTGACGCTCCCTAGGCTAATGGCTTGCTTTATATTTTTGCCGATCTTAAACAAGCAAATGCTGGGTGGTACCTTGGTAAGAAATGGTGTTTTGTGCTCGCTTGCACTGTTTATCTTCCCAATGATCAACCAACAAGACCTGCCCGCAGAAACGGATGGGATTTGGTTGATGGTCATCTTAGGCAAAGAGGTGTTATTGGGTATGCTGATTGGCTTTGTTGCAGCAATCCCTTTTTGGGCTATTGAGGCAGCAGGCTTTTTGGTGGATAACCAACGTGGTGCTGCGATGGCAAGTATGTTTAACCCCACTCTCGGCTCTCAGTCAACGCCAACGGCCGTGCTATTGACTCAAACTCTGATCACCTTGTTCTTCTCCGGTGGTGGCTTTGTCGCTTTTATTTATGCACTGTTTAACAGCTATGCGTCGTGGCCTGTGATTAGCTTTTTCCCAACCGTCACTGAGGAATGGGTGCACTTTTTCTACGCTCAGTTCGAGCAACTTATGTGGCTTGGCGTTTTGATGTCTGCGCCTTTGGTTTTAGCCATGTTCCTTGCCGAGTTTGGACTCGCGCTGATTAGCCGCTTCGCCCCACAGCTGAACGTTTTCTCTTTAGCCATGCCGATCAAAAGTGCCATTGCCAGCGTGCTATTGATTGTTTATTTGGCATTGATGATGGACCACTTTCAAGCCCTTTTCTCTGAAATCGTACTTTTCAGAGAACAGCTCAATACCATTTGGTAATAACAGACAGGAAGAGCAATGAGCGGAGAAAAAACAGAACTCCCCACCCCGAAAAAACTTCGGGATGCCCGGCAAAAAGGGCAAGTCGCCAAAAGTCAGGAAGTCGTCTCATCGGCGTTAATCCTAGCCCTAATTGCCGTCTTATTTGCCTTTGCTGACTACTATATGTCGCACATCTCTGCCCTACTTTTGTTACCTAGTGAGTTGGCTTATCAAGGGTTTCAGGATGCGTTGCTTGACGTAGCCATCGCTATTGCCAAAGAAATGGTCTACCTACTAGCACCGATCCTGATCGTGGCGGCATTGATTGCCATCATGTCGAACATGGGGCAATTCGGCTTGCTATTTAGTGGTGAATCCGTCAAACCAGATATCAAAAAGATCAACCCCGTCGAAGGGGCGAAACGAATTTTCTCGCTAAAGAGCATCATTGAGTTTATTAAGTCAATTCTTAAAGTCTCGCTCCTTTCCTGCATCATTTGGGTAACACTGAAAGGCAACTTAAACACGCTACTGCAAATCCCGACATGCGGATTAGAGTGTGTACCGACCATCACCGGCGTATTGGTGAAACAACTCATGATCATCTCTTCCGTCGGCTTTATTGTGATTGCAGCTGCCGATTACGCTTACCAAAAGTTCGACCACACCAAGCAACTAAAGATGACTAAAGACGAAGTTAAACGCGAATATAAAGAGATGGAGGGCAGCCCGGAAATCAAGAGTAAGCGTCGTCAGTTACACCAAGAGCTGCAAGCTTCGAACCAAAGAGATAACGTTAAACGTTCGAATGTGTTGGTCACGAACCCAACCCACATCGCTATTGGTTTGTACTACAAAAAGGGCGAAACACCGCTGCCTGTGATAACCCTTAAAGAAACCGATGCGATGGCGAAACGTATGATCGCGATAGCCCACGAAGAAGGCATCCCTGTGATGCAAAAAGTGCCGCTCGCACGTGCCCTTTATGCCGATGGTCAATTAAACCAATACATTCCTGGCGATCTTATTGAAGCCACCGCCGAGATCCTGCGTTGGGTTGCGTCTCTTGAGCAGTAAGAGGAATAACGGGAAACGGATTTATTTTGTCTTTATAGGAACAGGCATTGGCACTGTTTTTTAAGGAATTTAACTGAACACAAAGGGAGCTTACGCTCCCTTTTGCTTTTCTTCTTAACTACGATTTAGCCGCGAGCTTTTAAACTCAACGGATTAAACCCAGCCTTCTGCTAAGTACATCAATCTTAACTGGCTTGGTGAGCCTAGCTTCTCTAACGCTAATAATTGCCCTTCACTCAGGTTCGGGCTTTTATCCAAGTACACTCGTCCATTTTCTGCATCGAGAGGCAGTTTGTAGGTCAAGGTCTTATTGATGTCCTGTGCCTTACCTTGATCAATGGCTCGGACGGCTGGCATCAACCAGTCCCAATCTTCACTAAGCAGTTTCTTAAACGCACCATTCGCCACGGATTCAGTTTGACTTGGAGCATCTTCCACACTCAGTTTAAGCATAGGATCGACATCTGGCACCAAGTGTTCACTGGCTTCAGAGCCCAGCATCTTCTTGAGCGTTAAGCGCGCTGTTTCCATTTCCTGTGCTTCTTTCGGCGCTTGAGGAGACGTCATCGACTTGTCCTCTTTTGGGCCTAAATACGCCATCAAAGCACGTACTGACGCGGAATCTTGCATACTAAAGGTAAAGTCTCCTTTGCTGTTAGACACTTCAATACGTGGTAGCACACCAGACATGGGATCTTGACGAAACACCTCTTGAGCTTCGTTATTCAAACCATACGAGCCCGCTTGACCTGCCACAAAACCAGAACCACTGATTAAGCCTGATGCCGCAGCACTGCCCAATGCTTCTTTTGCAACAGGAAGCACACCCGCCGTCCCCACAGAGTTGACTCCAAAAGCACCAAGACTGCCTGTAGCCATCCCTAATGTTGCTGTAACAGCACCTTCAGTCGACAAGGTGGCGTGTCCGTGTGCTAAGGCTTGTTGCATCGGCAACGCAAGTCTCTGATCACGACCGGGCAGTTGCGCAATTTGATCCAATTGATGATGGTAAGCCTCTGCATCGCCATTTACCGCTGCTTTGTGCAACTCACGACCTGTCGCCACCAGCAATCCAACGCCCGGCAAGGCAAGGTTAATCGCCGCATTCACACCAGTGCCTTTGAGCTTATCTTTTGCCATCTCAAGCAACTCTGCCCCAAAGCCGTCCATTTTTCCTGGATATTGATTTTCGATGCTCACCTGTAAGCGAGGATCGTGACTGATCGAATCAAACGTACCTTTGAGGTTTTCATAAGCGCTACCGTCAATCTTAACCTCTTCCAACAAGTTCACTACTTCAAGGATCTTTCGTTCCGTCAGCGGTTCACCTCGGTACCCTGATGGGCTGACAAGGGAGAAAGCTAACAATGCCGTCTCTGGCTTTTCTTGTTTTAATAACGCCTGCTTTAAATCAAGATGAGTCTTAATATTTTCTTGAAAGTACTTTGGGTATTTTGAGCGCAGTAAATGTTCACTCACTGCTGCAAATTTTTGCCCTTTATGGAAAGTCGACGGCTCTTTTACCTTGCCACGCTTGCTAATCACTCGGTCATCTTTTTGCGCCGCAACAGAACGAAATTGGTCTAAGTTAGGAACCGGGCTTTGGCTGATTTTATTCGTTGGATTTACCATGGATGAACTCCTTAGACTCGAAGGGTCTGTACGTGAGATAGCTGTGTGTTGGGTAATGGAGTGATGTCTTGGTCTAGCATCGCAAATCGGGCTTGCCAGAGCTGAGCTTGCTCATTGAGCGCATGGAACCAAGTTGACAAACTCGCGGCATCTAAGTGCTCTATTGGCTTCCTGCCCGCGAGAACAAGCTGCCTGCCATTTGGTGTCAGTGACAGGGTTAGGCCCCCTTCTGCAATGGCGAAGTAATTGGCATGAGCTATGAGCTCAAGACCTTTCACCCTTAGTTCACCATTTTTTTTGAGTCCACCAAAAGCCACGGAAAGAATAAGATCATGATTATCTGTTGCGCTAAAGTAAATCACGTAACGGTCATCAACTAATAACTGACAGCGACCTTCTTCAGAAAAGTTCAGTGGCGGTAGCTCATTTATCTCACAAAACTCATTTAATAGAACTTGTAGTGTATTCATTGCAACTCCTCAATTTACTCTCTCTAGTAAAACGTAAATAGAAAGTTTGCGATGTCGAAATTAGCTTTTATTTTGTTGTTTTCCATTACCTCTCGTGAACTACTGCACAAAATAATAGAAATAAATACTTAAATAAAACCTAGCGGAGTGAATATAAAAATTCGTTTTAAACAAGCTATTTAAAGATAAGAATCCGCCAATAAGTTCAATTGATTAATCCAAGGGTGAAACATCAAAACTATTAATGAAAAAACTTATTACTTCGGTTTCACACTTCAATGTTAATATATATAACTCACAACGAAAAAGAGCGACTTTCGCCGCTCTAAATATGGTGAGGATATTTACTTAATCCCGTGAAGGCTAAGCTCTGCACTTAAAGCAAGAGGCGTAAATGCATCATTTCTCAACTCAGCAATCGCATACAGCATACGTCCCATACGACCGTTACCATCCGTGAAGCCATGGTAGCCAATCACACCAGCAAACAACTGTTTTCCAAGGTCTTTATCTGCCACTGAGTTTTCTTTCAAAAAGCCCTCTATGTGCTGTTTTAGCATGCCTTCACCACCAATGCTTGATGGAAGTGCGCCACCAGCCGTCGCTGGGCCTCGGTAATCTCTTTCAATATTCGGCACCGCTCGCGCATGAAGCTCTTTTAAGTTATCCATGTTCAGCAAGTCTTTATCATTGGCCGCGTACTCTTTAAGAAGCGCGGTAATATTATCAGCATCGTTTCCTTTCGAAGTCGATGCGTTAATGATCCAAGCCGCCGCGCGTTCAAGATTGTTCGTCGTGCCCGTTTTATTGAATTTCTCTTCTGCTAGCGAATCGGCATAAACACCCGAACTCAAATCTGTGTTTGCCAAACCTTCAATATGTGCTTGTGCCGCTTTTAAGTTCTTAACCTCGGTTTCAAATACAACTTCCAAGCCCATCGCGGTATTTGGGTTGTTCTTCACGCCCATCGCACCGCCACCAAAAGCTTTAACAACTTTGCCAGCTAATGCTTTTGTTGAACCCTCACCAATTTGTGACTTCAAGTCCTGTCCTGATTTCGTATCCAATAGCGCTTCTGACATCGCGCGCTCAGCCAATTGGTTAAGTTCACCACTGTCTGACTTAATCGCCTGAGCATCAAGTCGGCTAAAGGCATTTAACACATCGGCCGGAGTTTTAATGCTGGCATCTTTAAACAGCATTTGACCGTGCTCAACAGAAGAACTGGTTTGCAAGCGCTGAGCTTGTCCAAGTTCATTATCGAATACCGATTTCGTAATCGCTTTCGCTACTGAGTCTGTGTTGCCTTCTCTAAAAAGCTTACCCGTTGCTTCAAAGAATCGAGCGACTGCACTATTACTTGGGTTTGAACGAACAAACTGCTGAGTATCTGCATCGACCTTATATTCCTTGCCACCAACATTGAGTTTGCCTTCATTGAGAATATCATTTCGCGCTTGCGGCATTGCGGCTTGTAGCGCACTTACGTTTCCAAAACTAATCATCATTTATACCCTTAGTGTGGCAAATTGAGCCGCATCTATTGTCTGTGTTTGTTCTTGCATCGCTTGCTCCTGCGGGCTTGCTGACAGCTTTAACCAATCAACAAATTGAGCAATCGACGTTTCAAAATATGTCTCGGTTAACATCGTTTGATGAATGTGAATAAAACCGATGTAGCCAGCACCTTCATCCCAACATACGTAGGGCTCATCTTTGGTTAATGCCGCCTTCATGTGTTGAAAATAAACATCGGGCTGTGGTTTCTCACCGGAAATTAAGCCAATAAGCGTCAGCTTCTCTTCATTTGTTCGAAGTGTAATCGCCACTTCGTTATCAATAATTAAGCGACAACAGCCTTCTTCATCAAATTCCAGCGTTTCTATTTGGCAACGCTTTGCAAAGTCGTTTAGAAGGGTCGATATAAATCCGTTGACCATCTGGTTTACATTCCTATTTTTGTATTTACATCTCTGCGGTTTAGATAAGAGCAGAGTATTGGCTGATGGAGTGATTATGCTGAATTCGGATGGGGGAATATGCTAGATATGGTCGGCTTTTTTTCATTTTAAGCCGTTTAGAACAAGGCATATGATGACCTAAAAAAAGCCCAGCATAGCTGGACTTACGGAGAACGAAAATAAACGCGTTAAGGCTGCATCTGCTGGCGTTCGCTCAATTGCTTGGTGATGGCATGCTTGAGTGCTTGTAGCTGCCCGTCGATGCTCGCATCAATAATACCGACCTCGGTCTCCAATATGCAGCCGCCGTTTTTTAAACGTGCATCGGCAATGACTTCAACGTACCCCACTTCAGGGAAATCACTGAGTATGGAGGAAACCTTCTCCCGCACTTCAGTAACCTGCTCTGGGTGTACGTGCAGAATCACTTGCTTCTGGTTACTGACAAGTTGGAGCGCCTCTCTCACGACACTTGCAGTGGTATCCACATCATCAAAGCTGTTGATGATCTTTCTGACGGCATCGAGCACAACGCCTGTCATTTTTTGCTCGACCTGCAAATAGTACTCGTTGCATCGAGCAAGTGTTGCCAGCATGGTTTCGGCGTTCTCGATCTTCGCTTGATCGATGCCGTCCTGATAACCTCGCTGCCTCTCTAGCTCATAGGCTTCGTCCGCTTTCGCAATGATACTTTCTGCTTTTGAGTGCGCCGCCTCAACCAAATGCTGCGAATCTAAGTAACTCACATAGTCTTTTGCTTTGAGCACTTTTAAGCCCGGCGCCAATTGCAAGTTGTCGGTTTTTATTTCAACAAATGAAACCATTGAGGAATTACCTGTTTTGCGATTTTCTTGATAAGTCGATATGCGAGATCACGATGCGCGTCATCCAGCCAATCTGCACTGCGATCCGTTAGCGTCAGTTGACGATCGAGCTTAAATTGCCATCGTTGTACTAACTCTGATGGTGACTTTGCCAGTAAGAACGTGACCCATAAATAACCCAGCTCTCGGGCTGTCTTTTCAAAGCTTTTTTCATCAAGGCTGGTTGGCAGTGGCTTTTGCCAACCGCTGGGCCAGTTGGAAATCATCATCGGTCCTTGTTGGATCAAAAAACGCGTTTCATCCACCCCAAAGACCTGATTAAGACATTGTTTAGGTTGCTTTAGCACCACTTGGCGCATCGCTTGGCAATGCATGATTCCGCCAATCATCAACAGCAGTCGATTTGTTGCCTCTACAGGCAGTAAAGCCAGACTGTTGTATGGATGATTAAAAGCATGGTCCGTAATTGGCGACAACGCCCAGTCTTCAATACACCACTGATTGATGGCCGCTTGGTCTCTCCAGCCTTGGAGTTTTAACAACCAAGGCTGTTTTTCCATTACCCAACTTTCGTCAATATAACTGCAAGGGCAATAGTTAAACTGATGCTGAATTTGGGAAACTGGCGTTTCGGAATTAACCACGTTTCACGTTCCTGCGGCACCAAGCAAACGTTGCTGCGTTAGAGCCAATGATCAGCAGTACCAAGAAAACAAGGATAGCAATCAGATGGCTTGCGGTGTCTTTGGTCACTTGAATCGACAGAATGCTTTCGAATTGATTACCTTGAGACGTCACGCGAACTTCCGAAGATGGCACCATCACCACGCTAATACGATCGTAGTTCAACCCTTCGATACTGTTGTTTACTAACAGCTTAATTTGAGGAACATAAGAGTCCAACGCCACATCCGCTGCATGTTTGATAAACACAGATGCCGATGCTGGCGTTGGGCGCTCACCAGGACGAAGATTTTGGTCTTCAAGTACCACGTGAACGCGAGCGACCAACACACCATCAATTTGTGACAATGTGGACGACAGCTCTTGCGATTTCGCGTAAATAAGTCTCGCTCGCTCGGCAAGCGGAGACGAAATCAGATCGTCTTTCGGGAAGACTTCTTTTAGTGTCGAGAACTGCTCTCTTGGGTAACCTTTGCGCTTAAGCGCATCAACCGCAAACGCAATTTGTGCGTTATCTACCATCAACTTGACGGTGTTGTCTTTATCCGGTTCTTTGGTGGCGACGACACCTTCAGAAAGTAAGATTGACAACATTTCGTTACCTTCTTTCTGGCTCACACCGGTGTAAAGTTCGGTCTGACAACCCACCAAAAATAGAACCAGTAACATGCTTACTGCACGCATTGTTTTTCTTGTGATGACTGACTTCATTGTGACTACTGTGCCTTTAACAGTGTTTCTACGTTTTGCGTCGTTTTACCTACCGTCTTGGCGATCAGTTCCTCTTGAAAGGTAATTCGAGTCAACGCCCATTGCATTTGCAAAAGCTGAGCAGGATCGTCACCCACCATTTTCATACTGTCGGTTAAACTGCTTTTTGCGTTATCGATGGTATTTTTCAGTTCGCTAATGTTTTCTAACAAACCACCTTCTAAACCATTGTTTCCTTCCGGGGCCAACATCGCTTGCTCGAAACGTTCGCTAAGCCCATCCTGAGCTTGCGCATCTTGCACTTGCTCTAGATTCGTCTGCATGACTTCGGTGTATTGCGTATTGATCATCTGCGTTCCTATGAGAGCTCTAGTTTGTGGCTGTAAGTCAGCATGTTTTTGACCATTGAGTTGATTTGTATAACAAAGCTCAACTCTTCCCGAACCATGTCTAACAATGGCTCTTGATCAGGAATGTCTTTCAACTCGGCCCAGCTATGCCAAAGTGCTTGTTCCTTTTGCGCCCCCAGAGGGAAATGCTCAGACAGCAGCACTTTTAGCTCCTCACGGTCTTTTGGAGGATCGGCCAGCAAACGTCCTGAAAAGCTGCCCAGTAACTCTTGTTCGAGTGAAGCCAGTAGTTCTGGTGACGCTTTATCGGTGCCTTTTACGCTTCTTTCCTGGCTAAGCGCATACCACAACGCCTCTTTCTGCTCGCTTGGAGAAGTAAGTGCTCCGTCAAGTGAGCGGCTAAGAGCCGTTGAGCTAAAGTTTCCGGAACTCTTGAGCGCTTCATACCACTCTTTAATTGCCGTCACTTTGGCCTCAGACTGAGAGACGATGTCCGTGCTTTTTTGCACTGGCGATATGCTCTTGTTTGATGAATTGCTGTCTGATGCACTGTTGTCTGATGCACTTTCACTCATCAAACGGTTCATCTTGTTTGCCTCGTGCAGATCAACTCTGGATGGCTGCTGAACCTGACTGAGTACATAGTTGAGCGAGTTGTTTTCAACCTTCATTAAAGGTTCCTGATATCCTGAGAGAAGCTCGTTGCAAAGGCTTGGTTTTCTTCACTGCCTTTTGAAGCCATCGCCAGCCAAGATTCCGCTTTACTCGCTAACCCTGCTTTACCCGCCGCCAGAGCCGCTAAGCAGACTAAGTCAGGAGAGTTCACGCACATCGGTTCAAGCAGGCGATGCGCCTCTTCGTAGCGACCACGATTCATCAAACTCATAGAGCGAATCATTGCCACGACTTCTTCGGTATCCCCTTGGGATTCAAGGCAAGACGCAATCGTCTCTGCCTCTTCGTGGCGATGCATACCAGTTGCCATCAAAGCCGTTTCGGCCAGCAGCAAACGCATGTCTTTTTCCATAACTTACACCTTCTGCAGAATCGACTGCATCACATCCTTGATAGCACGAGTCGTGGTCGCATTGATGTTGTAAACCACCGACCATTTGTTGATCGTGTGCTGCAATTCAGCCAGCTTTGACGGGTCATCAGCGTTGGTTTCTAGGTTTTTGATCGCTTCATTCACGGCTTCATTCGCCGCTTTTGCTTGTTCTTCTAGTTTCGCTTTAACATCATCGAGATAAACACTGTTACTCGCATCGTAAAATGACATAGGTATCGCCTCTTGTTTATTTATTGCATTCGACAGTTTCAATCACAGCTAAGGCCGCTTGATACGCCTCATGCTGTTTGAGTAGCAACTGATATTCTTGGGGAGCACAGCCAAGATCGAGCTGGCGCTTAACTGCAGATTGCGCTTGCTTGAACTTGAGGATAATGGCTTCTTTCTGCTCCTGCCCCGAGTCGCTTTGTAGTAGTTGTTCAAGATTTGTCATTGGTATTTCCACCTTCATACCCTAGATCGATCGTGATCACTCGCCCGCCTTTCACAAGCTCTATTCCTGCTGGGGTGACGCTAGAAATGCGATACCCTTGAGGGGTGCGTGCCCCAACCATGTAACGAACATTGTCCGTAAGAATCACATAAGGGACTTGACCGAAGTTCACGCTACGAAACGGAAAATCGATGTTGGTTCCCTTGCTTACTTTCGGAATGGACTTCAAAACCAAGTAAGGTTTCTCGCCATACTGCTCACGGAAATCCCTCGTAACGCCATAGAAGCGAGTGGTCTCGATGTCATCCAACTCACCGCGTACTTCAATACGATCGCCACTTGTTACTAACTGAACTTTCTTTAATAACTCAGCTTTTTCAAGCAAGGCTTTGAGCGTATCCATATAGGCGCCCGCTCTTTGCAGTTCGACCTTCCAAGCGACCAACCCCGGGACATCACGTTCTAATATCTGCTCGACTTGGCTCCAACGGCTCGCATCATCAATGTACCCCGTTAAGAGCAGCGTGCCGGTCTCTTCACCATTTTCAACTTTGACTTGGTGATAACCGAGGTTACGCAAGATAAAGCGCACGCCGCGACGAATCTCTTCCATGGTTCGCAGGTCACTTTTGTAGTTGATCCCTAACTCGTCAATTCTTCCCAGCAGTTGCAGTTTTGCTGTTCTGTCTTCGACATACCCTTCCAGTACTGCTTGCCTTGCCGTGGCATTCCATTCAACTCGCACATCATCGAGCTTTAATTCGCTCAGAATATTGCGCACCAAAACGATGGGCTCCGCTTCAGTAATAGCATCGCTGTCGCTGGCTCGGATTTGGCTATACCAAACACCGGCAAATATCACACTTGGGATCAGGCTACACATCAAGCCGATCAAGACCGTTCTCTTCCAACCTGACGACGGTTTATGACTGACCGGTGCCACATGTTTATCTGCGGCTTCCGTTGCAATATCGATAACCAAGTCGTCTTCAAGATGTCCCACCGCAAAGTTTAAGCGGCCAACCGACACCAAGGCGTTACGCGATAATTTAAACCCATCAGCGTCAACGGTAACGCTCTCGTTATTGATCGAGACCTCATCGCAATCACGCAGTAAGACGGTTTCGCCATCGCATACCAATACAAGGTGACTCGCCTTGATGTCCGAATCGGTCAACACAAGATCGGCGGTAAAGTCATCGCTCCCCAACACCAATGAATCATTGGGTAAGGTCACCTCTACTCCGGCATGAACACCAGAGAGAATACGAATTTTCCATTGCTGCATTGAGGCTATTGCTCCTCTAATGGTCGAACGCAATGGTTCTCTGAGCCATCACACTCTTTGATTTGCACTCGCCATCCTTTTTGCCCTGAAGGCAGCTCGCATTGTGATAACAGCGAAGATTTGCCCTGTGACAATAGATCTTGTTGATGACGCTCCGCTTGTACTTGAGATGTACAGCTGTAGAGCGCGAGTGCCGATTTCAGATCTGCACTGTTATTTGAAATATTGTTCAAGGTGCCGAGCTTCGGCCTCAAGTCATACTCATTACCGATAAGCACGTTGTCGCCAATGCCATCGACAACAATTCTCGGCTCAATAATGAACATGCGCACCGTTCTTCTGGTGGTATCGGTCGTACTTCTAAACAAGGCACCAAGGTATGGGATGTCCCCTAACAAAGGCACTTTACGCAGTTGATGACTGATTTCATCACGGTATACACCACCGATGAGTAGGCTCTGACCTTGCTTCACGGTCGCTAACGTGCTGATCTCTGTTTTTCGGATAGATGGCACATCATCAACACCGCCATCTGGAATTTGCGCACCATCTTCAAGATGCAAACTCAGGTTGATTTCAGGTCTTTCAACAAATCGGTCTCCGACGATGCGTGGGACGATACGCAGTAAGGTGCCGTAGGTCACTTCTTCAAGCGCTGCAGTTTCTTTACCAATCAACTTGACGTAGAACGAGCTGCTGTTGTTTAGGACCGCTTCAACGTTTTCTTGAGTTAGCAAAGTCGGTCGAGACACGACTTGAGCGCTACCTTGAGATTCCAACAAACGAATTTGAGCCAACAAGTAGTTTAAGTTGGTCGCATCAAGCAGTGACTTAAAAGTCTGCCCGCTACCTAGCGTCACATCACCACCATCAACGTCACCCGTGGTTTTGATGTCTAAAATACTGTTGTTACCGACCTCAATACCCGCTCGCCAATCCACACCCAGTTGGCTCAAATCGTTCGCGCTGATATCGACAATAGAGAGTGCCACTTCAATTCGTGACTGTGGCTGATCCAACTGAGCGACTAACTTGCGGTACAAAGGCAGGCGCGCTTGCGTATCACGCACTATGATGGCGTTTAAACCTGGCTCTGCTTCAACCGACGCACCGCCGTGTACAGAAACATTCTTCGTCGTGGTTGCAGCCGTATTGCTGTCCGCTTCTTCACTCTCTTTAGTTGCCTTGATCTGAGTTTGAACACCCGACAATACTCGGCTCAATACCGATGCAATGCCCGGTACCGTCACCGCTTGATCGCGATAAGTGATTTCTCTGTCCGTCGCCGAGGCATATTTCAAAGGAATAATTTCAACAAACAGCTCATCAGTAGAGTTCGACTTTTGAACCAATCGGCTTTCCAGCGCTTCGGCCGTTTGCACAACCAAATCAACGTATCTGGGTGGCCCCGCTAAGTAAACCAGCCCTTTGTTCTCTGCCGCACGCCAACCGTAGCGAGAGTCCCAAATCCCTGTTGATATCAGAGTACTTCGTAGCTCACGGGCAGTAAGAAGTTCAAGCTGTAACAGTCGCGAACGGGTTTCCGTCGCTTTGTACACATGCAACACCGCGCCATCGAAATACCACATCAGGTTGTAGACCTGTGCTAGATAATCAAGAAACTCGGCTGGGTCTTCTGGCGTAAATCGACCACTAACTCGATCGTTTACCTTGTCACTGACCGACACCGAAACGCGATAGTTAGCGCCAAAGTTATTCAATAGTTCTTTTAAAGAGTCATTGTCGGCATAGTAACGAAACGGCTGATCAGGCCAATTCAACTCTGATGCGTGTAAAGGCAATGCCGCCAACAAACTCAAAGTACATGCAACAGACCAAACAAGTCGGCGTAGTTGTTTTTTTAAAACGGCAAGCATTATGGAATCCAAATACTGTGGCTGACGGTATGGTTAACGCGTTGGTGCTCTAGCACACCACTAAACTGCTCCACCAAATTCACATGCTGGGAGAGCTGGGCGCATAATGCTTCTGTGGTAACGCTTTCCATATTCATCTTTCCTTGCACAATCAACTGCTCGTTATCATTCACCGTCAGTGTGCTGCTCGTGTCGCGCAGTGTCTTCAAAGAGAGCTGCATACAATGTTTAAGCGTCTGCTCTTTTTGGTAATCGAGGTGCTGTTCAAACTGAAATGGGAGCACGGTTTCCCACAAGACCCATGATGAATGCTGCCGAATGTTAAGCAGCATCTGGTCGACTTCAATATCGTAGGAACCATTATTTGAGGCAATAAAATCCCCAACCCCAAGCGTTGCCGCGAGGGATTTCATCATTTGATCTAACATATTTAGCTCTATTTAAATCTGGCTGAGATGGTTACAAGCTTGACCGCACTGGTTACTCTGAATATCAAAATAGTAGTGATCCACATTGCCAACAGTGTGCATGTCTTGAAACCACTGCCAAATCTTCGCAACCGCATTTAAGTCGCTGTACACAAGGTCACAAGCGTCCCACACGTCGTTGAGTTCCGGCGCTTGCACTCGAGCTTCGCCACACCAGACTTTCCATTCAGAGATAAACTTATCTGAGGTCTCACCGTACTGAGATAAACCTTTGAGCTTATCAAGCGTTGGCTTCCACTCCTCTACCATGGCTCGGTGGGATTCAACCGCCTGATTTTGTTGTTCATTGAGAACATCAAGCTGCTCATACAATTCACTCTGCTGACTCTGAATCAATGCCAATTGCTGCTCTGCAAAAATCGCACTGTTCTCTTCTGTCGACAGCCTCAACCAGTAGTCTTTCTGAATACTCAGCTGATTGATCAACTGCTCTAGCTTTATGGTGTCATGTAACACCGTCTGATCTGTCTTTCGGTTCACCCATTCATTCAGGGTTAAATACATTGAAAGAATCAGCGTTTTAGGTGACGCCAAATTGAAGCGAAACCCTAATCGGCTGTTAATGTAATCCAGCCTTTGCTCAAAAGAGCTCAACACGTGATTATCACTCAGTTGCCCACCCACCTCGAGAAAGAGGCGCATGGCAAACCGGTCTAAAGAGGTACCAAACCTTTGATAGGTTTTCACCACTTGGCTTGCACATAAGCAATCAACGACATTGCGGTCAAGCAAACGTTGTAGCAAAGACAATTGTTCTGAACTCAGAACGTCTTCACTAAGAAGTTGTCGGTGATTGACATTAACAACATTGGGCACTTGCGATGATTGGGTTAAACCTTCGTATCTTGCGCCTCTCTGCAATACAGTGACCTTCCTTTGCGTCACAATGTTGTTAGGAAAAAGCGAACGGCGTCGCCAATGCAGCTTTTTCATTGGTGTTGTTCTCCGCATCTACTTCGAACAATCCAGAAGGAAGTAGAGGTAATAGTTTTGTTCGTTGTTACGCTGAGCATAATAGAGTTTACGCCAGTTGATGCCTTTCAAAATTAGTCAGAAAATTTTAGTCGTCAGACATTTCACTTAGCAATAGCGACTTGTTCATCCCCAGAACGTACACGACTTGGTGTCGTTCCAAAACGGCGTCGGTAGCTTTGCGTAAAGTAAGATTGGCTAGAAAAGCCCGCTTCCATTGCGACGTCGACAATGCTCATTTTGCTGGTAAGCAATAACTTATGGGCATGCAGCAAACGGCGCTCACTGATCCACGCTCTAGGAGAAACGCCATAGTGCTCATTAAAGAGCTCTTTAAACGTCGTCAGGCTCGCGCCAAACTCTTGAGCGTAGTCGGTCAGCTTCCACTCCTTCAGGTAATGGAGTTCCATAAAGCGACGCAGTCGGTCTGAGGTTTTGTTGGTCAGCTGTGATAATAACGCATACAGGTTCTCACCTTGCTCACCGTGGAGCAATAAGATGAGCATTTCCTCGTATTTTAAGCGCATGATGGTGTCAGGATAAGACTGCTCTTCTAGCGTCTTCATCCCTGATAAGGCCTGCTCTATCAACAAATTGAAAGTAAACGGGAATAATCCAGACTGAACGTTCTCAACTTTTGGTAACGACATCAGTAAATCACTGTGCTTTTGCAAAAATTGACTGACAAGTTCATTGTCGAATTCGATCACTGACGCCGTATATTGGCCATCTACTGGTGTGTATTCTAGTAAGTAATCCCCTTGAGAGAGATACACCCCACAACCAGCGACCACATCTAACGTGCAGTCCCCCGTCTGAACTCTCAATTGTCCATTGTGAACGACAACAATGTGAGACTGGCGAGAATGAAATACTTCATCGTATTTTTCATAGTAGCAAGCACTATGGATTTTTCGCGATAGCGAGTTGACCCTTTCTGTGTTTAGTTGGCCTAACACATCCATTTTCTACCCTTCATAATTCTAATTTCTCTAATCCCACTAGAGAAATGCCATAGCCTGACTCACACCCAATACGAAAACGTACACGCGGATGTGTAATCAAAACGATGTCAATTAAAGAAGCAAAGAAAAGAGCATAGGTGCGATAGCACGACCATACTCCCCGAATAAATTATAAATAGCTCAAAAACTGCCTGTAGCAGCAAAAAATAATCTTGGAAAAACGTCTCGATATTGTTATGTGATATTCTCGAGAATTAATAAGCTTTTGCTAAAGTTCAACTTATAACTAGTGATACTCAAACAACCAAAGCTCTTATTATATTAGAATAAATGAAAGTACTAATATTTAAGCCTACTTTCATTAATATTGGTATTTCCACAAAAAACGAAGTGTTTATTTTTAAACCGTTCTATCTAGCCAACTTCTCAGAAGCGGGGGATATAAACATAAAAATTGCAGTAAGTGCAACTGATATTCATATAAAGAAGCACTGAACCGATGACTTAAACCCAATAATAATTAGGGTTTAAGCGCTGAATTATTCGCTTCATTCAACTTAATTTTTTATTAAAATAGAAAAAATGAAAACGATTACTTTTCTAGTTATTATTGTAAGCTTCTAGTTTTAAGTCCTTATGTACTCTGCCTTGCGTAAAAATATAGCCTTCTTCTTTACTGGCTATGATTTTTCCTTGAGAACGTAACACTGCGCGGATCTTCATTTCACCCTTACCTGCTTGTATAGGCGCAATAACAAAAGAGTACTGCACAGGCAGCTGAACCCCCTGATATGTCTGCTTTGCGACTGTAATACACCGTTCTGTGGTTACTTGGCACACATCAATATCAACCGATGTACTCACGGGCGCAATATACTCATCAAAAGCCACCCACCCATACAGCACAGCTTGGGAAGAGCTCGCAAAGCCGCCGTTTGAGGAATTGTTGTGAGTGCAAGCATTCAAAAACAACAGGCTTAGCAACCCAATAAGCGTTCTAGATTTCACCGCGTACTCTATCTACTTATCTTTTTATTAAAAATGACAGTCGCAATTCTGGTACAGAAATATATAAAAGATCAACCTGTATTTTATAAATGACTCAAAAAATAAATTCTCAAAAATAAGAAACCATTAATTACACTGGATTTGATTTGTTTTAAAATTTGACATTAGTTCCAAGCACATAATCAAATATTATATAAGTGAAATTTATATGCACTAATGATATAAGCAACACCATCAATACTTTCTTTATTAACCTTATAGAAAAAACGTTTATATAAAAAAATCCAACCAATTTTGATAAACATCGAAATTCACTTGCCATAACTTCACCCTTAAAATTCTAAAAAGGATGACTTCTATGTCTGCGCGCCAAATCGTAGATGAGGTTTTACTTAAATTTGCTCATCAAATAGGGTTACCTAAATTACAGTTGATTGAAGACGAATTGGGTTTAGCTTTTGATGACAACTTAAGAGTGCATGTGATTTTTCACCCAACGACAGGGATGCTTCAATTAGAAGCTGAGATCGTCGATCTACAAATTGTTAATTCTGATCTTTACCGTTCTTTTATCGCATTCAACTACCATTGGTCTGAGCATCAATTGTTTTTTAGCTTAGATAACCACAGGCACAAGCTTTGTTTAAATAGACTGCTTCACGCAGAATCACTCGACTACGAACTGTTTGAAGATGCACTGGCTGAGCTGCTCACACAGAGCGAATCTTGGGAAGACTTGTTATCCGCCCACATCGCCATGGAAGCTTTGCCCTCTCAGCTTCAGAGCTCGGATTTAAGAGTTTAGGTAATCTATGTCCAATGACATCCAACCAACACAAAAGCAGTTATCTATCGATTGGGTCGAGAGCAATAGCCAGACTGAGTCTGTAAAGAAGGGAAACTTTTTAGGCAGAACCGTGGTGCAGATAAATCCAAACGAGCGAGAGCAAAACCGTACTAACTCAAAACTGGAGCTAGGCGAGACGCTTTCTATGCTTGCCAATACTGAGCTCTCCAACGCGATTTTAAGCTTTGAAAAAGACTCGAATACAGCACAAAGCCTGTTGAATAGAAAGGTCCAAGTGATCGCGACCAATAGGCCAATGCGCTAGGGGTAGACCTCACTTTGCAAGAAACGCAAAGCCCCGAGGTTTCGGGGCATTGCTACTTTCTTAAAGCAAAGATGTAAAGCAGTGATTAGCAAACATACACAACCAAATATAGAGAAACTATACGAAGTTATAACAATATCAGCCTCTTAGGAGAAATATATGCTAACAACCACCCACTCACGCAGGTGGTTTACGGTAAGAGTAAAAGTTCAATAAACTCTTGATATGACGAAACTAAGGGGTGAATCTTCTTGGCTTAGCACCATGCCTATCCCAAAAGCAACCTCGAGGGTCCCACTTACCAAAAGATGCTCCTACAGAAAACGCTGGAGACTCTATAGTGTCCAGGTTATGAGTCCACGTAGGCTGCTTAGAATAAGCAATAACAGGTCGACCTATCTCTGTCGCTAAATCTTGAGCTGCTCCTAGTTTTCCATAACAGCTTAACAAATGAACGGGAGATGTTGGTAAACCTTTATACAAATCAATCCCTTCGTTATTCTTCATGTGTTGTGCGAGTTGAGACCCCGTCAAAGCAGTAAGATTACTATAATCTGTCTCCCACTTATTAGTGACTGGGTCTTTATAGGCTCTTTCTCCCACATATACTTTACCATCTGGGTCACCGTGCAATAAAATCGCTTCTTCGCCTGTGTCACGAAAGTTATCAGTATATCCTCTAGGCCAAGGGCCGTAGGCCCCCTGTCCCTCTATACTCATGGGGTGCTTGGTATTACTTCTCATTGGTAAACGACGTTGGGTTGATCTACGAAATCTTGTAGTGCCCTGTCCTACACCATAACTTCCCAGCCCTACGATAGCACCAACACCAGCACTAATACCAGCTTGCTTAGTAGGCATACCCGTCGCAACATTCAGGCCAAACTCTGTAGCACTTGAAGTTATCGAATCTGCGATTGCTAAGCCCACTTTAACACCAGTCGTAGCTCCTTTTGCAGCTGTACCAAACCCACCACTAATAAGACCTAATGCCGCCCCAATACCTACTTGCTTCCAGTCAAAACTTTGACCAGAAGTTGCAGACCTGATACCTTCAGCAGCAGCCGATATTGTAGCACCGACAACCGCACCTACAATAGCACCAGTTATTATACTCAGTAATGCAAAGTGGCCACTGGGATCTGTCCTGTTTACTGGGTCACCAAGACAATAAGCGTAGGAATTTATACCACCTCTTCCGAATGGGCTAACGCTATCTGCTGAATGAAAACGCATAATCCTTGGATTGTACATTCTATAACCATTTCCTAGATGATAGCATCCGGTTACGGGGTCTCTCCGCTCACCGGTATAACCTATAGAGCTTGCTAGTAAGGGGTTTGAAGTTTGAGCTCGAACTTGCCTAGGTGCTAGCACGCCACCTCCCAGCGCTAAAGCACTGACAGCTGCAGATTTTTTCATGAATGAACGCCTTTCTTGGCTCAAAGGTATCATCGGCAGTACTTTATTAAATATATTCTTCTTCATTTTATCTTCCCTCTTCACCATAAGCTGTATAAAGGTGGCTTTTAGTTGTCAAAGAGCCATCTTCATGTTTTGTAACTTCGGTAGTAACACTACCTTGGGTGTCGAGTAGCAGTAAGTCTTCCTGTTTAATTTGATTATCTACGGTACAACGACGAAGCGTTAAACCCGCATTCTCCAAAATTGTATGAGTACCCTCTGATATTTCATGCCGCAGCTCTCCCTGCTGATACAAAAGGTATGTATGAATATCTTCAATTGTTTGAGAAACTAGTTGACCAAACTCATCATGCCCATAATTCGATAGCGTACTACTATTATTTGTAATAGAAGATATTTGATCGAGGGCGTTATATTCATAATTTAAACCCTGCTCATCATTAAGTAAATTACCTGATGCGTCGTAATTAAATTCAATTGAGGCAGGATAACTTTGATGGGTGTTAACAATGTTAACTAAACGACTTGGGGTTTTCTCATCATATATTAGATCCATCTGATTATAGGTTTTGTCAACAAATGTAGAAGTAGTCTGGGTTATGTTACCATAAGTATCATATTTAAAAATTTGTTCTGATATCGCATTCCCGTACTCATCTTTTGGAGCACTATTACCAGAGCAACGGTAATTAACCAATCTCAACATATCATCATACATATAATATTCAGTAATATTGATACCTTCTGAGTCAGTAAATACACGATTTGAAATAAGCTGATCACTATTAAAAGTATTCGAAATAGTTTTTGAATAATCTCTTGTCACAAAAGAACGACTTAATTCCATGCCTAAAAAATCAAATACAACCTCAACTGTCGCAGAAGTTTCTTTTCCATTCTTTACAGTATAAAAGTAAGGTCTACTAAACTGGTCATAGGTTATTTCCGTACAGTAATTATTTCCTAAAATCTCTTGACTGATAGTTTTAACCCTACCAAGATCATCATACTTATAAACTGTCTTATTATTAAAAAAATCCCATTTTTCTTCGAGTTTCCCCAGGAGTGAATAGGAATATTTTGCTTCACGAGGGATATTATCATTTAACGTGACAACTTCTTTTGTCACTCGCCCAAATGAATCGTAGGTGAATGTATGTTCACCATGTATATTTTGTGAAGATTTAAGAGTTCCTATCGCCTTATCATATTGATATAGTCTAGCTAACTTCTCATCGCTCTCAACTTCAAGGCTTGTTTGAGCGCCCAAATAAAGGTCATATTTAGGATATAATACTTGACCAGTAGGTGTTATTTCCGTATTTGGAAAAGGGTTCCCGTTCGTATATGTCCAATGACGTAGTCCTTTAGCCGAGTCTTCTGTTGTAACCCTTCCAAATCCGTCGAATGCTCTAGACCCTAGAATACTCTTATCTAGTGCTATAGTAGCTGGTGTATCCATTTCAACAAAAGTAGGGTAAGTTAGACTTTCTGCTACAAGGACACCATCAATTGTTTTTTTTGTCGTGACTAAACGGTCTAGATCATCATATTCAAATTGTGTCTCTCGATTATTTGTGTCGATTATAGAAATGATATTTTGATAGCCATCATAATTATAAGATGACTTCAAGACCGATTTACCATTTATATCTTGAGTTTCACGGAACACTGGGTTTCCAGACATATTGTAACTTACCTTTTCCTTAACTAAGCCCACGATTTCCGTAAAGCTTGTCAGGGTAGGGATATCTTGCGCGATGTTTTCTATTCTTCCATCTGGATGTTCAACTCTGTTAATCTGACGATTTGAATCATAATTGTATTTAGTTGTAAGAGTTATAATCTTGTCTGAAAGATAGTCTATATCATCTTCTTCTATTGCCTGACCAAAAGCATCGTAGCGTATAGAGTTAACTCTTTTTCCATTCAAATAACTATTAACATGTTTTCCGGCATTATTAAAATTTATAACCATAACATTACCAATAGATTCTATTATTGTAACCGAATTTTGGTTTTCTCCTCTTATATAACTATAAGATCTGGTTGCCTCATAGTCTGTATTTGGAGCAAAAACCTCACTAATCTTTATTCCCAATGGATCATATTGGTAGACAATTTCTGCGCCTACACTATCTATCGATTTTATCAAATTCCCATAAAGTAAATCTATCGTGTTACTTGATGTTGAGTTTAGCCCATCGAAGCTGGATACGTTTAGGTTGATTTCTAAAGAGTTATCATAAAACTCATAATCAAAGTTGTATGATGTTTCCTTACCCTCAAAAGTTTTGATTACTGTCTTAACACGTCCATACGTATAAATATTTTCATTATTGTCAAAGTAATGATTTCTAGTTGTAATTTTACTGTAATTTGAACTGCTACTATCTAAAAGGACAAAGTATCTACTGTTATCGTCTAGCCTAGGGAGACTGGTATAGGTAAAATTTCTTCTCCTAATATTAAATTGACTTGATCTTGGAATAAAAGATTCTTCTTTTAGCTGGGCTACAAAGCCATGGGGGTTTTCTGGACAGTCTGAATCACCTTCTTTAGGGTAATATTTACGTTCGATAATTGAACCATCAGGATTTATTTGCTTTAGTAGGTTACCAAAGTCATCGTAATCATATTCTGTTTTAAAAGATTTATAGCCATTGTCATCATTATAAAACTTTAATATCTCACTCTTAGTTAGAGTATATATCCCAGGCTGTGATTCGATACCTTTTGATAGATCTGCAAAATAGGAATAAACAACTTCCTTAAACAATTTCTCATTACAAGTATGTAATTCCAAATCCATTAAATGATATTTATTGAAGGTTCTTTCTATTTGAATCGTATCATTAATCACTTCCTTAGTTGTATACTTATAATCACTTTTTGCTTCAAAAAGAGTATCTTCTCCGCTTTGCCAACTTTGCTCACTGCCGAACCCTAAGTAGTTCATGTCAGAGTAATAATACAAAGTTTTTTTAATATTTTGATTTTCACCAGGATATAAAATATGTTTTGTAACGAAAGGAACCTTTGATATAGGGGCTCCATCTGGTAACGAATGACCGTTATCTAAATAAGTAATTTCTTCTTGAAGTCCTGTACCATGAATCACCTTTTCAATAACTTCATAGTTACAACTTTCTATCCATCGGTATTGAAACTCAGTATAGGGCTCTTCTTCGAAGTAAATATAGCCAAGACCTTTCCAATCTCCCCGGCCTATCTTTAATATCGAGCAAGTTTTAAGAACAGAACCAAAACTATTGTGAGTAACTGTTGTTTTATATTCATTGGTCCACCAATCAATCTCAATTGATTGACCACTATCGTCTGAAATTTTCCATAAAGTAAGACCAAAGCTATTAGGTTGATAAGAATTCGCATACTCAAAGTTAACAACAAGACCATTAGAAGAGACTCTTTTATATAATATTCCTTCTTCATAGCTTATATATTCACTCGTTCCATCCTTGAAATGAAGGACTATAGATGACGGCTCATTATCAATTTTTTCAAGGTATAGTATCTTGATGTCTTTTAGTTTTCTATATGGTGCAATGAATTCGCCTAGAGTATCGTCCCACTTTATCTCAAACACTTGACCTGAAGATAAGGTCAATCTTTTGCTTTTCAGGTCAAAAGAACTTAAGGAATACCCCCAACCACGACCAAATCCTAAGTCAAAGTTTGATGATGAGTTATAACTAATAGAAAAATCATAGGGAGCTCCAGATGTTTTAGATGACAACAACTTAGTGATATTAATGTGAGCATTAAACATACCTGTTCTAGGATCTACATTTGTACTCGTACTATCGATGAAGTTTGTCGCATTACTAGTAACGTTAGACATATTATTTCCTTAACACGCATTTATTATACTAATCATGAAATAAAGCACTCGTATTTGAGTGCTTACGTTTTTATTTTATCAAGCCAATTTTTAATGAATCAAAATCTTTATTCGCGTTCTCATAAATAAAGGGAGCTCGATTCCCCCAGTAATCATATAAGTCCACATATCCAGTATTCTTAGTAAACCGTGACATAGAGTTATAGTGATACAGCGAGCTACCAGTGGTTGGATGGCCACATCGATAATAACTTGGCTTATCGACACAAAGGTAACCTTTAGCCATAAATCCATGATTCCAATAATATACTCCAACGACATTAATCAAACGTTTAGCTGGCGTTGATAACGTAGTACTTTGATGTGATATAGGTGAAACCCAATAGTTGGACGTATCCAAATGCTTTATAACTTGGCTAGTTTTATCGGTTGGATAATGCAAATATGTAAGTGAATCCCAAGTTGATTCATTAGTGTTAACCAACAAAGATGGATCGGACTGCCATGCAGACACGTAGCCATCACTAGATGTATATGTCGGCGTATCCTTGTACACTAGATTTTTTGACCTTTCAGAATACTCAT
Organism: Vibrio sp. MMG023; assembly: GCF_021654215.1. NCBI lineage: Bacteria > Pseudomonadati > Pseudomonadota > Gammaproteobacteria > Vibrionales > Vibrionaceae > Vibrio > Vibrio sp. MMG023. The sequence continues at coordinate 415,842 of NZ_JAKFZP010000003.1, read as the reverse complement.
CAACATAAAAGAACTTCATTCTATGCTTCGTAATGGCGTAATTTTTATGATAAGGTTCCTCACTATGTATATCAAAATCGCTTTCTGTATATCTAATCGGTGCTATTGTAGCTAGTTCTACATGATCTTTATTTTGTGCACTACCAGTACACGTATCACCAATTTCAAACATATCAAGCGGATCATCATCATTTATGGCATAAATAACAGGGCATAGCTGGTATGTATTATTTTCCTTATTCGAGGTAATCCAGTAATCTACGGTTTGATGTTCTGATTCTTTATTCAATTCTAATGATAGAAGTTTCTCATCATCATTGAAATAAACTATTGAGACACTCTTATCGTTCTTTGGAATTTTATTTTTTTTCTTGTTGGTGATAAGATGAGAATATCTATTTTCTGTTAATGAAAATTTAACTTCTGGCGAAAGGTTAGCTGAAGTTTGATACTCTCTTAAACCAAAAGCAGCGTGATATCCGTTATTCAGAATACTTCCATCTGGAATATCAAAGGAGACTAAAGCCCCCGCTTGCATTCTACTATTGGCAAAAATTTTACCATCACCATGACTCCATTCTATTTGAATGTTTTCTATTTCCGCTATCGGTGGTCCTTCACTTGCTATACAAATTAACGGCAGCGTAGCTACAAAAAACAGTGGGATATTTTTAATCATAATATACTTATTCCTATTGACAGCATGTGTCATTTCATAAAATTAATTTAAACACAACAATTAAAGTAGTGCTTTACATTTATAACAATCAAATTTTAAACGTATTTATTCTTTAAAAATATTTATGCCTCCTCCCTTACTTATAGATTAATAAAGCTGATGTACGAAAGTAGATTACGGCTAGTTTAATCTATGTTGGTAGTACATATTTATTTTTACTCAGTAATAAATAGTGGTAGCAAATATATATTAAATTGTTTAATTTTACTTATTATTGACAATCAATTTGATGACAAGAATATATATATATACTAGTGATTTTTGAGAACGAAACTCTCATTATCGAATCATAAACAGCAATCAAATGCTCTTAACTACTAATTTAATTAACAATAACTTTTGTTTGTGCTATTTATAAGTTACACAACTATAAAGTAAGTTTTAATTAGTTAAGTTAAAGCTAAAATTATAAACAGAGGGCTGATTATGGTTGGAAAGTCCTTCTTTGACGAGCCGCAGTACATATATACTACAAGGTCACGTTCGGTGAGAATCTTGGGGCAAACTACCAGTATAAGACTTGAGAACAAATATTGGGAAATTCTTGATGAGATTTCAGAAAAAGAGAGATTGAGCCGAGGAGAACTCATATCTTTTATTTATGCTAAAGCTCTAGATGAAGGAATGGAATTTATTAACTTTACATCTTTACTAAGGATAATCTGCGTAATCTATATAGAAAATAAAGATAGAATAGAAGTTAAGACATAGAAACTCGCTTCAATGACTAAAATAGCAATATAATTAATTGATATGGTACTCACTATAAATATTAGTGAGTACTTTTTTGTTTCTTTCTATTTTAAATAAGTTTGTATATTTCTTGCTTAGATAAAAATTTCGCAGAGTCAACTCGATATAACCCATTCCTATATCTACTTTTACCCACTTTAATCAACCCATTGCTATCAAGCTCATCATAAGCAACTAACTCTGCTTCAAGATGTGCCATGTAACCGACTGACCACTTATCAAAAACATAAAAATAGACGTCATGTATATTCCCTCTCAACGATATGTATTCAGGCACCAACTTATTTAAAATCCAATATACCGATTCAAACAGGGCAAATCGGCTAACAATACATATTGCGAACTTGTCAACTTCATTATATTTCTTTGAAGCTGAATACGGTATAGTTTTGTAAGGACTACAAAAATGGCTCTTTATTTCTTTTTGATCAAAGATAAACGAAATAGAATGGCCCACCATATGATTACTCGTCGAGTCAATTATTTTTTTTGCAAATAATTTTCCACTGTTTTGATATTCTATAACATCTATATCAGAAATTTTAGTGTCATCAAAGTTTACGTTGCTTAAAAAATTTCTAAGCTCCGCACTAACACTTCTTGTTTTACAAGAAAAATCAACGATTTTATAACTCTTTTGTAATCCTTCTTGTAAACGTTCCATATATGATGCACTCGTTAACATCGACTCTGAAGAATGGAATCTCTCTTTCGCTATTTCCCTTAGCAGATCGTCACTCTCATCATATTCCAAATTGGTTAAGTATGGTGTTAAATCATTAGTAAGCACTCTAAGTACTTTTATCGATTTAGAAATGCTTGGTTTAGTTATACCTCGTTCCCATCGACTGATTGTGACTGAATCCAAATGTTGTAGTTCTTGATCAGATAGATTTAAACGTGCCACCAAGCCGCTTTGTGTAAGCCCTTCTGCTACTCTAAGTTGTTTTAAATAATATCCAAAATCCATATTAATCCCTTGACCACTTACTTGAAATTAATGACAGTATCTTATTTAACCTATCTATTATCCTTATAACTCAAATTCTTTTCTAAGCTTTCTATCTTCCAATATCTCTTCCACTCGTTTTCTTACCTTATATTTACTCAACTCCTCTTTATGCACTCTCTTGGATTTTTTATTTTTACTATGAAATTCCAGATCTTTCATTTTTATATCCTTGTTTATTACCCACTAAATTAAATATCATTATCAATAAGGATTAATTTAACTTAATACATAAAATAAAAGCATATGAAATAATCATGAAAGAGTAGTGTAAAGAAAGTGTCATAAAGATAATTATTAAAAATAAAAAAGGAAGCTAAATAGCTTCCTTTTTTTAAGAGTGAGTTTTCTAAGGCGCAATAGATGTTTCGACTATCGCTATATATGGTTGGGCTAATGCAGGGGGATCATCAGATAATGTACCCCATGTTTCAACACTCCAATCATTTTTTATAACCATAAATGAGTCTAAGCTAGAATAAAGGCTTCGAATACCATTACCTTCATTGTTTACAGAGTTAGGTACCTGCCCGCCTTTATTTCGGTCACCCCAGGTAACCACATCTCCATTTTGGTCTATCGCAGCAAAAGCCTCATTTGTTGCTCTGATTACTGCGTCTGGTAGGAGGCTCACACCAGAAACCTGTCCATCGGTAAAATCGCTTCCCCAAGCATAAACTGAGCCATCTCCAGCAATAGCAGAGAAACCAGAGTTACTATTAGTGGGAATAACAGTCTCGATATTTGTCAATGTCAGAGGAAAGGTGTCTTCAGTAGAAAATTGCCACGAAGAAACGGTTTTGTCCCATCTTAACAGAGCAAATTTATTGGTGTTTGAATATACACTTCTAACATTGGTAGTATCAACTGTAGCTGGAATTACACCTGCTCGACTGCTTGAGCCCCACGCCAAAACAGAGTTGTCGCCCAGAAGAGTTAGAAACGAGTTGCTCGTTGACATTATGTCTTTCACTCCTGCAGAAAAATCCAACGTTAGGAAGGTTGTCATGCCATCCCCTTGCCCCCAATAGCTTAGGGTTCCGTCGTATTTTATTCCTACAAATCCTACGCCATTGGCATAGACTTCTTTAACACCCGTATTGTAATCAACCCCACTCGTTCTGTTTGGTAAGGCTCTTCCCCATGTCTCTACGGTGTCATCTTCTTTCAAGGCGGCAAAGCCTCTAGAAACCGACGCTATGTCCAACACGGTACCTGTAAGGTCAGCACCACTACTATCGCCACCATCATCGGCAGAACCCCATGTAACAACTTGACCATCATTTTTTATCGCCACGAAAGCAAAGTCTGCTGCATATATTTTAACTACACCCTCACTAAGCTCAGTGCTAACGCTACTGCTATCGCCACCAGTAAACCCTCTTCCCCACGTAACTACAGAGCCATCACTTTTCAGCGCAGCATAGTCCGTTTGGTTTGAGTATATCGTCTCGACTTCACTAGATAAGTCCACACCAGAACTGTCAGCCCCCAAACCGGTTCCCCAAGTAACTACAGAGCCATCATTTTTTAGCGCTGCAAAAGAGCGACTTGCTGAGTAGATTTCTGTTGTGACGCTAACTCTGTAAACACTGTACTCAGAAGTCGTTTGACCATAAATGTCTCGTCCGGTGACCTCTAAGCGAATGCTCAAATCTGGGTTTGTAGCTTGATATGCATATGTTGATGTTGTCGCAACAACCAATCCATCAATGCTCCACTCATATTCATACTGTGAGGCATTACAGGTTGTACAAATCACATTTGAACTGAGCACGCCGCCAATTGTAGGTATGCCTGAAACAGTTAGAGATGTAATCTCGGGCAGAGGTGGTGGTAAGATATCAACAGACACTAAGCCTTGTGCAAAATGAGCTGGTTCATGACTGTCTTTAATATTGTATACAAAGACATCCTTACCATAGTCTCCTACCTTGGGCGTGTAGATCAGCTTCTTGTTGGCATCATCAATAACTACGTCACCTAGAGATGCACCAACAGCACTTACGAGTATTAGTGGTTCTGCAGTTGTGTCAGATGTACTGATCTGTGAACTTAAGTCAATCTCGACGGTTACACCGGCGTCAGTAGTCACACTGACGTCATTGGCATTGAGGTCATGGCCTGCGTCTGGTGAGGATATAATTACAATATCACCAGTATCAGTCAATTCCCCATCAGATACTTTATATATTAACGTATCTACACCAATATATCCGTTTGGAGTATACGTGATTGATTGTCCGTTCAATGTTACTACTGCGGGTGAGGTTGCTGACGTTACATTGGTAATCAACAATTCAGACGTTGGTGTTTCGCTGTCTGATATATAAGCAGATAGATCAACCGTTTTTGCTAAATCAGGTGTAGTTTCTATTTGTACAATATTCGCTACCGGTGGGTTAGGGTTACTTTGAACAACTGTGACCGTTACTGTTGCCATTGCCAATCCACCTTGGCCATCGCTGATCACGTATACGAACTTATCTTCACCCACAAAGCCATTTGGCTCATAGATTATCTCTAGCGGATTGTCCGGATTTACATTCACCTCACCAATAGATGCAATAAGGTCAACTATTTCTAACGGGTCTCCATCGGCATCTGACACGCTTCCAGACACTGAAATTGTTTTCGAAAGTTCAGTGTCTGACATTGTTGTAGAAATAGCACCTGCTGTCGGAATTGTGTTATCTGGTGTTGAGTCATTCACAGCTACATTTATTGAGCCAATCGCTGTGCCTCCATTGCCATCAACGACCGTATAGGTGAATTGATCTAGCCCTCGGAAACTACCGGGAGAATAACTTATTCCTGTATCACCAACTTTAACTGCTCTGCCATCGGTGCTGTAGATGTTTTCAATGGTTAATAGATCACCATCCGCATCAGAAATAAGATTTAAATCTATTAGATCAAACGTCCAAGTCGGTAGAACATTTGCATCCAATACATAACTATAATCTTGCGCTTCTGGCGGTGAATTTGGTGATAATGGATTTGAGTCTTCCGAGTTTACAACCACATAAGCTGAAGCAAACCCTCCCTTTCCATCTTCAACAATGTAAGACGCTTGATCCACGCCAACAAAACCATTTGGGGTAAACGTAACTGTGTCACCATTCAATGAAAATCTACCTGAAGCAGAAATCAAGCTACTAATAACTAATGCATCACCATCAGTATCGGACACTTGGTCAGCCAGATTTACGCTTACACTTGTATCGTTAGTTGTTGTTAACGCAATATTCTTGGCTACTGGTGGTGTATTGTCCGGAGATGGAGGTCCATTAATCACGACAATAATGGTTGACATGCTTTCTAAATCACCACCATTGACTCTGTAATTTAGGGTAGCAACACCTGGAGTTTGTGCTTGATAGTTGAACGATGGTGAGTTGACATCCGATACCACACCCAAACCCGTTTCATCTTCAACACTCGTCAGTTCCCATCCATCAATATTATTGAAAGTTACAGATTGACTGACGTTTACAATCACAGAGGCACCTTGTTCCACACTGAGTGTCTGAGGATAAGCTGTGAGTGTTGGTTCTTCTGGTTGAACTGCAGAATCAACTACCGTCACTGTAATGGTTGCAAGCGCATTCGCGCCGCGTCCATCTGTTACTTTGTAAGTAAATTGATCGACACCACGAAAATCTCCAGGCGTATATACTACGTTGTTATTACTGGATAATATTGCTCGGTTGTTGGTGCTGTATAGATTATCAACAGCCAAAGTATCACCATCGGCATCGCTCACCAAATCTGATAAATCGATGTTAATATTCGCCTGATCTGCAACATCCATTGTTACCGCTTGATCTTCCGCTTCCGGTGGGGTGTTGGCGCTGGTTGAGTCACCTGCATTTACAATGATATACGCTAAAGCGTAGCCTCCTTTCCCATCATCAACACTATAGACTGCTTGATCAATTCCAACATAATCACCTGGCGTAAAGGTTACTTGGTAACCATCTTCAGCCAATACGAAACGTCCCGTTCCAGAGATAAGACTCGTTATTTGTAACGTATCGCCATCTTCATCTGAAATAAAGTTGCGTAAGTCCACGCTAACATTAGAGCCGTCGTTTGTTTCTAACGTGATATTTTGGGCAACTGGTGGGTTATTCCCAACCGTACTTCCATCATTAACAGCCAACACAACTTGTGAGCTTGAGGTTAAATTTCTGTCGCTAACCGTATAATTTAAGTGTCCTACTCCGGCGTTTTCGACAGAATAGTCAAACGATCGCTCGTCTTGGGATAAAACTTCTCCCAACTCGCTCTTGTCATCTAGCGATGTTAACTTCCAGTTAGGTACGTTTTCAGCCAACACTGAATTCGAAATGTTTACGCTCTGAACTTGACCTTTTTTCAAGACAAAAGCCTGAGGAAATGCAACCAAACGAGTCACTTTTTGTTCAGGTTCTAAAAACTGGTCTTTTTTATCGTCTCCGTCACAGCCAACCACCATCGTTGCTAAAACGGTTACCATTAATGGTAAAAACTTCCTATTAGGCATACTTTCTCCAACTTTAAATTCTTACCTTTCAGTTTCTGTAGAAACAACAACATCAGGGATAGTAATCTCAATACGACGGTTCATCGCACGTCCGTCCGAGGTGTCATTATTAGCAACTGGACTTTCTTCACCTCTACCAAGAGTAGAAATTCTCGTTTCAATTATTCCTTCAGAGACTAAGTAATCTTTAACTGCATTAGCGCGGTCTTCAGACAGTTGTTGGTTATAATGCTCAGAGCCAACATTATCGGTATGCCCTTCGATCACAATACTAACTTCAGGGTGTTGCTCCAAAAATTCCAAAACATCAGAAAATGCTGCAGTGTTATTTAACCGGCTTGAATCAAACGCAAAAAGGTGGTTCTGTTTTTGTTCAGAGTACACAAAAGTTTTTGTTTCTTTTATCTCGATCTCTTCTATTGGCATTACAACAACAGCCTCGGTTTGCTCTTTTATAAAGCCAAAGCGCCAATCAAAGCCTACTGTCAACAGATGGTGGTTAGTGTAACCAACGTTCTCATCACCGAGGCTATCCGTGTACTGGTAATCTAACCGAGCCACTAATGAAGAGCTAAAGGCATATTCGATGCCCGCACCTATAACTGGCGCAAACCCTTGCTCATCCGCCTCTCTAAGTCCGCGGCTTTCACCAAACCATGCCGCCCCACCGACTCGTGCATATGGATAAAAAGCGCTATCCAATGGATAACCAACTTTGGCACTCAACACAAGTTGTTGGAACTCCCCATCGATCTCGCCTTGCGGGTACTTAGCATACGCACTTCCTAAGTACTGATAGCTAAGTTCAGAAGAAAGGTATTTGTTTATAGCAAACCCCAAGTGTGCATCCCCGGCAAAGCGAGAGGTCGCACTGTCATAGGCATCTTTATTCTTTACATCCCCATAATCACCGATCCCAACACCTCCACCAACATACCAATATTGCTGGGAATCACTTTCGGATGCTTGCAATGGAAAGCTTGTGGAAACAAAAGTTAAGACACACAAAATATGTCTATTGGTCATTCTCATATTTATCTACCATACATCATTCACTTAAATGGATTTATCGTATGTACACCGATATGCTTATAAAAAATATAGCAAAGTATTCTCAACATGCTGTTAGAGAAGCGTTTTTATTTCAAATTAGCTTCTTACTTCACAAAAAAACATAAGAAAAAACTAAACTAGCAATAACTAAGAAAGAAAGGTGAAATTAAACTTATATAACAGTGAGTTAGAGAGTTTTCTTTATGTAGCAATTGTTACTTAACATCTAGAAACGTAAAACTTGGTTAGTTTTAAGATTAGAAAGTAAGCAAAATATCAATAAAAATAAAAAAAACAAGGTTCAATTAGGTCGAGTCTTAACTTTAAGACTGATAATGAGGTGCATTATCGTTTGATAGTGCTGCACACTCTTAGAATAGATGTTTCTGTAAAGGCAGGGGACATTTTCACCAAAACGGAAGGATTGTTATCACACATTGTAGTCAAAGAACCGACTTCAGCACTGTCCCCCTTAAGCACCCAATCATTTACCGTCGAATAGATTTCATCTTCTGAAATCGAGCGCTTAAAAGCAGAGGCTAAGATGTTGTAAGCATTAATTATTTTCCCTTCAGACACTCGTAACTGATACCTTAGTAAATCGTTATATAAGTACACTGAAGTAATCCAACCAGAAAGGCTAATGATTACCATTGTCAATGAAAAGAAATTTCCTTTAGTACTTTCGAAAAACATAATATTGAGCTACCTCTTTGTTTTAATTATATTTATTTTCTATTACCGACTTTAATTAACAATAATTTTACTCAAACCTCAATTAGAGTAAATAATCAAATTTGAAAAATAACATTCACCTACCATTAAGACACCTATCTCACAATTAAGAAACTAATGTATCTCATATATGAATAACGCATCCTTATGCTTTAAAAACATGAAGTTATAAAATCACAACTAGATTTTGTAAAAAGCAAAAAATAGACTCTGATAATATTTTCAAACTAACCTGACATAAAAATAACCAAACGCTATTGATATCAAAATCAAAAAGGTGAGAATATGTAAAATTTTGTGAACAGTACGCACAAAAAATGAACAAGAAGACTTTATATGAAGACGAAATTTAGTAACGCTTTATCTGTGTGGTTAATGCTTTCTCTTAGCTTATCTGGGTGGGTAACGTCTGTTTACCTATTCAAAGAAACTAGAAAACATCAGAATTTTGTTCTGGAAGGAAAATTAATGAACGCTTTTAATATATTAGAGCATTCACTAAAGAATATAAGTTCTGAAAAAGAGGTTTATCAGAAAATCAAAGAGTGGCACCAGCATGAAAAAAGTGCTCAATTAGGCTCACTTAAAACCGTTTGCACCCACAAACCCGAAATGATTGCATTACTATCGCCTATGTTTTGTAAGACTACAGCAATTCGTGTATGCGATATTTTCCTTGAAGAGCAATTTTGAGTCTGCCGTTAAGTGGCTCAAACGGAAGCTTATAATCCAATTTAATAGTGATATAACCCACTATCTAAAAACTTCCGTTTCTAACTCTTTAAATCTGGCTTGATGCCTGAAATCCATTTTATCTAACAGTTCTGACCATTTATGCAAAGTGATTTCAGTAATTCTAAACACATGTTCATTAACCCATAAGTAATCATGGTTAAATGATGCTAATCGTGTCCCCTTATAATACCTATCTGCCAAATAAATCTGCTCATATCTGCTGTCAAGAACATATATCAGGTCACCCTCGAAATATTCCAATACCATATGTACGGAGTCACCTTTTAGCACGTAAACTAATCTCAGTTTTTCTTTAGGGACACGCTTGTTTAACAACGAAAAGTATTTAGCAATAGCGATATCTTCGCAATCCCCTTGTTGTTTTGTTAATGTCTCAACCGGAGTCGCCCAATAATCACTGATTCCCCAGAGAACTGCATCTTCAACATACTGAATTCTCTGGTATGTTGACTGAGTATACATGAGCGTTTCAACGCCTTGCGCAAAGCAAAGAACGCTGTTTGTAGAGTATATAGAGAAAACCAAAATAAACCTGACAATCATCATAACCTTCAACTTTAACACTCAAGGTTCACGTAGTTTTAATTGTAGAAGATAAACTCGTAAGCAATCTTAAACTTTAACTCTATGACGCTTTACCAGTTTTATAGTTGTTTATTAGTTTTTGAGAACGCTTATGTTGTTTAAACCCAATGGTACGAAACCAAGCTATGAGAAAGACCACATTAATTAACAATTAATGCCTCTCCTCTAAACCTTGTTACTATACGATCAATTGAGGCAAGAACTTTAATCAACCGTGTTTTATCGCGCCATTGATTCAGGCAGTGGATTTTATTGAGAGATATGGACCTTGTTGATAGGTAAAATTTGATACAAAAAAAGACGTCCTAAGACGTCTTTTTTTATGAATGTGGCGGTGAGTGAGAGATTCGAACTCTCGATACGTTGCCGTATACACACTTTCCAGGCGTGCTCCTTCAGCCACTCGGACAACTCACCGAATCAAATTGTGGTTAGCATCATTGGCTAACGAGGCGCTAATTTAATGATTATGTGCCTGATGGTCAAGGCTAAACACGAAAAAAAAGCGCCCTTTTGCGTTTGTTTGCTCACTATCTAGCTAAATTGCATAAAACAGGGGCAATTATGCTTCTTGATAGTAGCCAGGTACTCGGAACCAACGGCGGCATTGGTCAAGGAAGTAACCGTAAAGTACACCCATACCACAAGACACAACTGCGTTACTCGCTACTGCTGTGATAATTTGGTCAGTAGAAGCGCCTACAGCCAGCAGAATGCCCGCATAAACCGGAGATTGGAATAGCACGTAGGCCATCAAGTCAGATACGTTCTTCATGAAAGATGAAGGTGAAAGCTTGTTGCCTTGGCGCAATACCCAGTCACGGAACATGCCATAAGGCCATGCAATTGCGATGTTGACCGGAATAGACAACGTACGCGATGCCAAAGACTGCTCGAACGTCATACCCGAGATCAAAATCTCAATGATCATCCCTGTGATAAAACAAAAAACCACCATAGCAAAGGTATCCGCTGCGGCGTTACGAATACAAAATGGTCCACGAGACTTCATTTACAACCTCTAAAATCAAACACTATTAAAAACGACATCTATAAAATGATTTACTGCATTTAAAACCAAATAGCAGTTAATGGCGCTATTAGAACACAATATTTTCAGTTTATGATTCCGTTTTAAAATCTCAGTTGTAAATTAATAACCAACTTTAAGACTAAAAGTAGCAGCTTTCACCAAAAACAATAAAAGGTACCGCTAAAGGACCTAAAATGAAGTTAAAAAACGTAATTCACTTACCAACGAACGACTTAGCTCGCGCTAAAACACAAAAAACCAGACGAATGTCTGGTAAGCGAATTTCAAAAAGATCGGCTTATGCTACTTGGAGAAGGATTTTCAGAGTAAATGCGAAGTTTGTGAGATTTTATGAATGGACAAGGACAGAAGAAGCAACTCGAACCTCTGTTCAAGCGGCTTTCTCTTTATGAGTGAGGTTATTGATCTGCCAATAAAATGGTGAGCTGATCGATGTCTTCTTGTTCAGGAGATAATGCGTTGATCAAGTGACTTTCAATACGTTCGATCACGCCTCTTAACTCCTGCGTGACGCTCGGTTGAACACTATCAAAAATATGAGCGAGCGTTGTCATCGCTTGTTCTAAGTTGCCATCATCTAACGCCATGTAAAAATTCAAAAGCAATGCCTCTACATTACGCGGCTTCGCTGGCTCGTCTCCCTGCTTATTTTGATATTGGTAGAGGATTGAAGAATGGCGATACAAGGCATCATCCAACTCAGACTCAACAATAGGTTTAGCAATAATGTGGTTGGCACCAACATCGAGCATCCGCTCTTGTGTCTCTTTAAATACATCGGCTGTACAACCGAAGATCAACACAGATTTTGCAGGCGAGTCCATAGAACGAATCACAGCGATTGCCCCTACCCCATCGAGCACTGGCATATGGTTATCCATTAAGACCAAATCGAACTCTTGCTTGGCGACCTGCTCGACCGCTTGCTGTCCATTCTCCACACACACGCACGTAAAGCCTTTGGCTCGTAAAAAGGTTTCCATAATGATGGTATTGGTTCGATTGTCTTCGACGATCAGAGCGTGTAAACCTTGGCAATCAAGCTTATGTGTGTTGGTCGATTCCGAAACACCGGCTTCACACGGACTGAGCTCCAGTTCCACCACAAACTTGGTGCCAATACATTCTTGGCTTTGAACGCTAATGCCACCTTTCATGTGTTCAGAGATCTGCTTAACAATCGCTAACCCTAAACCCGTTCCACCAAATCGACGCATCGTTGAGGACTCGGCTTGCTCAAACGGTCGGAAAATTCGTTTTTGCGCATCGGGATGAATGCCAATTCCAGAGTCTTTGACGGTGATAATAAGCTTAGCGTGATCGCTCTGTATCTGTTCTTCCAACTCAACTTCAACAAAACCGCGATCCGTAAATTTCACGGCATTATTAAGAAGGTTAAACAGTACTTGGCGAAGGCGTGCTTTATCGTTGTTGTACCATCGCCCTTGTGGAACATTTGAGACCACTCGGAACTGTAGGCCCTTTTCAGCACAAAGTGTGTGGTAAACACTGTTAATACTGCCGAGAATGGACTCGATAGGAAATGGGGTGTTATCAAGCTCGATATGACCTTGCTCTATTTTGGAGTAATCGAGGATCTCGTTAAGCAACGTCATCATATGATCGCCAGAATCATACAAGGTATTGAGGTGTTTTCTTTGCTCATCTGTAAGTGGCGTCTTTAACAAGATTTGCGCGGTGCCTAGCACACCATTCATCGGTGTTCTGATCTCATGAGAGAGTGTTGCGAGAAAAGCAGTTTTCGCATTGGTAGACGCCTGAGCCTTCACCTTCTCTTGCTCTAAATAAACGGTTTTTTCGTTAAACTTAGTCACCAAGTGGCCGATTTCATCCTCACTATCATAAGCAATATCGATGATGCCTCCGGTCTTAGAATCATCGACTTTTTGAGCGATTCGCACTATCGGTTCAACGATGTATCGATTTAGCAAGTAATATCCGACCAGCACACAGAGCAATAAGAATGGAATAATACCTCGCTCTACACTCATGACTTGTTCAAACACTTGATCGGCAACTTTTACCTTTGCGTTAACAACGTCCATCTGCCAATTGAACGCTCCGAAGTCTAATTGGCTGATGTAAATGTCTTTGCTGAGTTGGAAATTGTGCTCAATCACGACTTGCGAATCAGCGTCACGGATAACCACCCCTAAAGAATATTGATTTGTATGCTCTCGAATAAATTGGAATAAAGCTTCTAAAGAGAGATCCACTGTTGCCACGCCAGCAAATAGCCCATCTTCATAATAGGGTGCAGACGCCGTAATCATTTGAACCTGAGTGAAAGTATCGATGTACACGCCAGACCAAGTGACGGTTCCTGAAGGCGCATTGGCCACAGATTGATACCAAGGTTCGTTGTCGTAACCGCCAGATTCAGGATTGTTGTATGAGTGGATCTGATCCAACCCACCCGTTTCATTCTTATTGAAGAATAAGCTTGTGTATTGCCAACGAGCACCGTCTAGGGTTGGCTTCGGCCATAGGCCACCACTGACAATGATGTCGTCACTCACACGAAGGAGTTGAGGAATCGTCTTTTGTAAGGAGATGCTCTGCTCAGGCGTTTGCCCTAGTCCTACCAGACTATTAAGCAGACCAACTGAGCTGGTCAGCGGCTCTTCTATTTGAGACGCCAACAACTGCGTACGCAAATCGAGATTACGTTCGAGTTTGCTTCGAACTGGTGGCTCAACAACGAGATACACAACAGAGCCAATCGTAGCAATGAAGAAGCACAAATAAAGTGTTAGGGCGAGAATGCTTTTTTTTCTGAGTGACGAGCGAATTTCCATAGATGTAGCCGAATCATTCCCTAATATCGATTTATCACTAATTGATTGGTAATATGAGCGCAACCAACCAGCCCATTAACAAATGGTATTCTATTTTGAAACTACAAGACATCCTTTCTCTTCCAGAACTTGATGGAAAACTACTAAACCTAGCGAAAACTCAAGGCTTCGTAACGGCAATGGCTTCTGCGCCAAACGTGCTGAACCCTCAAGAGTGGCTGCCATTCCTATGGGGCGGTGAAGAAACAGCACCCTTCACAGACGGCGAGCAACTAGAACAGTACATTGATGAGATTGTTCAAATGTGGAACCAAACTCGTCCAGCGCTTCTAGAAGGCGCGTGGCAATGGCCAGAAGGCTGTGAGTTGGATGATCAAGATATCGTGTCAGCAAACACGCGTGATTTCTGTGAAGGTGTCCTTCAGGGTTGGCAGTTGACTCGTGATGATTGGGAAACCCTAATGCCAGAAGATAGCGAAGACAGCGCGCTACTGGGCGGCGTTCTGCTTTCTCTGACGATGCTGTACGATCCAGAAACAACGATCGCAACACTGGCAGAACAAGGCATGGAAGGTCTTGAGCAATTTGAAGAAATCTTCAATGCAATGCCAATGATGCTTGGCGGCTTGACTCAGCGTGGAGTCATGCTGGCAGAAGAAGAGTAAGATTCTCTGCTCTGTTGAATACACTAAATGAAAAAGCTCTCCAAGTCGGAGAGCTTTTTTGATCAATCTAGAATGACATGGGGAATATAACGCGCCATATCTTGGGTAACTAAACTGCAGTCTTCACGAATAGAGATACCCGCGGCTTTATCGTTTACTAACCAACTGCCAATTAAAGTATGACTAGGACCAAACTTGGGTAACGGGTAGTACTGCTGAACAATGTTATGAGCCGACTCATAGGGGCCAGGAGTTTTCACTAAACGCTGTCCATTCTTCACAATCTCTATATTCGCGCCTTCGCGAGAAAACAGTGGTTTGATGACGTAGTCTTTCAAACGGTTCGCTTTTGGATCATTAGCAAAATACGCCGGCAGTAAATTAGGATGGTTTGGAAAGCGTTGCCACAACAAAGGAAGCAATGCTTTGTTAGACAGAACAGATTTCCACATCGGCTCTAACCAGTTCACGCTCGCCGTTGCCAAGTATTGGCTGTATTCCTCTTCAAACATAAATTCCCATGGATAGAGTTTAAACATCCATCGAATCGCTCGGCCATCGGCATCGACGAAACGCCCTTCTTCCGTTACGCCAATATCTTCGACGTAGACGAACGCGGTCGACAGTCCTGCTTCTCGAGCGCAGTCTTCTAAATATTGGACCGTGCCTTTGTCTTCTTCTGTGTATTTACAACAACTGAAATGAAGCGTTTGCCCTGGCTGCAATTTGGCGATTTCCGCAAAACGTTCAATCAAGAAATCTTGCAAGATGTTGAATTGATCGGCTCTTTGATGGATACGCCCTTTGTTCACGACATCTTCTAACCACACCCACTGCCAAAAACCCGTTTCAAATAAGGATGTGGGGGTATCGGCGTTGTTTTCCAAAAGCTTTGCGGGTGATGAACCGTTGTAAGCAAAGTCCAACCGAGAATAAAGCGACGGCTCTCTACTTCGCCAAGAAGAAGCAACCTGAGACCACATGGATTCCGGAATCGCGCATTGGGTCAGTAACTGCTCACTTCTAATCACCTCATCCACAACTTCAAGGCACATTTGATGAAGCTCCTCCGTTGGCGCTTCTATATCTCGTTCGATTTGCTCTAATGTGAATTGATAGTACGCACTCTCATCCCAATAAGGTTGGTCGTACATAGAATGAAACCCAAAACCAAACTGGCGTGCTAAATCACGCCAGTTTTCTCTTTCTTGTATTTCTCTTCGAAACATAAATGCTGTTAACCGCCTCGACCAACAGAGACTGCTTTACCAAAGCCACCTCGGGACATGGCGCGCCCTATCGTGCCACCACCTCGTTTATTTAAGTTGCTGGTTGCGACTTTAGTTGATTGGTTACGGTAAGAACCATAGAACTGCCCTGCACCGTTGTAATACTTCGACTTGTAGCGATACATCGGCTCTGAGTAGTAACTCTTGTTGTAACCACTCAAGCCACTCACTGCGCGGCTAAAGAAGTAGCCACCAACAAACGGGACATACGAGCGGTGACGTGAACTGTAATAACAATCGTCTTCATAGAAATCGTCTTCACACTCAAACTCGTTGTTATAGCGCGGTGCGTTTTCTTCTGCTCTCGCCATCGCTTCTTGGTACGCTATTTCACATTGTTCACTGAATTCTGGCGCGTCTGATTTGCATTCATCCGCATCAACATAGATATAGCCTTCTGTTTCTGACTCTTGAGTCGCCAGAAAGAAGATGCCACCAAAAGCGACAAACGGGATGATTCGCCCAACTTTGAAGCTTTTATCCATCGAAGATCGTTTTACGTTGGAACTGCGTTTCATCGCCCCTCCTAGTAAGTCATGCAAGCTGCGTTAAGTACGCCGACAGAGATAGAGACTCCCGCGAGTACAATACCTGCGGGTACTTCGTCGTTCTCGATACGCTCAGAGACTTTAGGCAATAGAATGAATCGCACAATGCCAAAAGCAATGATTTGAGCCAACATGGCAACAACGCCCCACACCATAAAATCAACAATATTGACTGAGTTCGTTGCCGCTCCAGCAATGGCTAAGCAGTAACCAAGAAAAGCACCACTCAGTGCGACTGCTGCTGCGGTGTTTTTTTCTTCTTTGATTAGGTGCCATTCATCGTATGGCGTCAGTTTTACGTAGACGAATTTAAACGCTAGCACGAAGACAATCGAGACGGAAAAGTAGAGAAGAAAATTGGGAAAACCTGCTAACAGGTCAGCAATCATGTGCATTATTTGTCCTTATTCATGTCGTTCCATGCAAAATTATCAATGCGCTCATCTGCAATGTAGAACAGCTTGGTATTTGGTGGCACTTCTGCTTCGAGCTCAGGGTTTAGCTCAATGCCATTGCCAAGATCGAAGGCGATCAATGTGGCCTGATGATGCTTTTTAATGAAGCTGAACACCTTTTCGACACTGGTTGTCGCCTGATCTTCAGGGTAAATCACCGAGTATTGCGTCATACCTCGAGTAGAAGCTAATAACTCTTGGTGTAGAGCACTTGAACCGGGGTCCACGGCTGCTTTCGCCAGCATCTCAGCACCTACGGCAGGTATACACTCCGCTTTAGGACAATGCTGGCTCAACAATCTACCTAAAGCATCATCTTTAAAGTAGGCAAGCAAGTGTGCATCAGGATTCACAGAGGCACAATACAAGGCGGCCGAGAGGGTAATATCATCGGTGAGATTATCAACAATGATACAGTTGGCGCTGGTGATGTTGGCGTTTTTCATCTCTTGTGCATCGGTGTAACTGTTCACCTTGATGAAACCGATCTCACCCGGTAGCGGGTTCTCTATGTCAGAACGGCTACATAACACAATGGGACGCTTACCCGCTTCTTCATGCTGCAACATACGAATAAGGTGCATGGTCCTTGCGCCATTCCACCCTAACAATACGATATGGTTTTCCACTCTTACTCTCCGTTTACCTAAAATACCCGCTCGCCAATAATCGATTGCACCGCCTGCCACACGCCCCAAAATGGCCGCAAACAAGCTCAAGCCACCAGGAATGATAAACAGAACCACGACCCATTTCCCTGCATCCGTCGTTGGTGAATGATCACCATAACCAACCGTCGACGCAGTCACCATCAGGTAATAAATGAAGTTAGAGAAACTGTCGGTAAGTGCATGCTCCCCCGCGAGAGCCAGCAACAGCCAAGAAATACCAATGTAGCTACCGCTAATGATGAGAAGGTTTCGGTTGCTTAATTTGAAAAGGTGGGTGCTCAGCCACTTTTTCAGTACTAGCCATACAGCCATAAGTTTCCGATTCCTTTCTGATTACTATAAGTAAATACTAACTCATTGATTGTAAGAAACAAAAAAACCAGCCAAATTCGGCTGGTTTTTGAGATTTGTCTTAACAAACTGATGTCTGGGCAGACAGAACGACTATGCATTCCCTTTCACTTGCATATTCAGTTGTTCAGCAAAGTCTAGCATGCGGTTCAATGGGATGAGTGATTTCACACGCAACGCTTCATCAACGAAGATTTCGTGCTCTTCACCACCTTCATTCAATGCTTTTTCAATCGCTTTAAGACCGTTCATTGCCATCCAAGGACAGTGTGCACAACTGCGACAAGTCGCACCCGCACCAGCAGTGGGTGCTTCGATCAGTTCTTTCTCTGGCACCAGTTGTTGCATTTTAAAGAAGATGCCTTTATCGGTTGCAACAATCATTTTCTGATGAGGTAGCTCTTTCGCCGCTTTGATAAGCTGACTCGTAGAACCAACCGCATCAGCCAGCTCAACCACGCTAGCTGGTGATTCTGGGTGCACTAGGATTGCCGCATCCGAGTATACGTTCTTCATCTTACGCAGTGCGTCCGCAGAGAACTCGTCATGAACTACACACTCACCTTGCCACAACAGCATTTCTGCGCCAGTCTTGTTTGCGATGTAAGAACCTAGGTGACGATCTGGGCCCCAAATGATTGGCTTATCTTCTGCGTCTAGGTGTTCAACGATCTCCAGTGCAATACTAGACGTTACAACCCAATCAGCGCGTGCTTTAACCGCCGCGGAAGTGTTTGCGTATACCACGACCGTATGATCAGGGTGAGCGTCACAAAACTCGCTAAACTTGTCCGCTGGGCAGCCAAGGTCAAGTGAACATTCCGCTTCTAGTGTTGGCATTAGAATGCGTTTTTCTGGTGTTAAGATCTTTGCAGATTCGCCCATAAAGCGAACACCACCAATGATCAATGTGCTTGCTGGGTGACGGTTACCAAATTTCGCCATCTCTAACGAATCACCAACAAAACCACCCGTTTCTTCCGCTAATGCTTGGATCTCAGGATCGGTGTAGTAGTGTGCGATAAGCACGGCATCTTTCTCTTTAAGCAGCTTTTTGATTCGCTCGATGTAATCGGCTTTTTCTTCTTGGCTTAATGGGATTGGTTTTGGAGGGAATGGGTAAACTGTCTCGATTTTATCTAATATGTGGCTCATTGCTCTTGCTCTACGCAACTTCCTTTAATCCGAGTATTGTAACCTTGTTAATTTTCAAAAACCAACCCAGAGCGGGAATTTCTAGCAGTCTAGCCGTATATCTTTGACGCAAATAACTATTCTATCGACAAAATAGAATTGGGTTGTTGCAAAGAAAAACCAGTGAAGTAAAACGAGCAAACAAGAAAAAAGGAGCCGAAGCTCCCTTTATTAGTCTCAATGTATGAGTTTTATTACTTCAGCTTAGCGCTCGCGATTTTCGCTGACGCACTGCCGGCATATTCATCGACAACTTGCTGATAGTATTTCTTCGCTTGCGCAGCATTATTGTTACGCTCAGCAATATCGCCTAGCTTAACCAATGCGTCTGCACGCTTGTTAGAATCTTTGTAAGAAACCACAGCGGCAAAACTCTTCGTTGCTTCTTTGTCTTGCTTCTTAGCAAAATACAACTGGCCTAGCCAGTAGTGGGAGTTTGCTGAGTAAGTCGAGTTCGGGTAATCCTTTTGGAACTGCTGGAAAGCCGCAATAGCGCCCGTGTAGTCTCGTTTCTTAAGGATCAAATCCACGGCATCTTGATAAGCGGTTTGCTCATCAGCGTTGGACGTGTATTTGCCACCTGTTTCTGCAGGCTTGGTTTCTTTTACTGGCGCAGCTTTCATTTCACCACGCACACGATCTAGCTCGACAAACAACTCACGTTGACGCTTTAACATTTGCTGCATTTCGTAGCTATTGCGTTCTAACTGACCACGTAGATCACTGATCTCTTGTGACATTTGGTCAATTTGCTCTTGCATTTGGAGCTGAACACGGTTGCGATTTTGCAGCAAGCGCTCTAAACGCTCGACATCTGATTCTGAAGAAGATCGAGTTGATACTGATGATGTGCTGTTGAGATCTGATACTGGAGCTGGTGCAGCGAACGCGAAGTTCGCTGCACTTGCCAGTAACGTAAGCGTAACAGCGCGCTTAGTGTTACTGAACATGAGGTTTACCTCGAATTAGTATACTAGAACCGCGCGACGGTTTTTAGCGTAAACATCTTCTGATTGACCTAGAAGAAGTGGCTTCTCTTCACCGTAACTAACGATTGCGATTTGGTCAGCTTGAACACCTAGCGCTTGTAGGTAGTTTGATACTGCTTCAGCACGACGCTCGCCTAGTGCGATGTTGTACTCTGGCGTACCACGTTCATCAGCGTGACCTTCGATTGTCACTTTAAGAGCAGGGTTCTTGCTTAGGTAAGCTGCGTGAGCTGCTAGCATCTCTTCGTAGTCACCTGCAATTGTTGAGTTATCAAATGCGAAGTAAATAGTTTGAGTTTCGCGTAGTGCTTGCTCTTTTAGCTCTTGCTCTGTCAATTGACCGTTTGGATCGATTGGCGTTACTACTGTTGTTTCAGAACCGCTAGTGTTGGTTTCTGCACCCGTATTTGAAGCCGCGTCATCACTTGAGCTACAAGCCGTCATTGCCATCACAGGAATCGCGATTAGCAGTCCTTTTAGAACCTTGTTCAGTTGCATCTTATTTTCCTTTATTAATCAATTTTATTACTACAAAAACGGTGACCATGCGGGAGCTCTGACACGCCCATTTGTTGCCGGTAATCTAGCTTTAAATCGACCATCAATTGACACCATCGATAGTACGTTTTTCTTGTTGTAGATTGAGCTATAGATAACCATGCCACCATTTGGGGCAATGCTCGGAGACTCATCAAGCAATGTTTTTGTTAGTACCTGAAGAGCACCTGTTTCCAAATCTTGCTTAGCCAAGTTGAAGCCCGAATCACTGCGATTCACCATGACAAGGAATCGACCATCAGGAGTGATTTGACCACCTAAGTTTTGGCTGCCTTGCCAAGTCAAACGGTTAGTAGAACCGCTGCCCAAATCTACTTGATAAATCTGAGGTTTACCACCCCTGTCAGATGTGAAAATCAGTGATTTGCCATCAGGGTGCCAGTACGGTTCTGTATTATTTGATCTGCCACGCGTAATTTGTGTCAGCTTACGAGTTTTCAGATCCAACGTGTAAACCTGAAGTGAACCGGTCTTAGAAAGAACCAAAGCTAACTGACTGCCGTCAGGCGAAAATCTTGGCGCACCATTGTGACGAGGGTATGACGTAATCTTCTCTCGCTCGCCGGTGTAGATGTTCATAATGAAGATCTCAGCTTGGCCGTTCTGGAAACTCACGTAAGCCAATTTCTGGCCATCAGGAGACCATGCTGGAGACATCAGTGGCTGTTTAGATTGAAGTACTAAACGTTCGTTGTAACCATCGTAATCAGCAACACGCAGCTGGTAAGGGAAGCGATCTTTGTCGTTTACAACAACATAAGCGATACGAGTCATAAATGCGCCGCGTTCGCCAGTCAATTGCTCGTAGACAAGGTCCGCAATTCGGTGAGCGTACTCACGCATGCGTGGGCCTTCTACCGTCGCTACCTTGTTAAACAACACGTGGTCTTTGGAAAGAACCAGTTCTCCGTCATCACCGAGAGCTTTGCTCTGACCCTTCGTTAATTGGCCACGAACAACGTCAACTAACTGGTAGTTAACCACGTAGTTACCTTGTTCGTTTTTCTTAATTGAACCGGTCAATAATGCATCTACGCCCAAGCCGGTCCACGCATCAAAGTTTACTTCTGATTCGTTGGTTGGCGTTTGTGGCATTTTGCTGGTCGGTACCGGGCTGAATTTACCACTGCGTTGCAAGTCAGAAGCAATCACAGCGGAAATATCAGTCGGAAGAGGCTCACTGCCTTCCCACTTAAAGGGAACAACAGCAATTGGTCGTGCTGAGTCAATACCATCGGTAATCACCAGCTCTAATGCAGCGTGAGCCACATTCGTTAGACTGCCAAGCAGTACAAACATTCCTAGTAAAAGGCGTTTAATCACGTCTCAGTTCCTTAAATTAATAATCAACTGTTAAGTTAATATCACGAATTTTATCTATAATTGCGCGGTCTTTTGGCATAGGGAAATTGCCAACTTGGTTTACTGCACTCTTTGCCGCACCACATAATCGAGCATCACCGCTAATGACTGAAACGCCACTTACTACGCCATCTGTTCCAGTTGGCACAAGCTTAATATTCAGCCTACACGACTTTCCCACAAGGTAATCATCCTTAATGATTCGACTTTCGATTAGCTGTTTATAGATGGCTGCATAACGACCAACTTCCGAATCAACATGTTGATTCTTCGCTACTTGGTTAAGTTCGGATTCACTTTCTAGACCAGCAAAAATGTCATCCAAAGCCGCTTCTTGCTCTTTGCGTTCACGCTCTGCTTTCTCTGCGGCTTCTCGAGCTTTACGTTCGCGCTCAGCGGCCTCTTTGGCTGCTTTTTCTTTCGCGATGCGTTCTTGCTCGGCTTTTGCTGCGGCTTCACGTTCACGTTTCGCTTTCTCTTCGGCTTCTTTCGCCGCTTTCGCGCGCGCTACACGTTCTTGCTCCGCTTTACGTACGGCCTCTTCTTTGGCTTTACGCTCTTGTTCGGCCTTTGCTGCCCGCTCTTTCTCTTTACGAGTGCGTTCTTCTTCGGCCTTACGTTCTTGCTCTTTCTTCTTACGAGCGACCTCCGCTTCGCGAGCGGCTTTTGCATCTTTTGCTTGCTGCTCTTTCAGCTTACGAATTTGCTCTTCTTCAGCTTTGCGATTCTTTTCCAGCTGCTCAGCTTCACGTCTCAGTTTATCAAGACGATCTTGCTCTTTTTTTGCCGCTTTCTCGCGTTGCTGACGAATTTCTTTGGCTTGTTGTTGGACAAGCTTCGGGTCAATAACAACCGCCTGCACCATCTGCCCTGTCGGCTCGGGTTTAGACATGTTGAAATCTGTACCCCAAAGTAACGCTACGACCAAAAGCGCATGCAAACCAACCGATATTGCTATCGGCTTGGTGTATTCTTTGGTTTTCTTCTTATTGTCTTTCATAGATGTTCGATGTCTATTCCCTGATATCGGTCATCAGACCTACTTTAGGGATGCCAGCCCGACTTAGCTCATCAAGCAGAAGTACCACATCTGCATATGGCGTTGCGGCATCACCCCCTACTGCAACCGGAGAATCAGGTTTGATTTCCCGCTCTGCTTTCACACGAACAATAACGTCTTGTAGTGATAGACCGCGTTGAACCTCTTCATCATTCACGCTTAGGCCCAAATTACCATCGCGATCGATTTCAATAATGATGAAGCTACTGTCTGTTTCACCAGCAAGATCTTGCATTGATTCCGCGGTAGAGGTTTTTGGAAGGTCTACATCCACACCTTGAGTGACAAATGGAGCGGTCGCCATGAAAATGATCAGCAGTACAAGCATAACGTCGATATAAGGTACAACGTTAATCTCTGCGGTCATTTTACGCTTTTTAGGTTGGTAACCCGCCATGCCTTATTCCTTATTCGCGCTGTCTCGACCCGCCATTGCTTGACGGTGCAGGATGCTGTGGAATTCTTCAGAGAAAGTTGCGTATGTATGCTCTAGCTTACTTACTTTGTTGCTTAGACGGTTGTAAGCCATTACCGCAGGGATTGCCGCAAACAGACCCATCGCTGTTGCGATCAGTGCTTCTGCGATACCGGGTGCCACCATAGATAGTGTTGCTTGTTTCACTTCACCCAATGCAATAAAGGCGTGCATGATACCCCATACCGTACCAAATAGGCCGATGTATGGGCTGATAGAACCGACCGTTGCGAGGAACGGTAAACTGGTTTCTAGTTCATCCACTTCACGAGCTACAGAAACGCGCATTGCACGCCCTGTACCTTCCATGATGTAGGCTGGTGAGTTTGCGTTACTCTTACGCAAGCGTGCAAATTCGGTAAAGCCAGCATAGAAGATTTCTTCTGTGCCACCGATGTCGTCTTTACGAGCTTTCACTTTTTGGTACAGCTGTGAAAGATCGGTACCAGACCAAAATTTGTCTTCAAAGGACTCAGCGTCTTTTGATGCTTGAGACAGTACTTTGC
The DNA here is from genome assembly GCF_021654215.1 of Vibrio sp. MMG023. Lineage (NCBI taxonomy): Bacteria > Pseudomonadati > Pseudomonadota > Gammaproteobacteria > Vibrionales > Vibrionaceae > Vibrio > Vibrio sp. MMG023. The sequence continues at coordinate 391,688 of NZ_JAKFZP010000003.1, read as the reverse complement.
TGCGCTTAATGATCATTGCCCATGACGCAATTGACATGCCTAGTAGGGTCAACATCACAAGCTTTACCAACAGACTGGCCTGAAGAAAGAGATCTAAAATGGAAATATCAGCAGTCACTATTTGTTAGCTCCGAATTGATAAAAGATGGGATAGCTATTGGTTTCATTTTCTTATTATCGATACATGCTACCTTAACAATTGTCTTGCACAATGTTTTGCCTTCATCATTGACTAACTCTTGACAGAATTGCAGGGACGCACGCTTTATTTCTGACACTCGGGTAAGAACGGTCAAATGCTCGTCCAGTCTCGCCCCTTGGTTGAAATCGATATCCATGTGTCGGACAACAAAGCCAATGTTTTGTTCCAATAACACATGTTGAGAAATGCCTTTTGCACGCAACATCTCAGTGCGTGCGCGTTCAAAGAATTTTAAATAATTAGAGTGATATACAACGCCACCCGCATCGGTATCTTCATAATACACGGTGATCGGCCAGCGGAAGGGATTAGATGTGCCTTGCAAGGGAGTACCAGTACTTTCAATTCTTTAAAGCAATTACTATAACTGAAGCGGCAGTAATTGGTACTGAGCGAAGGGAATATTTTTGAATTTTGTAGAAAAAATAAAAGCCAGACAAGACGTCTGGCTTTTTATTCGATGATTTAATAACCGACTTTATTTCAGAGTGTAACGCTTACATGAAATAGAGTGCTGTTAAATAAACTAAGATAGCGAGTGAGAAATAAGGGCTGAACAATACTTGCCAGTACCAATTTCTTGGCTTGAAGCCCACACCGTAAACCATGCTTGAGCAGACTGCCCAAATCAGTGCCGGTGCGATAAACGCATTAAAGCCACCAATTTCTCGATGGTATGCGTTTGGATCCCACATCACCAATCCTACATGCATAAAGCCGAGGATTAAGGCCAAGACTCTCAGTAGAGTCTTGTCCATTGGTGCGTGAAGTTTCGCTACCTTGTCAGCGAGATTACTCACTGTCTTTATCCATCATTTCTGAGTGCTCTAACCAAAGAGCGTTGATGATACCGAATGCACAAGCAAGTAGTACACCTAGAATCCATGCGAAATACCACATAGTAATAGCTCCTTAGTAAAGTGAGTTTTTGTTTTCTTCGATGAACTTGTCATCCAAGCGACCAAACATCTTGTAGTAAGTCCAAGACGTGTAAGCCAAGATGATTGGAACCATAACAAACGCAACGCCTGTCATTAGGTTCAAAGTCAGTTCAGATGAAGTTGCATCCCACATTGTCAGACTTTGGCTTGGCATTAGGTCTGATGGCATTACGAATGGGAACATTGCAATACCAGCAGTAAAGATAACACCTGCGTTACCAAGGCTAGAGGTTAGGAACGCGATACCACACTTCTCTAGGCGAGATGCCAATACAGCTAGAAGCGGCATTGCAACACCCAGTACAGGCGCAGCCCATAGCATTGGGTAAGCTTCGAAGTTGTTCATCCACGCACCAGCTTCACGGATAACCTCTTTGTTTAGAGGGTTAGAAGCAGCGCCTGTATCGATACCACCTACGATAACGTAACCTTCGATGCTCTGAATCCAGAAGCCAGCTGCTACGAATGCAACCACAGTTAATAGACCCATTAGCTGAGCAACGTTACGAGCACGAGTATGAACTTCGCCTGTTGTCTTCATTTGTAGCCAAGTTGAACCTTGCATCAGGATCATGAACAAGCTTACTAGACCACATAGCAATGCAAATGGGTTAAGAAGACCAAAGAACGAACCATGGTACGTTGGCATTAGGAATTCGTTCAGTTGGAATGGAACACCTTGCAGAAGGTTACCAAACGCCACACCAAAGATGATTGGTGGAACGAAGCCACTGATTGAGATACAGATATCCCAAGTGTTACGCCATTTTTTATCTTCAATCTTTGAACGGTAATCAAGACCAATTGGACGTAGCCAAAGTGCCGCTAGGGTTAGGATCATCGCTAGGTAGAAACCAGAGAACGATGTCGCGTAAACCAAAGGCCATGCTGCGAACAATGCACCACCAGCAGTGATAAGCCATACTTGGTTACCATCCCAGTGAGGTGCGATCGAGTTAATCATCACGCGACGTTGCGTGTCGTTTTTACCGATAATAGGTACAAGCGCGCCCACACCCATATCGAAACCGTCAGTAATTGCAAAACCAACTAGTAGAACACCGATCAGTACCCACCAGATGAATCGCAAGATTTCGTAATCAAACATCTTGTTGTCTCCTTGTCTTACGCTTCTACTTGGCGACTAACTTTGTCTTCAACAGAGTCAGCGTTTTGCTCGAAGTGGTAGCGGCCAGTTTTCAGGCTGCTTGGACCTTTACGAGCGAATTTCACCATTAGGTATACTTCTGCAATTAGGAATGCAGTGTAAAGCGCTAGGATTGCAAATAGTGAAGTCCAGATTTCACCTGCTGTTAGTGCTGATGCAGCAACGTGTACCGGTAGGATTTCACCTACAGCCCACGGTTGACGACCGTATTCAGCAACGAACCAACCCGCTTCGATCGCAATCCAAGGTAGTGGAATGCTGAACAATGCAGCTTTAAGAATCCAAGGTTTCTGTTCGATCTTCTGACGACATGTTTGGATGAATGACGCACCAAATACGAATAGCATGATGAAGCCACACGCAACCATGATACGGAACGACCAGAATAGCGGCCATACTGTTGGGATTGAATCATCCGCAGCCGCTTGGATTTGGTCTTCAGTCGCATCAACAACCTTGTCTGTGTAACGTTTTAGAAGTAGGCCGTAACCTAGGTCACCTTTCACTTCGTCAAACGCTGTCATGTTTGCTTCAGACTTGTCGCCTGCACGCAGTTTTTCAAGCAATTCGTATGCGTACATACCAGTACGGATACGGTCAACGTGCTCTTCACGTAGATCGTGTAGGCCTGTTACTTGCTCATCAAACGAACGCGTTGCGATGATACCCATAACGTAAGGGATCTTGATTGCGTAATCGGTGTTCATTGTTTCTTGGTTCGGTAAACCAAACAGTGTGAACGCCGCTGGTGCTGGTTCTGTGTGCCATTCAGCTTCTACTGCTGCTAGCTTCACTTTTTGAACTTCACCAAGCTCGTAACCAGATTCATCACCCAGCACGATTGTAGACAGGATTGCTGCCATACCGAAAGAAGCTGCGATAGCAAACGAACGACGAGCGAACGCCACATCACGACCTTTCAATAGGTAGTAAGAACTGATGCCAAGAACGAACATTGCACCACACGTGTAACCAGATGCTACTGTGTGTACAAATTTAACTTGCGCTACAGGGTTTAGTACAACGTCTGCGAAGCTCACCATTTCCATACGCATGGTTTCGAAGTTGAATTCTGCGCCAACTGGGTTTTGCATCCAGCCGTTCGCGATAAGAATCCACAGTGCAGAGAAGTTAGAACCCAGAGCAACCAACCAGGTTACCGCTAAGTGTTGACGTTTTGATAGACGATCCCACCCGAAGAAGAATAGACCAACAAAAGTTGACTCCAGGAAGAAAGCAACCAGTGCTTCGATCGCTAGTGGTGCACCGAAGATGTCACCTACATAGTGGGAGTAGTAAGACCAGTTCGTACCAAACTGGAACTCCATGGTAAGGCCAGTAGCCACACCAAGTGCAAAGTTAATACCGAACAGCTTACCCCAGAACTTGGTCATGTCCTTGTAGATTTGCTTGTTCGTCATTACGTACATTGATTCCATAATGGCCAAAAGGAAGGCCATACCAAGGGTCAATGGTACGAATAGGAAGTGATACATCGCTGTCAGTGCAAACTGCAACCGCGACAGATCAACTACGTCAATCATGGTAACTCCTATGTGTCGGCTGAATGACACTCTCTACATATTGCAATCCATACACAAGTGTTATTTACACTTGAAAAATGTTGAATTATCACAACGCTTTGTTGCAAAAATGTGCTTCGTTGGTTAGTTAATTGTTAAGCATCAGCTAATATAGCTGGGCCTAATATTACTGCTAAAAACAGTTTGTTTCAAAAGGTTTATAGCGAGAAACCGCTTTGATGTATATCAATCTTTATGCGCTGAATTTGAACAAAAATCCATCACATTGATCCAGATCAAACGATATCAGAAGAGTATGTTAATAGAGAGTAATCAGGAGAGAAAATAATCAGTTAGGCAAGAACATAGAGTTAACAATCTATAAGTTTTTATTACCTATTTAGTATTAGAAGAGATTTAATAAATGAGAGGTTGGTCAACATTGGTGAAATGCTGAGCGCTGTGCGCCCAGCGTTGGAATCTTACTTTTCAATTCCGAAATGCAGATAGGCGCGATCGGTCGCTATTCTACCACGAGGTGTGCGTTGTAAGTAACCTTGTTGAATCAAATAAGGCTCTAGCACATCTTCAATGGTGTCTTTCTCTTCACCAATGGCTGCTGCCATGTTATCCAGACCGACAGGACCACCACCAAACTTTTCCATGATCGCAAGAAGCAGTTTTCGGTCCATGTAGTCAAAACCTTTAGCGTCGACATCGAGCATGTTCAGCGCTTTATCTGCAACTTCCGCACAGATGTGTCCATTGCCCTTTACTTCAGCATAGTCACGAACACGGCGTAGTAGTCGGTTAGCGATACGTGGCGTACCACGAGCGCGGCGAGCAACTTCTAACGCACCTTCCGACTCCATTGACAAGCCTAGGCAATCTGCGCTGCGCTGAACGATATCCTGCAAGTCTTTGACCTTGTAATACTCAAGGCGCTGAGTAATACCGAATCGGTCACGCAATGGCGAGGTCAATGAACCCGCTCGTGTGGTTGCGCCGATAAGCGTGAAAGGAGGCAAGTCAATCTTGATAGAGCGAGCGGCTGGGCCTTCACCAATCATGATGTCTAGCTGGTAGTCTTCCATCGCTGGATACAGCACTTCTTCAACCATTGGGCTTAAGCGGTGAATCTCGTCAATGAACAGCACATCGTTTTCTTCTAAGTTGGTCAGCAGCGCCGCCAAGTCCCCTGCTTTCTCAAGTACTGGGCCGGAAGTAGTGCGAATATTCACTTCCATCTCATTAGCAACGATGTTCGCAAGTGTGGTTTTACCCAAACCTGGAGGACCAAATATCAAAAGGTGGTCGAGCGCTTCATTTCGCAATTGAGCGGCTTTGATGAAAATCTCCATCTGACCACGCACGTGATCCTGACCTTGGTAATCCGCCAGCTTCTTAGGACGAATCGCACGGTCGATGACATCTTCATCACGAAATGAAGGATTTTCTGGCGCGATTAAACGATCGGCTTCAATCATATTGTTCCCTTGAACTTTTCGTTACACCATTGATTTTAGTGCTTCACGGATCAGTTGCTCACTGGTCATATCCGGTTTAGCGATCTGAGAGACTACTTTCGACGCTTGAGTTGGTTTGTAGCCTAGAGCTAGAAGCGCACTGATTGCCTCTTCTTCAGCATTGCTAGATGCCGAACCAGAATCCGAAGGAGCCGCATCCGTGAACGGAGTAAATAGGTCGCCAGCACCCCAACCTTTAAGGCGGTCTTTCATTTCCACAACAAGACGTTCTGCGGTTTTCTTACCAACGCCAGGTAGCTTCACAAGTGTTGAAATGTCTTCACGCTCTACGCAAGAAACGAATTGGCTTGCCGTCATACCAGAAAGTATACCCAGCCCCAGTTTAGGACCGACGCCGTTCGCTTTGATTACTTCACGGAAGAGCGCACGTTCTTTGACTGTGTTGAAGCCGTAAAGCAGCTGAGCGTCTTCACGCACAACAAAATGAGTATAAATGATCGCTTCTTCGCCGACGTTTGGCAGTTCGTAGAAACAGCTCATTGGCATCTGTACTTCATAACCAATGCCATTAACTTCAATTAAAACTTCAGGTGGTTGCTTTTCAAGCAGAGTGCCGCGAAGACGTCCAATCACTATAAATACTCTTTGGAAATGAATTTGCGACAGGATAATAAAGAACTGGATAGACATCCAGTCCTTTATGCCGTTCGGTTAGATTTTTGAGACAACTTGATCAAGTTGTTGAGTCAGGTTTCTCACGGTGACAACTTGGCTACTGAGCTCAGTGCCATATTGAGCGACAGTTTCAGCAATGGTCTTGGTGTTCACTACGCCGTTAGCAACTTCGCTACTGGCTTCATCAAGCTCTTTTAATGCGGTCATTTGCGTCGCCATTATGCCAGAAAGACTCTGCACATCATGAGAAATTGTGGTCACTTGCTGGATGATGGTATTCATTCGTTCTGTGCTTGAAGTAACAACATTCTGCCCGTGCTTCACCTCTTGCTCGCTGCGATCAAGCAAGTTACGAATCTCGATTGCGGATTGACTACTCTTTGCAGAAAGCTCTCTCACTTGGTCCGCGACCACTGCAAAGCCTCTGCCCTGCTCCCCCGCTCGCGCCGCCTCAATAGCCGCATTCAGTGCCAATAAATTGGTTTGTTCTGCGACCGAAGTAATCAAGTCCGCCACTTTCATGATGTCTTCATGGCTGGTAATGATCTGGCTGATCGCTTGTGTAGAGTCTTCGAGCAACTCAGAGCTTTTCTCAGCTTGTTGATGAACGTCTTCACTCTTCTCACGAAGCTCTTCAACAAACTTGCTTGACGTTTCAATCCCCGTCGCCATGTGGTGTACTTGCTGACTCATTTGCTCAGCCGCACTGGCTTGAGACTCACTGTTGATATTGAGAGCATTGACTTGAGCACCTAACAGCGAAGATTGTCCATCCAACACTTGCGAAACTTGTTTAAGCTCCGCCGAATTTTGATTAGCTTGCTCTAGTACCTCTCCTAGCCGTAACTCCCCCGCCGTTGCTTTTTGTGCGACCAGTTCACTTTCTGCTTTAGATTTCTCTGCACTTTCAATCGCAATATCCCGCTGCTTGGCAGTAAAGGCTTGTGCAATACAAATCACCACCAGCGGTAACACAGTGCCTGACCATATTTCCACGCGCTGCGCAGATTCAGACAACACGAGTTGGGGAAAAACAAAACCAGACACATGCTGATACGTCATTACTGCAGAAACCGCGATGACTAGCGCACTCCATGAGATCGCCATGATACGAGTGCCAGATAAAAAGAAAGCGACGACTAACAAAGGTACCCAGTAAGTTTGGGTTGAATCGACCACACCACCGCTTTGATAAATGATGTTGAGTGCATGCACTGACATGCCTACAAACCCCAGATTGAGCGACAATGCTGGTCGTTTGAACCATCTCAGGCTGAAGGCGGATATCAGTTCGAGTGCGATTAAGAGTACTGAGGTGAAGATTAAGCTTTCATGCCCATGTTTAGACCATTTGATCAGGCTGTAGATCCCGACGAGAAAAGCGATGAAGGTAAATAGCGATAGGATGTCTGCTTGACGTTGTTGTGTTCTTGTCCATTGAGTTTGGCGCGGCATAAATGCACTGCGCCACAGCGTGGCTGGATTCATGTTCAATCTTCCTTGATTGATTTCTTATTAGACCTCTGACCACTATAGTTTTGTAACATTTTCTCAACAAATCCAATCCTTAAATCTGTCTGAGATGTCTCATTTTTAATACGAGAACACGCTTAACGGTAACGACCTTTTCTTGCACTGGTTGCTTTGCCAGCGAGCGCCACAAGCGTCTTATTGGTGTTAGCGTGACAAATGGCAACACCTAACGCATCGGCGGCATCGGCTTGAGGTTTTGCTGGCAGCTTAAGCATGTGTTGAACCATATGCTGAACCTGTACTTTGTCTGCACCACCTGTCCCCGTTACCGCTTGTTTAATAAGACGAGCTGCGTACTCATGCACCGGAAGATCCGCATTCACAGCCGCAACAATCGCACTGCCACGCGCCTGCCCTAGCTTTAATGCAGAGTCGGCGTTTTTCGCCATAAATACTTGCTCAATAGCAAACACATCCGGCTGGAACTGTGTGATGATTTCCGTCACACCTGCATAGATTTGCTTAAGTCGACCTGGCAGCTCTTTTTCAGAAGTACGAATACAGCCGCTGCCTAGATATTGTAGATGACGTCCCTGCTGACGAATCACACCGTAACCCGTAATGCGAGAGCCTGGGTCAATACCCAAAATAATTGACATGAATTTTCCTAAGAAAGCAGATCAAGAACGATCTCTATCTCGTTATTATAATTAATGAAAATAAATGGGAACAGAACGCTCTGTCCCCATTGAGTAATCTTATTCTAATGTGGCTGCCACTTCGTCAGAAATGTCACCGTTGTGATACACCTCTTGAACATCATCCAAGTCTTCTAACGCATCAATCAGACGTAGAAGCTTAGGGGCAGTATCCACGTCCAATTCTGCTTTCGTTGATGGGATTAATGATACTTCTGCATTGTCAGCCTTAAAGCCTGCTGCATCCAAGGCATCTTTGACGCTACCGAAATCAGCTGGTGCCGTGTACACATCAATAGAACCGTCTTCGGATGCTTCGATATCATCGGCGCCGCTCTCAAGCGCCACTTCCATCACTTCGTCTTCATCTAAGCCGGAGGCATAAGAAATCACACCTTTCTTATCGAACAGATAATTAACACTTCCATCTGTACCCAAATTACCGCCAGACTTCGAAAACGCGTGACGCACGCCAGAAACCGTTCGATTGCGATTGTCCGTCATGCATTCAACCATTACGGCGGTGCCACCTGGACCATACCCTTCGTAGATGACGGTTTCCATGTTGTCATCGCCTTCACCACCAGCACCACGACTGACCGCACGGTTCACCGTGTCTCGCGTCATGTTGTTAGAAAGTGCTTTATCGATAGCAGCTCGTAACCGAGGGTTATTGTCAGCTTCTCCGCCACCCTCTTTCGCGGCGACGACAATTTCACGAATTAACTTGGTAAAGATTTTGCCACGTTTGGCATCTTGCGCAGCTTTACGGTGACGAATATTCGCCCATTTACTATGACCTGCCATGATTCACCTTTTAATTTATTTTGACGTTAATGCTCAGCTTTGATTGCTCAACAACGTTACTTGGGAAAGTGCTCGGAATAATTCTTGGGTTCATTAAAACAAAAACTCCCGCAAGTGCGGGAGTTTTCTTTAAATGTTGTGCGCTTATTCTGCGTCTTTTTCTTTCGCAACAGTCACAGCAATTGCTAGCTCTTCTAGAGCCGCTGGGTTTGCAAGGCTCGGTGCGTCTGTTAGTAGACACGCCGCTGCTGTTGTTTTAGGGAATGCGATAACATCACGGATGTTCTCAGTACCACATAGCAGCATTACTAGACGGTCTAGACCGAATGCAAGACCCGCGTGAGGTGGCGTACCAAATTTCAGCGCTTCCAATAGGAAACCAAACTTCAGTTTTTGCTCGTCTGCATCAATACCTAGGATATCGAATACCGCAGCTTGCATTTCTGCGTTGTGAATACGTACAGAACCACCGCCCACTTCGTAGCCGTTTAGAACCATGTCGTATGCGTTTGAGTTCGCTACTGCTGGGTTCGCTTTTAGCTCTTCCGCAGTCACACCTAGAGGTGATGTGAATGGGTGGTGCATTGCGTGCAGGTTGCCTTCGTCGTCTTCTTCGAACATTGGGAAGTCAACAACCCATAGAGGAGCCCAAGTGCCTTCTTTAGTTAGACCTAGGTCTTTACCAAGTTTAAGACGAAGTGCACCTAGTGCTTCAGCAACGATGTTAGCTTTGTCTGCACCGAATAGGATGATATCGCCAGATTCCGCTTGAGTGCGGTCTAGAATACCGTTGATCACGTCTTCACTTAGGAATTTAGCTACTGGAGATTGGATACCTTCCATGCCTGCTGCACGGTCGTTAACCTTCATCCATGCTAGACCTTTCGCACCGTAGATACCTACAAATTCTGCGTAACCGTCGATTTGCTTACGAGTAAGCTCAGCACCACCTGGTACACGGATAACTGCAACGCGACCTTTCTCGTCGTTTGCTGGACCAGAGAATACTTTGAATTCAACGTCTTTTACTAGGTCTGCAACGTCTACTAGTTCTAGTGGGTTACGTAGGTCTGGTTTGTCAGAACCGAAACGACGAATCGCTTCGCTGAACGGCATTACCGGGAACTCACCTAGGTCAACGTTCAGTAGCTCTTGCCACATTTCACGAACCATTTTCTCAGTCGTTGCACGAACTTGGTCAGCCGTCATAAATGACGTTTCGATATCGATCTGAGTGAATTCTGGTTGACGGTCAGCACGCAAGTCTTCATCACGGAAACACTTAACGATTTGGTAGTAACGGTCAAAACCAGACATCATTAGAAGCTGTTTGAATAGCTGTGGAGACTGAGGAAGCGCGTAGAAGCTGCCTTTGTGAACACGGCTAGGTACTAAGTAGTCACGAGCGCCTTCTGGTGTCGCTTTTGTTAGTACTGGTGTTTCGATGTCTAGGAAGCCGTTGTCATCTAGGAAACGACGAACAAAGCTAGACGCTTTAGCACGTAGCTTGATGCGGTCACTCATTTCTGGACGACGTAGATCTAGGTAACGGTACTTCAGACGTTGCTCTTCAGAGTTCTTTTGGTTGAAGTCTAGAGGCAGAACGTCAGAACGGTTGATGATTTCAAGACCTTTCGCAAGGATCTCAACTTCACCTGTTGCCATGTCTTTGTTTACTTGGCTTTCTGGACGAACGCGAACTTCACCAGTTAGCTTGATACAGAATTCATTACGAAGTGTGTTAGCCACTTCATACGCATCTGCCATATCTGGATCAACAACTACCTGAACGATACCTTCGCGATCTCGCATATCGATAAAAATAAGACCGCCTAAATCACGACGACGGTTAACCCAGCCGCAAAGTTCTACAGTTTGTCCTGCAAGGGACTTGTTCAGGTGACCACAGTAATGGGTACGCATAATGAAATTCCCAATCTCTCAAATATTGTTAACTACGCTCTGTCAGCCTCATTGCCGAGCAGAGTAAAGATCCATTTATACGCTGAAAGCCTATGAAAATCGACTACTCAACATACAATTAAGTGTGTTTTATCATTCATTGGTGGTTTTTAGTACAACAAATGTTCAAAAGCGCACCAAAGCGAAAAAATTGGTGGGGATTATAGCGTGAAATTACCCATTTCAGCAAAACTCTCGTAAAGTGGGCTCAGGAAAAAACGTAAAGCAGATATATGGATAATTTACCCCTTCGACTAGGATTGACCATGTGGTCGCACAACCAATGGCAACAAAGCTTTTATGGCAGCGGAACCAAGCCCGCAGAGCGACTCGAAAAGTACGCGCAGGTGTTCCATACCGTAGAGGGCAACACCACCTTTTATGCCACACCGACGCTCAACACGGTGCAAAACTGGAAAGCCGCGACTCACGACAATTTCAAATTCACCTTTAAGTTGCCAAAAACCATTACTCACGAGCAGATGCTCAGAGGTTGCGACGAGCAGTTACGTGACTTTATGAAGGTCATGGAACCGCTTCATGAACGTGTTGGGCAATGGACGATTCAGCTCCCTGCTGCTTTTGGCCCCGACTATCTTGATAGGTTGAAGAAGTTCTGTGCCAGCTTTCCGCCGAATTTCCCACTTGGAGTGGAAGTTCGTCATATGGCGTTTTTCTCCAAAGGTGAAGAAGAACGTGCGTTGAATCAATGGCTACTTGAGAGTGGCATTGACCGCATTATCATGGACAGCCGCCCAGTGTTCGCCGCGCAGCCGACGACCGAAGCGGTGATCGATGCCCACCAGAAAAAGCCTCGCGTTCCAGTTCATGCAATTGCGACAGCTAAGCACCCGATGATTCGCTTTATCGGTCATCCCGACATGGAAGACAACCTGCGCTTTTTCGAACCTTGGTTGCAGAAGTTACCGATGTGGATTGAACAAGGCATTCAACCTTACTTGATGATTCACACGCCAGATAACGTCTTAGCACCAGAACTGGCTGAAAAGCTTTATAAGCAGCTACAACTTAAGCTCTCACTGCCCAATTTGTCTTCGTTTCCTGCCAATGATGGCAACTCACAAATACAAATGTTTTAGGTAAGCTTATAATTAAGCAAATGACAGAGGCGCGAATTTCCCATAAAATACGCGCCTTTTTTGATGCCTGACGTTTCGGGCAGCTTGTATGCAGAGATTTGGTTATGAACCCTAACAGCAATCCAGATACTATTTTTTCGGCTCCAATCGATAAAATTGGGGATTTCACGTTCGATGAACGCGTAGCGGAAGTTTTCCCTGACATGATTCAACGATCGGTGCCGGGTTACAGCAACATCATTTCTGCCATTGGTATGTTGGCAGAGCGTTTTGTTAAACCTCACTCAAACATCTACGATCTAGGCTGTTCTTTGGGTGCTGCTACGCTGTCTATGCGTCGTCATATCAAACAAGAAGGTTGTCAAATCATTGCAGTGGACAACTCTCCTGCGATGGTTGAGCGCTGTAAGCTTCATGTAAACGCCTACCGAAGTGACACGCCAGTTGATGTGGTAGAGGCGGATATCCGCGATATTGAAATCGAAAACGCGTCGGTTGTGGTATTGAACTTCACACTGCAATTCCTTTCTCCAGAAGACCGCTATGCGCTATTGGAGAAAATCTACGCGGGTTTGCGCCCAGGTGGCATTTTGATTCTGTCTGAGAAGTTTGTGTTTGAAGATGAAGTGTCTAACGAGCTGTTGATTGACCTTCACCACGACTTTAAACGTGCAAATGGCTACAGCGAACTTGAGATCAGCCAAAAGCGCAGCGCAATTGAAAACGTGATGCGCCCTGATTCGAAGAAAGATCATAAAGAGCGTTTCGCGAAAATTGGTTTCTCAAGCTACGACGTTTGGTTCCAGTGCTTTAACTTCGGTTCGATGTTTGCGATTAAATAGCGAGAAGCGAGAAGCGAGAAGCGAGAAGCGAGAAGCGAGAAGCGAGAAGCGAGAAAGTCTTAACGTTTCGCATTTAGTGTCAATTTTTTAATTTATTACTCAGTGAAAAACTATGTTTAATTTTGCTAATTTTTATCAGTTAATCGCGCAAGACACTCGTCTTCAGCCGTGGCTAAACGTATTACCTCAACAGTTAACAGATTGGCAAAATGCTGAGCACGGTGATTTTGGTCGCTGGCTAAAAGCGCTGAACAAGATCCCACAAGGTGCACCAAACCAAGTGGACATCAAAAACTCAGTGACCATCAGCAACGATACGCCTTTCCATGAAGGTGAGCTGAAGAAGTTAGAAAGCCTGCTGCGTACGTTCCACCCGTGGCGCAAAGGTCCATACACAGTGCACGGTATTCATATCGATACTGAATGGCGCAGTGACTGGAAATGGGATCGTGTTCTACCGCACATCTCACCTCTGAAAAACCGCAGCGTGCTCGATGTAGGTTGTGGTAACGGCTACCACATGTGGCGCATGCTGGGTGAAGGTGCACGCTTAACGGTTGGTATCGATCCTTCTCACCTGTTCCTAATTCAGTTCGAAGCGATTCGTAAGTTGATGGGCGATGACCAACGTGCTCACCTCCTTCCATTAGGTATTGAGCAACTACCTAAGCTAGAAGCGTTCGATACCGTATTCAGCATGGGCGTTCTTTACCACCGCCGCTCCCCACTGGATCACTTGGTGCAACTGAAAGACCAGTTAGTGGCAGGCGGTGAGCTTGTATTAGAGACACTAGTGATTGAAGGCGATGAGAACGCAGTATTGGTTCCGACTTCTCGTTACGCGCAAATGCGTAATGTGTATTTCTTCCCTTCAGCGAAAGCACTAAAAGTTTGGCTAGAATTGGTTGGCTTTAAAGACGTTCGTATCGTAGATGAGAATGTAACGTCAGTCGGAGAACAACGTACTACTGACTGGATGACACATAACTCACTACCTGACTACCTTGATCCAAACGACCCAACGAAAACCGTTGAAGGCTACCCTGCCCCTCGTCGTGCGGTACTTGTCGCAACTAAGCCATAATTAACTGAGATTTCTGACATTGTCTTAACTCACTCCTTCCTTTAAGACATTAACCTCTCTTCAATCTAATTAAGGATGCATATTGCGTCCTTAATTTCTGGCTTTTCGTCACTATTCCTCACTCTGTAAGAGACTGCGAAAGATTCTTACTTGTGAGCCTTTGGCGATAACGCTAAACTCTTAAAAAACAAACAACTTAATCCAATCCCAAGGTTTTCAATGTTTATACGATTGACTCCGGTTGTTGCAATCGCCCTATTGTCAGGATGTACCCTTACAAAAGGCGAACAGTACCACCAAGAAACGTTAGCCGCTATTCAAGCTTCAGAGACGAATTTCAATACTCGCGTTACCAACTTAGAGCTTCAACTTAGTAACCAATCGGATTACATCGAAAGTTTAGAAGGCCAAGTGGATAAGTTAAATGGCGAACTCAATACCTTCCGTAAAGAAGCGATGGACGAAGTAAGAAAGCCGAAAGAGCCTATTATCGTTCAAGCTCCTGCGCCTGTTCAGGCGACTCCTACTCATGACATTGTCCTGGGCTCCATAGAGCGAGTGACTATTGACTCCATCAAACAAACTTTCGATGCACGTGTCGATACTGGCGCAGCAACGTCTTCATTAAATGCAGTCGATATTGAAGAATTCGAAAGAAATGGCAAAAACTGGGTGCGTTTCCATCTTGCTGACAATACCAAGTCAGATGAAGAGAAAGACATTTGGATTGAAGCGCCAATTATTCGCTACGTGAAAATCCGTCAAGCAACCACTGAAGAACTAGAGCGTCGAGCTGTTGTTGAACTTTGGGTGCGCGTTGGAAAAATTCATGAAAAAGCGCAATTTACGTTGGCAGATCGTTCTCAAATGAACCATCCTGTGTTACTAGGAAGAGAGTTTATGCGCGACATCGCACTCGTTGATGTGAGCCGTAAATACGTTCAAACGGAAGAAGATAAAAAATAATAAGGTAGATTATGACGTCCAGAATACCGTTTTACCTGTCAATCATCCTGTTGGTGATTGCAGGCATCGCTTTGAGTGTTTTCAGACATCAGAATTACGGCGTACCTTGGACTCCAGGTGAAACACGTCAAATTTGGGATGTTGAAGCCCGTATCGAATTTAATGCGAATGGCAACGAAGTAAAAGCTTCTCTTGCTGCGCCGCATACTCAAAATGGTTACACCCTGATTGGTGAATCAGCATCGTCTCCAGGTTACGGCGTTTCTTACGTCAACTCAGACTCTGGTCGTCGTGCAGAATGGTCAATCCGTCAAGCAAGTGGCCCACAAACTATTTACTACAAAGCCCAGTTCTTAGTTGACCCACAAGCAAAAGTGGATGAACAGCCACCTGCAGGTGAAATCACAAAACCTACCCTTTCAGCGCCGCAACAAGCCGCCGCCAATGCATTGATTGAACGTGCAATGAGCCGCTCAGCAGACAATGTCACCTTTGCTCGCGAGCTGATCAAAACGCTAAACGATCCAGACAGCCAAAACTCAGCGCTGATTCTTAATGACTTT
Source organism: Vibrio sp. MMG023 (assembly GCF_021654215.1). Lineage (NCBI taxonomy): Bacteria > Pseudomonadati > Pseudomonadota > Gammaproteobacteria > Vibrionales > Vibrionaceae > Vibrio > Vibrio sp. MMG023. The sequence goes on along the minus strand of NZ_JAKFZP010000003.1, from coordinate 376,197 downwards.
GATCGTACCGATGCATTACACAAGATCCTACTTACTGCAGGCGTGCAAAGCAAAATCGTTGGTGTAATCGAATTAGAAGACGGCCGCCGTCGTCAAGCTATTCAGCCTATGGTTCAGGTATGGTCGGGGGAAGAATGGGTTCTCTTCTCGCCAAATTCAGAGCAAGCCGCAGCACAACCTAACCTTCTCGTATGGGATGAATCGAACGTTTCCCTACTTGACTTAGTTGGCGGTAAAAACAGCCAAGTTCACTTCTCTATGATTAAGCAGGAAGTGACTCCACAGCAAGCCACTGACAATAAAGTGGAAGCGGATGGCCTACTCAACCTTTCTATCCATAGTTTGCCACTTGAAGAGCAAGCCATGTTTAAGACCATCATGTTGATCCCAATCGGCGCACTGATTGTTGTGTTCCTGCGTGTCATCATCGGTCTGAAAACTTCGGGCACCTTCATGCCAGTATTGATTGCGGTTGCATTTGTTCAAACGCAACTGGTAACTGGTATTGTCGGCTTCCTATTAATTGTCGGTACTGGCTTGATAATACGAAGTTACCTCTCGAGGCTTAACTTACTTCTGGTTGCAAGGATATCCGCCGTAATCATAACCGTAATTATGATCATCTCGGTCTTCACCGTAGTCGCATTCAAGATTGGCCTAACAGAAGGTCTAACAATTACGTTCTTCCCAATGATCATCTTGTCATGGACGATCGAACGTATGTCGATTCTATGGGAAGAAGAAGGTGCGAAAGAAGTAGTTCTTCAAGGTGGTGGTTCACTACTAACCGCTGTCTTGGTTTACCTAGCGATGACGAACGTTTATATCCAACACTTAACGTTTAACTTCATTGGCCTACAACTGATTGTTCTTGCAGGCATCCTATTACTAGGTACTTACACAGGCTACCGTCTAACAGAACTACGTCGATTTAAGCCACTAGCGGAGGACTAAACGATGTTTGAACGTTTCACTTCGCCAGCAAAGCTTCGCCATAAAGGCATTATGGGGATGAACAAGCGTAACCATAGCTATATTGGTCGCTACAATGATCGCTCAAAATACCCGTTGGTGGATGACAAGCTAAAGACAAAAATCATTGCTGAAGCAGCAGGTGCGACAGTGCCTGCTCTTATCGGCGTGATTGACAGCCAAGCTGAAGTCAAAAAGATCCACAAGATGGTATTGGACTGGCCAGGTTTTGTAATCAAGCCAGCGCAAGGAAGTGGTGGTAAGGGTATCCTTGTTATCACTTCGCACAAAGATGGCGTTTACACCAAGCCATCTGGTGCAACCATCAATAAAGAGGATGTAGAACGCCATATCAGTAACGCACTGGCTGGTCTGTTTTCTCTAGGTGGTAAGAATGACGTTGCAGTCGTAGAAAACCTAATCAAGTTCGATGACTGTTTTGATGGTTTCAGTTACGAAGGCGTGCCTGACGTTCGTATTATCGTCTTTAAAGGCTACCCAGTGATGGCGATGATGCGTTGTTCTACTGCGGCATCTGACGGTAAGGCTAACCTTCACCAAGGTGCGGTTGGCGTTGGCATCGACATTGCCACCGGTAAAGCGATTCGTGCGGTGCAGTTCGACCAACCTGTTACGCATCACCCAGATACTGGCAAAGATCTATCAACCCTACAAGTACCTCATTGGGAGCGCTTATTAGAGCTTGCATCGAGTGCGTGGGAAATGACAGGACTTGGTTACATGGGTACTGACATGGTGTTGGACAAAGAAGAAGGACCAATGGTGTTGGAGTTGAACGCTCGTCCGGGTTTAGCTATTCAAATCGCCAACGGCGCGGGTTTGCTACCTCGTTTAAAACATATTGAAAACCTTGGTATGCCGGCCGAATATCCAAAACCAAAAGAGCGCGTTGCTTACGCTGCTGAACAGTTTGGTTCTAAATCTCAGTTCTAATCTCTTAGCTAGCAGCTATTAACGTAGCTGCTAGCTAACCTTTCATATTTGAGCTCTATCGCTCGCTTTCTAAGTAATTCATCACTTCTATCACTGCAATCGATGATCCAGCTAACAGATTACACATGGATCGTTTCTTTTTTTCTCATACTTTTGCTTATCATGTCGTCTCCCCCTTACTCAACTCAAGAGGTTGGGCGATGCTAACAAAAGAAATTAATAACAATGAAACACCGCTTGTTGAACAAGAGAACTTTGATCAACATTTACAACGTTTGTCGGAAATCTCTGTCCAAGCACTTGATGAGCTTGCTGAAATGATCGAAACCGGAAACGACTTTTCAGAAGAATAGCACTTACCTTTTCGCTTTTAAGTGCCTGCTAATAAGCCGAGACTGTTGTCCTACAGCCTCGGCTTATTTTATTTTTTGAAGGGTGTAACTTATATCGAAGCGGTGGCTGGCTTCTCAATACTCTCATCTAAGCGATAACTAGCTTTGATGGTATCCGCCACTTTCTCCGCGATCATAATGGTTGGCGCATTGGTATTCCCGCCCACTAGCGTCGGCATAATCGACGCGTCGACAACTCTTAGTGCCTCTAATCCATAAACCTTAAGATTGCTATCTACCACGGCGAAAGGATCGTTCGCCATACCCATTTTGCAGGAGCCTACGGGATGATATTGGGTATCCGCTCGATTACGAATATCTTGCTCGATGGCTTTCTCATCGTTCGCATCCACGGGATAAAAGCTGGCCCCACGTATGTCATCAAACGCTTGGCTTTCCAGCATTTGGTGTTGCTTCTTCCAGCCTTTAATCATGATTTCCATGTCTTCAGGGTGACTGAAAAAAGCAGGATCAATCTTTGGTACATCATAAGGGTTTGCACTGTTTAGCTTAACCGTCCCAATACTTTTCGGTCGAAGTAACGTCACATGCGAACTAAACCCATGACTAGCGTGGATCTTACGAGCGTGATCGTCAACCACCGCCACCACAAAGACAAACTCTAGATCGGGCACGTCGACATCATCATCTGAACGCAAGAACCCTATACCTTCTGCAAAATTACTGGTCATTTTCCCACTACGTGTTTTCATCCACTGTGGTAAAGCCTTAGTCATTTCGGATGCCATTTTGAGTGATACACCAAACGTATCTCGCTTCGCGCTGCTCCGGTAAGTATGAACCAAATCAATATGATCCTGCAGATTCTCCCCGACACCGGGCAATTCATGGATTTGCTCGATTCCGTGGAATTCTAATTCTTTCTTTGCCCCCACACCTGAAAGCATCAGGATCTGCGGAGAGCCAAACGCCCCTGCAGAAAGAATCACTTCTTTCGTGCATTTGATCTGAAAGCTCTGCCCTTTCAGACCATACTCAACTCCAACAGCTCGATTTCCTTCAAACAACACTTTATGAGTCGTAGCTTTGGTCAAAACAGTCAGATTAGGTCGGTTCAGGTTTGGAGTCAGATAGGCTTTTGCGGCGCTGCACCGCTCCCCATTGCGCTGTGTTACTTGGGTTGGCATAGCACCAAACTGGTCGGCTCCGTTGATATCGTGATTACGAGGTACACCTATCGACTCACAGGCGGTTAAATAACGCTCAAGAACATCACTTGGCGAGCGTAAGTTCGCGACGTTCAGTGGCCCACCTTGTCCATGATAATCATCTTGGTGAACTTCGTTATTTTCTGCTTTCTTGAAATACGGTAAGCAATCGTCATAACTCCAACCTTCGTTGCCAAGACTGGCCCAAAGGTCGTAATCATATTGATGCCCTCTGGCGTACATCATCGCATTGATAGAACTCGAGCCACCTAAAGTTTTTCCTCTTGGTTGGTAGCCTTTTCGGCCATTCAGTCCAGCTTGAGGAACCGTTTCAAACCCCCAGTTGTTTATCTTGGTCGGCATCATTGCCACTACACCCACTGGCGTATGAATAAAAGGGCTCGAATCGGTACCACCCGCCTCCAACAAACACACGGTGACATCAGGGTCCTCGGTGAGTCGAGACGCTAAAACACAACCCGCAGAACCACCACCGACTACAATAAAATCATAACTGTCCATCTTCGACCTCCGCGATATCTAAAGGATGAAGCTCACGTTTAAGGATCTTCCCCGTTGCCGTCATAGGCAGTGCTTTGCGAATGAAGACACGACGTGGGTATTTGTAATCAGCAAGTTGCTCTCTACACCAAGTAATCAAAGTATGACTATCCGTTTTTGCATCTTGATGAAGCACAACATGCGCATGTACCTCTTCACCAAGGCGGTCATCATGTTCACCGACAACAGCGACCATTTCTACATCAGGATGACACATTAAGACTTCTTCTATTTCACGCGGATAGACGTTATAACCGCCTCGGATAATCATGTCTTTAACGCGGTCGACAATGAACAAGTTGCCGTGTTTATCCACTCGTCCAATATCGCCCGTTAAGAACCAACCATCGCGCAACGCCTCACGAGTTGCTTCTGGTCGTCCGTAATAGCCTTTCATTACACTTGCGCTTTTTATGCAGACTTCCCCTAATTCACCCACGGCTTGGGCGTGACCTTTTACGTCCGCAATCTTAATCACGTAGCCACATAATGGTTGTCCGACACTGCCTGGTAGTCGGTCTCCATCACTATGATTAAACGTGGCCACTGGTGCGGTTTCTGATAATCCATAACCCTCCAATACTGGCAGTTCAAAGCGTTGTTCAAATTGACGAATCACTTCTACAGGCATAGAAGCTCCACCAGACACTCCTATGCGAAGACTGTGCTTTACTAATTCGGAATGCTCCGGAGATTGCTCACCCGCTCTGAGTAATGCGATGTACATTGTAGGCACACCTGCAAACACGCTGACTTTATGCTGGATGATTTGTTCAATCACAAACTTTGGCTCAAAGCGCGGGATCAACACCATAGTAGAGCCTGTCAGCACACTGGCATTCATCATCACGGTCTGACCAAAACTGTGGAACAGAGGCAAGGTTGCCATAGTGGTATCACTGTATTCCAACCGCATCAGATACTGGGAAGACATAGCGTTCGTTAACATGTTGGTGTGAGATAACTCCGCCCCTTTCGGCTGACCGGTCGTGCCTGAGGTATAAAGAATAACGGCGGTATCATCACCATTTCTGCTGATTGACTCAAACGACTTATTGTCTTGCATAAGCCAAGCATCAACAGCGTGCTCTTCTTCTCTGCATCGTTCTGACAAAGAGATAAAGTGTTCGCACTGCTCAGCTTCAGAGAAACCGTGTCTACCGTAGCTTCCCATTGGCAGCTCTTCGCTTCCTTCAAAGCAGAAATACGCTTTTGCATCAGAGTCGTTGAGGTGGTAAGCAATCTCACGGCCTTTAAACAGCACATTCAAAGGAACTACGACACAGCCTGCTTTTAAAATCCCGTAATACACGATTGGGAAGTAAGTAATGTTTGGACAAGACAGTGCAACTTTGTCACCAACTTTTAGTCCAAGTCGATTTAGGTTCGTAGCAATATTGCCTGCAAATTTGTCGAGCAGTGCGTAGTTGATTTCATCATCGCCCATCCTGAGCGCAGCTTTTGAAGGAAAGAGCGCAGCACTGCGCTCCAGATTGACAGCAAGGTTGTGCATCCATGATCTCCTTTGGTCGCAAGGCAGCCAGCGAGCACTGGCTGCTGAAGATTCTTTATGTAGAGAGGTAAGTATCGAGGGTTATGAGTGCTTGTTTAAATCTGGGTCGGGTTTGCCCGCAAACACTCGCAGTACCAGCTTCTGCACCATGTTGCCATATGGCGGTGCAAACAACTGAATCGGGAACCAATCGCGCATTTTTAGTACCGTGCGCGCATGGCTGAGTTCGCGAAAACCTTCTTCTCCATGGTAATTACCAATGCCGGAGTTACCCACGCCACCAAATGGCACTGAATGGTTGAGTACATGCCACCCCCAGTCGTTGATCGTGACACCACCACTATGGGTTTGAGTAAGCAAGATTTCGCGTTGCGCGGCATTATTGCTAAATAAGTAACATGCTAGCGGTCGTGGCCTCTCGATAATGTATTGAATTACCTCATCGAGAGAACGGTAAGTGTGAATAGGAAGAAGCGGGCCAAAGATTTCCTCTTGGCAAATACGCATTTCGGGTGTCAGGTTGGTAGCGATGTACAGCGGTGTTTTACGCCCTTCACCATAGTCGAGGCATTGAGTGATAGTCGCCCCTTTATCACGTGCATCCGCCAGTAGATCGTGGAATCGTTTGTGCTGGGCATCATCGACTAACGCGGTGTAATCCTGATTGGCTTTGATCTCACCGTACATGGTTTGATGTGCGTGCTTTAACGCCTCAACAAATGCTGCTTGCTTACCTTCTGGCACAAACGCGTAATCTGGTGCGATACAAATTTGCCCTGAATTAAAACCTTTACCATGCGCAATGCGCTCTGCGGCTTTTGCAACGTCATAATCATCAAATACCACCACAGGGGATTTACCACCTAGCTCTAAGGTCACAGGCGTTAGATTCGCTGCCGCATTGGCCATGATGACTTTTCCGCTGGCTGGCGACCCAGTGAACACAAGGTGATCAAAAGGTAGATGAGAAATTTCCATCGCTTCTGGGTGGTTGCCATCCACAATACGAACTAAGTTATCAGGGAATATTTCGCCTAACATGCGACGCATTTGTCGAGTGGTTGCCGGGCAATTTGGTGGCATTTTAATCATGCAGCGATTACCCGCAGCCAACGCAGTGATCATAGGACCAATCGACAGATAAAGCGGGAAATTCCAAGGACAGATGATACCAACTACCCCTTTTGGTTGATAACGCACTTCCAGCTTATTGCCCTTGAATAACCACTCTGTTGGTCTTCGACTTGGCTTCATCCAACCTTTAAGATGGCGAACAACATGGTTGATATCGAGTATAGGCGCAAGCACATCAGCCATAATGGACTCGGTGTGACTCCGGCCGCCAAAATCTTCACTCATCGCGTCTGCCAAGACATCTTGATAACGGGACAACTGTTTCTTTAACGCCAAGAGTCGGTGCTTTCTCACCGCAAATGTCGCGTTCGGCTCAGCTTGGTATGCAGACTGTAATTCCGAGAACCACATGGTGAGCTCACCGACTAAAGGATCATTGGTTGCAAACGTGCCTTGTTCGCGTTGTATTTCCTTATTTTGCGTTGCCAGTACATTCATGTTTCTCTCCTACCGTGCATTTTATTCAATTACAACATTTTGATAACATGTGGCACAGGTTACAAAGAGACAAAAAACGGTGATATTCGGACAGCTTTGAGACAAGGATGACTGAATACCATCCCAATACACGCTAGGATATATCTGAATGTAGAGGAGAAACGCATGGAATACACCGCAGTTTATGAGCCAGATACCGAATCCTGTGGTGTTTTGGACTTGCAGCTACTCACACGCTACCTTGAGCCCAGTATAAATGTAGAAACGTTACTTGAAGGCAGTGGTATTACTGCTCTCGAACTTTATGCGCCGGACACGCATATTACCCTTGCTCAGAAACTGACCATTTTTAGTAACGCAATTGCTCATTCAGGAGAACCGGGGCTTGGCCTAAAAGTGGGACAACAAGCTCGATTTAGTGACTTTGGCGTACTTGGGTATGCCGTTTTCAGCAGTAGCACCCTACTCGATGCTTTGATGATGGGCTTTAAGTATCTTCGGCTGGCAGGACCCGTTTTAAAGAAAAAAATGTGGGTGGAAGATAATTCGGGCTACTTTCGTGCAGAGCAACTTATCGATCTACAATCACTACTGCCATTTTGTTGTGAATATTGGTTCGCGGCCATTCAAAGCTTGTGTGAGGAGGTAATGCAGAAGCCTTTCCCTTCGAAGGTGATCCGCTTCCCCTATCCTGAACCAGAACACAGCGAACTTTACAAACAAGTGTTCCATTGCGAAATTGAATTCAATAGTGATCGTTTAGAATGGCAGTTTGATGCCACCAGCTTATATGAGCCGCTACCTGCAGCAAATACAATGACGCTACAAATGTGCTTGAAGTCTTGCGATGAAATGTTGGCAAAAGTGAGTGGCGGTGCCAGTTTAAAAGAGAAGATCACACAAATGTTCGTCGAAAGGCCGGGGAGCTATCCGTCGATAGAGCAACTGTCCAGTGAATTAGGCATGTCTTCAAGAACGCTACGACGCCACCTTAAATCGGAAGAGACCAGCTATCAGCAAATTCTCGACCATGTTCGGTTCCACTTAGCGCGTCACTATCTCGCATCGACACAAATGAGCGTTGAAGAGATCTCCGAACGTATTGGCTTTTCAGACAGCGCAAACTTCCGCTGCGCCTTTCGTAAATGGAGCGGGGACTCACCAAGACAATATCGACGACAAGCGCCTCAGTTGTAAGCTTGTTGTTCATCAGAACAGAAACAAAAACGCCCGCATTCATTGCGGGCGTTTTATTAGATTCGGAGTTTAGGATTCAAACTCTTCAATCATCTCTTGCGCTTCGGTCTTAGGTTTGTCTGTTTGACCAAAGCCACGTAAACCAACCACGTGTACGTGTTCGTGATCTTTAAACACCTTACGCACCAGTTTGTAGGTCGTCCCTTTCTCTGGGCTGATGTTTTCTGGTGCTGCGATAAGAAGCTGCATATCCAGACGGTCACACAATTCAAACAACGTCGCGATCGATTTTGTATCCAGACGCGCTGCTTCATCCAAGAAGAGCAAACGACAAGGTACAATGTCTTTGCTGCGCAAACGGCGTGATTCTTCTTCCCAGCTCTGAACAACCATCAGTAGGATTGACTGACCAGTACCGATCGCCTCACCTGTTGATAGCGCGCCAGATTCCGCTTGCAACCAGCCATCTGTACCACGGTTCACTTCTACACTTAGCTCTAGGTAGTTACGGTAATCCAACAACTCTTCACCCAAAACCTGAGGAGAACGTTGACCCATATCGATGTGTGGGTTCACGCGTTGGAATAGTTTCGCCATTGCTTCAGAGAAGGTAAAGCGAGTCGATTCAAACAGATCTTTATGCTGCTCTTGTTGTGTCGCTAGACCGTTAAGTAGCACTTCGTGACTTTCGCGGATCTTCACGTTTAGACGTACGCCTTTTACCTGACCGAACGAGATGTTCGACAAGCCTTGGTTTAGCATACGGATACGGTTTTGCTCACGCTGAATCGTCTTCTTGATGATGCTTGCTACTGACTCAGAGCTGATCGCTAGGCGGTTTTCACGTTGCGTTAGCTCTTCCGTTAGACGTGCCAACTCTACTTCCATCTCTTCGATCGCTTCGACTGGATCATCAGTACGGATGATATCTTGACGAATACGCTCACGAAGATGTTGGTAAACCGCGATGTAGAACAGAACCTTACGCTCTGGACGTGCATTGTCTTCTGATAGACGCAGCGCATCACGAAGATCATCGTTGTTCGCAACCGCTAGACGTAGCGCACCCAATGATTTATCCGACATTGAACGCAGTTCATCCGCTGACATGTAAGCCAGTTCACGTTTGTGTAGACGACGCTCAACATCGTTCTCACGCGCTAGGCGAAGTACTGAGCACCAGCCTGCTTTCGCGGCAACCACGAACGTACGCAGCTCAACGTATTCTTTCTGAACTTTCTTCAGACGTTTCGCCAAACCCTTCATTTCTAGCTCAGTAGAAGTAATGGTACGTTCGTATTCACTCTTACGGCTACGAGACGTATGCAGACGCTCATGCAGCTCGTCACGACGACGCATTGCACGTTCTTCTGAACCTTCGTCTGCGTTAACACCAAACTCTTGCAACTCTTGTTTGAACTCTTGAACCGTCTCAAGCTTCGCTTGGTGCGAACTCTTCAGAGAAGCCAATACTTGGTTGTATTGGTTCATTTGGCCTTGCGATTGCTTCAACTCTTCACGAGAGCGAGTACGCATTTGTTCAGCTTGAACCAGTTTTGCTTTTAGCTGTTCGCTCAACTCGCTGCTTTTGTTCAGTAGGTCTACTGAATCTGAATAAGCGAAGTAGTGGCGACGCTCAACGAGATCTGAGAGTGCAAAGATTTGCTTCTTAAGATCTTGTAGCTGTTCATCTGCCGCTTTGTATTCTGCTTCTAGCGCATCGAATTGCTCTGGATCGGCATCTAGGGCAACCGCCACTTTTTCCAGTTCCGCCACCGCTTTCGCGTGGTTGGTTAGGAACGCTTTTGCTTCTGAAAGCTGGGCGATTTTCTCTTCCAACTCATCAAAGCGTGCTTGCAGCGACTCGTCTTCAATCAACGCCATGTTTGGTGCTAGCTTGTCTAGAGAAGACAACGCTTGCTTGCTGGTTTGAAGCTGAGAACGTTGTTGTTGCTCTTTCGCATCCAGATCAGCCAGTACGCGAGCGATTTGGTTACGCTTGTCGCGAATGGTTGCCAGCGTTTGCTCTGGGTCAGCTTCGAATGCTACTTGAATGTGGCTTGCCACAAACTGGTTGAACGCTTGGAACAGACGCTGCATTTTTTGCGAATCGAATGCTGCTTTCGCGTGCTTCTCAACCACTTCTTCACGTTCATTGCGTAGTAGCTCTAAACGTTGCTCACGTGCTGCACGGCCAAACAGAGGGATTTCAGGCAAGCGAGAGTAACGCATTTGACGGTCGTTCATGCGAACACAAACCGCGCCTTCTAGCTCTTCTGCGTCGAATGAGCTGTCATCAAAGGCATCGATGTCACCTTCAATGATGTACAAGTCTTCTGGACAGTCGTCTAGCTCTACCAGTTTTTCTTCGATACCAGATAGATCAGAAACGACGATAGCGTGACGAGCCGGACCGTACATCGCACTGAAGTAAGGCGCGTCATCAATCGTGATGTCATCGTAGATCTCAGACAGCAATACACCGCCTAGTGTATCTGCCAAACCTTTCAGACGAGGGTCGTTTGAGCCACCAGGAGAAGCAAGACGCTCAATCTCAGTGTCAAGTTGGCTGCGACGCTCTGCCAGTTTGTCTTTCGCCAGAGAAAGGGTTTTCTCTTGCTCAAGCACCACTTGCATTTGGCTCATGACCGACTGGCTATCTTCTAGCTCAGCGCCACTTTGCTCACGCAGCTTTTCTAGTGCATCGTTCGCCGCAATCCATGTTGGTGCAATGGCTTCTAGCTTGTTGATTTCCGCTGCTGCATCTTGCTCTAGACGACGCTGTTCGCTGCGTTGTTCACGCACGTCTTCCTGCGTCATTTCTAACGAGTCGATTTGCATCGCATGACGTTCACGCTCTTGTCCAAACGTGATTTCGTCAGTCAGTTCAACATGGAACTGCTTTTGGTATTCGTTGACTAGCTCACGCGTTTGACGTTGCTGGTTAAGGCTACGTTCAAGGTCACGGTGCTGTGCACGCCATTGTTGTTCGTTTTGCGCAACTTGCTGAGATTCACGCGCTTTCGCAATTGCGGTTTTCGCATGTTCAGACGCGTCTTTACGCTCAACTTGACCAACGACGCTTTGTACCAGTTTAAGCGCGGTTTCGAACTGCTCTGCTGCTGCAGAAGACATGTCCAGTTTGTGCTTAACCGATAGCAACGCGTTAGTGCTATCTGATTCTTTGCTCTTAAGCTCAGAGACAAGCGCTTGCGCCGATTCTGCCGTTAGGCTGTCATCGCCAAGTAGTTGCTTCGCTTTTTCCAGCGCTTGAACCGCTTGTTGGTATTGAAGGGCGCGAGTTTGCTGAACGTCGAGTGCTTGTTGGTAGTCCGCCAGTTGCGTCTTAAGGCTGTCCACCTCTTCTTCCGCAACGGTTGCTTGTTCTTCTACCATCATCACGCGTTCTTGCGCTTCTTCCACGACCATCATCTGTTCTTCAAGACGCTCACTCAGCTCTTCAAGATCTTCTTGGTAGCGTTCGATCTTCTCTTGCTGACGCAGTGCGTTTTGCACCAGTTGCAAGTGGTCAGAAGCCGCTTGGTAATCTTGCTCTAAAGCCGATTCCGACTCGCTCAGTAGCTCTAGCTCTTCTTGAACGCGGTTAAGCAGGTTGTTTTGCTCAACGAGAGTTTCACGAGAACCGAACAGCTCTGAACGCAATGACAGCGTTTTATCCAGCTTATTGCGACGATCGTTCGCGTGACGCATGTAGTCCGCGGCCACGTAGTTAGTCGACTCTGTGATCAAGTGTTTGAACAAGTCTCGGTCTGCTTGCGTGGTTTTGATCGCTTCTAGCGTCATGCGGTTTTCACGCAGTGCTGATTCCATATCTTGGAACGCTTTCTTCACGCCGCCGTTTTGTGGCAGAAGGTAGTCACGTAGCGAGCGTGTAATCGCACTTGAGATACCACCGTAAAGCGATGCTTCGATCAGGCGGTAGAATTTAGAGCGGTCACCAGAGTTACGCAGTTTCTTCGGAATCACACCGAATTCAAACATTTGCGCGTGGTAATCCACAATAGAAGAGAACGCTTTGAATTGAACACCCTCAAACTCGGCGATCGATTCTTTTACTTCGTTGATTTGACGAACACGAGCTTGAGTCGCAGATACGCTTTCAACCAAGATATCCGTTGGTTTCACATGGCTTGGAAGACCTTGGATAACAAACGGTTTGATGTCTACTTTTTTATCACGACCCGCAACTTGCTGCAGTTTTACTGCAAACAATAGACGTTGGTTACGTGAGTTCACCACGTCCAGCGCCGCATAACACGCGCCCGGTTGTAGCTTACCGTACAAACCTTTGTCGCGAGACGACTGGCTGCTGCCTGCTTCTGTCGTGTTACGGAAGTGCAGTAGCGTTTGGTCAGGAATCAGTGCGGTGATGAATGCCGCCATAGTGGTTGATTTACCTGCACCATTACCACCTGATAGCGTGGTGACCAGACCATCGATGTCAAACGTACGGGCAAAGAAGCCGTTCCAGTTGACCATGGTCAGCGACTGGTATTTACCGCGTTCAATCATGCTCATGCTTCACCCTCTTCTTTAATTTCTTCTTGGGCTTGGTCGTCTTGTTCTTCTTCAGACAATAGGCTGCCTTGACTTGGTTCTTTAGTGTGCACTACTGCTTCACCATCACGGATCAGACGCAACTGTGCTTCACGCACATCATCGCCAACACGTACATCAGCACCAAAACGGAATACCGCTTCGCTGATGCTGAATTTACCCGTTTCACCGATGTTGATGATCATTCCTAGGCGGCGCAGACGACGAAGTGACGTACGTACTTTTTCAAACAGCTTTTCTTTATCAAGGTCAGAACCGGTTGCACGGTTCGTCACTAGCTTCATCAGCTTGTTTTCATCTGCTAGTGCAAGCAGTTCGTCGTATAACTCTTGGTTAGTGAAGATGCCTTCGTGCGCAAGACGCTCCGGGCTTAGGTAAAGGAAACACAGTACCTTACCCACCAGCATATCCAGCTCGGAAAGGACACTACGACCAATCAAAGAAGTAGAACGTGGGCGAAGGTAGAAGAAACCTTCTGGCGCTTTCACCAATTCGGTGTTGTAACGCTGGTAAAAAGAAGAAAGCTCAAGTTCAAAATCCGACAACAACGCGTGGTTGTCTAGATCTTCACTTGAAACATGGCGCCCTGCTCGAAGCATGCTGTCTAGCGCTGGGAACAGAGGGTTAGAAATTGCTTTTGCCAGATTATCTGACATGTATTCATTAGTATCGGTCGATGACATTCGCTTGTACCTTTGCCCCAAATTCGTTGATTGCTTTCCAGTCTGGCTGAATGGCTTGATAGTCGGATTCTGAATAACCCAGACGAACCGCCTGATCAACGACAATGCGAGCTAAATCAAAGTGATGAGTGTATGGGTGCTGTGCAAGGTAATCTCGCAGAACCACGCTCAAGTCGATTGGTGTGCCTTGATCTTTATGCGCTTTCAGCATGTCACCAATTCGCTCTGCCAACTCATCATTGACTTGTTGAAACTCTTCGTATTCCACTTCCATCGGAACTTGGCCAGTGACTTCGTCATCACGCAGTACCAAAGCTTCGTCACGAAGGTCAGAAAGCCTTTCCGCATCTGCATAAGTCAGATACCAAGGCATATCGAAGTAATCTTTCATGGATTGACGCAAACGCGAGCTAAATGCACGGTTCTTATCCATATCGATAGCGGTACGGATGAACTTGTGCACGTGTCGGTCATAACCAATCCAAAGGTCGATCGCTTGCTGGCCCCAGCTGGTAATTCGGTCTAGCTTCATTTGCAGACCAAACAACGCTTCATCGATGAATTCAAGTTCAGGGTCACCGTAGACGATCTCTTGGATATCTAGGATCTGAGTTTGCAGTTCATCACTGGCAGCTTGCAGCGTATCTTGAAGTTCACGCAACGTGCTGGAGGTTTCTGACAGTAGCGCTTCACAGTTGTTGATCGCTTCACGCCAGTCTTTGTTAAGCAGGTCTGCAATCTGTTGTTTCACAGACTGTTGCTGCTCATCCATCACACGTTGGTTAAGGTCGATTTGATCGAAGATTTCGCCTACAGAATATTTCAAAATCCCGTAAACGTTTTTCTTCCAGTGGCCCGGAGTGCCACCTTTTTGTGCTGCTTCAATCGCTTTTGCCATTTCATCCGCTACCATCGATAGCTGAATAGAAAGACGCAGTTTCGAGAACTCGCGATGACGCACGTAGTAGTCGGTGATTCCTATCGCTAATGGCGACAAGCGGTAAATGCTCGCTCCGTCAGTAATCTCACTGACAAAACGGCTCATAAGACGCTGCTTAACCATCTCGTTGATGGCATTATTCGCGCGGAAAGCCGAAGCTTCACCCGTCTCATCAAATAGTCGAGTGACGATGGCAAATGCGTCGTGCAATTCACCTTCACCCAATTCTTCATCGAACCTTTCATTACTTAGTACGGCGATGGCAATCAAAAACGCCAGTCGCTCAGTGGTCAGGTTCAACGAGAAATCGTGCTGCTTAACCCAGCCAACCAACTCATCGATTGGTTGCTCTGCAGCATTGAGAGTCATCTCACTCATCGTTATTCCTGTTTATCGTTCTTCTTAGCCCACACGTGGATATAGCGGCCTAATGAGAGGTATGGCTCTTGTCGACAAAGTTGTTTTTCTAGCGCCAACACATCTTCAAACTCGTAATCGCCCATGTATTCCATATTACCTATGTAATCACTAAAGGAACGAATACCAGATTTACCACAAATACTAAAACCAGAATCTTCTATCCATTGATAGACCTCTTCGGGTTTTAGGCCTTTTTGTGGCTGTAGTTTAAATCTTTTCCGATGAGGCATGCCGTCTAAAATATGAGGAATGTTGCCACAAACCACATTTTTATAGACTAAGCCGTGGTGGTTATAGAACATAACCGATGCAATGCCCCCCGGCTTGACCTGCTCCAATACCGTTTCGAGTGCCGTTTTTGGATCAACGAGCCACTCCATCACAGCATGGAACATGACAAGATCCACCTGCGCGTCCATATGCTCGCCAATGGATTGGACAGGTGAATGAATCAGGCGATACTGCTCAAGCAAACCGTTTTTTTCAATATCCTGTTTCGCTAGTTGCAGCATTTCCGAAGATAGATCACATAAAGCGACGTGATGTCCGAGCTTAGCAAGCTTTTGCGACAATTGTGCTAAGCCACCTCCGGCATCAAGTACTTGGAGGGCTTGATGGTCGGCGTCTAATTCACTTAGAATCTGTAGAAAATCTTCCCACACAATGATTTGGCGGATCTCCCCTTTATCGGAGCCGTAAATATTTTTTGCAAATTTGTGGGCGATATCGTCGAAATTGCGGTCTTCTGTCACTTCTGCTGAGTTATCATAACGGATTGTGCCGCTATTCTGGCACAAGGAAAGCAGGAATAAAGAGGGTTATCCTCATTTTTATTATCAATTGATGTTTTTTCGGACTATTTATGTATGTTTGAGCTGAAAAAAGTAATGTCAGCCTTGCTGATGCCATTACCAGCATTGCTACTGATAGGCTTGTTAGGTCTTGCTCTCATCAGTTTTACCACTAAACGTAAAACTGGCTGCTTTGTTGTTCTTTTCTCTTTTGTTGGCATCTTCCTTGTTGCCTTCCAACCCGTTTCAACCAAGCTTCTTATGCCTCTAGAACGCGAGTACAAAGCGTTTTTGCCGGTTTCTGGCACTGTGGACTACGTTATGGTTCTTGGTAATGGACACGTGGTAGATGATGAAATACCACCAACGTCTCAACTGAGCCGTACCGCTTTAATGCGTTTAACTGAGGGTATTCGTATTTTGCGTATGTACCCAGGTGCGAAGTTAATCCTTTCCGGTTACGCAGGTGGCTCTGAAATCAGCCATGCTCGTATGATGGCAAACGTAGCGCTTTCCCTAGGTGTCGCAAAATCCGATATTATTTTATTAGAGGATGCCAAAGATACTTGGGAAGAAGCACGCCAAGCTGCCGCATTTGTTAAGCAGAAAGACATTGTTTTAGTGACTTCAGCCAGTCACATGAAGCGTGCTCTTTATGAATTCAACGCAGCGGGCATTAAGCCAATCCCAGCCCCAACGAACTTCATGGCGATTGATGATATCGAACAACCTTGGCAAAAGTACGCGCCAAAAGCTCGCTACTTAGAGCAAACTGAGCTGTATTGGCATGAATACCTTGGAGGGTTATGGCAAAAACTGCGTGATAACGTAGGTCAAACACCGATGGTTGAAGTTGAAGATCCTGAAGTGGCGCAGCCATAGATGGCTTACCAATCGCAGATGAAGTCCATCATCGCTAAATTGCAGAATTGCAGACACAAAAAAGGAGAGCCTATGCTCTCCTTTTTCTTTGTCGCTATGAATTAGTCACCCGCGAACATGTAGCCTTCACCATGAACCGTCACAAAGATTTGTGGGTTCTTCGGATCAAACTCCATCTTAGCGCGCATGCGTCGAATCAATACATCAATAGTACGATCGTTTGGCGCATCCACTCGGTGGCTGATCATATTCAAAATACGTTCGCGGCTTAATACCTGATTTGGGTACGATGAGAGTGCGACCAAAAGCTCATATTCAGCTTTGGTTAGTTTCACGGGCTCACCATTACGGCTAAGAGCACGACGTTGAATATCAAACGTCCACTCACCGAAACGTACAATGTGTTCTTCATTAGTGTCGTTCGCGATTTTTTGTGAACCATTGCGAGCTGCAGAAATGCGCCACAACAGGTTCTTAACGCGAACCAATAATTCCCTTAATTCAAAAGGCTTTGTCACATAATCGTCTGCACCCATTTCTAGGCCAACGATTTTGTCAATGCTATCCGTGCGTCCTGTCACTAATATGATGCCGATATCTGATTGGCTGCGTAATTCACGCGTAAGCATAAGACCGTCTTCACCGGGCAGGTTAATATCCAGCATGATAAGGTCCACATCACCACCTTGAAGCACTTCGCGCATTTCTGCACCGCTTTCTGCTTCACTGACTTTGTAGCCTTCATTTTGGAAGTAGCCCGCAAGCTTACTACGAGTTACAACATCATCTTCTACGACTAATACGTGATAGCTCATTTACACCACTTTCTGTCTTTTTTATTTTCCAAGACGTATTCTATTCATAACTAGTAACATTTCTAGTCATAGATACATTAAAAAGCAAGATTTTGCGATTTTATTGATTCAAAGCAAGCTTATTTACAGCCATTCATAAACCGGCACATTTTCCCATAATGGATAACAATTATAGTTACTGCTATTCATCTTAATTGTTTACACTTAGGGGATAACCATTCAGGAGCAAAAAAATGCAAGAAGTGAAAGCTTTTAACGAGAAACGCGCAGAAATCTATTGGTGGTTTTCTAGCCTGTTCGCAAAAGAACTGACAGAGAAAGAACTAGAAAGCTACCACAGTGTTGAAATTCGAAGCTTTTTGGCTGGCCTTGGTGAAAATGAGTCATTAAAACCAGCTGTGGATACCCTTGTTGATGCACTTAACCGCCTACAGGATCGTGAAGACGCGCAACTTGAATTGGCTGCAGACTTTTGCGAGCTTTTCCTGAAAACAGAAAAGCACGGTGCACTGCCTTACGCATCTATGTACATCGGTGAATCTGGTCTTTTAAATGACAAGCCAGCAGAAGAGATGGAAAAACTGATGGCCGATTTTGGTGTTCAGGTTGATGAGAACCTGAAAGAGCCAGCGGATCACTTAGCGGTTGAACTAGACTTCTTAGGTAACATGATCATTCGTTCTAACGAATTAGAACAAGACAAACACATGGAAGAAGCGTTCGAGAAACAGAACGACTTAATCCAAAAGCATCTTATGTCTTGGTTGCCACAGTTTGCTGCGAAATGTAAGCAATTCGACGAATTTGGTTTCTATGTAAGCGTTGCGCAACTATTAATTGCATTTTGTAAACTGGACAGCACCTACCTTCTTGGTGAATAATTGCCGCCAATTTCAGGGAGCTCGCAAGCGGGCTCCCTATTTTATTCGTTAATTTTTAATCTAGCACATAGAAGCCCTTTCCATTTAGCAGTTAAAATGTGACCTCAATAGCGCAAAACACCTGCTGAAAATATTGCTAGTGTGCCCACATCAGTCTAAAATGTGAGCGCAAACGATTAAATACGACTTATATGTAAACCGCTGAAATATGGCGGTTTTTGTGTTTTATTAACAAGATTGCTGAACAATTCCTCACTTATATAAGTAAGGAACATGAGATTCAGCAACAAATGTTGCTACAAACCTTTTTATACCGATTTCGGAACAACCGCTGCCTAATTAATTGAACCTTAAACTTCAGATATGGTTCAATTCGCGCAACATACTAAGCGTAAGGTTGTATTCACTACGGTATTCAGTAGCTCGATACAGGACATCATTTATGGCCACTATAAAAGACGTTGCTCGCTTAGCCGGCGTTTCTACCACAACAGTTTCGCACGTAATCAACAAAACGCGTTTTGTTGCTGAAGCAACCCAAGAAAAAGTAATGAAAGCGGTTGATGAACTAAATTACGCGCCAAGTGCAGTTGCACGTAGCTTGAAGTGTAACTCAACTCGCACTATCGGTATGTTGGTAACGCAATCGACTAACCTTTTCTTCTCAGAAGTTATCGACGGCGTTGAGAGCTATTGTTACCGTCAAGGTTACACGCTGATCCTATGTAATACTGGCGGTATCTACGAAAAGCAACGTGACTACATTCGCATGCTAGCGGAGAAACGTGTAGATGGCATTTTAGTGATGTGTTCTGACTTAACGGAAGAGCTAAAAGAGATGCTTGACCGTCATTCAGATATCCCGAAAGTGGTGATGGACTGGGGTCCAGAGAGTTCGCAAGCTGACAAGATCATTGATAACTCTGAAGAAGGTGGCTACATCGCAACAAAATATCTGATCGACAATGGTCACACTGATATTGCTTGTTTGAGCGGTCACTTCGAAAAAGCCGCGTGCCAAGAACGCATTGCAGGTTACCGCCGCGCAATGGCAGAAGCAAACTTAGCAGTAAATGAAGATTGGGTACTTGAAGGTAACTTTGAGTGTGATACTGCCGTACTTGCTGCTGACAACATCACAGCAATGGACAAACGCCCGACTGCCGTTTTCTGTTTTAACGATACCATGGCGCTTGGTTTGATGAGTCGCTTGCAGCAAAACGGCATCAAAGTACCAGAAGATATCTCTGTCATTGGTTACGACAACATCGAGCTAGCAGAGTACTTCTCGCCACCGCTAACGACTATCCACCAGCCAAAACGTCGTGTTGGTAAGAATGCCTTTGAAATTTTGCTAGAACGCATCAAAGACAAAGAACATGAAAAACGCATTTTCGAAATGCAGCCAGAAATTGTTGTTCGCAACACAGTTAAGAAACTGAACTAAGCGGCACCGAAGTTTTATAAAGCGCTCGTAAGGGCGCTTTTTTATTGCCTAAAAATAACATTCCAAAAACATTTCAGAATATAAATACCTCCCCTAATTTAGATAAGTTGCTGTTTTAATTGGGCGTAGTCCATTTCCTACGTCAACCTTTTGTATGACAAGGGACCGTTCCCAAATATGAAACCAAACACATCAAAAAATCACTATTAACTGAACCAAGATCACACTTTCATGTTTGAAACGTGATGTTAATTCAATATACGAAGTATTCTCAAAGTGTCACGCACAGGGCAAACCATTCGAAAGGGTGGGACGCAAAGCCTCCGGCCTGAACCATCTTATTAGATGGAAGGTAGCGGGGTTACCGATGGCAAATATGCATTAAGTGAGTTTACCCTTTAATGACATTGTGTCTGCATGCATTTGCTAATCTCTCGGACCTGATTTTTGGTGGCGTAATATTAATTACACCGAGATAACACATCATGGATAAACCGATACTCAAAGACTCAATGAAGCTGTTTGAGGCACTTGGTACTATCAAGTCGCGCTCAATGTTTGGTGGCTTCGGGCTTTTCGCCGATGAAACGATGTTCGCACTAGTTGTAAACAATCAACTTCATATTCGAGCAGACCAACAAACTTCATCTGACTTCGAGACTCAAGGACTAAAACCGTACGTCTACAAGAAACGTGGTTTCCCAGTGGTCACGAAATACTATGCTATTTCTGATGATCTATGGGATTCAACGGATCGCTTGATTGATGTTGCAAAGCAATCTCTTGAGACTGCTAAGCAAGAAAAAAAACAGCAAGCGAGCACCAAGCCTAATCGATTGAAAGACCTTCCAAATCTACGCCTAGCAACTGAACGTATGTTGAAGAAAGCAGGCATTGACTCTGTCGAGCAATTAGAAGAAGAAGGTGCCTTAAGCGCATACAAAGCAATCCAAGATACGCATGCCTCTACGGTAAGCCTTGAGTTGTTGTGGGCGTTAGAAGGTGCAATCAACGGCACCCATTGGAGCGTCGTCCCTCAGTCTCGCCGAGAAGAACTGATGAGCGCATTGTCTTAACGCGCACTATCAGCATGACATTGAGTAAAAACCGCAGTTTTCATACTGCGGTTTTTTTTTGAAATTTTTTCTTCTCTTATTCTGTCTTATTATTTAAGAAGCCAAATGGAGTAATTACGATGAATAAGAAACTGATTTTAGGACTGATCCTGCTCGCAACCATCCTCTTTTTAGGAGTGAATTTTGGCCAGTATCTCACCTTAGAAAATGCCAAAGCACAACAAGCAGCACTAAATACGTTCATTGACCAAAACTTTGTGTTTGCTGCGGCGACCTACTTCTTGGCTTACATCGCAATCACCGCTTTCTCAATTCCAGGAGCCGCCGTTGTTACCCTGCTCGGCGCCGCCCTATTTGGTTTTTGGACCAGTTTATTATTGGTGTCTTTTGCTAGCACCATCGGCGCAACAATTGCTTTCTTAAGCAGCCGCTACTTATTACGTGAATGGGTACAAAGTAAATTTGGTAATAAGTTAAATGCCATTAACCAAGGTGTAGAAAAAGACGGAGCGTTTTATTTGTTTTCACTGCGTTTGATCCCAGTATTCCCATTTTTCTTGATTAACCTCTTAATGGGGTTAACACCGATGTCTATCAGCCGCTTCTATTTAACAAGCCAAATCGGCATGCTGCCAGGTACTGCCGTTTACTTAAATGCGGGCACTCAACTAGCCACTATCGACAGTCTTTCAGGAATTGTGTCACCAACCGTATTAGCATCATTTGCTCTGCTTGGTTTGTTCCCTATTATCGCTAAATGGGTTATGAATAAGGTCCGCCCTGCTCAAGTTCAAAATGGAAATGCCTAATGAAAATCTTCATCGCTAAAAACCCTGCGGAAGCTCATATCGTTTGTGAGCTCCTCAAAACCGAACAGATTCACTGTGAAGTAAGAGGCGAAGGTATGTTTGGGTTGAAGGGAGAGTTGCCCTTCAGCGATGATACAGACCCGTATGTTTGGCTTTTACATCCGGAACAGCAGTTGAAGGCGTCTGCGATTGTCGAAGACTATCGACAACAAACAGAGCTTACTTACCAAGACTGGCAATGCCCGCAATGTGCAGAGAAGAATGAGGGACAGTTTGGTGCTTGTTGGCAATGTGGATATCAAATAGGGGAGCTATGATGGCTCCCCTACCTTTTTAGATCGGTTCTCAAATCTATTAAGCCGCTAGACTTTGCTGCTTAATAAACTCAATAGAGTGTTGATTGAAATCTTCTGGACGTTCTACGTTGCACACGTGGCCACAATTTGGAATTTCACGTAATGAGCTTAGCTTATGCACTGCAACCATTTCTTTTACTGGCTTAATGAACATGTAGTCTCTATCCCCCATTAGGTACAGCGTCGGAATAGGCAACTCTTTATCTTTAAAATACTTCATTAACGGATTTACATCCGCCGCCAGTGTGAACCAACGCTTAAACTCTTTTTGGCATAACTTCTTTGCTTCACGAATAAACAAGTGACGAGATTCGCGTTGATTTTTTTGTGGCATCACGATGTAAGCAAAGAGCTTATACAACCACATATAAGGGAGGATGTGCTTTCCAAGATTACCGAGTTTAACTAAGATCTGAGAGCGAGTGTTTAAGCGCGTTACCGCCCCACCAAGCACCATAGAACTCACACGCTCTGTTGCCATTTCGGCAAGGTTACGCACAATAATTGTACCCAAAGACATACCAACAAAGTGTGCGGATTGGATCTTCAAATGATCCAGAACCTTTAAAATGTCCTGTGTCACCTCAGTAAAGGTATAACGACTTGTCATCAGTTCTTTGATCAACTGGTTTGACTTGCCGTGTCCACGGAGATCGATTAAGACCAAATTAAAGTGCTCTTTATAGGCCTTTAATTGTTTAAACCATATTGAAGAACTGCCACCAGCACCATGCACGAAAACGACCCACTCATTGCTGGTAGGGTGTAAATAGGTTTTATGGAATAGAAGTGGCTGAGTCATTTATCAGTTTGAAAAGCATTCTGTATGAAAAAGTGTGGGTAAATCCTACCACACTCCATAAGAGCAAAGTAATAAAGGCACCTAATTCGGTGCCTTTCGTTACACTTTTTAAAGATTTTGCGTCAATTTAACGCAGCCCTATACAGTTGCAAATACTCTTCTGCAGCTTTTCGCCAACAAAAGTCTTTTTGCATAGCATGAAGTTGTACACGTCTCACTTCTGTCACATTTTGTGCGTAAAGAAGAAGTGCTCTCAACATTGTCAGCAATAGACCTTGCGGTGTTGGCTCATAGAAAACGAAGCCCGTTGCATCAGCTGGATCCACATCGTAGTCATTCACGCTGTCTTTCAAGCCACCTACCCCACGAACGATTGGCAAAGTGCCATAGGCCATGCTGTAGATTTGGTTCAAACCACACGGCTCAAATTCAGAAGGCATTAAGAAGAAATCCGAGCCTGCCTCAACCAAATGTGCTAGCTCGTTATCGTAAGCCTCTACAAAAACAAACTTACTCGCAAATTGTGCGGCTACGTCTCTTAACTGTGCAGCAAGAACAGGATCACCAGTGCCAACAACGACGAGTTGAACATTATGCTTAAGGAAATCAGCTAATGCAGGCAGCAGGTAATGCACACCTTTCTGTTGCGTTAGACGACACACCATACCGAACATGGCGTTGTCTGATTCTTCAATCCCCAGCCTTTGCTGTAGCGCTTTTTTACATGCATTTTTGCCACGGACCATGCTTTGACGGTTCGCTTTGTAATTTAACGGAAGATTAGAATCGGTTTCAGGGTTCCATGTTCCGTAATCGCAACCATTTAAAATCCCAACAAGATCACCTGCGCGTTGCTGGAATTCCCACGCCATACCATGGCTGCCAAGTTCTGTTTTAAGCTCTTCAGCGTAGGTGGGGCTTACCGCATTGATTTTATCCGCGTTCATCACCCCTGCTTTGAGCATCGTGATGTGCGTTGCGCTTACCGCGGCATCAGGAACATTTCGACTGTGAAATTCAGGTAAACACTGGACGTCATCGTAGCTAAATACCCCTTTAAAGACTGCGTTGTGAATGGAAATTACACTGCGAGTCTTGGCAAAAAATGCTTCATTGCCATAACGATGTTTAAGCAAAAATGGGACTAAAGCAGTATGCCAATCGTTGGCATGCACAATATCTGGTTGAAAACCAAGTTTTGGCAACATATCTAGACACGCTGCACTAAAAAACGCGAAGCGCTCACCGTTATCCGTGTAAGCTTGGTTATTTTCAGCGTACATTGACGGACGATTGAAATACGGAGGGCAATCAATCAAATAGACCGGATTATCACCAAGGTTTAGCTTCAACACTTTGTATGCCGTATACGGCCAGTGCGCTAACTCGGTATCTAATTCCAACTCGGCTTCCGCTAGTCGCTCGATAGCGGTGTAAGCTGGAATTGTAATTCGTACATCCTGCTGAAGGTTTTGAAGGGCTTCTGGCAGTGCCTTGGCTACATCAGCCAAGCCACCACTCTTTATCAGTCCTTCGACTTCAGACGCTACAAACAGTACAGACAAATTGTTAGTAGCCAACTCTTGCTCCTTTTGGAATCACAACAATGCCATCTTCTGACACGTGGTAGTGCTTTTTATCTTCTTGTAGATTTACACCAATTTGCGTACCAGGTGCAATGTCGGCATCCTTGTCTACAATCACGCGACGAAGTACACATCCTTCACCGACCTTAACATCACCAAGTAAAATACTTTGGCTGATGTCACACGCAGAAGCGATGTTGCTGCGGAAACCCAGTACCGATTTTTCAATTCTTGAGCCTCGCACGTAACTCCCGTTACATACTAAGCTGTCGATGATTTGAACTCGGCCATTAACTGAGTCGGTAAACGTTGCAGGCGGCAATGGTGGGTAGTAAGTGTGCAGTGGCCATTTGCGGTTGTAGAGAGAAAACGGGGCGTCTTTTTCCAACAAATCCATATGAGCTTGCCAGTACGCGTCAATAGTACCGACATCACGCCAGTAAACTTCTTCTTTTTCACCAGTAATACGGTTTGTGCTGAAGTCATAAACAAACACGTCGCCACGTGGGAACATCTTAGGAATGATGTCTTTACCAAAGTCGTGTGAAGACGCTTCATTATCCGCATCTTCAATCAGCTCAGAAAATAGCGCTTGGGCTTCAAATACGTAGTTGCCCATGGAAACGAGTGCATGTTCTGGATCGCCCGGGATTGATTTAGGTTGTGCTGGTTTCTCTTCAAAACCGATCATACGACCTTCGGCATCCACTTCAATAACACCAAATTGCGATGCTTCACACAAAGGCATACGTAATGCTGAAACGGTCAACGATGCCTCTTTTTCTTTGTGGAAGTTCAACATCTGTTTGATGTCCATTTTATAGATGTGATCAGAACCAAAAATACAAACTTGGTCAGGCTCAGCAAGCTCCATAAAACGTAGGTTTTGATAGATAGCATCCGCCGTACCTTCATACCAACGCTTACCCGTACGCATTTGTGCTGGGATTGGGTCGATGAATCGATCGGTAATACCGTTGATGTTCCAACCCTTCTTCATATGATGGAACAAAGATTGAGACTTAAATTGAGTGAGGACATAAATGCGCATCAGATCCGCATTCACGAAGTTGTTCAAAGCGAAATCAATAAGTCGGTAACTTCCGCCGAAAGGGACCGAAGGTTTACTGCGGGATTCCGTTAAAGGTCTCAGACGAGAGCCTTCACCGCCAGCAAGAATCATTCCCAAAACACCAGCCATTCGTTGTTCTCCATATATAGTTATAGCTTGGAATTAGTGTTCGTTTGAGGTGAGCAGGACTCGGGGAGTCAAGCGAACACGTTAGTACATCCATACCGATGGGCTTCTCTGAGCTCTCGCGGTATAAACAAAAAAAGCTATTGCACATCCTCTATGCAGGCACCTTATTTATTTTTTATTCTCAGCACCAAATAGCAGCATACAGTTGCATTATTTGTGTAATAAGTTATCGAACTGGAACTAAATTACAATTTTAAATACGCCATTCTGTGTGACATACAGATGTTACTTACTCAAGACGATATCTTGATCACACAACGGGACGCAAACGATTACATTGTGAAAACAATTTACAAACCGATTGACTACACAAGTGCAGTTTTGCGACAGGATACGATGAAACTATGACCGGAAGATGAAAATAAAAATGCAGGGAGTTGAAGTGAGTCGTATTGATATAACTTATAAAACAACAGGAATTTACGAAAAAAATAAGGCAGCGAATTCGCTGCCTTATTTCATTTGAACCATTAATTATGCTTTGGCTTTTTTACGTTTGTCGGTGATTTCCCATTTACCGTCAATGTAAAGTGCAGTCCAGCCACTTGGTTTGCCATCGTCTTCCGTTCGCACATAGTTCTCTTTGCTCTTACGGCTAAATCGAACCACTGTCGGACGACCATCAGGGTCAGCAACTGGCGCAGTCGTTAGGTACTTGAACTTCTCAGGCAAACGCTCTTCAAAGCGTGCTAGTTCTGACACTAACGGTGCACGAGTCTCACGCGATTTAGGGAAGTTACTTGCTGCCATGAATAAGCCAGAAGCACCATCACGCAAAACAAAGTACGCATCCGAGTTTTCGCATGGCAGTTCAGGGAAATGAACTGGGTCTTCTTTCGGTGGCGCAACTTCGCCATTTTTCAGAATCTTACGAGTGTTCTTACACGTTTCACTCGTACAATCCATGTATTTACCGAAACGACCGTTCTTAAGCACCATGTCAGAGCCACACTTGTCACACTCGACAACTGGGCCATCGTAGCCTTTCACCTTAAACTCGCCGTGTTCAACGATGTAGCCTTCACAGTTCGGGTTATTACCACAAACATGCATCTTGCGCTTATCGTCGATTAGATACGCATCCATCGCTGTTTCACAGATAGGACAACGCTTTTTAGCACGCAGTGCCGCTGTTTCAACGTCCTCTTCAAGAACATTGATGATGCCGTCTTCATCACCCAAGTTGATCGTTGTCTTACAACGTTCTTTCGGTGGCAATGCATAACCAGAACAACCAAGGAATACACCCGTTGAAGCGGTACGAATACCCATTGGACGGCTACATGTCGGACACTCAATATCTGTCATCACAATGTGATTCAGCTTCATGCCACCTTCAGTTTCGTCTTGCTCTGCTTGTTCTAGGTCACCAGTAAAGTCAGTGAAAAAGTTATCAAGAACCGATTTCCACTTCACCTCACCTTCTGCGATTTGGTCAAGCTTTTGCTCCATACGTGCAGTGAAGTCATAGTTCATTAGATCGTTGAAGCTATCATCTAGGCGGTCTGTCACGATCTCACCCATCTTCTCTGCGTAGAAGCGGCGTTGTTCAACTTTTACGTAACCACGATCTTGAATCGTAGAAATGATTGATGCGTAGGTTGAAGGTCGGCCAATGCCACGTTTCTCTAACTCTTTAACGAGAGCTGCTTCAGTAAAGCGCGCAGGTGGCTTTGTGAAGTGTTGTTTCGGGTCAAGAGACTCAAGGTTCAGCTTATCACCCAATTGGACCGCAGGAAGAATCGTGTCTTCATTTTTGCCCATTGGACGCTGAACACGAGTCCAACCATCGAACTTCAGAATGCGGCCTTTCGCTTTTAGCGTGTATTCCGCTGCTTTTACGCTGATGGTCGTCGAATCGTATTCTGCTGGTGTCATTTGACAGGCAACGAATTGGTTCCAGATCAACGAGTACAGTTTATGCGCATCTGCATCAACACCTTGTAGGTCTTCTGCTTTCACCGCAACATCGGAAGGACGAATCGCTTCGTGCGCTTCTTGTGCACCTTCTTTGCTGCCATAAGTTAATGGTTTAGCTGGAAGGTATTTGTCACCAAATTCTGAACCGATAAATCCACGAACCGCATCCACCGCCTCTGAACTCAGGTTTGTCGAGTCGGTACGCATATAAGTGATGTAACCCGCTTCATACAAACGCTGAGCGAGCATCATGGTTTTCTTCACACCGTAGCCAAGACGTGTACTTGCCGCTTGCTGTAATGTCGACGTAATGTAAGGCGCAGACGGTTTGCTCTTCGTCGGGCGGTCTTCACGCTTACACACTTCGTAGCTTGCGTTTTCAAGTACAGACATTGCAGCTTTAGTTTCCGCCTCATTCACAGGCTTAAATGCAGTGCCTTCTTTTTGCGCCACGAGCAACTTAAATGCTGTCTTATCTTTTGTATGAGTGTTTGCGTGAATATCCCAGAACTCTTCTGGAATAAATGCGTTAATCTCGCGCTCACGTTCAACCAATAGCTTAACAGCCACTGACTGCACTCGGCCCGCAGACAAACCACGCGCCACTTTCTTCCATAGCAATGGAGAAACCATGAAACCGACTACGCGGTCCATGAAACGACGTGCTTGCTGCGCGTTCACGCCATCCATATTCAACTCACCAGGAGTCTGGAAAGCTTGTTGGATAGCATTCTTTGTAATCTCGTTAAAAACTACACGTTTGTATCGCTCTTCATCGCCACCGATGATCTCACGAAGGTGCCATGCGATAGCTTCCCCTTCGCGGTCCAAATCGGTTGCGAGATAGACGTGATCAGCATCTTTGGCTAGTTTTTGCAGTTCACTAACGACTTTTTCTTTACCCGGAAGGATTTGATAGTTCGCTTCCCAGTCATGATATGGGTTAATCCCCATTTTCTTGATCAGAGCTTTACGGTCTTTTTCTTTTTTGACACGCGCTTTTTCTTCCGGGCTCATTCCTTTCGTAGAAATTGCCGCGGCTTTTTTCTCACCAGTGCTTTGACCGGCCGTAGGCAGATCACGCACGTGACCAACACTAGACTTAACAATAAAGTCTTTACCAAGGTATTTGTTTATCGTCTTAGCCTTGGCTGGTGACTCCACTATAACGAGCGATTTACCCATAACTGACTCTAACGTCCTTCATAATAATGCGGGTGAAAACTCCAAAAAGAGCCTACCCGCATAATGTTCTATTTCATTGCTTCTTTTTTACTATTGTGCGAGATGAAAAGAAGATCAACTGCTTTTTTGAAATTCAGATCCGATTGGTTGACAATTCATCGCCTTTATACTTTAACAAGGCAGGGTTCTGCAAAAGGTCTTGAGCGGCATATACTAAGCAGGCAAAGTTTCTGCCCGCTAGTCGAATTCAATAAATTTTGTCTCTCATCACAAAATATTTTTTCTTTCGCTATCAGAACGTAACCTTAGATCATGACAGCGAAATAAGCATCATTAGCAGATGAGAATGCTTTGCGGTTTTTCTTCTATATTAATGTGTGCTTTGTAGCAAACACGTAATCACAAATTTACCTCTGCAAAGCCACGGCAATTGTAGGTATACTGCGGCCAATTAAGTTTCATTGAATGACGAGAACGCTATGTCTGATAGAAAACACATTGAAAGATTCGACCTCCTGTTGATCGCAAACCAAATCATCCAAGAGCACGAGGATTTTATCGAAGGAATGCGTGCCACAAGCGTAGAAGAAAAAGAGGATGTTTTGGTGTTTAAAGGTGAGTATTTCCTAGACGATAAAGGCCTACCGACGCCCAAAACCACTGCGGTATTCAATATGTTTAAATACCTAGCGCATCATCTTTCAAAAGAGTTCACACTAAGTAAATAAGCTTTTGAAATTTCATCAAAAAAGCCAGAGTATCCACTCTGGCTTTTTCTTTCAATAAGTGAGTTAACAACTCAGTGCTTTCAACTTATCAAAGTAGTCAGGGAATGTCTTTGACGTACACTTAGGATCGTTAATCGTCACAGGTGTATCGCTTAGCGCCACCAGAGAAAAACACATCGCCATACGGTGATCATCGTAGGTGTCAATCGCCGCATGCGTAAGCTGTGGTACAGGCTTAACGATGATGTAATCCTCACCCTCTTCCACTTCTGCACCGACTTTACGAAGTTCAGTTGCCATTGCAGATAGACGGTCAGTTTCTTTTACGCGCCAGTTGTACACGTTACGAATCGCGGTTGTACCTTCAGCGAATAATGCAGTCGTTGCGATTGTCATTGCTGCATCTGGGATATGATTGTAGTCCATATCGATGCCTTTCAATTGACCAACACGAGAAATGACGTAGTCTTCACCCCACTCGATTTCAGCACCCATTTTCTCCAGTGCGTCAGCGAATTGGATATCGCCTTGAATGCTGTTTTTACCAATGCCAGTGACTTTGACCTCACCACCTTTTATCGCTGCTGCAGCCAAGAAATAAGAAGCCGATGATGCATCACCTTCTACCAAAAAGTCACCCGGCGCAATGTATTGCTGACCAGCAGGAATAACAAACTCTTGGTAGTCGTTATTGATCACTTCTACACCAAACTGCTTCATGATATGCAGCGTGATATCGATGTAAGGCTTTGAAACCAATTCGCCTTCAATATTGATGCGAATTTCGCTCTCAGCCAAAGGCGCTGACATTAAAAATGCTGTTAAAAATTGGCTAGAAATCGAACCATCAATCGATACAGAACCAGATTTGAGACCAGTGCCGACGATTTTCAGTGGTGGGTAGTTTTCGTTTTCTAGGTAAGTAATGTCTGCACCAGCCGTTTGAAGGGCTGTCACTAGGTGACCGATCGGACGCTCTTTCATACGAGGTTCACCAGTCAGAACATACTCACCATGTCCAAGACACAATGCTGCGGCAAGCGGGCGCATCGCTGTCCCCGCGTTACCAAGAAATAGCTCTACTGGTTCAGAAACTGAAAATGGACGACCAAGACCTTCTACAACACATTCTGTTTTGTCTTCAGACAGTTGGTACTGCACACCAAGCTTAGTCAGTGCATTCAACATATGGCGAATGTCATCGCTATCTAGAAGGTTGGTCAAACGAGTCGTGCCTTTTGCAAGGGCAGCGAGAAGCAGAGCTCGGTTAGAAACGCTTTTCGATCCAGGAAGATTCACTTCCCCTTGAATTTTGTTGATAGGTTGTAACGTTAGGCTTTCCATTGAAAGTAGATAATCCTTTGTGCCCTCTTTCGATTTTATTAGAGAGCTAAACAATTCTTCGTGAATTCAGACTAACGAAAAAACCAACACAAAACCAGAGTAAATCCATGCTAATTTTTGAATAATTAGTCAGCTCAAAAATTAGTATGCTAACGTCAGCTTAATAAGCGATATCGACCCTTACACCGTCGTCAAAATATAGGATTCGCACATCGTCACCACGGTTAAACAACATACTATTGTCCACGTCTTGAATCACATTAATTAGCTTGTTGCCGTCTACCTTGACCAGTAATTCAACCAATTTATATTCAACCGTATATTCGTAGTTATTACGGTTTTTGACCACGGCCGCACCTGCCAACGCGCCAACTGCGGTTGCGACTTCTTTACCTGTACCACCACCAAACTGGTTACCAACTAAGCCACCAATGGTCGCACCGAGTAGTGTTTCCCAACCGTTGCTTTGCGACTGTTTAACTTCTTGTTGAGTAATGTATCGCACAGAATCAACCTTGCCATACACCACTTGATTCACTGGTTTTGCGACATTTCTTTCATAAGCTGCATTGGCGAAAAATGGTAAAAACAGTATGATCCATGCCCATCGTTTTGCGCTAAGTATTGCTCTGCTCATATTTCATTCCTATAGGCTTTGATGTTGGTAAACTCTTCTTTATGGCTATTTATTTAACTGAACTTGATGACTCTTTTGCCTTCCCTTCTCCCTATGAGGCCCTACACGACCCAAATGGCTTGTTAGCATTTGGGGGCGATCTCAATCCTCAAAGGATCCTAACAGGTTACCATCAAGGAATCTTCCCTTGGTATGGGCCTGGAGAACCAATCTTATGGTGGAGTCCATCTCCGAGAGCGGTTTTTGACACAGCAACTTTCACTCCATCAAAGAGCCTTAAAAAGTTTCAGCGTAAACAACAGTATAAAGTAACGCTAAACAATGCAACCGAGCACGTAATTGAATTGTGCGCTTCTACCCGTCCAGCGGAAGAAACATGGCTCAATCCGGAGATGCAAGCTTCCTATATTGCGCTTGCCAAGCAAGGACACTGCCACTCAGTAGAAGTATGGCACGATGATCAATTGGTCGGGGGGTTGTATGGTATCAGCGTCGGCCAACTTTTCTGTGGTGAGTCGATGTTCAGTCTCAAAGACAACGCTTCTAAAGTTGCATTGTGGTATTTATGCGAACATTTGGCGTCAAACCAAGGCCAATTAATCGATTGTCAGGTGATGAACCCTCACCTGCGATCCCTTGGAGCCTTTGAACTTGAGCGTGACGATTTCGTACAAAAACTACTATCTTTAAGGGATAAGAAAATTAATTTGGAAACGTTCGAACCACAAACTTTGCAAGGCGCTGAATCATGAGCACGGATCTTCAACAAATTCGTATCGGGTTGACCAACAATCACCCATGCAGCTACCTACCGGAGCGCCAAGAGCGCGTTGCAGTGGCGCTAGATCCTGGTTTACACAGCGACCAGAACTACCAAATACTCATGGCCAATGGGTTTCGTCGCAGTGGCGACACGATTTACAAACCTCACTGTGAGCAGTGTAATGCTTGTCAGCCGATAAGGATTGCTGTGCCCGATTTCATCCGTTCTAAAAGCCAAAAGCGTTTATTGAACAAAGCGAAGACCATTCAATGGGAAATGAAATCTGAGCTCGATGATGCATGGTTCGATTTATACAGTCGATATATTTGTAAACGCCACAAAGATGGCACTATGTATCCACCGAAAGAAGATGAGTTCGCAAGATTTGCGCAAACGACTTGGTTGAAGACGGGTTTTCTCCATTTATACACGGATTCTGGGCAATTAATCGCCGTCGCAGTTACCGATATAATGGAGAATTGTTCAAGCGCCTTTTACACCTTCTATGACCCTGATTTTTCCTTATCTCTCGGTACGTTAGCTGTGTTGTATCAGATTGAGTTTTGCCAGCAACAGAACAAACATTGGCTTTATTTGGGCTATCAAATCGATGAATGTCCGGCAATGAACTACAAAACTCGCTTTCAACGACACCAAAGGCTAGTAAATCAGCGTTGGCAAGGGTAGAATACGCCCCAACTTTACATAATTACTGTTTAGCGGCAAAATAAGCGCGCTAATACCGCCTAATTTCTAAAGAGGATTAAATGGCTAAAGAAGACGTAATTGAGATGCAAGGCACTGTGCTTGACACTCTACCAAACACTATGTTCCGCGTTGAACTTGAAAACGGTCACGTTGTGACTGCACATATCTCTGGCAAGATGCGTAAGAACTACATCCGTATCCTTACTGGTGATAAAGTAACTGTAGAGATGACTCCATACGACCTATCTAAAGGCCGCATCGTCTTCCGTGCTCGTTAATCTCTGATTTTCGAATACAATAAAAAACGGAGCTCAAGGCTCCGTTTTTTATTGTCTGTTTTTTTGCTCTCAATACCAAGCTTATTTTTGGGAGTTTCAATACACTCCACAGGCTTGCTCCATTCTTGCAGACACAAAAAAGCGCACACCTAGGCGCACGCTTTTAAAATAGATTTCAACAGAGAATTAGTGAAGTGCTGCTTCTTTCTCGCTTAGGTATTCAAACTTAAGTTCGTCTTTCACAAGCGTTACTCTCACTGTTCCGCCATCTACAAGTGAACCAAACAACAGTTCATTTGCCAAAGGTTTCTTAAGCTGCTCTTGGATAACACGCCCCATAGGACGAGCTCCCATCGCTTTGTCATAGCCTCTATCCGCCAACCAATGGCGAGCGTCTTGAGACACTTCCATTGATACGCCGCGAGCATCCAATTGTACTTGAAGCTCAACAATGAACTTATCAACAACTTGATGAATGACTGTTTCGTCCAGGCTATTGAACCAAATGATATTATCTAGACGGTTACGGAATTCAGGTGTGAACACCTTCTTAATTTCCGCCATCGCGTCATGACTGTGGTCCTGTTGGATCAGACCGATCGATTTCTTCTCAGTTTCAGCTACACCAGCATTGGTTGTCATAACAAGGATCACGTTACGGAAATCCGCTTTGCGACCGTTATTATCTGTTAGCGTACCGTTATCCATGACTTGCAGCAGCAAATTAAAGATATCTGGGTGTGCTTTTTCGATTTCATCAAGCAGAACCACTGAGTGCGGGTGTTTTAGCACCGCATCAGTCAGCAAGCCACCTTGATCGTAACCAACATAACCTGGGGGTGCACCAATCAGACGACTCACAGAATGACGTTCACCATACTCAGACATATCAAAACGAAGAAGCTCAATGCCTAATAGTTTAGAAAGCTGAACCGTCACTTCTGTTTTACCTACCCCAGTTGGACCGGCAAACAAGAATGAACCAACAGGCTTGTTATCAACGCCTAAACCAGCACGAGATAGCTTGATCGCCTCTGACAGTGCGTCAATCGCATTGTCTTGGCCAAAGACCAGCATCTTCATCTTGTCATCAAGGTTCTTCAGAATGTCTTTGTCAGACGACGACACAGATTTCTCTGGAATACGCGCCATCTTCGCAACCATGGATTCGATGTCTGCAACGCCAACCGTCTTCTTACGACGACTCGCCGGCGCTAAACGGCTGCGTGCACCAGCTTCATCAATCACGTCGATCGCTTTATCTGGCAAATGACGTTCATTGATGTATTTTGCCGATAACTCAACCGCTGCACGTAGCGCTTTGTTGGTGTAACGGACTTCATGGTGCGCTTCGTATTTTGGTTTCAAACCAATTAGGATCTTCGTCGTATCGTCCAGCGATGGCTCTACGACATCTATCTTTTGGAAACGGCGAGACAACGCGCGCTCTTTTTCAAAGATGTTGCTGTACTCTTGGTAAGTTGTCGAACCGATACAACGCAGTTTACCGCTACTCAGCAGAGGTTTGATTAGGTTCGCTGCATCAACTTGACCACCAGAAGCTGCACCTGCACCAATGATGGTGTGAATTTCATCAATAAACAGAATCGCGTCTTCTTCTTTCTCAAGCTGCTTCAAGACTGACTTAAAGCGTTTCTCGAAATCACCACGATATTTTGTACCAGCAAGCAAAGAGCCGATATCTAGAGAATAGATAACACTGTTTTGAATCACTTCTGGTACTTGGCCTTCAACAATTCTCCAAGCTAGACCCTCAGCGATTGCTGTTTTACCAACGCCTGCTTCACCAACTAGCAACGGGTTGTTTTTACGTCGGCGACAAAGAACTTGAATAGTACGTTCTAGCTCTTTATCTCGCCCGATGAGTGGATCGATATTACCAGCTTTCGCGACTTGGTTTAGGTTAGTCGCAAAGCTTTCCAATCGTTCTTCTGGATTCGTTTCTTCTGGCGCTTCTGAGCCAAAGGAGTCAGACGAAGATGGGTCTTCATTAGAACCCGAAGCTTTTGTGATGCCGTGGGAAATGAAGTTAACGATGTCTAAACGAGAGATGTCGTTCTTCTTCAATAGATAAGCAGCGTGAGATTCTTGCTCACTAAAGATAGCAACAAGTACATTTGCACCGGTTACTTCACTACGACCAGACGACTGTACATGGAAAACGGCGCGCTGAAGTACACGCTGAAAGCTCAATGTCGGCTGGGTTTCGCGCGTCTCGTCACTTTCTGGGATGAGTGGCGTTGTTTGGTCGATAAAAATATCGAGTTCATTGCGCAAAGCATCAAGATCCGCTTTGCAGGCTAGTAGGGCTTCCTTAGCTGCATCATTCTCCAATAATGCAAGTAGGAGGTGTTCGACAGTCATAAACTCGTGGCGTTTATCACGTGCACGAGCGAATGCACCGTTAAGGCTTGATTCTAGTTCTTTATTTAGCATAAGTACCTCCCGAAAGAACAACTTTGGTTGCTCGAGCAAGTCTTCTTATTACGCTTGCTCCATAGTACATAGTAGCGGATGCTCATTTTCCCTTGAGTACATCGTCACTTGCGCTACTTTTGTCTCAGCAATCTCTGCGCTATATGTGCCACAGATTGCCTTTCCTTCATAGTGGATCTTGAGCATGATTTGCGTTGCTTTATCAATATCATGCGAGAAGAATCGCTCAAGTACCTCTATGACGAAATCCATAGGTGTGTAGTCATCATTGTTTAGAACTACGTTGTACAGCTTAGGTGGCTGAACTTTCGTACTTTCTCGCTCCAGAAGATCAGAGTCTGGAGTCACCCATTCAAAATTTTTACTCATGGCAATTCAAAGATATCGTATCAAAGGGTTGATGTTTTTAACCTATAAAAACAATCTACCATAAGCATGCCATGCGGTGTAGTGAGATGTGGCACCTAATTGGACTTTGATAGATAAAATTTATGTCCTTACATAGAGACTAATGCACCTCTGGCAGGGGCGCAAATAAAAGATTTTTATCCCAACACATGCTTATTTTTGCGGTTGTGTTTACCAAATTTCGACTCACTTCACTTATATTAATTAGTGCTCCGATAAGAAAGAAGATCACATTTAATGGTTGATAATCGGTTATTTATCACGAAAACGTCATTTTTTATTCATTCAGTAGAATCTTCTAATGTAATCAACTTGGTTAGTATGCCTCCCCCCTATATCAACACCTTGCAGTCCTTTTAACTAAAAGCTTACGCATGCGGCAGAAACACTTTGCAAAATTGTTAATCTCAAAAGTGATTTGTTTTCAATAATGTTTCCGATTGTTGCCTTTGACTATTGACTGTCAGAATTCATTGACTACAGTGGAAAGTGTTGATGCATAAATCCTCATTTTGAATTTGTTGGATTTCTAACAATTTGATGAATATGGAAGTGCCCAACTCGACGTGTGTTAGTGAACGCTAGCAATGAGACCAAGCTAAAGGTATGGCTTGGTGTTGTAACAACATCAGTAAAAAATGCATGAGGGATGTAAAAGCATGGCTACAGGTACAGTAAAGTGGTTTAACAATGCCAAAGGATTTGGGTTTATCTGTTCAGATGAAGAGGAAGGAGACATCTTTGCCCACTACTCAACTATCCAAATGGACGGTTATCGTACACTGAAAGCAGGCCAACAAGTCTCATACGAGATTGAAAAAGGTCCAAAGGGCTCACACGCTAGCAGCGTTGTTCCAATAGAAGCCCAAGCCAAATAACTAGAGCGCTGTCGGAAAGACAAAACCATTTGCTCTCATAACACTGGCTTTACCTTCTAGTGTTATGAAGAGAAAAATAAACCCGCCTATGAGCGGGTTTATTACGTTTGTAAAAGCACTAAACTAAGTAACATACAAACGCGCTACCGAAATAGCGCGAAATCAATGCTTACTTGTTAATGATGCCGTTCAACGTCGTACTTGGACGCATTAGTGTTGATGCAAGAGCATCATCTAGCGCGTAGTAACCACCGAGTTCACCTTTTACACCTTGTGCGTTGTTCAACTCAGCAACAATCGCTTCTTCTTGTTCTGCAAGGGCTTTAGCAACTGGTGCGAATTCAGCAGCCAGTTCTGCATCTGCACTTTGTTCCGCCAAAGCTTTCGCCCAATACGTCGCAAGGTAGTAGTGGCTACCGCGGTTATCCAACTCACCCACTTTACGTGACGGTGATTTATTCTCGTCTAGGAATTCACCTGTCGCTTTGTCCAATGCCTCAGCCAGAACCTGAGCTTTCGCATTACCAGCAACTGTACTTAGGTGCTCCAATGATGCAGCTAGAGCAAGGAACTCACCCAGAGAATCCCAACGCAAGTGGTTTTCTTTCTCAACTTGTTGGACGTGTTTTGGCGCAGAGCCACCAGCACCAGTTTCAAATAAACCACCGCCGTTCATTAGTGGAACAATTGATAGCATTTTCGCAGAAGTACCCAGTTCCAAAATCGGGAATAGATCCGTTAAGTAGTCACGAAGCACGTTACCTGTTACAGAAATGGTGTCTAGCCCCTCTTTAATGCGCTCTAGAGAGAATTGACATGCATCGATTGGCGCTAGAACCTTGATCTCTAAACCTGAAGTGTCGTGCTCAGGAAGGTATGCATTCACTTTCTTGATCAGTTCAGCATCGTGTGCACGCGCTTCGTCTAACCAAAACACCGCTGGTACACCTGTTGCACGTGCGCGAGTGACGGCAAGTTTCACCCAATCTTGGATTGGCGCGTCTTTCACCTGACACATACGGAAGATGTCACCTGCTTCGACAGTTTGCTCAAGAAGAACCGCACCAGAAGTGTCGACAACACGTACAGTACCAGCAGCGTCTAGGATAAATGTCTTATCATGTGAGCCGTATTCTTCTGCTTTCTGAGCCATTAGACCCACGTTTGGCACGCTGCCCATTGTAGTTGGGTCAAATGCACCGTGTTCTTTACAGAAATCGATAACCGCTTGGTAGATACCCGCATAGCTACGATCTGGGATCATCGCTTTCGTGTCTTTTTGCTTACCATCTGGTCCCCACATCTGGCCAGAAGCACGAAGCATTGCTGGCATAGAAGCATCAACGATAATGTCACTCGGTACGTGGAGATTAGTAATACCACGATCAGAGTCAACCATCGCAAGCGCTGGTTGAGTCTCGTATACCGCTAAAATAGCTGCTTCAATTTCCGCTTTTTGTTCAGCAGGTAGAGATTCAATCTTAGTATAAACATCACCAAGACCGTTGTTTACATCTACACCTAGTTCTTCAAATAGCTTGCCGTATTTTGCGAAAACGTCTTTGTAGTACACTTTAACTGCATGGCCAAAGATAACTGGGTCCGATACCTTCATCATGGTTGCTTTCATGTGAAGAGACAGAAGGACGTCTTGCTGTTTTGCTTCTGCAATTTCTTTCTCGAAGAACTCAACAAGCGCTTTCTTGTTCATGACTGAACAATCGATCACTTCTTTGTCTTGCAGAGGGAATGCTGATTTAAGTTCTTTTGCCGAACCGTCAGCAGCGACGAATTCAATTTTAACGTCAGTAGCACCAGTAATAGTCGTCGATTTTTCGCTACCGAAGAAGTCATCTCCTGTCATGCTTGATACATGAGATTGAGACTCAGCTGACCATGCACCCATTGAGTGTGGGTTTTTCTTCGCGTAATTCTTAACTGATAATGGAGCACGACGGTCAGAGTTACCTTCACGAAGCACCGGGTTTACCGCACTACCTTTGATTTTGTCGTAAGTCGCTTTAATTGCTTCTTCTTCGTAAGTGGTCGGTTCTTCAGGGTAGTTTGGAAGCGCATACCCTTTCGCTTGCAACTCTTTGATTGCGGCTTTTAGTTGAGGAATTGAAGCCGAAATGTTTGGAAGCTTAATGATGTTCGCTTCCGGTGTTTTCGCTAACTCGCCAAGTTCTGCTAGAGCATCACCAATACGTTGTTCTTCTTTTAAATGCTCTGGGAAGTTAGCGATAATGCGTCCCGCTAGCGAAATATCACGAGTGTCTACGTTGATGCCAGACGATGCGGTAAACGATTGAATGATTGGTAGTAATGAATAGGTTGCTAACGCCGGGGCTTCATCAGTGATTGTATAGATAATTGTAGGTTTTTCTGTAGGCATGAAATTTCCCTATTTTTTACTCAACTTAGCTGAACTTCTCAGCAACTGAGTTCGTTGAATTGACGCATTGCTTAACGTTAGTAGTGCATTCCTCCTCACCAACGCGACATGCGGTTTGCACTCTTTCTTATAGTTTGAAGCTCTATGGCTCTATATCCATGAGTGCACTTGGTGCCAAGCTTACTTTGGTGTCCATTTCCGTTAGAAATGTCTCACTAAAGCAACTTAGCTATATCATTAAACAAATAACACGAAATAGTCTATTATTCTCTGCGCTTTTGTTAGTTTTAGGCGCGCAAATGATAGCCGATAACAAGAAAACATAAAACTTTCAAACACAGTTCATTTACATTTTTGCAAGGTAGTTAACATGTCATCTCGCTCGGGTCATGAAAAAGGTCGCGGTACTCACCAATCGAAAACGAGTCATTTTAAACGCTCTGGAAAAGCAAACAACTCAAATGGACAAGCGAAAAATCGACAAAGTCGCCCTGCCCGCGCTTCAAAAACATCTAAGCCACGCATTGCCTTAGAAGATCGCAAAGTGATCATTTTTAATAAGCCGTATGACACGTTGAGCCAGTTCACTGATGGAGATGGTCGCAAAACGCTAGCCGACTTTATTCCAGTGAAAAATGTGTATGCCGCAGGCCGCTTAGATCGAGACAGCGAAGGATTGATGGTCTTAACAAACGATGGCATTTTGCAAGCGAAGTTGACGCAGCCCCAATCAAAATCACCAAAAACTTACTGGGTACAAGTGGATGGAGCCCCTAAAGAAGAAGACTTGGAGATGCTACGTAAAGGCGTAGAGCTAAAAGATGGCATGACCTTACCAGCAAAAGTAGAAGTGATGCCTGAACCAGAGATCTGGGATAGGACTCCACCTGTCCGATTCCGAGCAAACATTCCAACAACGTGGTTAGCGATTACTATAATTGAAGGTCGAAACCGCCAAATACGACGTATGACCGCACACATTGGCTTCCCAACGCTGCGTTTAGTTCGTTACTCGATGGGCGGTATTGTTCTTGACGATTTAAAGCCAGGAGAGTGGCGAGAAATCAAACTCTCGTTTTAAACATCAAAAGATGCTCACCTCAAAAAATATAAAAAGCAGGTCTACGCCTGCTTTTTTTTAGTTTTTGTCGTCACTAATAACGATTATTGTTGAGCAACCCACTTCATGAATGCCTGACGTTCCTCGTCTGTCATTTCTAGGTAGGCAATCTTCGCTTTTGTTACCGGTGATTTTACTCTTTGCGCGCTTTTACTAGTTGCAGTTGCAGCCGTCGCTGTTTGTAGCTCAGACAATTCGACTCTCTTACCGTTTGCAAAGAAAACGCCATTAGCTTCATTGTATTCCGCTAGTTGCTCATCTAGATTTGAGTAAGGGAACGCACCTTTCTCACCTGGCATTTTATATTGAGAGTAATCAATAGACTTATCGTTGAAACTTACTTTCCAGTCCATTTTATCTTGCTCAAACAGCTTGTCTGCTTGACGTTTTTCTCTAAAAGATGGCGCATCAATATAAAGCTCACCCGCGCCAGAGCTAAAGCCAAGAATATACGGTGCAGAGTAAACTTGAGTACGTTTATCACCGCGCCCAATCGCTTTGTTTACTTTTACAACTACTTGGTTAGAGCCATCAACAAGACCAAACGGCTCACTTAAATCATCCGCACTAACACCATTTACAAATACCACTTGAACGCCTTGAGCAGTAGTTAGGGTTGCTGAAGTATCAGCTCTATTTGTTGTGTCTGCGTTGGCTGTTGTACCAAACAACCCAAGCACAAATGCTACAGTCCAAGCTTTTAGTTTCATATCCTAATAACCTTAAAATTCAATTAATTACATCAAAATAGTTAAATATCGCTTACGATTCATCACAGTTTGAGGAAATCATTGCTGAAAAGCCAATCATTTCTACATCAGTGACTGTAGATAATTGGTAAGAGCATTCAAGTCTCACAAATCTTCATGTACTCACTTGCCCCATGCTTTCAGGTGCCTAAGGAGATACAAGCTTTTAATATAAAAAAGGCCGCAATAAATGCGACCTTTACTATATCTACTTAAGTTCTGAGATTAGAACGTGTAGTAAACACCAGCAACAACTAGGTCAGCTTCAAGTTTCGTAGAAGCATCTTTATTGTCGTTTTCGCTTGCAGTGTATTCGATGAACGTTAGAACGTTACCAGTTACAGCGTAGTCAGCACCAAACGTGTAGTAAGACTGGTCGTGGTCGCCTTCGTACTCAGTGAAACCAAATGAAGTGTAAACGCGAGCTTCGTTCATTTGGTAAGCAGCTACTGCAGACCATGTATCTTGGTCAGCTTTGTTTAGCTCTTCAGCAACGTAGTTAACTGCAGCAGAGAAGTTGTCCATGTTGAAACGAACAGCGGCACCCATTACTTGGTAATCAGTACCAGCAACGTCACGGTTCTCTTGATCTTGGTAAGAAGCACCAACAGTGAATATTTCGTTGATTGCGTATTGTGCAGATAGACCGAATGCAGTATCGATTTTCTCGTTTTGATCTAGGTATGCATCAGCGATAACAGTCAGCTTGTCGAAGCTACCTTTAACTGAAACAGCATGACCAGCACTTTCTTTTGATTTCACGAAATCATCAACGTAACCAAGACCTTCGTTAGTGTTGTCGATAGTGATTGCGTCTAGAGAATCACCAAAGTCACCAACTTCACCTAGAGCCACACCCCAGTTGTCACCGAAGTAAGCACCGAAGTATAGGTCATCTGTGCGTACGCGAGCGTGGTCAGAGCTGCTGTCTTTATCGAAGAACTCACCGTTTTCTAGCTCAAATGAGCCGAATAGAGTTACGTCTTCGTTTAGTTTGTGCTCAGAATCGATTTGAATCTTAGCCCAAAGATCAACGTCTACATCACGTTTAGTTGTAGTTGCGCCGTTTTCCTTGCCTTCTACAGTACTTACGTAAGTATCGATCTCACCTTTAAGGTTGAATGAAGTCGTACCGTTGTCGTAGATGTTGCCTGCTGCTAGTGCAGACGTAGAGATACCTGCTACTGCTAGAGCTAATAGAGTCTTTTTCATATTTAATCCACTGCCTTTTCTTAGTTCGGGATATCCTTGTCCGATTCCCTTTTTTTATATTTTTGAGGTAGCTTGTTATCGAAACGTAACAATGCTTTACCTACAAAATCTGGGCACTAGAGTGCAAAAGATTATTCTGACTGTCAAATTTTCTAAATAGTTTTATCAAAAAACAAAAATAACCTTTAAATACAAAGCCTTGTGCATTTACATTCAAAATATTCGATGAAGTTCTAAACAATGGACTTGATTTTTCTTAATTTAGTAATTCATTAATAATGAATAGAAAACACCTTTCAATTGCCATAAAACAATAAACCCTAGAACAAAACACTACAAAGGTATCATTTTTGAAGTTTTATATTTTTCGACTAATGAAATTATTTTCATTTAGTTTAGGTTCAATATTTTTTTGTGAACAAGATCGATATTTATCATAAAAGCATTCCGTTTTGTGAACTACAGTACAACTAGTGATGTGTGCTACTATGCGCCTCCAACGCATTTGAGGCCCGTATGCTAACCAGTAACATTCAAAAATCGATTCGCACCA
This sequence comes from Vibrio sp. MMG023, assembly GCF_021654215.1. NCBI lineage: Bacteria > Pseudomonadati > Pseudomonadota > Gammaproteobacteria > Vibrionales > Vibrionaceae > Vibrio > Vibrio sp. MMG023. The sequence goes on along the minus strand of NZ_JAKFZP010000003.1, from coordinate 333,205 downwards.
GTTACCAAAACTTACAAGCGCAGCTTGATAATTTTGTTCCACGAAGAGCACAAAACTACTTAGTTGCAGAAATTGCGAAAACACTATGCGGGCAATACCACAAGTCAAATCGCATGTTGATTGCAGAAGCTGGTACTGGCATCGGTAAATCACTCTCTTATCTGATGGCAGCGATTCCTGTGGCGGTTTATAACAATCGTAAAGTAGTGATCTCAACAGCCACCGTCGCTCTACAAGAACAGTTGGTGAATAAAGACCTGCCTCTTTTTCGTCGTATCACCGATCGAGAGTTTTCTTTTATTCTTGCAAAAGGCCGACAGCGTTATTGTTGTGCTGAAAAACTCGCGACGGCAAGTGGTGTCGATGGCGGCCAGTTAGCGATGTTTGAAACTAAACCGAAGAAGAAAGATATTGAGCTACTGGAAACCATGTATCGCTCCCTCGCTCAAGGGAAGTGGGATGGCGACCGAGACTCTTGGCCGAAACCAATAGATGATCAGTTATGGCAACTTATTGTCAGTGATAAGCACAGCTGTAACAACAGCTTACCAGCACACCGAGGCTGCCCTTTTCAAAAAGCTCGAGCAGAGTTGGATAAAAATGACGTCATTATCGCCAATCATTCACTCGTAATGGCCGATGCAGATTTGGGTGGTGGAGTGATCCTCCCTGAGCCAGAAAACACAATTTACGTGTTTGACGAAGCTCATCATCTACCTCATGTCGCTCGCGATCACGCTTCTGCGTCAGCCAGTTTAAAAGGTGCAGCTGCTTGGTTAGAAAAGCTCAACCAGTCAATCACCAAATTTTCTTCGTTAACAGATGAAAAACGTGTTGGTCGATTCCGTAATGATCTACAAGAATCCGTACAGGAACTGATTCCTGCGTTGACCCAACTGACTAAACAGTTTGATCCAGCCCAGTTTGAGGAAGGGATATACCGTTTTGAACATGGTGAGCTACCGACTTGGTTGGAAAATCAATCAAAAGATTTAAAACAACTAAGCAAAAAGGCAAACCAAAGCGTCGCAAAGATCGCCGATCTAATAGCTGAGCGCGTTAAAGATGGCGAACTTTCATCAAGATTGGCGGAACCAGCTTTGGCTGAGTTAGGGTTTTACATCCAACGTTTGGAAAACCTAGCTCAAGTCTGGCGTTTAATGGCCGAGCCAAGCCGAGACAAAGGTGCACCTCTTGCGCGCTGGTTAGAAAAACACCCAGATCGTGAAGGCGATTTTATTGTCAGCGTTTCCCCGTTGGAAATTGGATGGCAATTAGACCAACAAATCTGGAGTCGTTGCATCGGCGCCGTATTGGTTTCTGCCACTATGCGAGCACTAAACTCATTTAATTACTTTTGCCATCAAGTGGGCGTTGACGCCAAACCGGACTCAGGAACACAGTTTTTGGCACTAGCGTCTCCTTTCGATTATCAAAATCAAGCCGAACTGCTGATACCAGCAATGAAGTATGAACCGCAGGCACCGCAGTTTACTGAATATCTTATTGAAATTTTGCCTAAGTATTTAGAAGACAATAAAGCGAACTTGGTATTATTCTCCTCTTATTGGCAGATGAACCAAGTTGCTGATGCACTCAATGCTGGTTTCATAAAACGAGGTTGGGCGTTGCAAGTTCAAGGCGAAAGTTCACGAACAGAAATTCTAAAAAAACATAAAAGGCTCATTGATAAGCAGAAAACCAGCATCCTTTTTGGTACAGGCAGCTTTTCTGAAGGCCTTGATTTACCTGGAGAGCTATTGGAAAACCTCATTATCACAAAAATTCCATTTGGGGTCCCTACTTCTCCAGTTGAACAAGCACACTCGGAGTACATCGAGAAAAAGGGTGGTAACCCGTTTATGCAAATCACGGTTCCAGATGCAAGTAAAAAGCTGATCCAAAGCGTTGGTCGATTACTGCGCAAAGAACGAGATTCTGGTAGAGTGACCATCCTCGACAGACGCTTGATAACAAAACGCTACGGACAAGCTCTGATTGATTCGCTTCCTCCGTTTAAACGCAAAATAGAATATTAAAAGAATAACTATTTATGGAAATGATTGAGCCAACCATGCTGTTGGTGTTGGCGCTAGTCGCTTTTGTTGCTGGATTTATCGATGCTGTTGCTGGCGGTGGTGGTATGCTGACTGTTCCCGCGTTACTGTCGTTAGGGCTGCCTCCCCACATCGCATTGGGCACCAATAAGTTAGCTGCCTCTTTTGCCTCTTCGACGGCGGCCTATACTTACTATAAGAAACGTCTTTTTAAGCCCCAGTGCTGGGGCAGAGCGTTTGTTGCCACCCTTGTTGGTGCAACACTAGGAACGCTATTTGTTGATGCAATTAGTACAGAATGGTTAGAGAAAGCGCTGCCGCTGATCATTCTCGCTGCTGCGATGTATACTGTTTTCCATAAACCACCACAGTCGACTCATCAAAGCCCAACTCCCGAACCTTGTCCGATGCTAAATAAAAAGCAGTATATGCAAGGCTTATCGATAGGCTTTTATGATGGTTTAGCGGGGCCAGGAACTGGGGCTTTTTGGACGGTGAGTTCCATGGCCTTATACCGACTCAATATCTTGCTTGCGTCTGGTTTGGCTAAAGCAATGAACTTTACCAGTAACTTTACTTCATTGGTTACATTTGCCGTATTAGGACACATCAACTGGGTACTAGGCTTAACAATGGGCGTCTGTTTAATGGCTGGTGCTTTTGTTGGCGCGCATTCAGCAATCCACTTTGGTGCTAAGTTCATACGTCCGGTCTTTGTTACCGTTGTTAGCGTGCTTGCCATTAAACTCGCTTACGATGCATGGTTTGTAGGATTAACATGAACATCAGCCAGCTTTCAGAACATCTAGAACAAATGTCTAAACAGGCTGCAATGCTTGACCGTCAGCGTGGAGAACACCATGTTCCTTTGTTTGATGAGCGTTTGTTCCACTGCCGCTCTCGGCTACTCGTACCCTGTGTAAAAGAAGCAACAGCAACACTTGATTCGATTGTACGCGAGCAAAAGGAGCAAAAGCTCACGGCATTACGAGCAGAGTACTTAACTGAAAGATTAGTCGCGCAAATTGGCGCAATTCAGCGTGAAATTTCCACCACAAAAATTCGCAAAAACGAAGTAAAACACAGCAGTCACTTTAGAAAGCCAATTAATGTCTTGTATCAAGAACTAGCTCAACACCAAGAGTGGGCTCGTCGATTACGAGAAATGGTGCTGGAGAAAGAGAGAGCTGTTGAGTTTTCCCCAAGCTTTGCTCGTGCTGAAGCGCAGAAAGTACTTTTAGCAACAGAACAACGATTAGAACGATGCGAAGCAGCGCTGCTTAAGCTAGAAAATCAAATCACTCACAGGGAAAAGAACCAGTAATGACTGACCAACCAAAATCTCCGCTCGATGATGCCCCAGAAGAGGTGAAGTTAGCCGTCGATTTGATTTACTTGTTAGAGTCGAATGAAATCGAACCTGAAACTGCATTAAAAGCAATTAAAATCGTACAGAATGACCTAGAGAACAAACTCAGTAACAAATAACTGTTCTTATTTACTTTCGACGTTTCCAGCCTATGCCGCCAATGGTAAAATCAAGCACAAATACGCCCTTCAGAAGGATAGAAAATGAAAGTAATTAGCTTTAACATCAATGGACTTCGTGCTCGTCTGCATCAGCTCCAAGCCATTATCGATAAGCACCAACCTGATGTCATTGGTCTTCAAGAAATCAAAGTGCACGACGAAGCTTTTCCAATCGAAGATGTCGAAGCCATGGGTTATAAAGTTTACTTTCATGGGCAAAAAGCACACTACGGTGTCGCGATGCTATGTAAACAAGAACCAATCAATGTGCAAAAAGGGTTCCCTACCGATAACGAAGAACACCAAAAGCGCATGATCATGGCGACGTTTGAAGATGAGAGTGGTGAAAAGGTCACTGTGTTAAACGGTTACTTCCCTCAAGGCGACAACATCGCTCATGAGACCAAATATCCATACAAACGCCAGTTCTACAAAGATCTGATGACCTACCTAAATGATCACCATACAAATGATGAACAACTGATTGTAATGGGAGACATCAACATCAGTCCGATTGATGCAGATATCGGCATCGGCGAACCGAACCGTAAACGCTGGTTGAAGACTGGTAAATGCTCATTCCAACCGGAAGAACGCGAGTGGTTGAAGACGCTAATGGATTGGGGATTCGAAGATACTTTCCGTAACCTGCACCCAGAAGTGGATGACCGTTTCTCTTGGTTTGATTATCGATCTCGCGGCTTTGACGATAATCGAGGTCTACGTATTGATGTGATTCTTGCGACGCCATCGCTTGCACAAAAATGTGTTGAGTCCGATGTTGATTACGAACTGCGTGGCATCGAGAAACCGTCAGACCATGCTCCTATTTGGTCTACTTTCAAATAGATAGCTTTAAAGGGCTAATCATCTTGCCAACTTATCGTGATTAGCCCCGACTTACCCCCCTCTTAGTTCATTTTTCGCTTTCCTTCCTCGTCTCAATTTTGAGGCATTTCTCGAACATTCACTTTCTATACTCATTACTACTTCTTTAGTTCATGGAGTAAAGGAAGTATGGTTCAAAAAAGTTGGAGCAACTTGTCTCCTTTTACATTTAAAGCATTAGGCCCAATGACACTGGTGAGCGCCGTAATTAATGCTTTGATGCTAGTTGTTCCAATCTACAGTCTTCAATTGTTCGACCGTGTATTGTCGAGTAGAAGTACAGATACACTATTGCTACTTACTGCTATCGCTCTGTTTCTGTTGATTTCACAGGCATTGCTTGAAACCTTAAGACAAAAATACACCCAAAGAAAAGCTCTTCAGTTTGAATCGGAAAGTGCTCAATGGTTATACCAACTGTGCGGTCAACATTACGACACGAAGACACGTTACGTGTTTAACGACATAAATGAGATACGAGCTCTTCTCATGTCTCCCGGTTTTTTTGTTGCTTTCGATCTGCCTTGGACGCCGTTGTTCCTTCTGGTCATGTTTATGCTCCACCCTATTATCGGATTGGTTGGTTTGATTGCTGTTATCTGTGTATTAATGGTCGCCCTACTCTCTTTCTACGCGAAAAAGAAATCATTTGAAGCATCTTACGCTACCCAAGTTGCTGCGAATCGAAAAGTCGATGAGCTATTCAACAAACAAGAAACCCTGTTCTCTCAGCAAGCAGCCGATGGAACATTTAACAAATTTCAGCCTGTCCTTGCTGAAAAGTTGTGGTTCAGAAACAAAGTAGACCTCGCATCTATTAACCTGACATCTCTTGCCAAACTTGTCCGCATGACGCTACAAATTGGCATTATGGGAACAGGCGCGTTTCTTGTGATTCAAAATTCAATGAGTGCGGGCGGAATGATTGCTGGATCAATTCTTATGGCGAGAGCGCTCCAACCAATAGAGCAGCTAACCTCTGGGTTTCAAGGCTGGAAGACGGGGTTAGCCGCAGCCAAGCGCATAAAAGCGGTTGTCAGCCAATCCAAAATAGAGCTTGAACGTACAACGCTCCCCCAAATCACCGGTGAATTACGCTTTGAAAACGTGAGTTGGTCACCAGAGAATCACAAAAGCGAAGCTATCCTCAAACAGCTGAAACTTAGGCTAGAGGCTGGAAACCGTGTTGCAATCATCGGGGCAAGTGGCTCTGGAAAAACCAGCCTTTGCAAATTAATAATGGGAATACACAAACCGACATCAGGCAAGGTGTCTATCGATGGCTTAGATGTCACCCACTGGGAGAAGACACAATTCAAACATACCGTAGGTTACCTCCCACAGAATATTCAGTTTGTCCAAGGCAGCGTGAAAGAAAATATTGCCCATTTCGACACTGAGGTCAGTGACTCTCAAATCATTAAAGCCGCCATTAGCGCCGGTGTACACGAGACGATTCTTCAACTTCCAAACAGTTATGAAACCTTGATTGGTGATGGTGGACATCAATTATCTGGCGGGCAAGCCCAAAAGCTCGCCTTAGCACGAGCATTGTGCTTTAAACCCAAACTCTTGGTCTTAGACGAACCCAACTCTCACATGGATAAAGAAGGGGAAGAGTACCTCACAACCCTCCTCGCAACATGCAGAGAAGAAGGCATTTCCGTCGTAATGATCACCCACCAGCCACACTTGCTGCGCCATGTCGATTGGGTGGTTGAAATCAATAAAGGTCAGATTGCGAGAGCCGGAGAAGCAAGCAAGGTTCTCCGCTCGATGATGGATGTGCGTTCAAGAACGCAAACTCAATCAGAGGCTTCCAATGAGTAAGACCACACTTAACGAACATGGCATCGATTTCGAAGATGGTCGTAAACTCTCTTTTACTACCAAGCCCGTGGTCATCACTTCTCTGCTCGTATTACTCATCATGATCGGCGGCTTCATTGCATGGGCAAGTTTGTCACCTCTGAGTTCGGCAGCGATAGCTCCCGGTGTTGTTATCGTCGAATCAAAGCGAAAACCCGTTCAGCACCTAGAGGGTGGGATTATCGAGAGGGTTCATGTAAAAGATGGGGATAAGGTCAGAACAAATGATTTGTTGATTACTTTGAGTGCGACACAGGCTCAAGCCAGCTTGAATCGACTAAGAGCTCAGTGGGAAAGCGATCTTGCTCGCTTAAACCGACTTCAGTCCGAGCTCGCTGATCATCCTGAAATTCAATTCGATACACGCTTACTTTCTCGAAATCACTCCAAAGAAATTCAATCAATCATTCGTACTCAGCAAGCTTTATACGAAAAACGCCGCTCATTAAGGGATGGAGAAAATAACATTCTGGCAGAAAAGATTGAGCAAGCTAGATTAGACATGTTCGGCCTACAAAAGCGATATCAAGCCGGCAAAGAAAGTTTGCGCTATCTTGCAGAACAGGTCGCTATGCATAAAAAGCTGCTCACCTCCGGCAATACATCAAAATCACGTTACCTCGATCTCCAACGAGAGCACTCACAACTTGAAGGACAAATTGCCGACCTCAGTGCCCAAATTGGACGAGCAAAAGGCTTTGTTGCGGAATCGAAAATGGAATTAGCCAATGCGGAGTTCAATTACGCCAAAACCTTAGGTGAAGAAGTTCAGGAGCTTGAACGAAAACTCAATGAGACAAGAGAGGCAATGATAAACGCGAATGATGTACTCAAACGTGTCGAAATCAGAGCGCCACAAGGCGGTGTTGTCGTTGGCCTCAATGTTGTCGGTCAACATGCGATTATTGCTCCAGGCGACACGCTCATGGAAATCGTCCCACAAGAGGACGAACTCATTGTGGAAGCCTTGGTAAAACCCGAAGATATTGAAGCGCTTCATATTGGACAAGCGACTCAAGTACGCTTAACCGCATTCAGCTTTAGAAAAACGCCACCTATAGAAGGCAAGCTTATACATATTTCTGCTGACCGCATCAGCGACCAAGCAACAGGCTCTTCAGCCTACCTAGCTCGCGTGTCACTAGATGCAAACATGTTAGCTGAATTAGGGGAATCAGTTTCGCTCTACCCAGGCATGCCTGCGGAAGTCATGATTCTAATTGATGAACAAACCCCACTCAATTATTTGCTCAATCCTCTCGCCGTTGCCTCATATAAGGCAATGCGAGAAATGTAAGACTTATTCATAAAATCATAATCCCTCGACGTTACTGGCTAATTAGTTGATTAATAACATAACGGATGACAAAGCCAAACCCACTGCGAAGTGGGGACGGAAAGCTACAGATCTCAAACGGGACTGAGATGGCTGGGCTGCCTCTATGTATCTCGCGATATATGAGGATGAAACAATGGCGGAAGAAGTTTCTGTAACAGAGACCAATGCACAGGTTGGTACCTTAGTTGATGGCCCTACTCAAGATGGAGTGTCAAGGGATGTAGATAATCACCTTGAAGACAATTCAGGTGCAGACCTGGAAGTGCGTGCAGGTAAAGGTGATGATATCGTTAAAACGGGTGATGGTGATGACTTTATCGCTGGTGGTAGAGGTTCAGAGGCGATCAAATCTGGAGATGGCAATGATGTCATTGAATCGTGGAATCACACCATAAATGCAAAAGACGAAGCCGGAGAAAACCCTAACATTAACTTAGCGCGCGAAGGCGATGTTGAAAAAGTGGGCTGCGTTGACGACATCATTGTTGCTGGTTCTGGTAACGACTATGTCGAAGGCGGTGGCAACAACGATATTATTTATGGTGATCGTCGAGCTAAAACGGATGATACCAATTTATTAGCCGATGGCAATTTTGATGATGATGTAGGTGATAGTCCTGTCGTCGATCATGGCGGCTGGCAAACCTACTCTAGCTACGGTGGATGGGAAGCGACCGAAGGTCTAATCGAAATCCAAAATGGTGGTGGCTACGGAGATAACAAAGATCCCGCACGAGGAAACGTGTTAGAACTTGATTCTCACAAAGACGGGGACAATACCGTTACCAACTCTACCGTTAGTCAAACCTTCACTGTTGATACTGCAGGTACATTCAAACTCTCTTTTGATCACACCAACCGTACCGATAATACAGATACAAATGGGCTAAAAGTCCTCATTGACGGTGAAGTTGTTGGAACATACAACAACGATGGCTGGGAAACGGTCAATCTAGATCTAGATCTAGGCGCTGGCGAGCATACCATTTCGTTTATGGCCGATGGTAATGAAGATTCTCTTGGTTCCCTGCTCGATAACGTCGCTCTTCATCAATATCAGGCCAACGATGTGTTGATTGGTGATGGTACTCCTAGAGACGGAGACAACGTCGATAATAGCTCGATGCCGGGAAATGATCTTATTCGCGGTAACAAAGGGGCTGATGTGCTCATTGGTGACAATTTCGATGCCCTCTCTTTCAATGAGCAAACAGGTAACTTTGAACTCGATCTTGACTCAGCACAGACTCCTGAGGGAGAGGATTTAGGTCTTGATAACGCCACAGCATACAACCCTGATGGCTCTGAAGGAAACACGACCCAACAAGGCAGTAAGTATGGAGTCGAAGGCACGGATGAAAGTGGTAAAGATGCACAAATTGGGTATAGCTACGATGACGGAGATTCGGAACCTGGCGATGCAGTTGGCTCCGAAATGCTTTCTGTTTGCTTAGATGAACATACTATGGCCGCCAACGTCGGGATCTCAAATCTTTATGCCAATGAAGGTCGTGGAGAAGATGATGATGTGGACGAAATTGGTATCTGGACTGCATTTCGAGATGGCATTGAAGTCGCAAGTGGATTTTTTAGCGCAAATGAACCTGACGCAGATACCCTAGCCCACTACGCCGCTGCGGGCATGACACTAGAAAATACTAAAGTGCTTTCTACTGATAGCAACAATAGCGGTGAGTTTAGTATTGGTCCAAACGATACTGGCTTCAAAGCCTTTGATGAAATTCAGTTCTCTGCCGCAGGTGAACAATTCAGTAAAGGGGGAGAGAAAGAAGACTCAAGTGACTATTTTGTCACATCAGTAGAAACACTTGGGCTCACTGGCGACGGTACCGACATGCTATATGGCGGGCGTGGTGATGATGTCTTACTCGGCGGTGACAATAACGAAATACTGCCGACGCCATCTGATGGTATGTATGATATCAGCCAGTTCAACGGAACGTTCGACGTTGAACTCATCGGGTCCAATGCAGGGTTCAATAACTCCCTTGGTTTCTACACAGCAGACTCAAGCGGTGAAGTCGTGAATGTCGGCATTCTTTGGTCAAATGTAAAACAGCCTGATGAAATGAACACCTCAATATCGAAAGAAATGATGGGTGGAGATGCTTGTAAGCTGGGGTTCTTCGTGGTCCCTGACGGTGCCGATAACGGCATTGAATCTGAGGGGTTTATTGATGTTTCAGAATTCGATCTAGATGCGCAATTACTCGGTGAAGCTGCATTTGAATTGGGTCTCCCAGTCCATGCGCAAGTCACTCCTATGGGGGATGGAACCTCCTTATTCGAATGGAATGATAACACTGACCTTTCAACTAACGATGATGACTTCAACGACGTGATCCATAACGTCACTACTATATCAGAACCTGAACTTCTCAAAGGCGGTCGTGGTGACGACTGGCTAGATGGCGGTGCCGGCGTTGATGTACTTAAAGGCGGCAAAGGCGATGATGTTCTTATCGGTGGCAGTGGCGCTGACGAGCTTCGTGGTGGTAAAGGCAACGATACTATTGCGTTCGACGCAGATGACACTCTTATACACGGTGGCAAAGGGTTCGACGTTCTAGTTGCTAGTGATAAAGATATTGAAAATGGCGAAGGCGTTACTTTTGACCTAATGGGCAAAACGAACATCAAAGGTATAGAAGCGGTTGTAGGTACCTCTGGTAATGACACGCTAGAGTTAAATCTGAATAAAGTCGCTCGCCAAACACAAACTACCGATGGCGAAGACGGTAATGCTTTCTATGCACTTGGCGTTGAAAACCTTGTCCTAAAAGAAAATGGTTATTCACTTGGCAATAGCACAAGTGTCGATATCGATACATTAGACCCTACCGTACAAGCTCAATTAGGTCTAGATGGTGCTGAGGGTTCACTTTACTGTTACACATTTACTAAAGAAGGCCAAGATGATGTCACCATCTACACTGATGTAAACTGGGATACCTTCATAATGGATTAACATTAACCATCGTTAATCATATAAAAAGAGCGCCAATTGGCGCTCTTTCTTTTACGTATCCGAACAATAGGCATGTACTAGCTCAATGGTCTTAGATACGCCAAGAAACGTTTCTCGGCAATTTTAAAGCACCAAAGAATAATAAACGTCAACACCATATAGAACAGGCCTGCCGTCAAGAAAGACTCAAACGGTGCGTAGTACCTTGAGTTCACCAAACGCGCGGCACCGGTTAGATCCATGATGGTGATGATACCTGCAACCGCACTGCCGTGCAGCATAAAGATCACTTCATTCGAATATGCAGGTAAAGCACGACGTAATGCGCTTGGCAAGATGATGCGACGATAAGTCATAAACTTGCTCATGCCGTATGCTTTTGCTGCTTCTACTTCGCCCTTTGGTAAACCATTGATCGCACCACGAATAATTTCCGCCGTGTAAGCCGAAGTATTAAGAACGAAAGCCACCAAGGCACAGAACCAAGCATGTTCCCAAAGTGTGTCTTTCACAGGAAAGAATTGGTCCATGCCGTAGTAAATGAGATAAAGCTGCACCAACAACGGCGTCCCGCGGAAAAAGTAAATGAACGCCCATGACGGCAAACTTAATGCGTAATTCGTGCTATTGCGCGCTATAGCTAAGGGAATCGATACACAGAGCCCGATCACCAGAGCTAATGCCACCAGCCATACCGTTGTCCACAATCCATCTAAGTAGACAGGGAAGCTTTCAATGATCAATGAAAAGTCCATTATCTACCTCGCATGAATACTGAATTTGCGTTCAACAAGCTTAAGTAGACCGGTTGATACACTGGTGAAGAATAAGAAGATGATCGCGACAGCCATGTAAAAAGTGAATGGCATCTTTGTTGTACCAGCGGCAAGTGAACTAATACGTACCATATCTTCCAATCCAATGATTGAAACAAGAGCGGTAGTCTTGAGTAATACCAACCAGTTATTACCAAACCCGGGTAACGCGTGTCGAATCATTTGAGGTAATAGAATTCTTCTAAACGACATAAAAGAACTCATTCCGTAGGCTTTTGCCGCTTCCAACTCACCTTTATCGACGGCCATGATCGCACCACGGAAAGTTTCCGCCATATACGCACCAAAGATAAAACCGATGGTCAGTACACCAGCAATAAATGGGCTCACATCGATGTAATCAGGGAGGTAAGCAGTCCATTCATGTTCAGGGTTGCTTGCGGTAAACCACTCGTTGAGCGTTTCATTGATCGAATAAAGGCTGTTATTCAGTAGAATTTGGCCACCAAAGAAGATAAGCATCATCAAGACTAAGTCAGGAATGCCACGAATAATGGTGGTGTAGAGTGTTGCAATAGCTCTTGCCCATTTATAGGGCGCTAATTTCGCAAGTGCCCCAAGCATGCCTAAAATGACAGCAAGCAACAATGAGAGTATTGCGACTTCGATGGTTACTAGAGCCCCTTTTAGTATCGAGGCTTCATATCCTTGTAAATCCAGCATAGGTGAGTTCCTAATCCCTAAACTCAAAAAATCGGCCGTTGGTTACTTCTAGGAACAAGCCAACGGCCGCTTAGTTACGGCTTATTTACCGTAAACATCGTAGTTGAAGTACTTACCTGCGATTTCTTGATAAACACCTTTTTCACGCAGAGATAAGATTGCCGCATCTAACTTTTTAGTGAGATCTTTGTCTTGCTTACGAACCGCAATCCCAAAGCCATCACCAAACCATTTTGGGTCAGTTAGAGAAGGACCAACAAACTCGTAAGCCTCACCACCCGCCTTGTTTAGTACACCTTCTTCAAGAGCTGAAGCATCACCAAGTACTGCAGCGACACGGCCATTTGCAAGATCTAGGTATGCTTCATCAAACGAACCGTAACGTACGATTTCAACTTTATCGCCGTAGTTATCTGTCAGATACTTGTCATGCGTTGTCGCGCGTTGTACCGCAATTTTTTGACCATCAAGGTTGTCGAAGTCTAAACCCGCACCTTTTTTAGCAATGAATTTGTTTGGAATGAGTGCGTACTTACCCGTAAAGTCGACTTTCTTCTTACGCTCTTCGGTGATAGACATTGCAGCAATGATCGCGTCGTACTTACGAGCAAGTAACGAAGGAATGATGCCATCCCAATCTTGAGCAACGATTTGACACTTCACTTGCATCTCTTCACAAAGCGCATTCGCCATATCAACATCGAACCCCTTTAAGGAGCCATCCGTTTCAGTCCAGCTAAACGGAGGATAAGCACCCTCAATCCCAAAACGAACTGTTTTCCATTCTTTCGCTTGGGCGACACCAGACACTGCTGTTGCAGCAAGCGTTGCTGCCAATAACCACTTTTTCATTTCCATACTCCTGTGATTGCTATTTTATTTGGTTTTGTTTGTTGTGCTTGTTTAGGAGGCAAAAAGCTGCCACCCAAAGAAATATTAGTAGATAGAAGAGATAAATTGCTGTAATCGCTCCGAATCTGGATTCGTAAAAAGCTTAGCTGGATCTCCCTGTTCTTCCACTAAACCTTGATGCAAAAACATCACATGGTTAGATACATCACGCGCAAAAGCCATTTCATGCGTGACAACTAACATGGTGCGTCCTTCCTCGGCCAAGTCTCTCATTACCCCTAACACTTCACCAACGAGTTCAGGGTCAAGTGCAGAGGTAGGTTCATCAAACAACATAACCTCTGGATCAACGGCCAAAGCACGAGCGATTGCAGCGCGTTGTTGCTGACCTCCGGACAGGTGTCCTGGGTAGTAGTCTTTGCGTTCGTATAACCCAACTTTCTTCAACAGTACTTCCGCATTTTCAATCGCTTGCGCCTTAGGTACACCAAGTACGTGCACGGGCGCTTCAATCACATTTTCTAAAACCGTTAAATGCGACCATAAGTTAAAGCCCTGAAATACCATAGCTAAACGTGAACGAATACGCTGAACTTGCTTTTCATTTGCTGGGACAGACTCCCCTGCGCGGTTGTTCTTCATTTGGATAAGTTCGCCGTTTACCCAAATTTCACCCGCAGTTGGTGTCTCTAATAAGTTGATACATCTTAGGAAGGTACTCTTACCTGAACCGGAAGAGCCAATGATGGAGATAACATCGCCTTTATGGGCAGAAAGTGAAATGCCCTTTAATACTTCATTTTGTCCGAAGGTTTTGTGCAGGTCTTTAATATCTAGCGCTGGTACATCATTCATGCGCCCTACTCCCTGTGTTTTAGTCACTGCAATTAAAGGGACTCCGCCCTCTTTGAATTGGAACAAACTATCACCACCCAAGAGAAGTTGCAACAAATTATTAACCTAAATAAATCGAATAGATAGATACAACAATCAAATGAATATGCACTTTCTAGCAATATATTCTTTTAATGATGAATAACCGACATAAAAAAGCCCCTCAAGAGAGGGGCTCATTAAGATACAAAAGTGTTAATTAAAACGTGTCACAACGAGAGAATTCGAAGTGCGTAATGTCACTTCATTTTCCATTCCATCTTTTTCAGAAGTTAGAATACCGTCTAGGTCAGCTTCTAGTTCAGGCTCCGATGCTTCACCATTAGAGAAGAAGCTCATGAACATTTCTGAGTCAATATCGCTGTTACCATCAAGAATGACTGCAGAACGGTTGAAGTTGTCCGTTTCCGATACTTTCAAACCATTTATCGCGGAAGATGGAAAATTGTAGTAGTCCAGCTCAGGTACTACAACATAATCACTATTGCTCTTAGTGAAAATACGATGAGTTACTTTGTAATCACCTGAAGCCGCAAAATATGCGGTACGAGTGAAACCTTCTGTAGAGTTAGTTAATCCCATATTAATATCAATCACCGACTCTCGTCCGCTCTGAGATATCACGCTAGGCTTTGAGTTCGGTAAGTTTTTGATATTTAGGAATGTACTTGGATCAGCATCAATATCCCAGCTTGAATCAATAGTGCCAGTTAATAGTGAATCCCAACCATTTGTAGCGCTTTCAGCAACGGCTAGGTAAACCCATTCTTCTTTATTAGCTTCACTAGGTCGACGATATTCATCAACGGAATTACCCAGCTCTAAGGCATCATATAAGTAGTCGTTTGATACAAAGCCAATATTCAAGGAGTCATACTTGTAGCCAGACGATGAGTAAATACTAGAAACAACATCTGTCGTAACTAGGTCAATATCATTAGTACCCCAAGAACCGATACCATATTGATATAATGATTTATTGTCCGAGCCAGATTCATATTGGAATAAAGCGGTAGGCTCTCCATTGAAACCTAGTAGTTCTTCATCTGAAGTCATATCACTGTTTGGAGATACTAAGACATCTTTTTGTGATACATAGTGGTAGTCACCACCACCAGATACTGCGTTTCGGTATGAAAGGTTTTTGAACGTTTTGTCCGATACGTTACTTCCTGTAAAGCACTTATTCAACGACTCACGGTTAAGTGCGAAAGTAACATTGCGAAGCTCTTTATCTTCTAAAAACTCGCGAGAGAAAGAATTTACACGAACTTCTCGACCATTGAATTCAAGTGCTTGAATAGTGATGTAACCACCTTCAGGAATGTCTTCTAAAACAAACTTGAAGTTATCGCTGGTTGGTTTAATAACTTCTCCAACCATTTTGCCATCAGCATCAGAATAGTAACCGATAACATTATTCGTGACCTGAGCTTTTGATGCATGACTGTAAGTTAAAACGGTAGCGTCACCATTCGAATCAGTATCTCGATCATAAATTGTACAGCTTTGTGCCTTAGCATCGCTCTCAGACAGTGTCGCAGGGATCGCAAAATCAAACGTAAATGTTGTTTTCGATGAACCGCCGCCACCGCCGCCACCGCCGCCACAACCGACCATTAATCCCGAAATAATTGCCACTAGCGGCAGTACTTTAAGCTGTTTCATGTCTTCTTCCTAAACTGAGCGGCAATGATTAGCCAAAAAATCGTCTCTGCTCGGTACTAAGCAAGAATGAAGCCAGCTTTATATACAATTCATGAATGACGTAAATAAATCGCATTGGACATTATTTCTGCAAAATAACGTCTAATTTTATGCAACTTGTGTAATCGAATTACACACTAAACAACCAAGTCATTCGCATGCCAGACACTTTCTGTAGTTTTCTTTCACATCTATTCTTAAAGTGATCTAAATCAATCACCCCAAAGGGCTATCTTGCTAGACTCCGCCACAATGATGAGGAATTTTTTGTGCCTCAACACAATGAGTTATTAGCTATGCTTAGGCACGTAGTATTCGTGCAACAAAATCTAATAATAGCTAGCATAGGAAGTGCCGCAGGAAGCGGAAAAACACAATTCAATTTAGAATTCATAACTTTTAAATATATGAGGAATCTATGTCAGACGCAGTGAATAAAGCGCACTCTGATTCGGATATCGAGACTAAAAGCTACCGCGAGCTTCATCGTCCATCATCTGAGTTCGCAAGCCGTTCAGACTACCTAGACCACGAACTACAAATCATGAAGCCACGCCGTTTTGGCTTAAACTTGCCAGGTCGTGACTTCCGCTTTGAGCTTGAAGACCTTGTTCCAGCGCTTGCTGGTACGATCGGTATTATCGCAATGTACTCTGCGGTAATGATGTCTTGGGCTGAAGGTCTTACTGCTGCATGGGACCACGTTAACTTAGGCAAAGATTTTGCTATCGAAGTTGCTCGTGTAGAAATGCTAATCCCTGCACTCCTTTTCTGTATTCTTGCTTCTGGCTTTATTAACCCTAAAGCCAACCTAGCAGGTAACCACGGTCCAATGATCCCTCTTATTGGTACCATCGCTCTTGCGGGTGCCCATCCTCTTGCATTGGCAATCCTAATCGGTGTGTTTGGTTTGATTTTGAGCTTACTAAAAGGTGGCTCAAAACTCGTAAACCTCACTTCAGAGGGTACAGCTGGAGGCCTACTCATCTTCTTAGGCCTAACAGGTACCATGAGCCAAATCAACTCAATCCAAGCTTGGGCAGTTGGTTTGCAATCGGATACGGTTGCCGCAGGCAGTATGGGCTACATTGGCCTAATCGTTCTCGCGGTTACTATCGGTCTATATGCTTTCCTTGCTAAAGTTAATAAACGTTGGCTAGCCATCCCAGTATGTGCTTTCACGGGTCTCGTCATTGCACTTGTACTTGGTGCTGGTTTCGACATCAAATTCGTTACTGAAACAGGTCTTCCGAACCTAAACCCAATCTACTGGTGGGGTAGCACAGAAGAAGGTTGGATGCTTGGTCTACCAAATGTAGAACACTTCATTGCTTCACTACCGTTTGCAATTCTTGCTGTAGCTATGTGGTCTCCAGACTTCCTTGGTCACCGTATTTTCCAAGAACTGAACTACCCTAAAAAGACTGAAAAAGTTCTGATGGACGTTGATGACACAATGACTATGTGTTCGGTTCGTCAAATGGTTGGTACTGCTGTAGGTGGTGGTAACATTACGTCATCTTGGGGTACGTACATGATCCCAGCAGCAATTGCGAAACGCCCTATCCCTGGCGGTGCAATCCTGCTCGGCTCTCTATGTATCATCGTCGCGATTCTTGGCTTCCCAATGGATGTAGCAGTATGGCCACCAGTAATGCGTGTTGCTCTTCTAGTAGGTGTATCTCTACCTCTACTTGAAGCAGGTATGCAGATGGTGAAAGACTCTAAAGACTCTCAAGCAGCAGGTATCTGTATCTTCGGTTCTGCGGTAGTTAACCCAGTACTGGCTTGGGCATTGACTATGCTTCTAGACAACAACGGTCTGATTGGTGACAAAGAGCGTGCATCACGTCTGTCATTTGTAGATAAGATTGTGATCCCTGTAGGTGTACTTGTCGTCTGTTTAGTCGCTATGCTTGCAGTTGGTATGCTAGAAGGACAATATGGCATTAAAGCTTGGCTATAATGACATTCGTTCAAAAATTGTGTGGGTAGCGCTCGTCGCTACCCCATTTTTATCGCTATTTTTTAGTATTTATTGATTTAGTTTAAGGTTTGCAAAAATTTTTTAGTGTAGCCTTGAATTGTGGTTGGGAAGAACCCACATTAGTAACAGTGACAATATTTATAGTTTTATCGCCCTATTCTTCTTATTTAAGACTATAAATATTGTTATTCATTAAGAGTGTACTGTTCTCCATGTGGAAGTGGAGATAGCTGGCTCAACGGCGAACCAGTACGTATTTTTTTCTACTACAAAGGTAGGTATGTCATGGCAGAGCAATTTGCTAAAGCTTGGGAAGGTTTTGCTGCAGGCGACTGGCAAAACGAAGTAAACGTTCGTGATTTCATTCAGAAGAACTACACTCCGTACGAAGGCGACGAATCTTTCCTAGTTTCTGAAGGTACTGAAGCGACTAACAAGCTTTGGGCTAAAGTAATGGAAGGTATCAAGCAGGAAAACGCGACTCACGCACCTGTTGATTTCGATACTTCTGTTATCTCTACCATCACTTCACATGATGCTGGTTACATTAACAAAGACCTAGAAACTATCGTAGGCCTACAAACTGAAGCTCCGCTTAAGCGTGCAATCATGCCTAACGGCGGCGTACGTATGATCGAAGGTTCTTGTAAAGCATACGGCCGTACGCTTGATCCACAAGTTTCTAAAATCTACTCTGAGTACCGCAAAACACACAACCAAGGTGTTTTCGATGTTTACTCTCCTGACATCCTAAAATGTCGTAAGTCTGGTGTTCTAACTGGTCTTCCAGATGCATACGGTCGTGGTCGTATCATCGGTGACTACCGTCGTGTAGCTCTATACGGTGTAGATTTCCTAATCAAAGACAAAGTAGCTCAATTCCACTCTACTCAAGAGAAGCTAGAGTCTGGTGAAGATCTACAAATGACGATGCAACTTCGTGAAGAGATTCAAGAACAGCACCGTGCACTAGGTCAAATGAAAGAAATGGCAGCATCTTACGGCTACGACATTTCTGCTCCTGCGACTACAGCTCAAGAAGCTATCCAATGGACTTACTTCGGCTACCTAGCTGCTGTTAAATCTCAAAACGGCGCAGCAATGTCTCTAGGTCGCACTTCGACTTTCCTTGACGTATACGTTGAGCGTGACATCGCAGCTGGCATCATCACTGAAGAACAAGCTCAGGAAATGATCGACCACTTCGTAATGAAACTACGTATGGTTCGCTTCCTACGTACTCCTGAGTACGATGAGCTATTCTCTGGCGACCCAATCTGGGCAACAGAATCTATGGGTGGTATGGGTGTTGACGGTCGTACACTAGTTACACGTACTAACTTCCGTTTCCTAAACACACTATACACAATGGGTCCTTCTCCAGAGCCAAACATCACTGTACTTTGGTCTGAGCAGCTACCTGACGGCTTCAAGAAGTTCTGTGCGAAAGTATCTATCGATACTTCTTCTATCCAGTACGAAAACGACGACCTAATGCGTCCAGATTTCGACAACGATGACTACGCTATCGCTTGTTGTGTATCGCCAATGGTTATCGGTAAGCATATGCAATTCTTCGGCGCTCGTGCAAACCTAGCGAAAACTCTACTTTACGTTATCAACGGCGGTGTAGATGAGAAGCTTAAAATGCAAGTGGGTCCTAAGACTGCACCAATGACTGACGAAGTTCTAGACTTCGACAAAGTTTGGGCTGGCCTAGACAACCTAATGGATTGGCTAGCTAAGCAGTACGTAACTGCACTAAACGCTATCCACTACTCACACGACAAATACAGCTACGAAGCAGCTCTAATGGCTCTTCATGATCGTGACGTTCGTCGTACTATGGCTTGTGGTATCGCTGGTCTTTCTGTTGCAGCTGACTCTCTATCTGCAATCAAATACGGTAAAGTTAAACCAATCCGTGACGAAGATGGCATTGCAATCGACTTCGAAATCGAAGGCGATTACCCTAAATTTGGTAACAACGATGCACGTGTTGATGATATGGCATGTGAACTTGTTTCTAACTTCATGGCTAAAATCCGTAAGCTTAAGACTTACCGTGATGCAATCCCAACTCAGTCTATTCTTACTATCACTTCAAACGTGGTATACGGTAAGAAAACTGGTACTACACCAGATGGTCGTAAAGCAGGCGCTCCTTTTGCACCTGGTGCTAACCCAATGCACGGCCGTGATGAGAAAGGTGCGGTAGCATCTCTAACATCTGTAGGTAAACTACCGTTTGCTGATGCAAAAGATGGTATCTCTTACACCTTCTCTATCGTGCCAAACGCACTAGGTAAAGAAGAAGTTAGCCAACGTGCTAACCTAGCAGGTCTGATGGATGGTTACTTCCACCACGAAGCTGGCATTGAAGGTGGTCAACACCTTAACGTGAACGTACTTAACCGCGAAACTCTAGAAGACGCTGTTAAGCACCCAGAGAAATACCCTCAGCTAACAATCCGTGTATCTGGTTACGCTGTACGCTTCAACTCTCTAACTGCAGAGCAACAAGCTGACGTAATCGCACGTACATTCACTGAGTCTCTATAAGACTGATTGAATTAGCACTTTGAGTGATAAAATAGAGGCCGATGCTGTAAAGCATCGGCCTTTTTTTGTGTCTTGAACTAAAGTTGTGACATTGCCTAAGACTTTGTTCTCGATCTTACGTATGATGCCGAAAACGCTAGCAAACGAAGTATATGAAACTCAGTAAATTATTTATCCTTGCCTTGTTGTCGCCTGCTGCGATTGCATCAACAAAATCTACCGTCTCTTTCACTTTAGATAACGATGGCATATTTGGTGTCGACCAAGACTACACCAACGGTATTTTCCTTTCTTACGCGACCGATAAACTGCGTGAAGACAGCGAATGGAAATGGTTCAGTTTAAACGGTAATGGGCAAGCCAACGTCGATAAAGTAGAACTTGTACTAGGCCACAAAATGTGGACGCCGAGTGATATTGAAGCCGACTACCCTCTTGTTAATGATCGTCCTTACGCAGGCTACCTACATACCGAAATCAACTATATCTCGATCACAGCAGACCAAGCCGTTCGATACAATTTTACTATCGGAGCAACAGGTGAAAGCTCACTATCAGATAAAGCCCAAGATATCGTTCACGGCATCACTGGCTCAACCGACCCACAAGGTTGGGAATACCAAATTGATGACGAAGTCGCATTCAGTGTTGGTTACCGAGCATTCAACAAACTGATGCGCAGCGAAGGTAAAAGCACACAATGGGAAATTACTAACGTAAACGACATCAACGCAGGTAACTTCCGTAGTGATGTATCTCAAGGTGTCATGTTCCGTTGGGGTACCAACTTAGCGAACAGTATCGGTGCGGCAAACATCAGTGTTGAAAGCCCATTCCACGCGAGTATGCTAGCGCAAAGTACATCCAGTTGGTTCTTGTTCACCGGCTTTGAAGGACGTTACCGCTTTAACGACATTACCATCGAAGGCGATCGTTCAGGCATTCCTGAGCCATCCGATCAATACGATGTTACGTTACAAAACTGGCAAGCAAGTGCGGTTGCTGGTGCAGCTTGGTATAACCGAAACTACGGCGCGAGCTTAACCTTTACCGTTAAAACACCGGATTATGAAGAAGCACAAACTGATGTTTATGGTACAGGCTCTCTGTCACTGTTTGCGTTCTTCTAAATATAAGTCCCTGTGCGGCGTGTGAGTTTTCATTCGCCGCTTTCTTTGCTTAATATCTCGCCAACGTCCCTCTCCAAGACTGTTTTAACCCTGCAATTTGTAATAAAATAACGGGTAGAATTTATTAAAAAATGAGAGCAAAAGATGTCAACAGCTGGTCGTATTCACTCGTTTGAGTCATGTGGTACCGTAGACGGACCCGGTATTCGATTTATCGTCTTCTTGCAAGGTTGTTTAATGCGTTGTAAGTATTGCCATAACCGCGATACTTGGGATACGCATGACGGCAAAGAAGTGACGGTTGAAGAAATTATTGCTGAAGCAAAAACCTACCGTCATTTCATGAATGCATCAGGTGGTGGCATTACTTGTTCTGGTGGCGAAGCGATGCTTCAACCAGAATTTGTGCGAGACTTCTTCCGCGCAGCTCAAGCGGAAGGTATTCACACTTGTCTTGATACCAATGGTTACATCCGTAAACATACCGATGTTATCGATGAAGTGCTTGAAGCGACAGACCTTGTAATGCTTGACCTTAAGCACATGAAAGACGAAATTCACCAAGATTTCATCGGCGTTTCGAACCGTCGAGTTTTAGACTTCGCTCGCTATCTACATAAAATCGGTCAAAAAACGTGGATCCGCTACGTGGTTGTTCCGGGCTATACAGATGAACCTGAAGCGGCACATATGCTTGGTGAATTCATCAAAGATATGGACAACATTGAGAAAGTGGAACTTCTTCCGTACCACAAACTTGGTGCGCATAAATGGGAAGCATTAGGGCTTGATTACCCATTAGATGGTGTAAACCCTCCATCGAAAGAAACGATGGATGAAATCCAATCGATCCTTTCCCAATACCATCCAAATGTGAAATACTAAGTCATATTAGGTTATTGAATCAATTAAAAATACCAGCAATTCGCTGGTATTTTTTTACTCATATTACCGTCGAGAGTACCAAACAAATCAAAACATTTGGTGCCCTATCCTCGACACATTAAACGTATACAAACCTACTACACACTTAAAACGGTAAGTAAAGCTCGTAAGGAATCAAAAGTCAGGATATCAAACATGGATTGGTTTAATTTCGTATCGGTCATTATTGTTGGTTGGGTTGTAATCATGCACTGCCTACCCGATTGGCGATCAGTCGTTTGGCCTAAAATGGAACAAGAAAAACCATTTCAACATTTGATCTTCGCAACGCTCTTCTTGCTTAGCATTTTGTGGTCTGCACAGGCCGGTGTGAAAGAAGGGTTGCAAATCCACTTTCTTGCTTTGACAACGCTAACCATGATGTTCGGCTGGAGAATGGCTTTTCTGCTCTGTATCCCTGTCATGATCATCAATCACTTGATTCACGGTATTCCTCTATTAATGCTGCCAAGTGCGCTCGTACTTTCTGCACTGGTACCAATACTAATAAGCTACCTCGTTTTTCTACTCAGCTATCAATATTTGCCACGCAATATTTTTGTCTTCATTTTTGTGGCGGGATTCTTCAATGGAGCACTAACCGGTAGCTTACACCTACTCATTAACTCGGTTTATCATCTATCAGTCGGTCATTACGACTGGCAAACCATCCAGCACAACTACTTTGTTTTTGTGCCATTACTCGCTTTCCCCGAGGGGCTTCTTAATGGGATGTCATTGGCGGTCCTAACCGTATTCAAACCAGAATGGTTAAGAGTATTCTCGGATCGAGATTACATATACAACCACTACCACAAATAGCATGTCACAACGCATTCATACGCTGTTTGTAAACTGGCTAAATTTGATAATTCTTGCCATTTTTCATATTAAATATGTGTTGAGATCATGTTTCAGTAACGTCTGAAACGTTAACCTAAGCACATTAAAAATGTATTAGATTATTTAGTGAGGTCATCATGGAAATGTCAAACGCTCAACGTTTGATCTTATCAAACCAGTACAACCTAATGTCTCAGATGGACCCTAGCAGCGCAGCAAAATACAAGCGTCTACAGACCATCGTAGAACGTGGTTACGAGCTGCAAATGCGCGAACTGAACAAAGATTTTGGCTGCATTACTGAATCTGAATGTCGTGAAATCATCGACATCATGGAGATGTACCATGCGATGCAAGAATCCAACAAGATGCTGGATGACGAAGAGCGCAGCAAAGTCGATCAACGCCGTCTGCAATTCCTTGGTTTTGATATCGCAACAGAAGCCCAACAAGTGCATTACGTTCGTTTCCTTGTGGATTCTGAAGGTCTATATCCGCAATTTGATAAGGCTGATCACCACTTCAACAGCCAAATGCCAATGCAGGAAAAATACCAGCGCATGTTGAAAACATGGCGCAACTGCCCTCGTCAGTACCATTTGTGTGCAAACGAATTGGCGCAAATTTTCAGTGCATAACGCACTAAGCATTTGAAAAGGAGAGTAAACGCTCTCCTTTTTTCATCTCCCCTGTCACGATTTTATCAAATCTCACCTGTCAGCTTTCTCTACGCTTTCCCAAACACCACCTAGAATTCACTGATATCGACGATTTATCGCCAAATAATTGATTTCTTATACTGTCATTCACAACACAAATTCTTCTCTCATTAAACAGTGATTCAAATGTCACTTTTGCAATAAATTCATAATTGTTAAGCAAAATTGGAAATCCCCGACTAGGCTTAAAATGAGAAAGGGAGTGATTGAAAGGTACCTATCCACCGTCCTCCGTTGCAGTGAAAAATTGTCCATAAAGCAAAGCCTTTGGCATGACCTAACTGGGGTTCGGTACAAACCAAATGCGATAACAGGGCGTATAAGTTCATACAACGAAGGACATATCAAAGGTGGGTAAGCCTGCGTCAACGTTCGTCGGTAGACTGACTATTAAAGGGGAAAGCGACATGAGTATTTTCGACCACTATCAATCAAGATATGAAGCTTCAAAAGATGAAGAGATGTCGTTGCAGGATTTCTTAGCCCTGTGCAAGGACGATAAAAGCGCTTATGCCAATGCAGCAGAACGACTTCTCATAGCGATTGGGGAACCAGAAGTCATTGATACTGCGCAAGATCCAAGACTGAGCCGCATCTTCTCAAACCGAGTGATCTCTCGTTACGAAACCTTCAAAGACTTCTACGGCATGGAAGACGCTATCGAACAGATCGTGTCTTATCTCAAACACGCCGCGCAAGGTTTGGAAGAACGAAAACAAATTCTTTACCTTCTTGGCCCAGTAGGTGGTGGTAAATCATCACTGGCTGAGAAGTTAAAAGCACTGATGGAAAAAATGCCGGTTTACGTGCTCAGCGCCAATGGTGAGCGCAGCCCCGTAAATGATCATCCTTTCTGCTTATTTAATGCTTCGGAAGACGGCGAAATCCTTAAGAAAGAATACGGTATTGAGCATCGCTACCTACGCTCTATCATGTCACCTTGGGCTGCAAAACGTCTGCACGAGTTTGGCGGTGATATCACCAAGTTCAAGGTGCTTAAGGTACGTCCTTCTATTCTAGACCAAGTTGCAATTGCGAAGACTGAACCCGGCGATGAAAACAACCAAGACATCTCATCATTGGTTGGTAAAGTTGATATTCGCCAGCTTGAACACTTTTCACAAGATGATCCAGATGCCTACAGCTACTCCGGCGCGCTATGTAAAGCAAACCAAGGCTTGATGGAATTTGTGGAGATGTTCAAAGCGCCAATCAAGGTGCTACACCCTCTCTTGACGGCAACTCAAGAAGGTAACTTTAACGGTACGGAAGGGTTATCTGCTATCCCATTCGACGGCATGATTTTGGCCCACTCAAATGAATCAGAGTGGCAAACGTTCCGTAATAACAAGAACAACGAAGCATTCTTAGACCGTGTATACATAGTGAAAGTCCCTTACTGTTTACGTGTATCGGAAGAAGTGAAGATCTACCAGAAACTACTTGAAAACAGTGAACTTTCTAAAGCACCTTGCTCACCAAGCACACTCGAAACTTTGGCACAGTTCAGTATTCTGTCTCGACTCAAAGAGCCTGAGAACTCGTCCATTTTCTCGAAGATGCGTGTCTACGATGGTGAAACACTGAAAGATACCGATCCGAAAGCGAAGAGTTACCAAGAGTACCGCGACTTTGCCGGTGTCGATGAAGGTATGAACGGTCTTTCCACCCGTTTCGCGTTCAAGATTCTATCGCGTGTGTTTAACTTCGACCAAACCGAAGTAGCGGCAAACCCTGTCCACCTATTCTACGTGATTGAGCAGCAAGTTGAGCGTGAGCAGTTCCCTTCTGAAATGGCAGAAAAGTACCTCGAGTTCTTGAAGGGTTACCTTGTACCACGTTACGTCGAGTTCATCGGCAAAGAAGTACAAACGGCCTACCTAGAGTCTTATTCTGAATATGGCCAGAACATCTTTGACCGCTACGTGACTTACGCAGATTTCTGGATTCAAGATCAAGAATACCGCGATCCAGAAACAGGTCAGCTGTTTGACCGTGCCTCTCTGAATGCTGAACTAGAGAAGATCGAGAAAACCGCTGGCATTTCAAACCCGAAAGATTTCCGAAACGAAATCGTCAACTTTGTGCTTCGTGCGAAAGCCAATAACAATGGCCTGAACCCAGTTTGGACCAGCTACGAAAAACTGCGCACGGTAATCGAGAAGAAAATGTTCTCCAATACCGAAGAGCTACTTCCGGTTATTTCATTCAATGCGAAAACGTCTTCTGAAGATCAGAAGAAACACGACGACTTTGTCGCTCGCATGATGGAAAAAGGCTATACCGAGAAACAGGTTCGCCTACTTTCTGAGTGGTACCTACGAGTACGTAAGTCATCCTAACCAGTTTGAGTTAGGTCGCTTGTGAAACATGAAGAGGGCTATTTCATGGCGCAATTTATAGACCGAAGGCTCAATGGTAAAAACAAGAGCGCTGTTAATCGACAGCGCTTCTTGAAACGCCATAAAGAGCAGATTAAAGAGTCGGTAGCTGACGCAGTGAATCGACGCTCGATCACAAACACGGAAACGGGCGAAGACGTTGCAATACCGCACAAAGACATCAACGAACCTATGTTTCATCAGGGTAAAGGGGGCGTACGTGAGCGTGTGCACCCTGGCAACGACCAATTTATTACTGGTGACAAAATCGAGCGCCCGAAAGGTGGAGGTCAAGGTGGTGGCGCAGGAGAAGGCAATGCGAGTCCTGATGGCGAAGGCCAAGACGAGTTTGTTTTCCAGATATCCAAAGATGAATATCTCGATATCTTGTTCGAGGATTTGGAGTTACCCAATCTTGAAAAAAATCAGATTGCTAAAATAACTGAATGGAAGACCCATCGTGCGGGTTACCAAACTGCAGGCATTCCGTCCAACATTGCCATTGTGCGTTCGTTGCAGCAATCACTTGCTCGACGTACCGCAATGACAGCAGGTAAAAAGCGTCTTCTTAATGAACTAGAGGATGAGCTTACTCGCATCAAAAACATCGAGCCAGCTCAGCAGCTCGAGGAAAATCGTCTGAAGAAGGAAATTGAGGATCTGCGCAAGAAAATCGAAAGCGTGCCCTTCATTGATACCTTCGACTTACGTTTCAAGAACTATGAGAAGCGCCCTGTGCCATCGAGCCAAGCGGTCATGTTTTGTCTGATGGACGTTTCAGGTTCTATGGACCAAGCCACCAAAGATATCGCAAAACGCTTCTATGTTCTTTTATACCTGTTCTTGACGCGCACCTACGAAAATGTAGAGGTCGTATTCATTCGTCACCATACTCAAGCAAAAGAGGTCGATGAACATGAGTTCTTCTACTCGCAAGAAACGGGTGGAACAATTGTGTCGAGCGCTCTCAAGCTAATGAACGAAATCGTGCAAGACCGCTATCCTGTAGGCCAATGGAACATCTACGCCGCACAGGCATCCGATGGGGATAATTGGGCTGACGATTCTCCGCGTTGCCGTGAACTCCTAGTGAATAAACTGCTTCCTAACTGTCAGTACTATTCATACATTGAGATCACCCGACGCTCACACCAAACGCTATGGCATGAATACGAGAAGCTTGCTGAAGCCTTCCCAAACTTTGCCATGAAAAACATCCGCTCTGTGGAGGATATCTTCCCAGTCTTCCGTGAACTATTCCAAAAAGAAACGGCGTAAGGAGGCTAGCGATGAATACCGCAACGAAAAACCTTTCGGGGGAAGCTTCGAAGAAGCGCAGAGAAAATATGCTTCCAGACGGCCCAGACTGGACGTTTGAATTGTTGGAGCGTTATCACAAAGAAATTAAGCGTGTCGCGGAGCATTATCGCCTCGACACTTACCCAAACCAAATCGAGGTGATTACCTCCGAACAAATGATGGATGCATACTCAAGTATCGGTATGCCCATCAACTACAATCATTGGTCGTTTGGCAAAAAGTTCATCCAAACTGAGCAAAACTACAAACACGGTCAAATGGGCTTGGCTTACGAGATCGTGATTAACTCCAACCCATGTATCGCTTATTTGATGGAAGAGAACACCATCACGATGCAGGCGCTTGTTATCGCTCACGCTTGTTATGGACACAACTCGTTCTTCAAGGGCAATTATCTGTTCCAAACGTGGACCGACGCCAGCTCGATCATTGACTATCTCTTGTTTGCGAAGAACTACATTGCGGAATGTGAAGAGCGATACGGGGTGCATGAAGTTGAGCAACTACTTGACTCATGCCATGCATTAATGAACTTCGGTGTAGACCGCTATAAGCGTCCCGAAAAAATCTCTATTAATGAAGAGAAAGCACGTCAAGAAGAGCGCGAAGCCTATCTTCAATCTCAAGTGAACGAACTTTGGCGTACCGTTCCACAGGCAAAAACTAAAGAAGAAGATATCAAGATTCGTTTCCCAAGTGAGCCACAGGAAAACCTGCTTTATTTCTTCGAAAAACATGCGCCATTGCTGGAGCCTTGGCAGCGTGAAATCGTCCGAATTGTCCGTAAAGTCAGCCAGTACTTTTACCCTCAGAAACAAACCCAAGTTATGAATGAAGGGTGGGCAACATTTTGGCACTACACGATTCTGAATCACCTTTACGATGAAGGCTTAGTGTCAGAGAAGTTTATTCTCGAATTTCTACATAGTCACACCAGCGTTGTTGCTCAACCTGCTTATAACAGTCCGTACTTTAGCGGCATTAACCCCTATGCGCTTGGCTTTGCGATGTTCAGAGACATAAAACGTATCTGTGAAGAGCCAACCGATGAGGATAAAGAGTGGTTCCCAGAAATTGCCGGAGCCGATTGGTTAGACACGCTTCACTTTGCGATGCATAACTTCAAAGATGAAAGTTTTATCAGCCAATACTTGTCACCAAAGCTAATGCGAGATTTTAAACTTTTCGCCATTAATGATGATGATCGTAAGAACTTCGTTGAGGTTGCCGCCATTCACGATGAGATGGGTTACAAACGCATCCGAGAGGCGCTAGCCGCACAATATAACTTAGCCAATCTAGAGCCAAACATTCAGGTATTTAACGTGGATGTGAGAGGCGATCGTTCGTTAACACTTCAATACGTCCCTCATAACCGAATTCCATTGGATAACAGTTATGAAGAGGTGTTGAAACATGTTTATCGCTTATGGGGCTTCGATGTGATTTTGGAGGAAGTAAAAGATACCGGACACCGAGAGATTCTCTCTACCTGTCCGAAACGCAATCAGTACGACACAAATATCTAGAACTCCCTTTCTACTAATGAATAAAAGAAAAGGCTCCTAACTTAGGAGCCTTTATCTATCTAAATCAGTCAGTGCGGTGTACTAAGCTTGCTTTGCAATAATTTTTCTTACCGCTTCAAGGTCGGCTTGCGTATCCACACCTGCTGCTGGCGCTTCTTTTGCAACCGCAACATGAATCTTTTCACCGTACCAAAGCACACGAAGTTGCTCCAGGCACTCGATTTGCTCAAGTGCACTTGGCTGCCAATTCACATAAGTATTGATGAAGCCAGCACGGTAAGCGTAGATGCCGATGTGACGCATTAATGGATTTACGATAGTTTTGTCTTGCTTGGCAAAGTTGTCACGATCCCAAGGGATCGTCGCACGACTAAAGTACATAGCGTAACCACGCTCGTCCGCTACTACTTTTACCGCATTTGGGTTAAAGACTTCTTCTTCCGATTCGATTTCAACCGCAAGCGTTGCCATTGGTGCATCGCAACCTGCTAGGTTATCAGCCACTTGGCGAATAATAGACGGCGGAATCAATGGTTCATCACCCTGAACATTAACCACAATGTGGTCTGCAGGAATTGCCATTTTTTCTACCACTTCTGCTAGTCGCTCAGTGCCAGATTCATGGTTTGGCGAGGTCATACAAACCTTGCCACCAAACTGCTCTGCAGCCGCCGATACGCGCTCATCGTCAGTCGCAATAATCACGTCTTCAGCACCCGCTTGTAACGCTTGCTCATAAACCCATTGGATCATTGGTTTACCACCAATGTCTGCCAACGGCTTACCCGGTAAGCGGCTTGATGCGTAACGCGCAGGAATGACAACCGTAAAAGACATTAGCGTCCCTCGTCCATGCTCATGGTTCTTGCTTCTGGTTCAAGGAGAACAGGAATACCCTCTTTGATTGGGTAAGCAAGGCGATCTAATTTGCAGATCAACTCTTGATTATCTTTATCGTACGTCAGCTTACCTTTGCACACAGGGCAAGCTACAATCTCAAGCAGACGGTGATCCATAAGTCGCTTTAACCTCTTTTATTCGATTTAAAATTCGTTCTGCATCATGTTGTTCAAACTGAGCAGAAACAGGAAGATACCACCAATTGTCTTGCGCATAGCGGTCGCATTTAACGGCATCTTTTTCTGTCATAATCACATTCGCTCCTTGTTGAGCCAATGCATCTAATTCTTGTTGGTCAAAGTCCTGATGATCGGCAAACCCTTTCGTGACTTTGACATCCGCATTCATTGCGTTAAGTGTATTAAAAAAACGAGGTGGATACCCAATACCAGCAAATGCGACTAAGTCTTTCAACTCACTCACATCCACGTGCTGCTTCGTCTTCAAATTGATCGCCTTTGATGGCGCTAAAGACATTGGCATTTCGCCATGCTGAGCTTGACCACCATTAGTGATGATAAAGTCGACTTCAGCAAGACGCTCTACCCCTTCACGTAGTGGGCCAAGTGGAATAAGGCTTTCATTGCCAAAGCGGCGATTACCATCAACGATAACGAACTCGATATCTCGCTCTAAAGCGTAATGCTGGAGGCCGTCGTCAGTAATAATGATGTCAACGCCAGTTTCAAGCAATGCTTTCACCGCATTAGCACGAATCGGGTCTACGGCTACTGGCGCACCAGTACGACGATGAATTAGCTTAGGCTCATCACCACAGTGTTTCGCTGGTGTATTATCATCAAGAACAAGCGGATACTGAGGTGCTTTTGCGCCATAACCACGCGATACCACTCCGGGTTTATAACCCAGTAGTTGCAATTGCTCCACCAGCCACACTACCACTGGCGTTTTACCATTGCCACCAGCGGTAATGTTACCAACGACCACAACAGGCACGCGTGCTTTGTAGGCTTCTTTCTTGCCGACTTGGTATTGACGGCGTTTCGATTGGCTTATCGCACCAAACAGCAAGCTTAATGGCCACAAAAGCGGCCATAGCAAGTATTTAAGCGGATGGTTTTCGAACCAGATCTTTTCAATCACAGCGCTTAGGCACCAAATTGAATTCGATGAAGCTGGGCATAAGCGCCATCTTTAGCGATCAAATCAGCATGACTACCACGCTCAACGATAGCGCCTTCATCGACTACAAGGATTTCATCAGCGTTTTCGATGGTCGACAAACGGTGAGCAATCACCAGTACCGTCTTGTCTTTTTGCAGTTCATCCAGCGCCGATTGAATAGCACGTTCCGATTCCGTATCCAGAGCTGACGTTGCCTCATCAAGTACCAGCACAGGTGCATCACGTAGAAGTGCACGTGCAATTGCGACACGCTGGCGCTGGCCACCTGACAAACTCGCACCATTTTCGCCAATCATCGCGTCTAAGCCACCGTCCATTTTACCAATGAACTCCATCGCATGAGCCAGTTTGGCTGCACGCTCAATGTCTTCACGTGAGTATTGTTCTTCTGTCGCGTAAGCAATGTTGTTTGCAATCGTGTCGTTGAACAAATGTACGTTTTGCGAAACAAGCGCAAACTGCTCACGAAGATTCTTAAGCTCATAATCACGAATGTCATGACCATCAAGCGTAATTGAACCACTGCTTACGTCATAGAAACGGTTGAACAAATTAGCAATGGTACTCTTTCCTGAACCTGAGCGCCCAACGAGAGCAACCGTCTTACCTTTTGGAATGTCAAAACTGACATTCTCAAGCGCTGGTTTCTCTGCACCTTCATAAGTAAAGCTGACATCTTTGACAGTTACATCGCCTTGCGCACGCTCTACTTTGAATTTACCTTCGTTCTTTTCTGGTTCTAGATCGACCAGTGCAAACAAGGTTTGGCTTGCCGCCATACCGCGTTGGAACTGTGACGTAACATTCGTCAGAGCTTTCAATGGACGCATCAAACCAAACATCGCAGAGAATACAACCGTAAATGTACCCGGAGTCAACTGGTCTTTAATTGAGTCGATACTAGCAAGGTAAAGCACGACAACAATCGCAATAGATGCAATCATTTGAATGATCGGGTTCGCAGCTGCTTGAGCTGTCACTAGCTTCATGCTTTGCTGGCGCATCTGATTGCTGACTTTCTCGAAGCGTTTGCCTTCGATGTCTTGACCACCATAACTCAGTACGACTTTATGACCTTTCAGCATTTGCTCCGCGGAAGCCGTCACATGACCCATCATGGTTTGCATGTTCTTTGAAATTTTTCTGAATCGTTTAGAAACGATACCAATACCCCAAGCAACAACAGGAGCAACAGCAAACAGTACCAAAGACAATTGCCAGCTGTTGTAGAACATCAAAACCAACAAGCCAATGATACTTGCACCCTCACGAACGATACTGACCAATGCTTGGCTAGTTGCAGCAGATACTTGCTCTGAGTCGTAAGTGATACGTGACAATAAGTTGCCTGTTTTTTCTTTATCAAAATAAGAAACAGGCATATGCATAAAGTGGTTGAACACCATTCGTCGAATTTGCATCACGACGTTGCCGGAAACCCAGCTCAAACAATAGGTCGAGACAAACCCACTCACACCACGAATAAACATCATGGCGAAAACAATTAATGGGAGTGTGCGTAGAAAGTCTGACTCTGCATTGCCAAAACCTTCATCAAGAAGTGGTTTAAGCAGGGAAATCATGTAGGTATCTGAAACAGCATTAACGACTAATGCAATGACAGCAACGATCAAACCGGCCTTATAAAGGCGAATAAATTGCCATAGACGCTTAAACGTCTGCCAGGTCGTTTCATCAGTATTTATCGACATAGAAGTGCTTTATTTTCTTACATTAAGACTCTTATTCTACTCCCTTACGCAGCATCTGCCTATACCAAGGGTCAAATGTCTCACTTCGTTTAACTTCGAAGTGCCAATTGTCTTGCTCAATAAACACCGATACTTGACCATCACTGCCTGTGTCTAACCAAAGCGCTTTGCTCTCTTCATAAGCTGATACAACATTTTCAGCAGGCATCCCCCATTGATTACTTTTTGCGAGAGAAGCAATGGCTAATTTGGGGGAAACGGCTTGAACAAATTGGGGGTTCGAAGAACTCTTGCTGCCATGGTGAGGAACCAACATCACATCACTTTCTAGTTTCTCAGGCTCACGCATGAGTATCCATTCACTTATGGCTTCAATATCTCCCGTCAGCAGCAGACGGAAACCAGATTGAGAGTCGACTATCCTAATCACACAAGAGTGGGGATTGTAGGCACGCTGAACCAACTTCGGTGGCCACAACACTTCCATATTCAAGGATTGCCACGACCAGTACTCCCCAGCAACGCACGCTCTGTAGTCAGTGTAATTCTGGCTGCTGAACTTATAGGTCGGATTAAAAGCACTTTCGATGTATTGACGACCTCCTGCATGGTCAGAGTCCGCATGGCTAATGATGAACCCATTGATGGAACCGTAACCTCGACGATGCAAAGTCGGGGCGATAACCTGCTCAGCAATGCTACCGCTCCCCCATCCTTTCCCTGTGTCATAAAGCAATACCTTGCCGCCTTTTTCGATTAATACTGCAAGCCCATGCCCAACATCGAGAACATCCACTCGCCATCGGTCTCTAGTTGAATCATGAAAGAACACCACACAAGTCGTGACCAAAAGTAATAAAAGCAGTCCGTTCGCCCGAAAAAAGCGACCAAGCAAAAGACAAGCACTTGCCACACCGACAAGAAGCGTTGCTTTCAAACTGAGAAACTGCCAACTCCCTGTGGCAAAGGGTAAAGACCAACTCAATGGCCATAGCGCCCAGTCCATGCCTTGCCAAAACCACGCCGAAATGAAATAAGAGCAAAGCGAAAACATGAGTGCAAGAAACATCAGAGGAACCACAATCATCCCAAACCAAGGTATAAATACTAGGTTATAAATAATTGAGGTTAGACTGGTGCCAGAGAAGAAATACCCACTGATCGGCACGATCAACAAAGTAAGTACTAACTGTACTTTCAACAACAAGATCAACTTGTCCTTCCAATCCCCCTTGTGGCTCTGAACGGCATTCACCGCAAGCAGTACCGCAACAACAGAGAGATACGACAACCAAAAACTCAGACTAAGGGAAGCAAAAGGTTCAATGCAAAGCTGAATAGCGACTGCTAACAGCAATACACGCCAAGCGCTCCAATACACCAGCCAAAACTTTAATGACACATAAATAACACAGACAAAAAAAGCTCTTATCGTCGGCAAAGAAAAATCTGCAAGCCAAGCGTACAAAAACGCGGTGATAATCCCAATGATAGGTGGTAACAGCTGGAGATTGAAAAAAACGTACCGAAGTGCAACCCCGGCGAAAATACCAAAACTGAATGCCATCCCAATATGCAAACCGGAAATAGAGACCAGGTGCAATAACCCACTATCCCGTAGCTGCTGCCAATCTTGATACGTTAAAAGTGAGCGGTCACTAAAGGCGAGCGCATTGATGAGTGGATAATGTTTGAGGCGCGAGATGCTTCCAGAAACCGACTGAATGATTTGCTGACGAACAGAGTAAGAAGAACGAATCTGCCACTTGGCATTACGTGACGACGTTGCCCTTGCAACAATTCCCTGCCCAATGGCTTGTTGCTCAGAATCAAAACCCGCTTCATTTCTCAACCCTAGAATGGGTTTAAGTGAAACTTGAGTAGTAAAGTCACTGTTAACAGGCAGTGGGAAAGGGGTTATCAGACGGATTTTCGGTTTAAGAAAAGGTAACAGGTTTTGAGAATTCACCCCGCGAACCACCGCAATTCCTTCATATCCGTGACTTATTTGCGTAAAAGGGCTGTCAACTTTACCAATTATGGTAATATTCACCCCTGCTTGAAACAGGGCTTGTCTTTGATGTTCCATAACATTGCCGTGGACAATAACAACCATACAGCCCGAAATTACGCCTATGCTAATTAAGCCTCGACGTAATTTGATTATTGAGCCAATGGCAATTATTCCCAGCAGCAACCATCGCCAATCTGGCATCGTCGGCCACCATGCAGACGAAATAACGCTCGCGACAAATAATGCCAAGGTCCAACTTTTTTCTAAGAGAGTCATGTCGTCCTATGCCTAGAAAGCTGATAAAACGCTTCATGCCAGATCATGAAATGATCAAACGCCAAAAAGCACTAAAGGTCTTCGGCAACGTGTTATACAACCCAAACTTGTGGTGTTTAAACCGTCGCTCTGCATCTGGTGCTTTTGCTGTTGGCTTATTTATGGCGTTTGTTCCGCTTCCGAGTCAGATGATCATGGCCGCAGGTCTCGCCATCATGCTTGGCGTTAACTTACCGCTTTCTGTTGCATTGGTATGGATCAGCAACCCTATCACGATGCCAGTTCTGTTCTACTTTGCGTACAAACTTGGCGCTTTGGTTATGCACGTTCCTCCACAGCCATTCCATTTTGAGTTGTCGTGGGAATTCATCATGCAACAAATGAACACTATTGGACCACCGTTCCTACTAGGCTGCGCAATATGCGGCGTTGTATCAGCCATCATTGGCTATTTTGGTATTCGGGGGCTTTGGCGTTACTCAGTCGTGAGAAGCTGGCAAAAACGTAAGATAAGATAAGTACTTATTCTTCAATTAGCAGGTTGTAGAGCATCGAATGGAGAACAGTTAACGTTCGACATGAAAGGCGCTGTAACTCAAGTATGAAGTCTACCGAGCCATGACAGAGATAAGCTGAACATAGATAAAAGAAAGGACCGAGATTCGGTCCTTTTTTGTGCCTGCCGCTTGAGAGCGGCGGCTAAAGTCTTTCTTTCGATTACTTGGAACTCAATACCGCAGCAGGATTGAGCTTCGCTGCGCGAGAAGCAGGGTACCAAGTTGCTAACAAGCTCAACATGATTGCCGTTCCCGAAACCAAAGCCACATCAGGCCAATGCAACTGGGAAGGTAAGAAGTCAACAAAGTAGATGTCACCCGATAAGAACTGATGTCCGATTAAACTCTCTAACGCTTTAATGATGGGGGTTAAGTTTAGCGCGACAAACACACCAACAATACTGCCTGCAATACTTCCGAATACGCCCGAGAACACACCTTGCCATACAAAGATACGTTTAATTAGCCCATCTTTTGCGCCCATGGTGCGTAATATCGCAATTTCTGCAGCGCGATCTTTTACAGCCATCATCAATGTAGAAACGATGTTGAAGCTTGCAACACCAATCACCAGAACCATCACCAAGTACATAATGGTGCGAACCAGTTGGATGTCGCGATACAAGAAACCAAATTGTTGTTGCCAGCTCTTGAGGTAGACATACACATCAATCAGACTACCGACTTCACGCACGATCGAAGGTGCATTAAGTACCTCATCTGTCTTCAATGAAATCCCTGTAACACCATCGCCTAAACGTGCATACGCCTGTGCATCTTTTAATGGAACCAGAGCGAGTGAATGATCGATCTGGCCGTTAAGCGTTAAAAAACCTGAGACTTTGACTCGCACACGTTTTGGTGCTTGAACTTTGCTGGTGCTTCCCGTTTGCGGAATCATTAACGTAACGTAGTCACCAACCTCAACATTTAATTCGTTGGCAACTCCACGCCCCAGAATGACTTGCTGCTGACCAGCATAAAAATTCTGCCATGCTTGGGGATCAATAAAATCAGACATGCTTGATACGGCCTGCTCAAAAGCCGGATCGACACCTCGTACTTCAACGGCTTTAAGCTTGCTACCTTTTTCCGCCAAACCAGTAAAGCGAACATAAGGCGCCGCCGCGACAACATGTTCATGACTCAATGCCTGATTCATGGTTTTGGTGTAATTGTGCAGTGGTCCATTGACCCCTTCTAACTCACCATGCGGAATAACTGATAACACGCGCGATTGCAGCTCACGTTCAAAACCATTCATTGCTGAAAGACCAATAATGATAACCGCAACGCCAACCGCAATACCAATCGTGGAAGAAAGCGAAATGAACGACACCATTTTGTTACGCTTTTTAGCGCGACTGAATCGGCCACCGATCATCAGTGCTAGAGATGAAAACAAAATTAGCCCTCCGCAACCGCTGTTTCAGTGATAAAGCGATCCACCAGCAAGCCATCTTGCATATGCATTTGGCGATCCATTTTCGCGGCTAACTCGTTATCATGAGTAACCACTAAAAAAGCAATGTTCGACTCTTGGTTTAATTCACGCATCAAATCGTAAATCGCCAAGGCAGTGTTGTGGTCTAAGTTACCCGTTGGCTCATCCGCCAATACCAGATCAGGCTTGTTCACCAAAGCTCGTGCAATGGCTACGCGCTGACGCTCACCACCAGAAAGTTCGGACGGACGATGATCCATGCGATGACCTAACCCCACCTTTTCGAGTAGAGATTGAGCAGCTTCTTTTGCTTGCGATACTTTCGTTCCACCGATCAGCAGGGGCATAGCCACATTCTCTACTGCCGTAAAATCCGCCAACAAATGATGGAATTGATACACAAAACCAAGGTGTTTGTTACGCAACGCGGCTTGTTTATTTGAACTCAATGCAGATAGGTCTTGGCCAAGAAAGTCGACCTCACCTTGTGATGCGTCGTCCAACGCACCAAGGATGTGCAGTAAAGTACTTTTCCCTGAGCCCGATGAGCCAACAATTGACACTAACTCACCTTTATCAATATCAAAGCTCACGCCTTTCAACACTTCTGTATCTAACGATCCCTCTCGGTAGACTTTACGAATATCACGACATTCTAATAGCTTATTCATAGCGAAGTGCCTCAGCAGGTTTAACAGAAGATGCTCGATAAGATGGATATACAGTTGCAGCAAGACTCAGAGCAATCGCCAGCACTACCACTAATAAAATTTGGAATGAATCGATAACAATTGGCAGATGGCCACCAAAGCTAAATAGCGCCACACCAGCCGCTTCCAGAATCGCATTGAGGTTAAGCGACAAAGCCACGCCTACCACTCCACCAACAATCGCGCCAATTACGCCACTGCTAGCACCTTGAACCATAAAAATAGCCATCACCTGAGATTGCTTCATCCCCTGGGTTTTGAGAATTGCGACTTCAGATTGCTTCTCCATCACCACCATGATCAAAGCAGAAATGATGTTAAACGCGGCAACACCGACTATTAAACCGAGCATCAAGCCCATCATGTTCTTTTCCATTTTAACCGCTTGGAAAAGTTCACCGCGTTGCGCGCGCCAGTCACTCCACTGCCAACCTTCAGGCATAGGTTTATCTGCAAACTCAGTCACCATAAACGGGTCGGAGAAAAAGACACGCCAACCAGAGACCGTCTCTTTAGGTAAGCGCATCAACTTTGCCGCATCCGTCATGTTCACAATCATCAATTGCCCATCAACGTCCGAGCCAGTATTAAACAACCCCGCAACGGTAAAGTTACGCTGACTAGGAATACGCCCTAACGGAGTAAATTGTGATGCATTCGTTACCATTAAACGCACTTTATCGCCCATTGAGACTTTTAACGATCGCGCCAAGCTGTGTCCTAAGAAGACCTTATACTCACCCGCTTTTAAAGAAGACAATCGACCTGCGATTAAATGGTTTGAAATAGGGTCGCCTTGTTTTGGTTCAATCCCAATCAAGTAGCCCGCGGTCAATTGTGCAGAACTTTGAATAACCGCTTCTCCACGAACGATCGGTTCAGGCTTTGCCGTCGTAGACATCTTCTGGATAAATTCAGGCGCCGTCGCTGTCATTGGCGTTTTGCCATCATGTTGTGAAATTACGGCATGAGGCAACACACCTAAAATGCGCTCTTTTAGTTGCGCTTCAAAACCGTTCATGACAGAGAGTACGGTCACAAGCGCCATCACACCGATCGTAATGCCTGCGGTCGACATATAAGACACGAATCGACTGAACCTATCTCCGGAACGACCCCGAAGATATCTCAAGCCAATAAACAAAGAGATAGGATGATACATATAGGACAAACCAACTGGTTTTCTAATAGTGCTAAATAATAAGAGTTATCTTACCTTACTCTTACAATGAAGAAGACAAGATAATCGCTAAATTTGTCAACGACATGCAATAAGTCCATTTTTAAGCGAGAAAGTTCACCCAGACAAAACATGGAAACTTGATAACTTATTTCAGTTAGCGATAATCAGTGCCCTATCCCTCTCTTTCTTCAATGAAATGAGAGTGCTCGTTGGCAGAAAAGGACCGATTAATGACAGAGCAAGAATACTTCACCGTACACCACAACCTCACTCTTAATGTCGAAACATTAGGAGCGGACTTCGTTCTGCCTGATGAGGAAACCTTTGTCTCGGAAATTCCAACGCCTTTTATTGTCGCAAGCGAATTTAGCCATTTAGATATGCTGGCAGATAATGCACGCCTTGAACTACAAACTAAAGAGCTGAAACACGTCATCAGCCTGTTGGATACACAGAATTCAAAGCTCAACCTTTTACTTAGTTTTATGCTCTCTCAACAAGACGATGCAACACTGCGCTTTCAAACCACTCAGTTTGGAGCAAGCCAGCTCAGCTATCGCTCAGAAACTGAAATTGAGACTCAACAATTAGTGCGAGTAAAACTGTTCTTAGATCACCCTGCGGCAGCCATTTACTGCTACGCTCAGGTAGTGGCATGCGAGCCTTGTGACCGTGGTTTCATCACCACTCTGAGGTATAAATTGCTCAGAGAAGCCGACCAAGATTTATTGATCAAAGCCGCTTTGTACCAACAACAGAAACTACTGCGTCAGCGTTCACTAGAGCGAGATAACAAATAACGACCATGACAAAAGCAACGATTCTTTCCGTCACTAATCCGTCTGAACGTGGCGATAAAAAACAGCTAGGGAATTTACCTGGCGCGTCATTACCAATGGCCATTGCAGAACTGGCAAAACAACACTCAAGCCATTCAGTTCTTGTGGTGCCCGATCCACAAATCGCGCTAAAACTACAAGCTGAAATTGAGCAGTTTACAGACCAAACCGTGAGCCTGTTCCCGGATTGGGAAACCTTGCCATACGATAATTTTTCACCGCACCAAGAAATTATCTCAGACCGAATTGCACGTTTATACCAGTTGCCTCATCAACGTAATGGTATGACGATCGTACCAGTCAGCACAATCTTGCAACGTCAGTCTCCGAGAGACTTTTTGCTGCAACACACTTTGATGGTTAAGACGGGCGACCAGTTCTCACTCGAAAAGCTACGTGCTCAGCTAGAAAACTCGGGATACCGTCACGTCGATCAAGTGTTTGGACCGGGTGAATACGCCAGTCGCGGTTCGATCTTAGATTTGTTCCCTATGGGCAGCTCCGACCCTTATCGTATTGATTTCTTCGATGATGAGATCGACACGATACGAACTTTCGACCCAGAGAACCAACGTTCGATCGAAGACATCCAGCAGATCCAATTACTGCCTGCGCACGAATTTCCAACGACCAAGGTAGCAATCGAAGACTTCCGTACCCGTTGGCGTACACAGTTTGAAGCACGCCGAGAGCCTGAATCGATTTATATGCAGGTCACTAAAGGAACATGGCCTGCCGGTATCGAATATTGGCAACCATTGTTCTTCGATCACACAGAGACTCTGTTCGATTACTTACCAGAAGATTCGCAACTGATCATTTATGGAGACATCGAAGCAGCGGTCGATACTTTCTTAAATGACGTTGACTACCGTTACGATCAAAAGAAAATCGACCCACTCCGTCCGCTACTGGCCCCTCATGAACTGTGGCTAAAGAAAGACGAACTATTTAAGCACATCAAACAATTGCCTCAGGCCCTATTAAGCCTAGAGAAAATTGTTAAACGTGCTGGTCGTCAGAACCTCGCGGTACAGTCTTTGGCAGAGCTTGGTGTCCAGCAACAAAACAAAGAGCCACTGTCTCGCCTTCGCCAATTTAGCGAACAATTTACGGGAAAAATCGTCTTTTCTGTCGAATCAGAAGGCCGTCGTGAAGCGCTGACAGAACTGTTGCAAGGCATCAAAGTACGTCCCGTGGTTCATGGCTCAATATACCAAGCACTAGATTCAAATGACCGATTCAGCCTGATACTTGGCGCTGCAGAACATGGCTTTATCCATGATGAGCTGAACTTTGCACTAATTTGTGAAAGCGATCTACTCGGCGATCGCGTTATCCAACGCCGTCGCAAAGACAAAAAAACCGTCAATAGTGACACCGTCATTCGCCACCTTGCCGAGCTAAAACCGGGGCAACCTGTCGTACACATTGACCACGGTATCGGACGCTACATCGGCCTGCAAACGCTTGAAGCCGGTGGTATGAAAACGGAATACGTTACCCTTGAGTATCAAAACGATGCCAAACTTTACGTTCCGGTTTCTTCCCTGAACTTAATCAGCCGTTATTCTGGCGGTGCAGAAGAGAGTGCACCACTGCATAAACTCGGCGGTGAAGCGTGGGCAAAAGCACGTCGTAAAGCGGCAGAAAAAGTACGTGACGTCGCAGCAGAACTTCTGGATGTTTACGCAAAACGCGAGCTAAAACCGGGGTACAAATTCGAGTTGGATCGTGGCCAATACGCCACATTCAAAGCGACATTCCCATTTGAAGAAACGGACGACCAATCCACCGCCATCAATGCGGTACTTTCGGACATGTGCCAAGCAAAAGCGATGGACCGACTCGTATGTGGTGACGTTGGCTTTGGTAAAACCGAAGTTGCAATGCGAGCAGCCTTCGTGGCAACAGACAACAGCAAGCAGGTGGCCGTATTGGTGCCGACTACCCTGCTCGCTCAGCAGCACTTTGAAAACTTCCGTGATCGTTTTGCTAACTTACCAATTCGTGTAGAGGTCCTTTCGCGCTTTAAATCAGCGAAAGAGCAGAAAGTGATCCTTCAAGACGTCGCGGACGGTAAAGTAGACATCGTTGTTGGTACACATAAGCTGCTTTCAAGCGACATTAAATTCAAAGATCTTGGCTTGTTGATCGTCGACGAAGAACACCGTTTTGGTGTACGCCAGAAAGAGAAAGTAAAAGCAATGCGTGCCGATGTCGACATCCTAACGCTTACCGCGACACCAATTCCGCGAACGTTGAACATGGCGATGAGTGGTATGCGTGATTTATCGATCATCGCAACGCCACCAGCGCGTCGTTTAGCGATCAAGACGTTTGTGCGCCAGCATGAAGATTCGGTCGTTCGTGAAGCCGCATTGCGAGAAATTATGCGCGGTGGTCAAGTGTACTTCCTGCATAACCAAGTCGAAACCATCGACAAAACCGCTGAAGACTTGCAAAAGCTGATCCCAGAAGCTCGTGTGACGGTTGCCCACGGTCAAATGCGTGAACGCGAACTAGAACGCATCATGAACGACTTCTACCACCAGCGTTTCAACTTACTCGTCTGTACCACTATTATTGAAACAGGTATCGATGTTCCGACGGCAAACACCATTATCATGGATCGTGCCGATAACCTTGGTCTTGCGCAGCTTCACCAATTACGTGGTCGTGTAGGTCGTTCGCACCACCAAGCTTATGCTTACTTATTGACACCACATCCGAAAGCCATCACCAAAGACGCCATCAAACGTCTTGATGCTATTGCTTCGTTAGAAGATCTGGGCGCAGGTTTCACTCTTGCGACGCACGATCTTGAGATTCGTGGCGCAGGTGAGCTATTAGGTGACGAACAAAGTGGTCAAATTCAATCGGTTGGCTTTACACTGTATATGGAGATGCTTGAACAAGCGGTTGAAGCATTGAAAGAAGGTAAAGAACCATCGTTGGATGACTTGCTTCGTGAGCAAACGGAAATTG
This sequence comes from Vibrio sp. MMG023, assembly GCF_021654215.1. Classification (NCBI taxonomy): domain Bacteria; kingdom Pseudomonadati; phylum Pseudomonadota; class Gammaproteobacteria; order Vibrionales; family Vibrionaceae; genus Vibrio; species Vibrio sp. MMG023. Next base: position 290,417 of record NZ_JAKFZP010000003.1, on the reverse strand, counting down.
AAATGCGTATTCCAGCCTTGCTACCGGATGACTACATCCCTGACGTGAATACACGCCTATCAATGTACAAACGCATTGCAAGCGTCAGCGACAACGAAGGCTTGTCGGAATTGAAGGTAGAACTGATTGATCGCTTTGGCTTATTGCCAGATGCAACCAAAAACCTTCTCTCTGTCTCAGAACTGAAAATTAGGGCAGGAAGTCTCAAAGCGAAGAAAATTGAGGCACATGATAAGGGCGGATTCATCGAGTTTTACCCTGATGCTGACATAAACCCAGCGTATTTGGTTAAACTCCTGCAATCACAGCCGCAAAAATTTGCAATGGAAGGTCCAACTAAGTTCAAGTTTAGCGTACCATTAACGGACCGACGAAAACGCATTCAGTTTGTTCAAGACTTACTGAATGATTTTAAACAGAATTTATTACCAACGAGCTAATAGTCGAATGAGAATACTGATCCCATTATTGCTTCTTTGTGTCTCAATGCCTACTTGGGCTGCGCGTCAATTTGATATTGAAGTAATTATTTTCAAGCGAGCAGTTAACGCTGAAAGTACCAGTGAATCATGGCCAAATGAGCTGCCAAAAATCGAAATGAGCAACGTAGGCAGCTTAGACAGTGAGTCTTACCGCCGTTCTAAAGGCGTCACTTTGCTACCACGTTCTTCTTTCCGTTTGAATGCACAAGAATCAGCATTGAACAATCACGCCGGCTTCAAAGTGCTTAAACACGTAGCCTGGCGTCAAGGCGACCGCGGCAAGGCAAGCGCGCCGATCTTCCATATCGTGGGTGGACGTGATTTCTCAGGCTCTTACAACGCTGACGGCAGCCAAATCAATGGCAATGCACAATCACTTTCAACCGATGGTTACAGTGAAGAAACCGTTAACGGTCCGCTCTACGAGTTAGACGGCAAACTTCAAATCTACGTTCAGCACTACTTGTTCGCTGAGACCACCATAGATTTACGTGAGCCCGCTGTACGTGAAGTTCGTATCGAGTCTCAGCCTTCTGAGCAAATGACGAATGAGTTAGGTGAAGTGGACGGCAACGTTCAAGTAGGCAACTTGGCAGAAGTTTCACCAACCATCACTGAAGAGAAGTTCTTGAAGAGCTTCCGCATGGATCAGAAGCGCCGTATGCGCAGTAGTGAAACTCACTACTTAGACAACCCTTTGATGGGAATGATCATTCAAGTTCGTCGCGTTCGATAAGAGCAACATAAACATAAAAGCGCAGCGCTGGCTGCGCTTTGTTTTATCTAGCGCCCAACAAGGAAGTCGTATCTGTTCATGAGTCCAGATTTTGAAATCATCACCCCACGCTTGGCACTCAAGCTTATTCCCTCAGAACAAGCCCACTCACTACAACGCTTGTTAGTTGAATCCCCTTCCCTACATCAATGGTTAGATTGGTGTGACGAAAACGTCACCCTCAAAGACGCGCAGGACTTCCTTCTTGCCACTCGCTTAAATTGGGTAAAAACGGAGGCATTTGGATTTGGTATTTATGATCGTGAATACAACAATTTACTTGGAATGGCTGCTGTAAACGAGCTTTACCATACATTCAACATGGCGAGTATTGGCTACTGGGTTGCAGATAAATACCAACGAAAAGGCTATGCACAAGAAGCAATTCGAGCACTGGCTGAATTTTGTTTCGCCAAGCTTAGCTTAACGCGAGTAGAGATCGTCTGCGATCCAGACAACATTGCCAGTCAAACATTAATCGAATCAGTCGGAGCGAAGAAAGAAGCCATTGCTAGAAATCGTTTTATCTTCCACGGTAAACCAAAAGATGGCGTTGTGTATTCGTTGTTACCCACTGATTTGTAATTAATCGAATAAAAGTGTTCGATTTTAAGACAACAAAAAAGCCACCGACAGACGGTGGCTTTTCGTTTTGATTGTTTGTCTTTCTATCAAGTCAGCAATAGAAAGCCAAGTCATCAAATTAGTGTAGCTTCAAGTTTGGACGAAGTACGCGGTTAATACGGCCAACGAGCATCATCAAGCCAGTCTTAATCACGCCATGCAACGCCATTTGGTGCATACGGTATAGCGAGATGTATACAACACGCGCGATACGACCTTCAACCATCATAGAGCCTTTGGTTAAGTTCCCCATCAAGCTACCAACTGTAGAGAAGCGGCTTAGCGAAACCAAAGAACCATGGTCTTTGTAAACGTAGTCTTTCAGTTCGCGACCGTTAAGCTTAGCGACGATGTTGCTGAACGCTTGGCTTGCCATTTGGTGTGCTGCTTGAGCGCGTGGCGGTACGAATGAACCATCAGGTTGAGTACATTGCGCCAAATCACCAATAACAAAGATGTCATCGTCACGAGTAGTTTGAAGCGTACCTTTAACCACAAGTTGGTTGATACGGTTTGTTTCTAGGCCGGCAATGTCTTTGATAAAGTCAGGGGCCTTAATACCCGCTGCCCACACCATGATTTGCGCAGGAATTTTCTCGCCGTCTTTAGTGGTTAAACCGTCTTTATCCGCTTGCGTTACCATGGTAGCAGTACGCACGTTAACACCGAGTTTAACCAGCTCTTGGTGCGCCGCAGAAGAAATACGCGGTGGCAATGCCGGAAGAATACGCTCACCTGCTTCCACTAGGTTCACGTTTAGTTTGCTCGAGTCTAAGTCACCAAAGCCGTAAGTACGCAGCTCTTTCACTGCGTTGTGCAGTTCTGCTGACAGCTCCACACCCGTTGCACCCGCACCAACAATCGCAATATCAACGGTACCGTTACCATTTTTCGCGTGCAGTTTTAGGAACTCATTGTTCATGCCAGAACGGAAACGGTGCGCCTGTTCTGGACTATCTAGGAAGATACAATTTTCACGAACACCGGGAGTGTTGAAGTCATTAGACGTAGAGCCAATCGCCATCACTAGAATGTCGTACTCTAGTTCGCGACTTGGCATAAGAAGCTCGCCATGTTCGTCTTTAAGCTCACTAAGAATGATCACTTTACGTTCACGGTCGATGTCTTGAAGGCTGCCCATTTGGAAGTCAAAACTGTGGTTTTTCGCGTGAGCACGGTAACTCAATGCGTCCACACCTTCATCCAATGAACCAGTTGCTACTTCATGCAACAGCGGTTTCCACAAGTGGCTCGCTTTACGGTCTACCAGTGTAATTTGCGCACGGTTCTTACGACCAAGAGTGCGACCTAGCTTGGTTGCCAATTCAAGGCCACCAGCACCGCCGCCTACAACGATAATGCGTGTCACAATGTTATCCTCTACAAAAATGAATATATGGGTTCAGCTCGAAGCTCTGACTCACAGTCTTACTGTGGTAAAGCATCCAACCGATGAATTCTTTGGTCTCTAGAGGTGAGCTCACTTTTTGGATAAATCCAATGCCATCTTTAATGTGCGTGTTTGATTAACTTGCTGATATGGCATTGCTCGTTTGTCTGAAAGATACGATCTCAGACAAAAAATGGGCAAGTTTCTTACTCGCTCTCAATTTTTTTTGATATTTATCAAATTATTTTTACCAAGTTCATTATATAGGGCAATCTTTTGATGGCAACAAAAATCCTTGCTAGGAATACGGATTGGCTAATTTTCAACTGTTTAACGGTATCGTTTTCGTGCCACAAAAGGTTAAAACGATAAATCAAGGTAATAAATCGCTACAAAATGTAAATATCTACAGAATTATTGCTATCAAGTTACGTCTTGCAAAAACAAAAACAGCACTTCGAAAAGTGCTGTTTAAACATAGTCAGTTTGTTCGTTTTTATGCAAGTTACGCGTTCTTGAATGCCTTCATCGCCTGCAAGTGGTGAGAGATCTTCTTGAATTTATGCGTTTGGGTTTCATCCCAAATGATGTCGTAGTGTTTCTCTAATTCCGACGCCGTTTTTCCATTGTCGTGAATCTCATCTTCTTTCGACAAAATCACTAAACAACGCGCTTTGTTCTTAGCACGAAACTCCTCAACACACTTGGTCGCAATGTCTTCGTACTCTTCTGGACGATCAATACGTCCTGCCATTGTCTTCTCAGGATGCAAGTTCGGGTTGAACATCACTTGCTTAATGCCGCAGAGAAAACCGATACGCTCTGACCAATAAGCACCTAAACCAACACCACAGATTAATGGGTTCGAATCGTCAGATTGGTCAATCACCTTAGACACTTCTTTCAGCAGGTGCTGCATATCGTGTTTTGGATGAAGTGTACTGTAGTTGATGAAACGAATGTCATCATCGATGAATTGCAGTTGCAGAACTTTTTCGTGGTTACCTGGGCTTGTACTATCAAAGCCGTGCAAGTAAATAATCATGTGTACCTCTCCCTGTGACTTGCTGGTACTTTCACTTTAAACTACCACTATTTCCTTATGGTTAAAGAGGAAAAAGCCATCAGTTCTCAAAACAGTGATCTTCCATACATAATAAGTCTTTAAACTCGTATGCACTGCTCAAGTATTGTTCATCATCCCACAATTTGTAGGCCAATAAATACCAAAGCATCGCCATCATTCGAGTTCTTGGCATCCACGCTCGCACGCCTTCCAACCATAAAGCGACGTCTTCAATGCCACGAGTTTGGCAATACTGTTCTACACCTTGTTCAATAGGCACGTCGGCGAGTTGCAGAATCAAGGTCAAGTCGAGCCTTGGGTCCGCTAAGCCAGCGTACTCCCAATCGATCACTTTCACGCCCTCTTCGCCACGAACTAAGTTGTAACACCCAAGATCAAAATGACACAGCGCTGCAGGGACTTGCGCCACGCTTGGCTCAGAACGCCACTTTAGATAAAGCGCTTCGTACTCAGTGCCGACGTACTGGCCAACCAGTTCCAACCAATAATGGTCGATGCGCGAAAGATACGAGAACGGTACTAAAGGAACCGCCTTTGCAGGATATTCATGAATCCTAGCAGCAATCGGCAATAGCTCTTCAATATCAATACCTGGCTTCGTCAGCGTTTCACCTGGCACCCACTCCACTAACAAACCTTGCTCATGCACAAAGATGGGCTTTGGACCTAGGTCTAGAGGGGCAATCGCGTTAAGCACTTGATATTCGTTATGACGAGATATAGCAAAGGCCTTACACACGTTGCTGGTCGGGCGCCAGACGTAAGCAAGGCCTTCTGAGGATTCCAACCGCCAACAGCGATTGGTTAACCCACCAGTGACGGTTTGTACCTTCACTGGTGGAGAAGCAAAGAAGCTATCAAGGGTATTAAGACTTGGGTCTAATTGTTTCGCTTGTTGCCAAGAAAACCACGCCATTAATGACTTCTCCACTCAAGATCGTAGGACCAAATAGAATCAATTAAAGACCAAATAGGCTCTTCGATTGCTCTTTACGGATTTCAGTTTCATCCGCCCATTCGATCAGACCAGTTTCTAGATCCATCAGACGCATTGTCATTTTGTAATATACGTCTTTGTCGCTACCCGCATCTTTTACGATGCTAGAAAGGTTACCGTAAAGCATGTATTGCGCACCGACCATTTTACCGAACTGAATTGCCGTACTTTGGTTCACTAGCTCATCCGTATTTTGGAAGTTTAGTTGCTCACGAACTGACTCAACACGATCCATATCCACGAAACGGAACTTACCTGAGTTCAACATCTTAGTAGAAATAGTGTCGGTGATAGACTCCGTATCAATGTGCTCACTTGTTTTGTTCTTGATGCGCTCAACAAATACGATAGGACGTTGGTCACGAGTAATTGCTGCCACTGAACCTGACATCATCATGCTGTCTACCATTTCACCAGCAATTTTTTGTAGATCCGTCGAGCCGAAATCGATGGTTGTAGTTTCAGTCGCTTGCGCATCACCGTAAGAGACTTTGTTTGAACAACCACCCAAAATGACGGCAAGACCTAAAAGAGCAATAATACTTTTTTTCATGAGAGTTCCTTAGTTTGTGTTTCATCCCAAGGCGTCTCCACCTTGGAAAAGCAGCAAGCTGCCTAAAATTATTTACCCAAAAGTGGGTTAGTTATCTTGTGCTTCGCGAATTTGTACACGGAATTGAGTACCGTTTGGATTCACTGTCACTTCTGACAGCGTCACTTGCTCAAATCCACGTACGATCATTTTTCGCCAAGGGCCTGGCTTGGTGTTCACTTCCAACCCAGAATTGTCATACCAGTAAAAACGATAAAGGATTTCTTGGTCACCTTTGTAGTTGCTACTTAGTTGTACAACACCGCGTGGACGATCATCCACGTAAGTCGTCGTAATATTATCGACTAATAAACGACTGCCCATTACGTTATCGTGGAAGAATACTTTTTGTGTTTGGCCGTCAATTCGGATACCCGCGGTATTATCAGCGCACCCCGCTAAACCGATGATCATTACCAAGCCAATAAGCCATGCTTTCATTACAATCTCCCTAATTGTTTGTGCCATACCGTTGAATGCGTTCCCTGTCGAGAAACCCACACCAACGTGGTTTGCTGTGCTGGCACTTCAAATTGATACACCTGATCACCAACATTGATACTTTGCTGCCCCGGTTTCACGACTTTAGACGCCGTTTTGACCGTCCCAGGAAGCGTCTGCCAACTTCGGGTATCAGGTTGTTCTGTTAATGTGTTCCAAACATTGAAAAGAATGTTTCCGACATCGTCACCTTTTGCGGCTTCTTTGCGAATTCGGTCTTTCGCCCAAACACGAATGGCTTGACGGATCACGATGGTCGTTAAACGCTCATGCAAATCATTTTGCGCCATCGCATTCACATCCACTAACGTACTCGAAGGCAGTTTCTTGCCATTCAAAGCCACATCACCGAAACGTTGTGTGCCACGTTTTGGGTAGTAAGGCAGTGCGAGTGAATAAATCGCACCGTCACCTCGGCTGTCATAAATCGGCAAATCAATTCGCCAACCTTGCAACGCTTCCACCACCCCTTGTTCGTCTATAACGATCACACGGCCTTGTGACTTACTCAGTCCTGAAGGCGCTTTGCCGTAACGTTTTTCCAGCATACGAAGATCTTGACGCATACCGAGTTTTTTCGCGGCATACATTGTACTTTCAATCACTTGCTTGTTATCTGGCATCACAGCGAGCGCGCGACGATAGTCTACGTACGCACTGTTCAAATCTCGTGACGCTTCATAAAGCAAACCAGAAAGATAGAACAAGTAACCGTTTTGTACGGAGCTAAGCTTTTTACCGGCATCCGGATAGTTCGCAAGTACACTACCCAAGTTGGCAGACATACCTTGCTTCTTAAGATCCTTTTCGGCCTGCTTTAGTTCCTTTTCACGAGCTTTCTTTGCAGCTTCCTGAACTTGATTGGCTCGGCGCATTTCAACCAAAGCTCCTTCAAGATCATTTTTCTGTAAGTAGTTAAGGCCTAAATACAAATGCAAAAAGCCGAGTTCATAGTCGGCTGGTTGGTATTCATTTAGATTGTCGTTAACGGCTAAAGAACCCACGCTGGTCGCCGTCTCCGTGACAGAAATCGTGGCACGGTCTTGTTGCTTACGTACTGCACGGTCGCTGTCTTCAAGCGAGCTCAAACTGGTTGGGTAATCTGCTGCAAGAAAAGAGATTCGGCCTTGCTCGAAATTACCAAGTATCTCGCCACCTACATCGCTTGATTGAAGTTGCTCAGCTTTCGCGTATTCACCTGCAACCACCGCTTGGTAAACTTCTTTATTTTGGTCACTGTAATGACTGAACAGGTTGCCAGCGGATAAATTCGCACACCCTGTCGCGAGCAAGGTCCAGCTAATTAATCCGAATAGCTTCACACCATGTTTCACATTTATCTCCACAAATGTGTCGTTCGAGGAATAAAGAAGTGGATGACGTTCTTCATCCACTTCCTTCTAAAGATTAGCTCAATACCATAGGACCTAAAGGACGACCGCCCACTAGGTGCATATGAATATGATAGACTTCCTGACCGCCATGTGAGTTACAGTTTACGATTAAACGGTAACCGTCTTCTGCAATGCCTTCTTCTTTCGCTAGTTTTTTCGCTACGGTGAACATGCGTCCCATCATTGCTTCATCATCCGCTTCCACATCATTTGTGGTTGGGATTAGCTTGTTTGGAATGATAAGGATGTGGCTTGGCGCACGCGGATTAATGTCGCGAAATGCCGTCACTAGATCATCCTGGTAAAGGACATCTGCTGGGATTTCTTTGCGAATAATTTTGCTAAAGATGGTTTCTTCCGCCATGGGTACTCCATTTTATAAGGTGTGTAACCTATTTAGTATGCGCTAAGCCAAAAGCGAGCTCAATAAAAAACAGTGTTCACTTAACATTATCAATATAACTCGTGACGTTGAAGCTTTTTTTGTCGTGTGCGTCATAAAACGTGCGTCGCAAACTCAATACAATCCGATGAATTTTGTTACTTTTTTAAGACAATTCTTATTTACGTTGTCTATTTTTGGGAGAGGAAGCTCACTTATGCGAGGTTCAGTAATTAAACGGATGTATGCAGGCTTCGCGCTGATCATCGTCCTTTTCGCGGTCACGATTGCCATTATGATGGGGGGCATGAATGATATTCACGGCAAATTTGAGACAGTATCTAAATCATCACTTCCACTGGTATCCCTATCCAACCAAACCAGTGTCGAGCTACTTTCTGCGGACAAATCTTTCAAAGACTTCCTGACCACGGAGAATAAACAGCGCATGGATGAAATGCGTCAGGAGTTTGCTAAATCTCAACAACGATTCGAAGGCACATTAGGCCAACTTGAAGTGGCCAGCCAAATCTACCCTTCCCTAGCAGAACCTTTTTCTCAGCTTAAAGAACTTGAGCAGAGCTACTTTACCGAAGCAAAGGAAGCAATGGACAACTACGAAGCGATGTTTGCGGCACAAGAAGAAGTGCAGAAGTCTTCTCGTCGTTTCCAAAAGCTCAACACCGAACTTTCCGTTGGTCTGAAAGAATACGTAGCCGATCAATCAAGCATCTCAGTCAAAGTGATGGCAAAAAGCTATTTCATTAAGCTAAAAGATGCAGAGGTGATCACATCGGACGCATTGGCTAGCTCAAACCCAGAGTTTGTGACTCAAGCCGTTGCGAAAAACCGTAAAGCGGTTACGCACCTGAATTACGCATTTCGTGGATTAGTTACTCAGTTACCTGAGCTTAAAAAAGCCTTTGGTGATTCAGTGGATCAATTTACTCGAGACGTAGGCATGCGTGGTGGTGTATTAGACCAACACAACAACTACTTATCTGCTCGTTCTGCGCTGTACAACAATATCGCAAATCTAGCGACTAAAGTTGATTCAAGCATGTCGATTCTGGAGCAATTTACAACAACAGCGACAGACAAATTGAATGAGTCTCTGACCGATGCAGGTGACATCTATTCTGCTGGTGTAACCAAAGCTATTGTGATCGCAGTGATTGTGGTTCTGTTTGCGACGGCTATCGGCTATCACATTGCACAAAGTGTACGTGAACCATTGACTCGTATCTTGAAGGTATTAGAAAGCTTGACCGAAGGTGACATGACGCAGCGCATCGATAACCGTTACAACAACGAGTTCAGCCGCGTGAGTGGTCACATTAATACGTTGGCAGACAGCCTGCACAACATTCTTGTGAAATTAAATGATGCCTCAGATAACCTTGCATCTACCGCATCAACGAATGAACAAACTTCTTCTCAAGCGCAATCTAAATTGAATGCGCAGCGCGAGCAAACCGCGACCGTCGCAACCGCAATGACAGAGATGTCACATTCGGTGCAGGAAGTAGCGCAAAGTGCACAAGGCTCACTTGAAATGGTTCAGCGTGTAGAAACCGCCTCGGACCAAGGTCGAAATGTCATGAACAGCAACATTTCGACGATTAACCAACTTGAAACACGCTTGAACGAATCGGTGTCTGCCGTTTCTGAACTGCAAAAGATGAGTGGTCAAATCGGCTCGATTCTGGATGTGATTCGTAACATTGCCGAACAAACCAACTTGCTTGCCCTAAATGCCGCAATTGAAGCTGCACGTGCTGGCGAACAAGGTCGTGGTTTTGCGGTCGTCGCAGATGAAGTTCGTGTGCTTGCCTCCAAGACCACACAATCGACAACTGAGATTGAGGCAATGATCAGTAACCTACAATCAAGTTCGCAATCCGCTAACCAAGTCATCCAAAGTTGCATGAGTGACATGGAAATGTCAGTAGAGCAAGCATCGAAAGCCAATAGCTCAATGGAAGAAATCCAAGCGCTCATTATCGAAATCAGCCAAATGAGTACGCATATTTCTCAGGCGGCAGCAGAGCAAAGCGAGACGTCAGCTGACATTGCACGCAATATTGAAGACATCAACAGTATCGCAGATGAAAGCTACCATGCGATGTCGAGCATCGCTCAGACCAGCGAATCGTTAACCCAACTGGCTCATCAGCAAAACGAGTTAGTTCATCGATTTAAACTATAAGAGCAGCATCGACAGTTAACAGATTTTTTGCAACCAACTGTATAAGGGCGACTTTTTATTGAAGTCGCCCTTGTTTTTTATGAGCCTTGTCTACATATGGTTAATATGGCTTGCTCATCCCTTTTCTTTTCTCTTTTCGAGCAAGCCAAATAAGAAGGAAAATCTATGGCTGTTCATGTTGGTATTATCGACCAAGACCCAGTGAGATTGGTCACTCCTCTTTTGGATAATCGCACTGTTAGCACACATATCGTCTTCATCGGCGACAAAAGCCAATCTGATATGTACGAGCGACTGAGTGCCGTGTTGGAGCAGCGAGAAATTACTTCTGAATTTTTTGAAATTCCTTCTGTTGTAAACACTTCTCTTATTAAGCAATCGATCCATAAATTGGCAAAAGACCTCCATGATAGAGGTGAAGAAGTAAAACTGAATGCAAGTTGCGGCCTTCGTCACCGACTGCTTTCTGTGTATGAAGTTTTCCGTACGTACCGCTGGCCAATCTTTGTCGTTGAGCCAAACAGCGATAAACTCTGCTGGCTGTATCCTGATGGTAAAGAAGACACGCAAGTTGAAGACCACATCACCATCTCTGATTACCTGACTATCTTCGGTGCACGCGGTGAATTCCACCACGTCGATCTGCCTCCTCAACTAGACCAAAAACTTTATGAACTGGGTGAGCGTTGGGCTTCTAATGCGCTAGAACTTGGTCCTGGACTGGCGACGCTTAACTATCTTGCGACGACATGTCGTAAAGAACAAAAATTAGATGTAGAGCTTTCTGAGAAGCAGCAAGGCTACCGTGAACTGAATATGCTTCTGACTGATTTGGTGGAAGCAGAAATTGCAACCTATGAAAATGGGGTTCTCACCTTTATCGATGAAGATGCTCGTCGCTTCTCAAATGGTGAATGGTTAGAAACGTTAGTTCACAGCACTGTGAAGCAAATCCAAGACACAATGCCGACTATTCAAGACCGATCGTTGAACGTTCAGGTTTATCGCAAACTCGGTGAAAGCGAAGTTCGTAACGAGCTTGATGTTGCGACTGTGGTGAACAACAAGTTACACATCATCGAATGTAAAACTAAAGGCATGCGTGATGATGGCGATGATACCTTGTACAAATTGGAGTCATTGCGCGACCTTCTAGGTGGTCTGCAAGCGCGAGCAATGTTAGTTAGCTTCCGCCCACTGCGTCATAACGATATCACACGTGCTGAAGACTTAGGGTTGGCGCTTATTGGCCCTGATGAGTTGAAAGATCTGAAAACACATCTAAGTGCGTGGTTTGAAGCCGCCGGTGGTTCTGACGAAATCTAATCGTCGATATAGATCAAAAATCAAAAAAAGCAGCCTCGAGCTGCTTTTTTATTGCGTCAGATTTGTTGTTTGAATACTCAGACAAAACTGCCAGATAGAAAAAACCAGAGGCAAACCTCTGGTTTTTCCCGTTTGTTTAAATGCCAACTAACCGTTGTGCTTAAAGCATCTTACGCGCTGCTTCTACTACAACTTTAATTGAGCGAGCTTCCGTTTCTTTCAGCGTTGCATGATCTGGAATCTCTTTTTGTGTACGGTTGATGATAACACCCGCCACACAACCTGCTTTCAAGCCAGAGCTTGCACACATGGTTAGCAGTGTTGCTGACTCCATTTCGAAGTTCAGAACGCCCATGTCTTGCCACTCTTGCATAGAACCTTGGAAACGCTTAACAACACGACCAGAGAACGTGTCGTAACGCTCTTGACCAGGGTAGAAAGTGTCACTTGAAGCAGTCACACCCATATGAACGGTTGCACCAGACTCTTCAACAGCAGCTTTCATTGCTGTTGCGATTTCGAAGTCTGCTACTGCTGGGAACTCCATTGGAGCAAAGTGTAGGCTCGCGCCGTCTAGACGAACAGAACCTGTAGTAACGATCATATCACCTACGTTTACGTGTGGCTGGATTGCACCAGTAGTACCAACACGTAGGAAAGTGCGAACGCCAAGCTGCGCTAGTTCTTCTACTGCGATAGACGTAGATGGACCGCCGATACCTGTAGAACAAACCACAACAGGTTTACCGTCTAGCTCTGCACGGTATAGCGTGTATTCACGGTGACTTGCTAGAAATACTGGGTTTTCCATTTCTTCTGCGATTTTTTGTACGCGTGCAGGATCGCCTGGAATGATTGCTAGAGTCGCACCATTAAGATCCGCTTCAGTAACACCTAAATGGAATACAGCTTGAGACATAAGTCGCTCCTTGTTGTGGCTTATTTTGTAAGCAATAAGCTCATTAGTAAGTTGTTGGGTACAGATGCACTGTAGCGAACCTTTTACCAACATAGAGTGATCATAATCACAATGAAACAATGTAATAAACTTACACTTTCAAATAAAAACGGTTTTGATCACACTTTGAAAGCCATGAAACTATTGTGTTGCATAATAAACAGTGACTCTTCAATCAAATCATTCAGGAAAATGATTTCAATCATACAAATACAAAAGCCCGAGGCGAATCCACCTCGGGCTAATAATTAATCGATTAGATCGTGAAATTACTTGACTTGTTTGGACTCGAATCGAAGCAATCTCAAAGCATTTAGAGTCACCAAGGCCGTAGCACCACTGTCAGCAAGTACCGCAACCCATAGGCCTGTAATACCTAACAAACTAGTCACTAAGAACACCCCTTTTAAACCCAAAGCCAAAGCAACGTTCTGACGAATGTTATTTAATGTTGCGCGTGATAGCTCAATCATGGCTGGCAGTTCCACCAAGCGGTTGTGAGTCAGCGCAGCATCTGCAGTCTCTAAGGCAACGTCTGTACCGCCTCCCATGGCAATACCAATGCTGGATGCTTTCATTGCTGGGGCATCATTAATACCGTCACCGACCATTGCAACCGTATGCTGCGCAGAAATTTCTTCGACGTAATGGACTTTGTCGGCAGGCAGTAAACTCGCCTTGTAATCGAGACCAATTTGGTTCGCAATCGCTTCAGCACTGCGTGGGTTATCACCGGTTAACATCACAGATGAAATACCCAGTTGCTTCAAAGCCGCAACCGCTTGCTGAGCATCTTGACGTAACGTATCTTGCCACGCAATCAGACCAATAACTTGAGAGTCATGGCGAGCAACAACCACTGTTTTACCCTGCCCTTCAAGCTCAAGTACACGATCTTCGACTTCTTTATTCAACTTGAATTCGGCTTTAGAAGGTGCAATCACTTGAACCACTTTGCCATCGACTAAGCCAGTCACACCAGAACCTACCTGCGCAGTTTTGTCTGTGGCTTCCGGAATCATCACGCCTTGGTCTTGAGCTTTGTTCACCAGTGAAATCGCTAGCGGATGGCTTGAACCGATTTCAATCGATGCTGTTAGGCTCAATAGCTGCTCATCAGTCACACCTATCGCAACCACATCGGTCACTTGAGGTTTACCTTGTGTCAATGTACCTGTTTTGTCGAACGCAACAGACTCAACACGTCCCAACAGTTCCAATGCTGCACCACCTTTGATGAGGGCGCCTCGTTTTGCTGCCGCTGCTAAACCAGAAGTAATTGCCGCAGGTGTCGAGATAACTAACGCACATGGACAAGCAATCAATAGTAACGCTAAGCCTCGGTATACCCATGTTTCCCAAGGCTGAGCAAACAGCAATGGTGGTGTGATAATGACAAGTAGCGATACCAACATCATCAAAGGAGTGTACCAACGGCTAAACTTATCTAAGAAGCGTTCTAGTGGAGCTTTGCGTGATTCCGCTTCTTCGATCAAATGAAGAATTCGGTCAATCGCGTTTTCACCTTGGCGAGACGTCACTTGAATTTGCACGACTTTGTCGACAACCACAGCGCCAGCCATGATTTTCCCACCTTCAATGTGTTCAACTGGTAGCGATTCACCGGTAAGAGCACTTTCATCAAAGCTTGCGGCTTGATTGATAAGAACACCGTCAGCAGGCATACGCCCCCCCGGTGCCACTTCAATCACGTCACCCGGCTGAAGTTGAGAAGCAGGGACTTCTTTACGCTCTCCGTTCACAATCAAAGTCGTGTTTTCTGGCACCAAATCCATCAGAGCCTGAACACCGCTACGAGCACGGGAGGATGCATATGCTTCTAACTTTTCACCAATAAGGAAAAGCAATAGCACCATCGCAGCTTCTGCGGTTTCACCAAGATACAGCGCACCTAAAGCCGCCACACTCATGAGCGTCTCGATAGCAAAGGGCGTACCACTGCGTGCGAGTTTGAAAGCTTTCATTGCCACTGGGTATAGACCCAACAAACAGGTCAAGGTAAACAACCACGTGCTCAGCATCGGATTAACGTCCGAAATAAGACCGGCAAATGCCATCGCACCTGCAATAGAAAGTATCTGAGCATTGTCTTTGATGATACCTAACCAACCCTTCTTCTCAGCTTTTGGCTTTGGAGCATCGGTCGAAGACAGTGGGAATCCTGTTTGTTGTGAGATTTGTTCAATCACAGGCGCAAGAGCGCGATTGTCAAAATCAACCACCAGCTTTTCCGTCGCAAACAAGACTTTGGCCTTGAGTACACCGTCTATAGAAGAAACGGCTTTTTCAAGCTTTTGGGCACAGGCAGGGCAATCCATGCCAGACACCAACCAGCTATGGCGAATGGAGGTTTCTATGGGTTCGGCAGGGCCTTCTTCATCAGCAGGGTCATTACTACAACCACCACTGCTGCTGCAACATGACTCTTCTGAAGCCATAACACTGGCTTGAGTGATATTTAAGGTTGGTTTTGTTGGTGCGGAACAAGACTCCGTAGCACCTATTGCCACCGCAGATTTGATTTTGCCTGATTGGCAACCTTGATGTTTATTACACATAATTCACTTTCCTTATTGGTGATAAGTCTTTATCTACCGTAAAGAATAAACCTTGGAGCTTACTCCAAGGTCAAGAGTGTTTATGTGAAATTATTAAAATTTACGCTTTTTCTTCTTCTAAGGCGGTGACGACTTCATCGATCAAAACCGCATCGTGAGAACAGAAAGGCTGAGTATTTACGCACGTTATCGCAGGGTCGTCTTCCACCAAGTCTTCGCCAAAGTTTTGCATCAGATCTTTAATGTGTTTATTTAGCACAACCAATGCCAGCAAGCCGAACACGATGGTACCGACCGCTTGTCCATAGAGCACACCAAGCGCGCCATACCATTGCGCCCCAAAGTACACAAAAGGTAAGGTACCAATCGTCGCTTTACCTAAATTCAATGCTGTCGAGTAAAGTGGCTTACCAAGGTTGTTAAACGAGGTATTTGCCACAAACAGAGTGCCATTGAACACAAAGCTGATTGCCACATAAGTGCAGAAGGCCATTACAATGATTGCAGCATCACCAGTAAGGCTAAACATCGCAACAATGTAGTCTTGCAATAGATACAGTACAACGCACACCGAAAGTGTATAAATCGTGGTGACTAACAACGAGTCCGTCAGCGTTTTTTTCACGCGATCCATTCGCTCTGCACCAAAGTTTTGTCCAATAATCGGCCCTACCGCACCTGATAAAGCAAAAATCACAGCAAAACAGACTGGCGTCAAACGTCCAATAACGGCAAAACCAGCCACAAAGTCTTCCCCAAAATGCGCAATGTGCGTCGTTACAATAGCGTTCCCAACAGGGGTTGCGGTATTAGTAATGATAGCGGGCACAGCAATGGCTAGAATTGGCTTAAGGTTGTTTTTGAGGATGCTGTAATCCGGGAATGAAACCAACTTGTGCACTTTCACTAATGGATAGAGCGAGAAAGCCAATACGGTAAATCGAGCAATAACCGACGCAGCTGCAGCCCCTTCAACATTCCATTTGAAGACAAAAATAAACAGAGGATCAAGAATAGCGTTAACAATGCCTCCCGCTAGAGTGGCCCACATGGAACGTTTAGCATCTCCCGCCGCACGCAAACCTGCGCCTGCTGACATGCCTAAGGCGAGAATAGGAGCACTTGGAAGTAGAATATTAAGGTAAGCTTCGGCTCTTTCAGCGGCAACGCCCTCTGCACCAATCGCAGCCAAGAGCTCGGGAATGTGCATGTACATGCCAATAGTGATAACCAAGCTGATCATAAAGGCAGTGAGCATGATACTGCCGCTCATCAACCTCGCTCGGTCAAAGTCCTTTGCACCAATAGACTTAGAGACCAGTGCTCCCATCGCGATTGACGTGCCAATCGATGCTGACGTTGAGAAAAAGATCAATGTCCCAGCAAAACCAACGGCAGCCGCTAATTCAACTTGCCCCAACATACTGATAAACAACATATCGAGTAAATCGACGACGAACAACGCCATCAAACCAACTGAACCTGCGCCAGACATCACTAAGATGTGGCGCATGGTAGAACCTTGGACAAACTTCGCGTCTTGCGTGGACATATTCTTCCTCAACGACAAAAAGACGCCGAGGCGTCTTTTGTCTGAACTTTTATTATTTTGGCTTTAAACAGGATGTTTGAAACATTCGTTTAGCGTCTTCCCGATAGCCCTCAATACATCACGGCGAGTAATTACACCGACGAGCTTATCTTTATCATCCACCACTGGGTACATTTTCGGTTTCCCCACCTTCATCATATCTGCTAGTTCGATGATGGACATTTCTGGTGACACAGACAGTGCATCTTCGTGCATGCACTCTTCTACTGTGTGGGTATCCTGACAGTGGTAACTGGCTTTAACGAGTTTGTCTAAAAGGTCTTGTTCAGAAAGGAATCCAATGACTTTCTCGTTTTCGTCGATAACGGGACCACCTAGAGTAACACTTTGCATCACCTTATCCAAAGCCGCTGTGAGCGACATGTTTTTGGTGAAAGTCACCGCTTGCAACGTCATGTAATCTTTTACTTTTAGTGAGTGCATTCTTATCTCCTTAGCGGCACATTTTTGCTGCCTTTAAGATAAGTGTCGTCTAATTTCTTGATTTTACTAAATGGAAAATGGCAATTTTATTTATAGGCGTTGTCTATTAATAACAGTCACAATAGATTCATAAGATAGAGCAATGAAAGATCAGTTGCATATTTATGTTGTACTCCACCCGCACGGAAAGATCTGACAGAATGCGATGAAATAAGGAACAAACTGAAAACAAACAGGCTTAAACTCGGAAAAGAAAAAGGGGTTAGGTTAATTAGCTATGCATCACGCACAAAAAAGCCAGCCTCAAATTGGGCTGGCTTTCGACAAACTATTATCTGCTGAAATTATGCATTTTGCATTATTTCAACGATATCACGAGCAACCGCTTCGGCGACTTTAATTCCATCAATACCCGCAGAAAGAATACCCCCTGCGTAACCTGCACCTTCGCCCGCTGGGAAGAAACCTTTCAGATTAATACTTTGGAAGTCTTTACCACGCTTGATGCAAACTGGAGAAGACGTACGCGTCTCAACACCAGTCAGTAGACCGTCTTCAGAAGCAAAGCCTTTGATCTTACGATCGAATGCTGGAATCGCTTCACGAATCGCTTCGATTGCAAACGGTGGAAGCGCCTTAGAAAGATCAGTCAGTTTGATGCCAGGTGTAAACGATGGTTCAACATCACCCAACGCACTTGGATCGCGACCTTTCAGGAAGTCACCAATTTTCTGTGCTGGTGCGTCGTAGTTCTCACCGCCGAGTGTGTAAGCGCCCGATTCTAGTTCACGTTGGAAACGGATACCCGCCAGAGGATCACCCGGGTAGTCAACTTCTGGAGAGATGCCCACTACGATTGCGCTGTTCGCGTTACGCTCTGCACGTGAATATTGGCTCATACCGTTTGTTACTACACGACCTTCTTCAGAAGTTGCAGCAACAACAGTACCGCCAGGACACATACAGAAGCTATAAACCGTACGACCATTCTTACAATGGTGAACCAGTTTGTAGTCCGCTGCACCAAGAATTGGGTGACCTGCACTTGGACCAAAACGCGCTTCGTCGATCATCGCTTGTTTATGTTCGATACGGAAACCAACAGAGAATGGCTTCGCTTCCATGTAAACGCCACGGTCATGCAGCATTTCGAAAGTATCACGAGCACTGTGACCAACTGCCAGAACAACGTGACGAGATTTGATCTCCTCACCGTTTGATAGCGTTACGCCTGTGATTTGACCATCTTCCATATGCACATCATCAACACGAGTGCTGAAGCGGATCTCACCACCTAGTTCGATGATTTTCGCGCGCATCTTCTCGATCATAGTTACCAGTTTAAAGGTACCGATGTGCGGCTTACTTACGTATAGAATTTCTTCTGGTGCGCCAGCTGCAACAAACTCAGTGATCACTTTACGACCGTAGAAATTTGGATCTTTCACTTGGCTGTAAAGCTTACCGTCAGAGAAAGTACCTGCGCCGCCCTCACCAAACTGTACGTTTGATTCTGGGTTTAGTGTGCGTTTACGCCAAAAGCCGAACGTGTCTTTAGTACGCTCACGCACTTCTTTACCACGCTCAACGATGATTGGGTTAAAACCCATTTGAGCCAAAACCAAACCCGCAAACAGACCACAAGGACCGAAACCGATCACCACTGGGCGCTCAGTTAGGTTCTCAGGTGCTTTCGCAACAAATTTGTATTCCATATCTGGTGTTTGGCGAACGTGCGGATCTTTTTCGAATTTCGCTAGCAACGCTTCTTCATCACCTTCAACGATGATGTCTAGCGTGTAGATAAGATGAATATTAGTTTTCTTACGAGCATCGTAGCCGCGTCTAAAGACATTAAAAGAGATAACTTTCTCAGCAGCAATGCCAAGCTTTTTAGTAATCGCGTCCAATAGCGCGCCTTCCTCGTGATCAAGAGGAAGTTTAATTTCATTAATACGAATCATGTGATGTCTCGTTATGGTAGGTGTCTTAGCCAGAACTGCTATTTTTTCCTCGTTAATATCAAGGGTGAAAAAGCAGTCAGCTCACAATGGCGCGCATTTTACGAGAAATTGAATTGTCTGTCATACTAAATCCAAGTTGCGCGGCGGAATTAACGTAGCGAATGTTGAATTTTGCCTTGGGATGAGTATTATCCCCATTCTTCAATTTTGACTAACTTAAGAGCTGATTATCATGGCGTTTGTCGTAACCGATAACTGTATCCAATGTAAATACACTGACTGTGTCGCGGTATGCCCTGCTGATGCCTTCCACGAAGGCCCAAACTTTATGGTAATCAACCCGATTGAGTGCATCGACTGTGGTTTGTGCGTGGACGAATGTGCCGCAGCCGCTATCTTCCAAGAAGACGAGCTGCCAGAAGATCAAGTGATCTACAAGGAGCTCAACGCAGAACTTGCAGAAATCTGGCCGGTACAAACTGAAGTCAAGCCAGCAATGGATGAAGCGGAAAAGTGGAACGGCGTGCCAAACAAATTGGACATGCTAGAAAAATAAGCGCATTAAAACGAAAAAAGCGTAATGAACCTCAACTTGAAAAAGTCTGGCTCGTTACGCTTTTTTTGTATCTATGATTCGCTGCTGCGATTAGCTGTGTTGACGACGCATGTTGTCCAGAATAATACCTGTCGCCATTGCCACGTTTAGCGACTCTGCACCACCAAACGCTGGAATGGTAATCTTGTCGGTCACAAACTTCGATGCCGCTTCACGCACACCGTGAGATTCACTGCCCATCAACAAAATGCCTTCTGCTGAGAATTCCGTCTTGTGCACACTCTCGCCTTCAAGGAAAGCGCCATACACTGGCAAATTTGCCTCTTCTAGGTAGCTTGGTAAATCCACTAGGCTCACTTGCACGCGACCAAAGCTGCCCATGGTTGCACTGATGGTTTTTGGGTTGTATGGATCGGCACAATCTGTACTCGCGATGATGTGCTTGATACCGTACCAATCCGCTATGCGAATGATCGTACCTAGGTTGCCCGGATCAGAAACGCCATCCAATGCGATCATCAAGCCTTTTGCCTGAGGCACTGTTACGTTTGGAATTTCAACCACAGCAATGGCTGCATTGTTGCTCACCAGCGTACTTGCTTTAGTTAAGTCATCTAGTGACGCTTCAATACACTCGAAGCCATTTAGTTCTTGGTTGTGCTGCTCTAGAAACTCAGCAGTCGCAAAAATCTGCTTTACCATGAGTGAGCTGTTCGCCAATTCCAGTACGTTCTTTTCACCTTGAACCAGAAATAAGCCGTGCGCTTTACGCTGCTTCTTTTGACCTAAAGCACGCAGCAGTTTTAGTTGGTTTTTTGAAATCATGAAAATATCCCAGATGAAAGTTGGTGAAGTACCAGATGAAAACGGGGGGGATTATAGAGTAAACCTTCGCACAGCTAAAGAGATGCCTTGCTTGAGAGAAAAGAAAAGCCCGCCAAGCTATCACTCTCGGCGGGCTTTAGGTATCTGTCGCTTCCCTATGCTGAAAGAATCGACACCACCATTCTTAAACGACTTTGGTTTTCGTCATCTCTTTAATGCCAGACAAAATGAATGTCGGCAGTGAAGACACAAGAATCACACCAAATAGGTGACCAGCACTTAGTGCCTCTGTGTTAAAGATCAGCTGACCGAGACCAGTATAAATAACACCAAGGGACAGCGTTGCCGAGACCGCTACAGCACCCAACAGGTATTTGTTGGTGAATGGATTCTTGCGGTATAGCGAACTAAAACTGCGCGAATCGAACAAGTGCCATAACTGCGCAAAAATCAGCATTGCGAATGCCATTGTCTGTGCATACTGCGCACTTTGACCACTGCTCAGTGCCCAGTTGAACGCCAAGTAGCTCATTCCGCCCAATGCCAAACCACGCGTCACAATACGTGTACCCAGATGGTCGCTGAAGAAGCTTTCGTTACGCTTACGCGGCTTACGCTCCATCAGATCTTTCTCTTCAGGTTCTACACCCAATGCCAGCGCTGGCAGACCATCTGAGACTAGGTTGATCCATAGAATCATTAGCGGCGTAAGTGGCAGAATCGCCTCTGGGCCCATCATCAAGAAAGCAAACAAGATAACCGATACTTCACCCACGTTTGCCGTCAGGGCTTGGCGAATAAACTTACGCAAGTTATCGAAGATCTGACGACCTTGGCGCACGGCTTTAACGATCGTGCTGAAGTTGTCATCCAGTAGAATCAAATCGCCCGAATCTTTGGCTACCGATGTACCGGTGATACCCATTGCAACACCGATGTCCGCACGACGAAGAGCTGGCGCGTCGTTCACGCCGTCACCTGTCATCGCTGCCACTTCATTGTTGTGTTGCTGAGCCTGAACAATTCGCAGCTTGTGTTCTGGTGTTACACGAGCAAAGACGGCAACTTCCGGACAGATTTTACGTAGTGCCTCATCATCCATCTCATCCAGTTGTGCGCCCGTAATAACCAAGTCTTTTTCACTGCGGATAATGCCTATTTCGCGTGCAATTGCCGCTGCAGTAAGTGCGTGATCACCAGTGATCATCACCGTGCGAACGCCTGCGTTGTAACAGCTTTCTACTGCGTCGCGAACTTCTGGACGTGGTGGATCCATAATTCCGTACAAACCAAGCACGGTCACATCTTTCTCTAGCTCAGCAGGCTCACGCTTGAGATCCTCTTCTGTCAGCTCTTTATAACCTACTGCCAAAGTGCGAAGCGCTTGCTCTGCAAAGTCCTGAATTGCCGCTTCGTAGTTCGCAATCACCTCTTCTGCTGGACTTGCTGCTAACGCTAAGCTGCCTGTGGACATGGTTGGTGCTGTAGGTAGCTCACCACCGTCGACCATAAAGCCAGAAGCATTGCGCAACACCACATCTGGCGCACCTTTAATAGCAAGGAAGTGCTTACCATCCGGTCCTTTGACAATCACTGACGCCATCTTACGAGCAGAATCAAACGGGAACTTCTCAACGATAGAGTAACCGCCTGTCGATAGCATGTCTGATTGCTCCAGACCCGCTTTTGCCGCTGCAACAATCAATGCGCCTTCGGTTGGGTTACCACGCACAGACGAGTTATCACCATTTTTGATGTACTCCGCATCATTACACAGGGTCGCAACCACTAAGCCTTTCATCATCTCTGGGCTTTGCTTTGCATCAACCGTGTGGCCTAGAGGTTTGAATTCACCTTCAGGGCTAAAGCCTTTGCCTGACACTTCCCAGTAACGACCACTTGCGTCGTACGCTTTCATTACCTGCATTTGGTTTTGTGTCAGCGTACCGGTTTTATCTGAACAGATAACCGTGGTTGAACCCAGCGTCTCAATTGCAGAAAGCTGCTTCGCCAATGCGTTGTTCTTCACCATGCGCGTTGAGCCCATCGTCAAAACAATTGAGATAACTGTTGGCAGACCTTCTGGAATCGCCGCTACCGACAACGAAATACCCGTATTCAGGATTTCCAACCAAGGCATACCGTGGTAAAGACCGATACCACAAACCACAGCCACCACACCCAAAGCCGCAACCATCAAGGTTTTTGCGATGGTATCCATACGCTCTTGCATTGGTGTTTTGGTTTCTTCGGTGTTTGCCATCATGTCCGCGATGTGACCAACTTCTGTCTTCATGCCAGTGCTGACAACCACACCTAAGCCTGTACCAGTGGTCACAATCGTGGTCATAAAGCCCATATTACGCTGATCACCAAGGCCGACGGTTTCGTCTTCAATCACCTTAACGATTTTATCAACCGGCTCAGACTCACCAGTAAGCGCGGCTTCATCTACCGCAAGACGGTTCGCTTCAATGATGCGCACGTCCGCAGCAAGGATATCGCCCGTATTAATCTTTAGAATGTCACCCGGCACAATGTCACGTGCCAACACATCGATCCATTCGCCATTGCGACGAACTTGAGCCGTTGGGGCTGCCATTTCGCGCAGCGCTTCCATGCCCTTCTGAGCTTTAAACTCTTGCCAAAATGCGATGATGGCATTGATGAAGATGATCACAGTGATGGCAATCGCATCCACAAGGTGACCAGTAAAGAAGGAAACAATCGCACCAATACCCAGAATGAAGATCAATGGGTTCTTAAATTGGTGTAGGAATAGCTCAAGGGCAGATTTGCCTTCTTGCTCTTGTAGCTCGTTTTTGCCGTGTTCAGCCTGACGCTGCTCTACTTCTTCCGAAGTCAAACCTTGCTCAGTTGATACATTTAATTGAGTCAGTGTTTCTTCAACCGACTCAGTAAACCACTTTTTAGTCATGGGGGTCTCCAAAAAGCATTCAAGCGACATCAGTACAATTTCAAACTGATAAAAAGCATTCGCTGAATAGAATTGAGTTAAATCGCCTCGCTAGTCACCGTTGCACCGTTTATTTTCATTTTGAATATTTATCAAGAATCTATTCAGTGTTATGCCAGCGAGTAAAAATAACCTACCCGAACCGATGAATACTTGTAATTAACTTTCAGATAGGCAGATAGCGAATGCGGACGAATCTTTGACCCCAATCAATCTCAATTTTATTTTGTCATACAAAATATCAATTAA
This sequence comes from Vibrio sp. MMG023, assembly GCF_021654215.1. Taxonomy (NCBI): domain Bacteria; kingdom Pseudomonadati; phylum Pseudomonadota; class Gammaproteobacteria; order Vibrionales; family Vibrionaceae; genus Vibrio; species Vibrio sp. MMG023. The sequence goes on along the minus strand of NZ_JAKFZP010000003.1, from coordinate 266,515 downwards.
GTGTAAATGAACATGAATAAGACCCCGATTAGACTGAAAAAACACTTCATTTTTCCCGAAAAGTGTAATTTTTCTACAAGATGCTTTTATTAAGAGTGGCTAACAAGCGTGACAAAAATGCAAACTATCCGAAAAGATTTGCAAGGGGAGATAGAAAAATTGCTAATAAAGAATGACCAAATTTAGCTAGTCGAAATGCATCCCGTTCGAGTTATGCAATTAGCATATTTATTCACACTAAAACAAAGGAGAAATCACAAGAGACACGGCCGAATGCTTCATACAAATTTGGTTATGAGTAGCGAGAAGCCACCAGCCAGACTAATAGCCAGTTGAGAGAATGGGATAAGATCTAAGAGAGTGTTTTATAGCGCAGAAACGAAAAAGCCTCGCTGTATAAGCGAGGCTTTTAAAGGGTGGGACCCCAGCCACATCCCGGCACACAAGTCACCCGCTGCGGCTGCTTCCTTCCGGACCTGACCGAGTTCACGAGCTATTGTTGCGAGAGGACCAGGGCCCCATAATTCTGTTTTGAGAGCGTGTCTCAAATGATGTGAGGATTATTCAGTATCGCCTCTCAGATTGCAAGGGCTAAAGCGACGAATTTAACCATTTCACTTCTGTTTGCACAAAACTCGGTCAATTCAGCCTATTAGGTCCCCGCCGGACAGGAATTTCCGTCACAACAATCACGCGACGCCTGCTTACTGGAGTACATGTTCTCATCAGCCAAATGCATGGCTTGCTCCAGACTCACGCTACGCTCACGTTTAGCTGAAACCCCGACAGAGATAGTCACTTCACTCAGTCCATTTAAAGCTTCATCTTTGACATCCAACTGACTGAGCTCCTCCATTGCTCTTTGCAATTGAACTTCGGTTGGGTATCCGAGCAAAATAAATTCATCCCCTCCGATTCGGTAGCTCCTACCCGCCCATACTCGATGTACTTTGAGAGACAGCAATTGCAGTACGCGATCACCAGCTCGGTGTCCGTAGGTATCGTTGATTTGCTTAAACTGATTAATGTCCAGATAAAGAATCGCTAAGTCTTTTGGTACTCCTTGGCGGTACTTCACATGCAGAGCGCGACGATTTCTCAATCCGGTTAAGTTATCGGTATTAGACTGACGATATAAATACAATGTCACCCCAAGTACAAACACCAACACAAAGATAAACACTGCTTGAGTTTGCGTGGCCAAACGTACTTCGTATTCCAATGCAGTTCGCCAATCAGGCCTTAAATCGTATTGCGCGACAATTTTCTCAAGATCGAGCATAGAAATCGCGCGACTGAAATACGGCGCAAGAATTGCTCCGCGCTCGTTCGCCGCCAGCCCAACCGACAGCTCTGATTGGTAGAATTCACCAATCGCATCATCTTGCTCAATGGGGATAAGTTCGCTCAAGCGTAAGAAGTGGTTGAGCATCGCGGTATCCATTGCGATGTAATCAATCTCTCTTGCTAGCAGTGCTTCGAGCATCGCTTGCTGTGAATCAAAACGATTAAGCTCTTTTAACGGCAACATTTGCGTCAAAATTTGATCGAAGAAATCGTCTTTCACTACGCCAATACGTTCGGAGATCAACTGAGAGACATGAGAATAAACGTTGGGTTTGTAGCCAAGACGCTTAACCATCACGGACGTCGGAGAGTAATGAGGCTGCGGGAAATAACTGAATGCTCGTCTTTCTCGGCTGATCGTCAATGGAGCAAGCATATCAAACTCCCCCCGAATAAATTGATGATACATGGATTCCCAACTTTCACTTGGCTGACCAACAATCACGCAATTTAGATCCAGAATATCGCAGCTCCTAAGCACAACATCTGCCGTCATACCCTCTACCGAGCCATCCTCGTTATAGACAACGTAGGGAAAAATAGACTCCAGTTTGATCCTAAACGGCTCATTTAAATCGATAGGAAGCTGTTTTAACGACTCTCGTAACGCGGTCTGACGCAATTCAAATTGGTACAGTGCTACTTGCTCTCGTAATAGCTTTTGCACCGATTCGCTATGAATGAAATCAGCAAAGCGATCAAGCTCGTCCAGATGGGTGCCTTTCGCACTTACGATTGATACCGGCTTTATTGATATGTGATCGTTGAGCAATTTGGCATCAAAGCCTTCAAGCAACATAGGCTTGAGTTGGTTGATGGCATCAACAACGCCATCAACTCGATTTGCTCGTAGCAGCATCAACGCTTCTTCATACCCTTGATAGGGAACCTGAATGACTTCGGGATAGTTTTGTTTGATCAGGTCTTGATAAATAGTGTCTTGGGGAACACCAACAACAGCGGTGTCTTTTAAACTAGTATCACTCACCCCATAGAGGTAAGTGTATTCAATATTGGTCGGACGCGAATAGCTAAACCGCGCTGCTCTCTCATCGGTGTAGGTAATGTTGGCAGCGAAATCACTTTCACCTGTCGCTACCGAATCAAGAATGGCATCGAAACTGGAGTAGTTTACGTATTGGATCGAGACATCAAAGTTTTCTGCTACTGCATCAAACAGGACTCGAGTAACGACATCATCCGCTTCTGTCGCAACTTTATAATAAGAGGGTGTTACGGGCTCTGCTTTGAGACTCAGGCTCAGTAAAAAACAAGCAAAAACCAACAGCCTTTGAACAACTTTAACCATGACTAACGTTTCTAAAATGCCTCTATATCCATAGAGATTAAGATTGAATTTTTATTTTTAAATACACAATAAATATGAAAGGCCGAACATATAACATCCGGCCTATTATTTCATAATCAGATCAGGAGTCTGCCGCACGGGTCACTATTTAGTCAGCGCTCTTACAACTATTTTATAACTCGGCCTGCTCATCACTACTACGTAAGATGTAGTCTGTCATCCATGCTGTACCAAGTAAGCATATCCAAACCACGAAAACAGGGTTTGGCACTTCAATATTCGGACTGACTACCAAAGCGGCAAAACCTACTGTCGGTAACGTCCAACACAGTAATTTACCCCAGCGTATTGAATTTTTAATCTTAGTCAGCGCTTCCATGGACGCTAAAATACCTGTGATACCTAATGCCAAAAGTACCGCATAAGGTAGGCCAGCTATCCACAATGGCAGCAACAATAACAACGACCACCAGCTGTGTTTTTCGGAAGGCCTCCAACTTCTCGCGGCCCACCACATCACCACAACGGACATTGTCTGCAAAACAGTAAGCCATGGTGAACCATCTAACTTACCTGCTTGCTGCGTTACCATAATGCCAACTTGAAGTGTCAATACGATCAAACCTGCGGTGAGCAACACGCCCAATGAGCTGCGTCGAGAAAAAACCACCATGAGCAACGGAAACAGCACTAAGGTACCAATGGATAAGGCGATCGGCTGCATAGACAACGTAACACCATAGACAGTCATCGCGCCCAGTAACACTAGGCCAGCGAAGCCCCCTTGCGGCAAGATCCACAGTGCAGGAATCATCAAAGCAATAACAGGAATGTCACCCTCACTTAAACTAATGGCACGCGCGCACACCACAGCAAGTAGAGTCGTAACAAGAAATTGAAGTGTCGAAAAAATCATAGCGCCTCCTGGCTTCCCCAACCAACTTGGTAATTCAACGGCCAACCTCTTTCGGTTATAACGTCATTGAACGGGTCTAGATTCAAGCTAAGCTTGAGCTTATTTTTGCATTGCTAACCTACTCTTTGAGATCAATGTACAGCTCAGAAAAAAAGGGAACGTAAACGGTGTTATTTTGTGAGCAGTAAGTGATGTTAAGGAGCAAGAACTGATAGCGAAATACAAGTCTTGTGTATTACCATTCCTTGGTAAACAACAATGGACACTGTCAGTATGGACCAATTTTTAATGCAAATCTTTGCTGTAATTCACCAAATTCCCACAGGGCGAGTGTCGACCTACGGTGAAATTGCCAAAATGGCAGGCTATCCGGGCTATGCAAGGCACGTTGGTAAAGCGCTGGGTAACCTACCAGAAGGCAGCAAATTACCTTGGTTCCGAGTCATTAATAGTCAAGGAAAGATTTCGTTAAAAGGCCGAGATCTTGAACGACAAAAGAGCAAGCTAGAAGCAGAAGGCATCGAAGTGTCTGAAGTCGGAAAAGTATCCCTTAGAAAATATAAATGGCAGCCTTAAGCTGCCATTTTTTTATTCGTTTTGTTTGAAGGTAGCGATTAACGCGTACCAACAAGGCGAATGTTCGCTTCGTGCGTTTGTTCTGCATCCGTGATAACTGGAATGCTAGTATCATTAATAAAGCGCAGCTTACCATCAACTTCGATACGAGCACGTAGGCTATAACGATGGTTAGGTTTAATATCGTTGCTGTTGTAGCTCAGTTCAAACGCTAAAGGCACTTGTTTACCTTCTGTTTCGAACGTTTGTTTCGCTAAAACTTTCGCAGGAGCATCCGCTAAAGAAACATCTTCAAGTGCTACCGTTACTACTGCGTGTGGAGGCAGTGCAATACGCTCGCGGTAAGCCACTGTACCTGTAATTGTCTTCATTGACGCCTCAGCCGATTCCATTTCTGTTGTTTGAGAAGTTTGGCAACCCACTAGTGCAGCACCGAATAGTAAAGAAGTAACAAGTAGTAGTGTTTTTTTCATAGTTTCCTCAACGGGTGTATCGATTCGCGCTAAGTATAGAGGGAGAATATTAAACTGTCTGCGTTAAATGGATTCATTTGACAATAGTTTGACTAAGTTAGAAATTACCAAACAGTTGATTTTGTTTCATAATTGAAGCAGTAATAAAAACAAGGTGAGGAGACATCATGAGTAAACCATTAAGAGAATTGCTCAGCCTACTACAACTCGAAAAACTAGAAGAAGGCTTGTTCCGTGGTCAAAGCGAGAACCTAGGTTTACCTCAAGTTTATGGTGGTCAGGTTATTGGACAAGCGTTATCCGCAGCACGTTACACGGTAGAAGACGCACGCACCGTGCATTCATTCCACAGTTACTTCCTATACCCTGGCGATCCTGAAAAGCCGATCATTTACGATGTTGAAAACCTGCGTGATGGCCGCAGCTTCAGTACTCGACGCGTGAAGGCGATTCAGAACGGTCGCCCTATTTTCTACCTTACTGCCTCATACCATGGGGATACGCCTGGGTTTGACCATCAAAACGCGATGCCCGACATTCCGGGGCCAGAAAACTTTCCATCCGAATCGGAACTCGCAAGTCACATTGCTGAGTTTTTGCCAGAAAGGCTGCGCAAAACATTCTGTGGAGAGAAGTCGATAGAGACTCGCCCAGTGAACATCGTCAATCCTCTCAAGCCTAAAAAGACAGAACCGAAGCAATATCTATGGATTCGTGCCAACGGAGAGATGCCAGACAACCAGCTCATTCATCAATATCTATTGGCTTATGCTTCTGATTGGGGCTTTTTAACCACAGCACTGCACCCGCATGAAGTATCGCTGATGACGCCAAACTTCCAAGTGGCGACCATCGACCACTCTATCTGGTTCCACCGTCCATTTAAGATGGATGAATGGTTGCTGTATGCCATCGAAAGCCCAACAGCAAGCAATACGCGTGGGTTGGTTCGTGGTGAGATCTACAACCAACAAGGCCACCTTGTTGCTACCGCAGTTCAAGAAGGCGTGATGCGTTATACCAAGTAGCTTGTTGTAAATTGCAACGGAAGAAGGAGTGCCGAAGCGCTCCTTCCTACTATTCCGAATTATCTTAAATCAAATCACTTAACCACCGTAAATAGGCAACTCCGTCGTGTACTTTATCGGTTCCATTGCAAAAGTTGATGTCACGTTCGACAAACCTTTTACGCTGTTGACGAGCCGCTTGTAAAACTCGTCAAAACACTTCATGTCTTTAACCAATACTTTCATCATATAGTCGTATTCACCCGCCATACGATAAAACTCCATCACTTCAGGGAAATCACTCACTGTGGTAACAAAATGGTGATACCAATCTTCAGAGTGGTCACTGGTCTTTAATTGGACAAAAGCGATGAATGACAAATCAAGTTTTTCTGCATTCAGCAACGCGACTCGCTTTTCTATGTAACCTTCATCTTCTAGCTTCTTCATCCGCTTCCAACAAGGTGTTGTGGTTAAATTCACCCGTTCAGCTAAGTCGTTCAAAGACAAGGTGCCATCGGTTTGAAGTAAAGAAAGTAACGTCTTGTCGATTTTATCTAAGCTCATTCCTATAAAAACCTTACAAAGTAGAATTTTTTTCTATCACTAGTGAATATCAAAACAATAATAGCAAAGTTTTTCTCTACATTTATAGGTAGATTATTCCTATAGACAAAAACAACTACCCTACAAAATTCCGAGGAGACACGTTATGTGTACTGACCACAACTGGATCAACAACGCAGTGCGTAAGATTGAAGCTGATTTCCAACGCTCAGCAGACACTCATCTTTTCAAACTTGATCTCCCTTCTCTTGAAGGCATCGACATCTACCTAAAAGATGAAAGCACACACCCTACAGGCTCATTAAAGCACCGTTTAGCGCGTTCGCTATTCCTTTATGCAATTTGTAACGGCTGGGTTGGTCCAGAAACCACGGTGATCGAAGCATCATCAGGCAGTACAGCGGTTTCTGAAGCGTACTTCGCGCGTCTACTTGGCTTACCGTTTATCGCAGTAATGCCAAAAACCACAGCACGCAAGAAAATTGAACAAATCGAATTCTACGGCGGTAAAGCGCACCTTGTTGACCGTTCAGACCAAATTTATGACGAGTCTCGTCGCCTAGCGAAAGAGCTAAACGGTCACTACATGGACCAATTTACTTACGCAGAGCGCGCAACCGACTGGCGTGGTAACAACAACATTGCGAACTCTATCTTTAGCCAAATGGAGCTAGAAGATCACCCAATCCCAAGTTGGGTTGTGATGAGCCCAGGTACTGGCGGTACATCTGCAACGATTGGTCGCTTTATCCGTTACCAAAAATACGACACAAAACTGTGTGTTGTTGACCCTGAGAACTCAGTATTCTTTGACTACTTCCAGTCTGGTAATGCCGATATCAAAGGTGAAAATGGTAGCAAAATCGAAGGTATCGGTCGCCCACGTGTTGAGCCGAGCTTCATTGCTGGCGTCGTAGACGAAATGCGTAAAATCCCTGATGCAGCAAGCGTGGCGACAGCACATTGGCTATCAGGTCTGATTGGTCGTAAAGTTGGCGCATCGACAGGTACCAACCTGTACGGCGTGTTACAGCTTGCATGTGAGATGAAAAAGCGTGGTGAGAACGGCTCTATCGTTACTTTGCTTTGTGACTCTGGAGAACGCTACCTAGATACTTACTACAACACTGATTGGGTAAAAGAGAACATCGGTGATATCCAACCGTATCTTGCTCAACTTGAGATTATTCAAGCAGAAGGCTGTGTGGAACCCGCATGTTGCGGCCCAATCACTGAGTGATTTTCGCTGAGAATAAAGCAACAGCCCGCTGAAATGAGCGGGCTGTTTTGTATCTGCTTAAATGGTGTCTATTACTTTTTCTGACGCGCTTCAAATGCCGCCAACTGTTCTGGTGTCGCTTTTGGCTGGTGGTTTTGTTTCCATTCATCGTAAGTCATACCATAAACGCGCTCACGAGCATCATCGATGTCGATATCCACACCAAGATCTTCCGCTTCTGCCTTGTACCATTTGCTGAAACAGTTACGACAGAAACCAGCAAGGATCATAAGGTCGATGTTTTGCACGTCTTTGTTTGCATCTAAATGTGCAAGAAGACGACGAAATGTTGCCGCGTCCAGCTTGTCTTGTTCTTCTTGAGTCAGATTTTTGTATTTGAATTCAGCCACTTTACTTTCCTTTTATTTATCTCACAGCTCATAGCAGAGAAATGAGCGAGTTTGATCTGCTTAAAACTTGCGCCATCACAACAAATTTTCTCTCAACATCGCATACTCACCCAAAAGACTGATATGATAACTGCCACTTATCTTATTGATTAAATTAATACTAATTCTAAAAACAGTTCTTCACAAAGGTTATCGCCAAGTTATGAAAAACGCCATTCTAATATTATCGGCACTGACCCTGAGTCTGCCAACTTTCGCAGCTCAAGAGCAAACTCACCAATCCTACTTATACCTAGGCACAGGTAATGTTGGTTTTGACACTCCGAATTTTGGTTCTGATCGCGACAGTGGCTGGTCGACACCTCACATTACGGTTGGCTGGGGTTACCATGTAAACCAATACCTCGCATTTGAAGGGGTACTGCGTTATTCACAAAATGAACTTAAGAATGATGCTCTAAAAACTGACTTAGACCTTCACTATTACCAAGCAGGTATGTCTGCTGTTGTAACGAGTGATAACTTAGGCGATACGCCACTGTCACTATTTGGCCGCGTAACCGCGCTTGGCACTCAAGCTGAAATGTATGTTCCAAACGAACAAAAAGTCACAGACGATTCTGGTGCACTATTCAACATTGGTGCAGGTGTCCATTGGGATATGAGTAAAGATATTTGGCTACGTGCAGAATACATCTACAACGTTGCAGACATGGGCTTTGATGACTTCTACGACAGCTATGAAGGCGTGCAAGTGAGCTTGGGTAAACGCTTCTAATCGAACGCTCCAAGCTGGTTTTAAAACCCAAAATTGGAGACAAAGAAAAGCCGAGGTCATTGCCTCGGCTTTTGTGTTTTAGAGTTTGGTTAAGGGTGCGCGATACGTCCCTTCGTATCATGGCTAAGCGCTTTATTCAGCTCAGCTTCAACATAACCAGGGGAACGCGTCTTCGCAGAGATCAATCGATACATCGCAGGGATAACAAACAGTGTAACTAACGTCGCAAACCCCATACCGAAGAAGATAACGGTACCGACGGCCACACGGCTTTCATAACCAGCTCCTGTTGACATAATCAGCGGAATCGCACCAGCCAACGTCGTAAATGCCGTCATCATGATTGGACGCAGACGGCGAGCTGCCGCATCAGTGATCGCTTTTTCAAACTCGATACCACGGTCACGTAGCTGGTTAGCAAACTCAACGATCAAAATACCGTTTTTGGTTACCATACCGATCAACATAATCATGCCGATTTGGCTGTAGATGTTCATTCCTTGACTCATGACGACCAACCCAAGGAAGCCACCAAATACGCCCATAGGCACGGTGAACATTACCACCAGTGGGTTGACGAAGCTTTCAAACTGCGCTGCCAATACTAGGTATGCAACAAGTAATGCCAAGGCAAATACAACGGCAACACTGGCTTGGTTTTCTTTAAAGTCTTTCGACTCACCAGAGTAACTGACCGAAATATCACCCGGCAGGTTATCAATCGCTTCTTGATCTAAGAAATCTAGCGCCTCACCTAGGGTGTAACCTTCCGATAGGTTAGCAGTAATGGTGATCGACTTCTGTTTGTTGTAGTGGGACAGACGAATTGATGCCGCCACTTCTTCGACTTTAGTAACCGTATCTAGGGTCACTAGCTCACCGCTGTTGGTGCGTAAGTAAATCTGGCTCAAATCAGCCGCGTTATTGAAGCTGTTTTCGTCACCTCGAAGGTAAACATCATATTCTTCACCACGGTCAACGTAAGTGGTTTCACTCTTACCACCAAGCATGATTTCTAGAGTTTCAGAGATGTCTTGTACACTCACACCAAGTTCAGCAGCACGGCGCTTGTCCACTGACACCAAAAGCTCTGGTGTTTTCTCTGAGTAGTCGATTTCCGCACCTTCCATCATTGGTGACTCTTCAGCTGTGTTCTTGAGCATTTCAGCCCAGACCAACAACTCATCGTAATCAGAGCCACCAAGAACAAACTGAACAGGTTCGCTAGAACCACCACGGAAACCCGGCATGAATGGGAAAACACGAACGTCTGGAATACCGGCCAATGACTTACGAACTTGGTTGAGTGCTTCTTGTGCCGTCACATCACGCTCGTTCCAGTCTTCTAAAATCATGATAACGAAGCCAGTTTGGTCACCCGCTTGCCCACCAAATGCTGGTGTTTGAATACTGAATGATTTCAGGAAACCTTGTCCCAACAATGGCATCAAGCGATCTTCTACGATATCCATGTTCGCCGACATTCGGTTGTAGGAAGTCGCATCTGCACCACGAACAAAAGCAAAGATAACCCCTCGGTCTTCTTGTGGCGTTAGCTGTGCAGGCACTTGATTCATCAAACCATAACTGCCTCCCATACACGCAAGGATAACCAAAGGCGCAGCCCAACGAACCTTCAATGCACCACGCAGCGCTTTTCGGTAACCAACCTCTAACTTAGCAAACAATTTATCGACCGCTTGGTTGAATCGATTCGGCTTCACATTCGCTTTTAGTATCTGACTACCGAGCACTGGAGTCAGCGTTAATGCAATTAAAGATGAGAAGATCACTGACATCGCCAACAATACTGAGAACTCAGTAAATAGCAGGCCTACCATGCCATCCATAAAAGAAATCGGCAGGAAGACCATCACCAGAACCAAGGTCGTAGCAACAACGGCAAATCCGACTTCTCTTGTGCCTTTATAAGCCGCCAGCAGTGGTGACTCGCCGCGCTCAATATGGTGGAAGATGTTCTCTACAACAACAATCGCATCATCCACAACTAGACCGATAGATAGGATAAGCGCCATCAGGGTGATTAGGTTGATAGAGAAGCCGAAGTAGTAAGCCGCAATGAATGAAGAAATCAGTGAGACTGGTACCGTCACCGCAGGAATCAATGTTGCGCGCGCCTGACCGATAAAAATATAGAGGACTAAAATAACCAGACCACCCGTAATAAAGAGCGTGCTGTATACCTCATCAATCGAGCGTTCAATAAATACTGTGGCATCATAGTCTATGGCCAGACGAGTACCGTCCGGTAAGAACTTCTGAATCTTATCTACTTCTGAACGCACCGCTTGTGCCACTTCTAGTGGGTTAGCGTCTGATTGCGGAACGACGCCTAAGCTAATGTTGACTACACCATCACTCTTAAAGGTTGAGTTTTCGTTTTCCGCACCAATGAATACGTCTGCCACATCTTTCAAATAAATAGGCGTGTTATCGCTAGCACGTTTCACAACAAGATATTGAAAGTCTTCTGGCGTATTGTACGTACGTGCTGTACGAACTGACATGACGGTTGAATCGTTACGAACCTCACCTCCTGGACTTTCCAAGTTTTCACTTCGTAATGCTGTCGTGATATCAGATGCAGTAACCGAGCGACCAGCCATCAGATCTGGTTTAAGCTTCACGTACATCACTTTGTATAAACCACCGGACAAGTCGATCGAACTGACGCCCGATATCAGACTAAAGCGGTCCATAAGTACGCGCTCGGCATAATCCGTTAGCTGGGTACGGTCCATCTCTGATGAACTGAGGTTAATATAGAGGGAGGCTTCACCAGAACCATTATTCTTGTAAACAACGGGATCGTCAGCTTCATCTGGCAGCGAACGTTGAGCGCGAGCAACGGCATCGCGAACATCACTCACGCCGGTGTTTAAGTCATAACCCAGCTCAAATGTAATGGTGATACGCGACATACTGTTGCGCGTCGTCGAGCTAATTTCGTCGATACCACTGATACCAGAAAGCTGGTCTTCCAATACCGACGTTATTTGGCTCTCGATGATGGTGGCAGAGGCGCCTTCATAACGTGTGCTGATCGAAACCACTGGGCTTTCGATGTCTGGCATTTCACGGACTGCAAGTTTAGTAAACGACACAAAGCCGAATACACACAGCAGCATACTCAATACCAGCGCAGCGACAGGGCGCTTTACGGAAACGTCAGAAAGTAACATTAGTTCGCTTCCTTAGCCGCTTTGCCTTCTGCATCTGCAGCATGTGCACTTTTCGATTGAGTTGGCGCGACAATTTCAGCGACTTCAACGCCATCACGCATATTTACGATGCCTTGAACCACTATTTTGTCGCCGATCTCAACACCCGATTCGATCACAACCTCATTATCAACACGCGCTCCTAGGAAGACCTCCTGACGCATTGCTTTATTGTCTTCATCAATCACGTATACAAAACGCTTAGTACCTGAATACTCAAGTGCTTGAACCGGAATGATTGGCGCTTTAATCGCAGGAAATGCCAACGATGCATTCATCAGCATGCCAGGTTTTAAGTGATTTTCTGGGTTATCAAATTCGATACGAACACGTAAGTTTAAGGTTTCAGCACTAATTCGCGTATCAATACCTGTCACTTTACCCACGAATTCTTGATTATTCCAAGCACTGGTGGTGGCATGCACTTCCATACCGACCGACAACATCGATAGGTAACGTTCAGGAACTTGAAGATCCAATTCCATGACAGAGAGGTCATCAAGCGTCAATAATTCAGAACCAGCGCTGACCATTTTACCTTTGCTAAAATCAATAAAACCAACGGTACCGGCAAAAGGTGCACTAATATGAAGATCCAATAAGTTAGCTTTAGCGGCATCTAGACGCGCTTGTGCAATTTCAACACTCGCCTTTTGCCCATCAATTTCAGTTTGGGTAATCGCATTACGTTTAACCAAACGCTGAAACTCTTTTAACTTACGCTGTTCATCTTTTAGGTATGCTTTTGCCTCTATTAAGGCAGCTTGTGCTTTATCATCGTTAAGTTGAATCAAAAGCTGGTTTTGCTGAACGTTTTGATTAGCGTTAACGGCGATTTGTTTCACCTTGCCAGCGACTTCAGAAGCAACCACTACGGATTCGGCCGCTTCTAACTTGCCGATCAACGACAGAGATTGGTTAATTTCATGCGTTTCTACTTGTTCAGTTACTACCGTAACTGTAGATGGACCACGTTTGGCAGCAAAAGCTACTGGCGAAGCCATTAAAATAGAAAGCGTTAAAACAGATAAAGTGGCTCTCATACTCATAATCTTGACTATTAATCGAATAAACTTATGTCATTAAACTGAATACAGTTTATCAGTAGATACGTCCTCTAACGTCAAGTAGTGTAAATTCAAGTAAAAAGAAGGTTTTCCTTTTGTATAAACGACATACAAAACGCTGACTTTCTACCATCTTTGCCCAAAAAGGCAGCATTCAACGTAAAAACGTAAGAAAAACGCTTTACAGCCGGAGCGAGTTTGCTATGATGCGCTCCGCACTTGAGAGATGTGTTGGGAAAACAAATCTTAAGTATAAAAATACCCTGGAGGGGTTCCCGAGTGGCCAAAGGGAGCAGACTGTAAATCTGCCGGCACTGCCTTCGATGGTTCGAATCCGTCCCCCTCCACCATATTCTTTCTTATGTTTTTCCTTTGAACGTGAGAACAACTTGGAAGCTAGGTTGGGAAACTAACATCTAAGTATAAAAACACCCTGGAGGGGTTCCCGAGTGGCCAAAGGGAGCAGACTGTAAATCTGCCGGCACTGCCTTCGATGGTTCGAATCCGTCCCCCTCCACCATATTCTTTCTTATGTTTTTCCTTTAAACGTGAGAACAACTTGGAAGCTAGGTTGGGAAACTAACATCTAAGTATAAAAACACCCTGGAGGGGTTCCCGAGTGGCCAAAGGGAGCAGACTGTAAATCTGCCGGCACTGCCTTCGATGGTTCGAATCCGTCCCCCTCCACCATATTCTTTCTTATGTTTTCCTTGAACATGAGAACAACTTGGAAGCTAGGTTGGGAAACTAACATCTAAGTATAAAAATACCCTGGAGGGGTTCCCGAGTGGCCAAAGGGAGCAGACTGTAAATCTGCCGGCACTGCCTTCGATGGTTCGAATCCGTCCCCCTCCACCACATTGAAAAAGCCAGCTCATTGAGCTGGCTTTTTTCGTTCTATAGCTATAATTTTTCAATGGCTTACCTTAACGAAAGATCATTAAGAATCGCGCGTTGAGTGAGGCTAGATTTAGCCAAATAGTAAGTAGTACGACACCTAGGTACTTTTAACTAGCTCTGCTTGAGAGGGAATCCAAGTGTTAGTTGGTTTATTTAGGTCAATGGAATCAAGCCATTGATCATCTCCGTTAGCTTTATCTTCACTATTCCCTACTGTGCGACTCATCGCTGCCTCATAACAACCCTATTAAAGTCGACTTCAACCACTCGTACTGTCTCGATAGATTTAGAGTCTCTGATCTTCAGGCATAAAAAATCCCGCACGAAAGCGGGATTTTATTAAGACTAAATTGAATACTTAAGATAATTAACCTTGAATACCGACGATCAACCACGGTGCATTTGGCACAGTTAGGTCACGCTCTAGGTGCCAGATATCTTCGATTTCTTCTTCGACACCTTCTTCAGCATCACGGTAACGACCACTGAACTGTAAGCTGAGCTGTGCCTTACTTGCATCATAATCTGCACGAACAATTTCAGCATCAACGTACATCACATCTGTGTGCTGCTCACCATCTAACTTCGCACGTTCTGCTTTCAAGTCTTCGAATAGGCTTGGTGAAACGTACTCTTCAATTGTATGAAGTTGGTTGTGGTTCCACGCGCCTTGCAGGATTCGGTAGTGCTCACGAGAGCCGTTGATGAATGCCGCTTGGTCAAAACCCGGTGGGTAGTTATGCGGGATATCAGTTTGTGCGCCGAAACCACCAAAGCCACCAGCATTTGTGTTTGGTTGTTGTTCAAAATTCTGCATGTTTGGCTGCTCGAACTTCGTGTTGTTACCACCAAAGGCTGGCTGCTGACGATGCTGATTCATACTGCCCTGCTTAGCACCAAGCATGCCTCGCATCAGTTTGAAGATAACGAATGCGATCAAACCAATGATTAGGATATCCATAAACTGGATACCTTCAAACGCACCACCAAAGAATGCTGCCAGAAGACCACCAGCAAGAAGACCACCAAGTAAGCCGCCCATCAAACCTTTTTTGCTTGATGATTTAGCACCTTGTTCTTTACCAATGGTGTTTGTGTTTTGTTGCTGCTGTTTAGGAGCAGGCGCGGTTTTGTAACTCTTACCAAAAGACTTACCACCACCAAATTTCTTCGCTTCTGCGATAGGCGTTACGGCAACAGTAAACATCAGTAGGGCGACAATCGAAAATAAACGTTTCATCGTTATCCTTAAAATTGACGATATGTACTTAATCATGCTGATTGATGATGAAGCAAACAAGCATCCATATCAGTAGCACGCTAAATATGAGATATGACCATCATACTCCGTCAGATACAACAATGAAACATTCCATAATAGAAGACATGTATCAGAATATTGCCAAGCAATAGGTTTCTGACTGGTTTGTGTTATTGACGGTGATTCAGTAGCTGTCTATCATATTGAACGTTGTTCAATAAGTAGTTTTAGATTATGGCGCGCAGAAACGATCACACCAGAGAAGAGTTAGTCAACTTGACCCTTACTACGGTCAAAGACTTTTTAGACGAAAACTCTTACCACGAGCTCAGTCTTCGTAAGATTGCTAACATGATTGGTTACGTGCCAAGCACTTTAGTAAACATTTTCGGCAACTATAACTTGTTGCTTTTACACGCGGTTGCTCAAACGTTAGATGAGCTACAACAAGAAGCAGTGAAAGCGACCAAGAACAGTAAAGATGCCCATCAGGCCTTATTTGAACTGGCTTATTGTTATCACGATTTCGCGCAAAAACACCCGCATCGTTGGCAGTTAGTTTTTGAGCACAATATGAATGGCGCAGAACTTCCTGAATGGCATGCAAAACGCATCGACGGTATGACTGGCATGCTAGAATCCTTACTTGCTCAAATCGCACCGCACCGTACTGAGTCTGAAGTACTTCAAGCGAGTCGCGTATTGTGGTCCGGAGTACATGGAATCACGCTACTAAGCGTTGATGATAAGTTTTTCTCTAGTGAACCTATTGATGGTAAAGAGCTTATTGATAACCTGATTTCAAACTATCTGATCAGCTGGTAATAAAGGATTATTCATGTCATCAGACAGCCAGTCGTCCTTGCTTAGGCAACGAAAGTTCCTTCCCTATTTTATTACCCAGTTTTTTGGTGCTTTCAACGACAATATCTTCAAAAATGTGCTGTTGCTGTTTGTCGCCTTTGCGGGGTCTAGTGCACTGCCCGTTTCTAGCAACTTATTTATCAACTTAGCCGCTGGCTTGTTCATCCTCCCGTTCTTTCTATTTTCCGCATCAGCAGGGGTGCTGGCAGATAAGTATGAAAAATCTTGGTTTATCCGCAAGGTAAAACTGTTCGAGATAGGCATAATGTTGCTTGGGGCTGTAGGTTTCATTACCGAGAGCTACGGTGTTTTACTCCTACTGTTATTCCTGATGGGCACGCAGTCAGCATTCTTCGGCCCAGTCAAATATGCATTGCTACCACAACAACTTAACGAGAAAGAACTCGTTCCGGGCAATGCACTAGTAGAAGCTGGTACCTTTATTGCTATTTTGATCGGTACACTAGGCGCTGGGCTAATTACTTCCGCAGATAACGCTAAATACCTTGCTGCATTTTGTGTGGTTATCTTTGCCCTTCTTGGCTACTTATCAAGCCGTTCAATTCCCTTTGCTTCCGCTAGCGCTCCCGATATTCAATTTAAATGGCAGCCATACAAACAAACCAAACACACGCTTTCTATTGCCAAGTCTGACCGCATCGTCTTCCAATGCATCATGGCAATCAGCTGGTTCTGGTTCTTAGGCGCGGCTTACCTCACCCAGTTCCCTAATTTCACGAAAGAGTATTTGAATGGTACAGAGAGCGCGGTTTCATTTCTGTTAGCTTTGTTCTCGGTCGGTATTGCTGTTGGCTCAATGGCCTGTAACTGGCTCTCAAACCACAGAATTGAAGTAGGAATCGTACCGATTGGTGCTCTAGGTATCACCATATTCGGCTTCTTGATGGCGACATCTATTCCTACAGACTTACCTCGATTTCATACCTTTGTTGAGTTTGTAAGCTTCGACGCTTTTTGGCCGCTGTTCTTCTATCTACTAATGATCGGAATCTCTGGCGGCTTGTTCATCGTACCGCTGTACGCGCTTATGCAACACAGAGCAAAAGAGACAGAGCGAGCACAAGTCATTGCGGGGCTAAACATCTTTAACTCGTTGTTTATGGTGGGTAGCGCAATATTGGGTATCGTCTGCCTAAGCGTGCTTGAAATGACCATCCCCCAATTGTTCGCTCTATTGGCTGTTTTAAATTTCTTAGTTGCGGCATACATTTTCCTGCAAATCCCAATTTTCGTTGTGCGCTTTGCTATGTGGGTAGTCACTCACACGATTTACCGCGTAAAACACAAGAATTTGCACCACCTTCCTGAGCATGGTGGTGCATTAATCGTATGTAATCATGTGAGTTATATGGACTCGCTACTATTAAGTGCGGTTTGCCCACGCTTGATTCGCTTTGTGATGGAAGAAGATTACGCCAACCTTCCACCTCTACGACGTTTTCTTCGCCGAGCTGGCGTGATTCCGATCTCGGCCAGCAATCGCACTTCTATTCGTCGTGCATTCAGTGATGTTGAGGCGGCACTAAGTGAGGGGCATATTGTGTGTATTTTCCCTGAAGGTCGTTTGACATCAGATGGTGAGATGAACGAGTTTATGCGCGGTATAGACATCATCCTTCGTCGTAGCCCTGTTCCAGTGATACCAATGGCGTTGAAAGGCTTATGGGGCAGCTACTTCAGTCGCGCAAAAGGCCGAGCATGTAAGGGCTTACCAACGCGTTTCTGGTCTAGACTGGAAATCGAAGCTGGTGCACCTGTCGATCCAAAACATGCCACAGCACAAGCTATGTTTGAGAAAGTAAAAGCACTTCGCGGCGACTGGCGCTAAACTCAAACAGAACAATTCTTAATTTTTGAACATGCGTTTAGCTTTTCTGAACGCACGTTCAATTCATTAAGACTTTCTGACCATAGGCGTTACGATATACTCTGCGCTTTAACTCACTACAACGAAGACACCCTTGAATACAAAGAATATCCCCTTTGGATTGGCACTGCTGTTTTGTTTAACCCCTTTTGTGTCCTCTCCTATCGCGCTTGTGATCGGTTTTCTTTTGGCGAGTTTTAGCCTAGTACCGACAGAGCTTCCTATTGCTTCATTTACCAAGAAGCTGCTTTCTTATTCCATTATTGGTTTGGGCTTTGGGATTCACTTTGACCAAGCTCTCGCGGTCACGTCTGATGGAACAGGTCTAATCATCGCGACCATCCTTGGCACACTTGTGATCGGCATGATGATTGCCAAAGCAATAAAACTTGAACGCACAACGGCGTATTTGATTGCTTCTGGTACTGCCATTTGTGGTGGTAGTGCGATTGCTGCTGTCGCTCCAGCGATCAAAGCAAAGGACGAACAAATCGGTCTTGCACTTGCAACGGTTTTCGTTCTGAACTCACTGGCGCTGTTTATCTTCCCTGTAATTGGTCACGCTATTGGTTTGGATCAGCATACGTTCGGAACGTGGGCTGCGATTGCAATTCACGATACCTCTTCCGTTGTGGGTGCGGCATCTGCTTACGGTGAAGAAGCATTGACTACCGCAACCACATTGAAGCTTGCTCGCGCATTGTGGATCATTCCTGTCGCACTGATCAGTGCCGTGATCTTTTCTCGTGGAAACGGTAAAGAAGGTAAAAACAAGTTAGTGATTCCTTACTTCATTTTCTGGTACTGCGCTGCTATTGCATTCAGCGACTTCTTCCCGCAATTTGAAGTGGTATATCAAGGCATCTTTGCTACTGCTAAGCAAGCGCTTGTGGTGTGTCTGTTCTTGATTGGTTGCAGTATTTCAGTATCGAAGCTGAAGTCGGCAGGGGCAAAACCATTATTGTTTGGTGTCACACTGTGGGTGCTGATTTCTACAACATCACTCGGTTGGCTACTGCTGAGCTAAACCTTAATTAACTTTCTGTGGCTGGGTGAGCTCTGCTTTTTTCGCGCTCTGGTTTTTGTGTACCAACACTAAAGCTATCGCGACCAGAAAGGCGGTTAGCTCAGCCAATGAGCGCGTTAGTCCCTCAGTGCTCATCGCAAGGCCAATTTGTAGCAACACCGCTGCCACTAAAGCTAATTTGATCATCCTGAACCTTATGCTTTATTTCTTAAACTTTAAGCATAATTATGATTCAGAGTTATAAGGATTCGAAATTCCCTTTTCGACTAATTCATTGCTAAATCAACTAAGTTGGCTCTCCACCCATGAAATGAAAGTCTTCACTTTAGGGCGGTGCTCATACCCAGATGGACAGAGTAAATCATACCCCTGCTGAGTATCCATCGTAGGGTAAGGGCTCACTAGTTCTCCTTTGTCTAAGAGATCTTTGACAAACCGATAGCGTCCCATCGCAACGCCAACGTTATTTCTTGCAGCTAACACAGCCATATCACGGTGACTAACACAATAAAAGTGTTGGAAAACATCCACATCTAATGCCATGTGAGACACCCACCTCTGCCATACGTCAGAGCCTAATGCATGAATAAAATTAATACGGTGTAGAGAGGCGAGCCCATCTTCTAAAATATTCATCTCTTTCATGTACTGCGGTGTGCAAACAGGAATGTACTTTTCACCAAACAATCGCTGACGATAAACATCCACAAGGTGCTCAGTATCATAAAAGATAGCCACATCGATCTGATTTGTTACAAGATCTAACTGACTTTCTTGCGCAAATAGATTGAGATTGAAACCTGGGTAATGGCGCTTAAAGTCCGCAACCCTTGGCATTAACCAACCGTTTAAGAATCCTGGAGAGGCGGCAATGTTTATCTCGCCCACTAAATCCGTCGACTTTATTTCTTCAATCTCATTAAAAATGGTACTGAGCGATGTAGATAACGTCTTTTGAAAACGACGCCCTTCCTCTGTCAGCTCAAGCTTTCTCGTACCGCGAACGAACAAGGTAAAACCCAGCTCTTGCTCGAGTACTTTAATGCGATGACTAACCGCACCTTGGGTTAAATGCAACTCCTTCGCTGCATGAGTAAAGCTAAGGTGCTTCGCTGCGATACTAAAGGTATGAAGATTCCTAAGCAGTAATTGTTGGTTAGCCATGACACACCATGCATTAAAAATATTAATTCATGATAGTAGTGAATTCGTTTGTTTGCGTCGATAATTAAGTTTCAAATAGTCCCTAGAAATTTAATAAAAACGCCAATTTCCAGCATAGATCATATTCTGGGAGGCATTAAAAATTATAGGGGCAAATATGAATATACTCGGCTACATGCAAAAAGTCGGTAAGGCGTTGATGGTTCCCGTAGCGACACTACCCGCTGCGGCAATCTTGATGGGCATAGGCTACTGGATTGACCCTGTCGGGTGGGGCTCAGAAAGCGTACTGGCCGCATTTTTAATCAAATCTGGTGGTGCCATCATCGATAACATGGCGGTGCTATTTGCCGTCGGTGTCGCTTTTGGTCTAAGCAGAGACAAGAATGGCTCTGCCGCACTTTCCGGCTTTATTTGTTTTATGGTTTTAACCACATTGCTTGCGCCAGGAACGGTCACTCAACTGATGGGCATCACAGCAGATGAGGTGCCTGATGCGTTCAACAAGATTAATAACCAGTTTATCGGTATCTTAGTTGGCATAATCTCAGCGGAGATTTACAACCGTTACTCTGGAGTCGAGTTACCTAAGGCATTAGCGTTCTTCAGTGGAAAACGCCTAGTTCCGATCCTAACTTCTATTGCTGGTATGGCATTGGCCTTCGTTCTGCTTTACGTTTGGCCTGTGATTTACGATGCACTGATCATTTTCGGCACTAAGTTGGAAGCAATGGGCGCTGTCGGTGCCGGTCTTTTTGGTTTCTTCAACCGCCTGATGCTGACCATCGGCATGCACCATGCGCTTTACCCAGTGTTCTGGTTTGATGTAGTTGGGATTAATGACATTCCAAACTTCCTCGGTGGAGCACAATCTATTGCGAATGGCACTGCGGTTGTTGGCCAAACTGGTATGTACCAAGCAGGCTTCTTCCCTATCATGATGTTTGGCCTGCCGGGCGCTGCGCTTGCGATGTACCACTGCGCAGATAAAGAGAACAAAAACAAAGTATTTTCTATCATGCTTGCCGCTGCAATGGCGTCTTTCTTCACAGGCATCACCGAACCACTAGAGTTCAGCTTTATGTTCCTAGCGCCTGTGCTTTACCTAATCCACGCAGTACTAACGGGCATTTCTATGTACATTGCTGCAAGCATGCAATGGATGGCAGGCTTCGGTTTCTCCGCTGGGTTCGTAGACTTTGTGCTTTCAAGCCAAAATCCACTAGCAACCAAATGGTACATGTTGATCCCACAAGGTTTAGTGTTCTTCGCTCTGTACTACACGATATTCCGCTTCGCGATCGTTAAGTTCAACCTACGCACTCCCGGTCGTGGCGAAGACATGGAGAAGGAAGTAACAGAAAACGTTGGCGAACTTGCAAAAGATTACATTGCCGCTATCGGTGGTGCAGATAACATCCTAGAGGTAGACAACTGTATTACCCGCCTACGCTTAACCGTAAAAGATTCCTCACTGGCTGACGAAGCAAAACTAAAACAGCTCGGCGCAGCAGGTGTAGTTTGTATTGGTAAAGGTGGCCTGCAAGTCATCATCGGCCTAGGTAAAGTAGATAAAGTAGCGGAGCAAATGAAAGTCGCCCTCGCTAACTAAAGAATTGTGGTGACTCACCATCACCACATCCCCCTGAAGTGCAATAACGCTTAGTCACCGTTTTGCACTTCATTTTTTAACCAGTCTTTTACCGCTTTGCGCGATACTTTAATTCCTCCAACCAATAAGGTTTGAGGCATTACGTAATACGCGACTGGCCATTTGAATTTTTCTAGCTTAGTTTGCAGGTGTTGCTCGTATTGAGCTTTGTCCAGTAATGAATCCGTCTGCATCACTGCTACTGGTCGATGTCCAAATTCCACATCTTCTACCGGTACAACGATGCTCTGCGAAACACTCTCTATTTGGTTCAGTGCCGCTTCTATCTCTTCACAATGAACGTTTTCACCACCAGAGATAAATTGGTTATCTGCTCGACCAATAATCTTGAGTTCATCCCCTTGCCACTCTCCGAGATCCTTACTGTCGAACCAACCGTTTTCATTCAGAAGCGAGGTAACTGAGCCTTGTTTGAAATAGCCTGCTGCTAGCGTTTGCCCACCGATATAAATACGTTCTTCCACCAGCTTAATATCGCGATTTTGCAATAGGTGACCCGCGTTACTGATGCTATCGATTTGCTTTGCCGTTACGGTAGAGGCCGCTTCTGTCATGCCATAACCCAGCCAAGTTTCAATACCCTGCTGTGTTGCTCGCAGTGCGAGTTCATGGGCAACATGACTGCCGCCGAGTAAGACATGCGTGAGAGACAATTTGACTTGTTCATCCAGTAAACGCTTAAGCTGGGTCGCAACGAGAGAGGCATGAGAGACACCAAGAATATCATCAGCAAGATTTCCGCTTCCTACCTTAAGCGTTGCGCCTGCAAATAGCCAACGGTAGACAATCGCCAAGCCTGACACGTGATAAAGCGGCAAGGAAAGCAGCCAAGTATCTTGATGGTTGAATTGGAATTCGCTTAACAGACCTTGAGCAGAAGCAAGGTGCTGACGATGAGTATGCACCACGGCTTTAGGGGTGCCCGTCGAGCCAGAGGTAAACACAATAGACGCTAAAGCATCATGTGCGTAGCCTTCGTTTGAAGTGCCAGCATCACATTGCGATTCGCTATCCAGAGTCGAAAGTTGGATGATACCTAGTTGCGATAACTGCTGTTCAGAGTAGCTAGCGGCAACACCATCAGCAAACCACACAAAACGTTGTTGAGTTGGCTTATATAGCGTCGTTAACTTACCTGCAAGTGCCTCAAAAGGCTGCGGCATGGTCAACGCAGCAATTGCGCCTATCTGCTGAGCAGCAAGATAAAACCACAGGGTTTCAACTTGGTTCTTACCGACTAGCGTCACCAAGTCTCCACTCGCGACACCCTGTTGTTGAAGGTAGCGAGCGTACAAATCGACACGAGCAGTCAATTGTTGCCAGTTAACTTGCTCTTTGGTCGTCTCAAGCGCAATAGAAAAAGGGCTCACTTGAGCCCAATATTTCCATGGTGCAATCGCAATAGTATCTATGCTGAATGCCACACTAACTCCTGCTCAGATAGCGGAAGAACTGGAAGTTCACATTTAGGCCAACTTTGCTCTAGCTGCACTTTGAACAAACCAATCGTATCCAAACCTGGGATCTCATTAGGTAGTTGCCATTGTGCTAAACGAGCAAGTTGGTTCAGGCCAAGGCTTGATTCAATGCTTGAGCTGATTACGGCTTTAATACCTAATGTCTTCGCCTTTTCAATCAGCTTAATACAGAAATCAACTGAGCCGATCAGCATTGGCTTGATGATGATGGTTTTTACGCCAGTGAGATCTTCTAAGCTGAAATCTTCACGGCGAACCGCATCTTGCAGTGTTTCATCCCACGCGATTGCAATACCCGTATTGATTGCAAAAGACAGGCTATCACCCGGAGAGCGGCATGGCTCTTCCAAGAAGGTAATACGCTGGCGTAGTGATGGTGCAATATACTTAGCAAACTGCTGGGCTTTTTCTGGCGTCCAAGCGCGGTTAGCATCAAGACGAAGCGTCAGCTGTGGAATCGACTCAAGGAACAAGTTCACTAGCATGCCGTCACGAATAGGTTCGTACAAACCCACTTTTACTTTCGCGACTTTTTCGCCTTCCATTTCGTTCAGTTTCGGGATCAGATCGTCTGGATCACCGTTACACAGAGGGGCGACTTGGTACTTACCTTGTGCAGGTAAACCGCCTTCAAGTTCCAACTGGGCCATAGACAGACCAAAAGCAACCGATGGATACATGTGGTTGTAATCTAAAGGCAAGTTTGCCACCCAACGCTCTGCTTGCGCTTGCAGCTGAATGCCCGCTTCCTCAGTGCCTTCTAGGCTGAAGCCAACCAAAGGGGCAACTTCACCGCGACCAACCTTGTCACCGTCCGTTAATTCAAGGATATAACCTTTACGTTCCGTCAGCTTGTTATCACGTAGTATTACGCCACTGTCCATTGGTAGACAGTAACGGTAAATCTTCGCTTTACGCATAATTCGAATCCTATGTAATGCCGTATATTCTGAGCTTTTTAACGAGAGAACTCGCAGTCTCCCAGAGGGCGAGACGCTCAGGACGAAAAACGAAACAGAGGAGCACAAAGGCTCCTCTTTCTTTACGGATTATGGGTTACGAGGGAACTTGTCGAAGTCTGGGCGACGTTTCTCGTTAAATGCGTTACGGCCTTCTTGGCCTTCATCTGTCATGTAGAACATCATGGTTGCGTTACCAGCCAGTTCTTGCAAGCCCGCTTGACCATCACAGTCCGCGTTCAATGCGGCTTTCAAGCAACGCAATGCCATCGGGCTGTGCTGTAGAACTTCACGACACCAACGAACGGTTTCTTTTTCTAAGTCTTCTAGTGGTACAACCGTGTTTACTAGACCCATGTCTACCGCTTCTTGAGCATCGTAGAAACGACATAGGAACCAGATTTCGCGAGCTTTCTTCTGACCTACGATACGAGCCATGTAAGACGCGCCCCAACCGCCATCAAAAGAGCCCACCTTAGGACCAGTTTGACCAAATTGTGCATTCTCCGCCGCAATCGTCAGGTCACACATCATGTGCAACACGTGACCACCACCGACAGCCCAACCTGCGACCGATGCGATCACTGGTTTTGGACAAGTACGAATATCGCGTTGGAAGTCTAATACGTTTAGGTGGTGCGTACCTTGGTCGTCTTTGTAGCCGCCGTAGTCGCCACGGATCTTCTGGTCACCGCCAGAACAGAACGCATCTTCACCTAGACCTGTCAGGATGATCACACCAACAGTCGAGTCATAACGCGCATCTGCCAGTGCATCAATCATCTCTTTTACAGTTTGAGGACGGAAAGCATTACGTACCTGTGGACGTGCAATGGTAATTTTCGCGATACCATCAACAGACTTGTGATAGTGGATATCCTCGTATTTCTCGCTGCAATCTTTCCATTGAACCGGAGCGTAAAGTTCTTCTTCAGAAATGCCTACTGTTTTAGCCATGGTGATTCCCATTGTTCTCGTTGCTCTCACTGAAAGTGAGAATGAATTATTTGATTAATCTGTATCGCAAACTTCTGGGGTTGCTCTTGATGAGCGTTATGCCCTGCTCCATCAATTTGTCGATATGCCAACCCGCTCATTTCTGCCAGTTGACTGAATTTTTTGTCTTTAGCACCGCACACGTAATACAGCGGAACCGCTTGTTGTTGCAGTGCTGGTAGCAAATAACCTTGCTTAGCCAAAGAAGTCGCAAGCAACATATCTGCGACTGACGAGCCAAGATTAGCACTTCGTTTTGTCACTAATGTTTGTCTTTGCTCATGGTTTAGTGAAGAAAAGACCAACTGTTGGTACCAATCGTTCAAAACACAAGCAAGAGGCTCAATTTTGAAACGCTTTGCCCAGCGAGTGTCATTCTTTAATCTGGCCTGCTTATCTGACTCGTTTTGTAGACCGAAGTTTCCTCCTTCAACAATGGCACCACAAATATTGAGATCTGAAAAACACTGGTGCGCAAGGCCATGCATAGCAATGCGTCCCCCCATTGAGTAACCGATCAAAATAAGCGGCTGTTGTGAAGGAAATAGTAAAGATAGTGTGGAATTGAGCAATTTGCAGCAATCATCTAGATCACTGCAAGAAATAGATTGGCTTTGACCATGACCAGGAAGGTCAATCGTCACACGTTCGAATTGAGGTAACGCGTTTGAGCATAGATGCCAATCCGCTCCGCTACCTAACAAGCCATGCAAAAACACCAGAGTAGGCAAAGTGCTACCTTGGTGCTTTTCCGTTGCTGAAAAGTGCTCAGAATAGAGCATGCAAATTCTTGTTGAACGATTTTAAATGCTCAACAGCTTGGTTAGACGGCGTTTGCACTTCAATCACCAATGCGCCTTGCCCTGAAGCAAAATGCTCAAAAACCAAAGATTGGTATTCTGCTAATGAGCTTGGTTGACGATACTCTAAACCAAACTGCTTCGCGGCGTGCTCAAAGTCGTAACCATGAGGCATTTGGTAGAACGACTCACGATGTTCATGCGGCACCGGCAGTAAATCAAAAATCGCGCCGCCATCATTGTTCGTAATCACCAACACTGACGGTAACTTACTGTGCGTAAACAACGCCAGTGAGTTCAACCCATACAATGCCGACGTATCGCCAATAAACATTAACATCGGGTTCTGGCGCGCGCGTTGCACCCCGCTTGCCGTTGCAAACAGGCCATCAATGCCTGAAGCACCACGGTTGGTAAACACTTCAGTATTGTCGAGCTTACCAAACATATCAATTAAGCGAACAAATAAGCTGTTACCCACAAACAGGTCAACACCTTTTGCGCGCTCTGCAACGTCAATGGCTAATGCAATCTCGCTTAGCTCACTCTTAGGATCAGAAACAAACAAACCTTTTGCATGCTGCGTCACTTGCTTAATGTCAGTCGCAAGGTCGTCTGCCCAACCAGTATATTCCGATTCAAACTCTGTGGTACGTTCTACCCAAGAGCTCGGTTGTTCAGCCCAATGCCATTGTGGCAAGTGGCTTTGATTATCACGGTCTAAACGTGGAGAAACATACCAGTACTGAATATCTCTACCATGTTGGCTACGCGAAACATGTTTATCGAGCCAATGGTTAAAACGCTTGGAGATGATTCGGCTACCAAATTGAACCACTAAATCACAGCTATCTAACTGGCTCGCCAATCTTGGATGCTGCAACCACATATCAAAATGGGCCCAATCCGAACTCACACCACTTTGAGGATCAGCCAAAACAGGCCACCCCATTTGCTCAGCAAACGAACGTGCAGCCTGTGCTTGAGCTAAAGGCAAACTCCCAATGACCACGATACCTTTGTTGTCACCACAGCTTGGAATCGCACTGTTCGTTTTCGGGTTGAATCGTTGACAATAAGTCACGCGACTTTCTTTCCAACCAGCAACCGTATCGAGGTAATCTTGGTGAGTACTTTTTTCTACGTTTGAGTATAACGGCTCAGGGAAGGCACAGTTGATGTGTACCGCACTGCCTTTTAGCCGCTGCGTGAACATCACTTCGTCCACAGAGGTCAAAAGCCAGTTGAGTGGCGTAGACAATGTCGGGCTTGGCAAATTCAGACTGTCAGAAACATGCTGTGAGAAAATACCAAGTTGATTGATGGCTTGATTTGCACCACACCCTACCAACTCGACTGGTCTATCGGCAGTCAATACCACCAGCTTTTCACCAGTGAGTTTTGCCTCTGCAATAGCGGGCAACAGATTGGCGACGGCAGTACCAGAGGTCACGATCAATGCCACAGGCTCTCTACTGGCTTTTGCTAGCCCTAATGCCATAAAACCCAAACCACGCTCATCAAAGTGCGTGTGAATGGTAAAATTTGGATTATCCGCCGCCTCCACCGTTAAAGGGGTAGAGCGAGAACCTGGTGCAATACAGATATGATTTACACCAAAGCGGTTTAATTCTGTCAGGATGGTTTCAGACCAAATTCGATTTAAAACAGCTTGATCAGCATTCATGATGCAACCCCAAGCGGTGGGTGGTCTGAAATAAGAGAAAGTAACGTTGACATTTTTTTATCTAACTCGGCCCATTCATGCTCTGCAATGGAACCTGGAACAATACCCGCGCCAGCAAACAGTTGAACTTGTTCTTCAAGGATCAACGCACTTCTGATTGCGACACAAAACTCTGCACGCTCATGGCTGATATAACCCATGGAGCCTGCATACCAGCCGCGTGCAAACGGCTCATTATCTAAAATAAACTGCATCGACTCTTTACGGGGCAACCCAGCAACAGCGGCTGTCGGCTGTAAAGCAGAGAGTAACTGAACGCCATTAATGCCCGTTTTAAGATCCGCATGGATATTACGCTTTAAATGCTGCACTTTTCTCAGGCGAACCAAACGAGGATCAGTTTCAACTTCAACGCTTTCTGAGTGGGGTGAAAGACGTTCAATAATGTCGTCCACCACATACTGGTTCTCATTGAGGTTCTTAGAATCTTGAGATAACCAGTTCGCCAATTCCATATCTTGAGTCGCATTCTCGCCACGGCCTATCGTACCGGCCAATGCTTCTGTATGTAACTCGTGTCCGATACGCGAATACAAACGCTCTGGTGTGGATCCCATAAAGCTGTGTTTACTGTCTAAGCTCAACAGAAAATGAAAACTATGATGGTTGTTGAGGTAGCTCGCTTTCAATAGCTGCGCAGCAGAAAGTGTCGAATCTAAATGAACAGTCGATTTGCGAGCCAACACCACTTTTTTAAACTCGTCATTGTCGATACCAGTGAGCACCTTCTCTACCAAATCATTCCATTGTGGCTTCGTCGGAGCGTGATCAATCGAACGGATATGAGAAGAGATTGGCGCTAAGCTAGGCACATCAGAGACCAGCTTTTTCAAGCCTGCTAATGTACGAGTTTTATCTTCTGCGATATTCACCGCAAGTGACCATTGCTGGTCAAACCGAATCAACTCAATTTGCGGAAGAAAAAAGAAGGATGGCATACAGCGACGATTTTTCTCGTGCTGACCGTCAAATGAACGACCGCCCCATACGCGTTGGCCTTCACCAAGGATCGTATAGGCAGGTCCAGGCTCGACAAAGGAGTGGAGTTGGCCTAGAGCAACAACTTCTTCACGAGTATCACGGGACTGCCAGTAAAACTTGGGAAAAAGTGGTTGTGCTTCAAGCCAGTCTATAAACGCGAAATTGGGTTTCTCGCTGAGTGGCTCGATTAAACGTGTTTGATTGCCTTCCGTTTGCTGAACTCGCTCGATAATTCTATTTACGGCTTGATGGAACTGTGACAAATCAACCTCGAAACGTGTGAGGATAAAGGATAACTGACGGCTACTCTAAGTTTAGACCCAAAGCAAATCAAGGTCGTATACGATCTTTTGCAAATTCCTGTGATACCAACAGAACAAAACTTAATCACCAAACGGATAATTTACAGATTTTTATTCTAATAAAAAACAAATTATTGTATTTTAATAAAGAAATTAACGATTTTTTAGGAATTAAGCAATGCAAAATATCGGGATGTCGTCAAAACTCGACAATGTCTGCTACGACATTAGGGGTCCTGTACTCAAACATGCTAAACGCATGGAGGAAGAGGGGCATAAAATCCTAAAGCTAAACATTGGTAACCCCGCCCCATTTGGTTTTGACGCCCCTGATGAGATTCTAGTAGATGTCATTCGTAATCTGCCAACTTCTCAAGGCTATTGTGATTCCAAAGGCATTTATTCGGCGCGTAAAGCTGTCGTGCAGCACTATCAGCGCAAAGGCATCCGTTCGTTAGATGTTGAAGATGTATACGTTGGTAACGGTGTATCAGAGCTGATCGTGATGGCGATGCAAGCATTACTGAACAATGGCGACGAAATGCTGATCCCTGCGCCAGACTACCCGCTTTGGACGGCATCTGTTGCTTTGTCTGGCGGTAAACCTGTGCATTATATCTGTGATGAAGGGGCAGACTGGTACCCAGATCTTGAAGACATCAAAAAGAAAATCACGCCAAAAACCCGTGGTATTGTTCTTATCAACCCGAACAACCCAACAGGTGCGGTATACAGTCGTGATTTCCTATTAGAAGTTATCGAGATTGCGCGCCAACACAACCTGATCATCTTCGCTGATGAAATCTACGACAAAGTCCTTTACGACGGCGCGACACACACCTCGGTTGCAACGCTAACAGAAGATGTATTGGTAATGACGTTCAACGGTCTTTCAAAAGCGTATCGCGTTTGTGGTTTCCGTGGCGGTTGGATGTTCCTAACGGGTCCTAAACATCTAGCACAAGGTTACATCAATGGCTTAGAACTGCTTTCTTCGATGCGTTTATGTGCCAACGTACCAATGCAACATGCGATTCAAACCGCATTGGGTGGCTACCAGAGTATTAATGAGCTGATCTTGCCGGGTGGTCGTTTGCTTGAGCAACGTAACCGAGCTTACGAACTGATCAACCAGATCCCTGGTGTTTCGTGTGTGAAGCCGAAAGGTGCGATGTATTTGTTCCCGAAAATCGACACCAAGATGTACAACATTAAGAATGACCAACAAATGGTGCTCGACTTCTTGAAGCAAGAAAAAGTACTTCTGGTACAAGGTTCTGGCTTTAACTGGCCGAAACCGGATCACTTCCGTATTGTTACACTGCCGCACGTAGAAGATCTCGAAACCGCGATTGGCCGCTTTGAGCGTTTCCTATCAACGTATAGCCAGTAGTAATTACTGCTGATCTCTCATATGCTTAGAGGAGCTCCCAGTGAGCTCCTTTTTCGTATCAAATACCAATGTCACTTACGAACGGTTTGTGGGATCGGTACATAGGAGAGTGCAATGAAAGAAAGCCATTTTTTCGCCCACTTGGCCCGAATGAAACTCATCCAACGCTGGCCACTGATGCGCTCAGTCTCGCCAGAAAATGTCTCTGAACACAGCTTACAAGTTGCCTTCGTAGCGCATGCCCTAGCATTAATTAAAAACAAAAAATTCGGCGGTATACTAAACCCTGAACGTATCGCTATACTCGCCATGTACCATGATTCGAGTGAAGTACTCACTGGGGATCTACCGACCCCCGTTAAGTACTACAATCCTGAAATTTCTAAAGAATATAAGAAGATTGAAGCAGCGGCAGAACAAAAACTGCTCTCGATGTTACCTGAAGAGTTTCAAGATGATTTCGCACCCTACTTGCTCTCGCATTCCGCTCATGAAGAAGACGCTAAAATCGTTAAGCAAGCAGATTCTATCTGTGCGTACCTTAAATGCTTGGAAGAACTCAGTGCAGGTAACCACGAATTTGCCTTGGCAAAGAAACGCTTAGATATCACATTGCAAGAACGCAAAACACCGGAAATGGAATACTTCCTTCATACCTTTGCCCCAAGTTTTGAATTATCACTGGATGAAATTAGCTAGTTGATGGAGAGAAATGTGTCATTTGAATTAAACGCTTTATGGCAAGAACGCCATGATGATGAACATAAAATCCGCCGCGATGACCATCGTAGCCCGTATCAACGTGATCGTGCACGCATTCTGCATTCTGCAGCATTTCGACGCTTACAAGCGAAGACCCAAGTGCATGGCAACAGCTTAGAAGATTTCCACCGTACCCGTTTGACCCATTCCCTTGAAGCGGCACAACTGGGCACAGGCATTGTCGCTCAACTGAAAAAGAAACAACCGGAATTCCGAGACTTACTGCCCTCAGACAGTTTGATCGATTCATTGTGTCTCGCACACGACATTGGTCATCCCCCTTATGGGCATGGTGGTGAAGTCGCCTTAAACTACATGATGCGTGATCACGGCGGCTTTGAAGGCAATGCTCAAACCTTCCGTATCGTCACCAAGCTTGAACCTTATACCGAGCACTTCGGCATGAACCTATCACGTCGCGCTTTACTCGGTTTAATAAAGTACCCAGCTCTGCTTAGTCAAACACGCTCCACACGCCTACCGGACCCGGTTGAGCATCAACGCAAACTCAAAGCCAAAGATTGGAGCCCTGCAAAAGGCATTTATGATTGCGATAAGGATTTATTCGATTGGGTCATTGCGCCACTGACCGAAAACGACAAAGCACTATTAAGCCAAATGCGTTGCCGCCCTGAATCAGACTTGGAGCACTGTAAAACTCGGTTTAAGTCTTTGGACTGCTCAATCATGGAGCTAGCGGACGACATCGCCTATGGCGTACATGATTTAGAAGATGCCATTGTGCTTGGTATGGTAACTCGACAGCAGTGGCAAGAAGGGGCAGCAAGCCAGCTTGCCGATTGCGGAGACCCTTGGTTTGAAGAACACATCGGTTCCATCGGTCAAATGTTGTTTAGTGGTAAACATCATCGACGTAAAGACGCGATTGGTGGCATGGTTAACGCCCTATTGACGAGTATCTCAATCAAAGTAGTTGATGAGCCATTCAATAACCACTTACTGGCTTGGAACGCCTGTTTAGAACCTCATATGGCAAAAGCACTAGAAGCATTGAAACACTTCGTGAGCCAATATGTGATTCAAATTCATCAAGTACAGATTGTTGAATACAAAGGCCAGCAAATCATCATGGATTTATTTGAAGCGCTCAGTGCAGATCCTGAACGCTTGCTACCCAAACACACTCAAGAACTTTGGAAAGAAGCAATGGATGAGAGTACAAAAATGCGCGTCATTGCAGATTACATCTCAGCGATGACCGACGGCCATGCACAGAAGCTGCACCGTCAGTTGTTTTCTTCAATTGTCTTATAGAGAATGCTCTATAGATTCGCTACTCACCTTTCAGATAGTTCTTCTCAAATACGCCCGGAGGCATCTGGGCGATTTGAAATTCAATCATCTTCTCAAAAGCAATCAACAAAGGAGTAAGATCCTTGCTAGGTTGAAGTAACGAGAGCGCATGAAACCCCGCTTCTACCGTCGACAAGCTGTTATCAGAAGGCGCTTTACGAATCGTATAATGACCTTGTAAGTCTTCCGGTAGTTTAACCGTCTGGATAGTATGAAGGTTCGTCGACAGTTGCCACATCTTGTAGGCTTTCTTCCAAGTACCGTCGAGTAAGATTAAACGTGTTTTCTTATCGGGCACTTCTGCAACCGTCGCCAATTCTGAAAGGCACAACGATTGCTCTGAAGGGTAAAGAATGAAATGTTGGTAGGTTTCATCTTCAAGCAACGCATTCAAGGCCGCACTGTCAGAAAAGTCTTCTCCAATCAGGCAAGTACAATGATTTAGGCTCAAATTGAGAATCCGTGCCGTACCAAGAGGACGATGTTCTTCACTCGTATGCTGAAGAATGATAAGTTCAACCTCGCTTGCTAGCGGTACAATCCATTGGCAAATACAGGCTTTGCGCGATTTTCCACACTGAGAACAATAACGAGACATAGAGTGAACCTTTATACATTGCTGAGCATCATCAGCGTTATCTGTTTAATTCTTCAATTCGAACCCATGGCAAGTCTGACTGAATGGCATGCTTACAATATACGCCATGGCGAATGGTGGCGAATCGTAACAGGAAATCTCACGCATACCAACTTTGCTCATCTCGGCATGAATCTCGCTGGATTATGGGTTATTGGTTTTATCTTTCGACCGACAGCACGTAACTTCACCATCGTATTTTTGATTCTTTGTTCATTTGTCGGTGCGATAAATCTTTTTACCAATATGTCAGTTTATGTCGGGTTGTCAGGTGTATTGCATGGACTCTTTGGTTTCTGGGCGCTCAGTGAGGTTTTCGACGGCAGAAGAAGCAGTTTGGTGTTGGTAGGTGGCTTAATTGCAAAAGTCGCGTGGGAGCAATTCTACGGCCCCTCCACTAGTACTGCAGCTATGATTGGCGCACGTGTTGCGGTTGACGCTCATTTATTTGGTGCAATTGGTGGTTTAGGCATGGCTTGGTTGGAAAAGTTAATGCATCGCCGGATCTTTGGTTAAACCAGATAAGCGATCTTTGGACTTCCTCAAATTTAAATCTGACCAAATAAAAAATCCCGAACCGGTAATGAGGATTGGTTCGGGAAAGCAGTAATAGGAAACAGAAACTTCGCTTTTCAATGGCCAAAATGTATTTACAGCAAAATTCGCTCTTGGTTTTTCTTCACCGTTGCTTCCCCAATGCCTTTCACTTTGCTTAGGTCCGCTGCCGTTTTGAATGGACCGTGCTCTTCACGATACTCTACTATCTGTTCGGCTTTCTTCTCGCCAATACCATTAAGTAATGTCGCGATCTCTTCCGCTGAAGCGGTATTCACATTAACAGTAATCTCAATACCTTCGTATTTCGACGATTTCGACTTTGTTGTCTCACCGCCGGCCGCCCATCCCACTGGTGTCAATAGCATTAAGCACAGCGTTAACATCCATTTCATATTGAGTGCTCCTCCTGAGTTATCTTGTCAAAGTACTGACTACTCTAGATAAACCGAGCACGGCATTGAAGTGACTTCAGATAAAAATAAAACGGGCCGCTAATGCGACCCGTTTTAGTTAACATGCAAATTACATTCGTAGTGCTTAGTTGCTCACAACAAAGTACTCGATGTCAGTGTTTGCGCGTAGTACTGCGATAACAGAAGTAAGATCTTGTTGTGAAGAAGCACGTTGCATCTGCATTGCTACTTGCTCTTCTAAAGAAGCATCTAGTTCAGCTTTCACAGCATCAAGCTCGATAACCACGATGTTACCAGCAAGGTCTTTTGACTGACCGTATACAGGCTTGTCATCAACTGGTTTCGCCATAGCAAATACTGTGCTCGCCAGTGGAGAACGACGGTCTACGGTTTCTTGCTCACCAAACGTTAGATTGTTTTCAGCAAGGATAGCCGTGTTGCCTTCTTTAAGCGCCGCAACCACTTTCGTACCTAGTTCGATTGCGCCTTGCTCACCTTTAACGCGAGATAGCTCAGCAACCACTTGGTCTTTCACTTCGTCTAGAGGAAGTACGGTCTCGTCACGAGCATCTTCAACGCGAACAACAATGATGTGCTCAGGCGCGACTTCGATTGCTTCAGAGTTTAGACCATCTTCTTTCACTTCTGGGCTTAGAATCGCCTGCATTACTGCTTGGTTCTTAAGCACTTCAGGCGCGTCAACTTGAGAAATGAAGTCTGTCGTTTTCACTTCTTGGCCAACCGCTTTAGAAGCGTCGTCTAGAGAGTCAGGGAATTCAAACGCCACTTTCTCTAGCTCGTTTTGTAGCTCGTAGAATTGATCAACTGCTTTTTGGTCAACCATCTCTTGTTTGATTTCAGCTGCGACTTCAGAGAAAGGCTTAGCAACAGAGTCTTTAAGCTCTTCAAGCTTGATGATGTGGTAGCCAAAGTCAGACTTCACTAGACCAGTCACGTCACCAGGGTTCTTAAGTGCGAACGCCGCTTCTTCGAATGCAGGGTCCATTACATCGCGCTCAATCCAACCTAGGTCGCCGCCGTTTTCAGCACTGCCAAAGTCGTCAGATTTTTCTTCTGCTAGCTTAGCGAAATCTGCACCACCGTTAAGTTCATCAAGAATGGCTTGTGCTTTCGCTTCATCATCACCTTCAACTAGGATATGTGCGACGCGACGTTGCTCTTCTGAAGAGTATTTGTCTAGGTGATCATCGTAGTATTTCTTAACTTCTTCGTCAGAAACTTGGATTTGCTTTTTCAGTGCTTCAGCTGATAGTTCAATGTAAGCGACTTTTACTTGCTCTGGGCGAGTAAACATATCTGGATTTGCTTTGTAGTACTCTTGAATTTCTTCATCAGTAAGATCTACTTTTTTAGCAAACTCAGCTAAGTCGATAGTCACAGTACGAACGTCACGAGTTTGTGTGAACAGCTTACCTTCTGACTGAACTTCACCTGGTAGAGTGAACTCACTGGTTTGTAGAGCGTTAAGCAGTTGCTCACGAACCAATTCACGACGCATGTACTCTGCAAATGAATCTGGAGAGAAACCAGCACGGCGCAAAGAAGCTTGGTAGATGTCTTGGTCAAATTGGCCGTTAGACTGGAACTGAGGCATGTCTAGAATCATGCTACGTACTTGAGCATCGCTAATGCGTAGACCTAGTGCTTCAGCTTGTTGATCAAGCAACACATCGTTGATCATACGATCTAGAACTGATTTGCGGAAAGATTCAACGTATGCAGGGTCTGCTAGCAACTGAGAGAAGTTGTCACCCAATTGAGCTTGCATGCGGTTACGCTCATTTTGGTAAGCCATTTCGAACTCACCACGAGCGATCTCGGTATTACCTACTTTCGCCGCAGAGTTGTTGTTACCACCAACAATGTAGCTACCTACACCTGCAAATACGAAAGATAGAATGATAAGTCCAAGGATAATTTTGACCGCGATGCTATTCACGCCTTCGCGTAGTCGATCCATCATAATTTAACTGCTCTCCACAATTGAAGCCGACTGCTTCTAATAGAAAATGTAATGTCGCGATAATATCAGAAAAAGAAATGCGCATCAGTAGGATGCGCATAATTTAAGAAAGTTCGGCTCTTAGTTTGTAAATTTTTGTACAAATCTGACTGTTTGAACAAAAACTATGCAATGGCCGTTCGCTGAACCAGCTCTGCGTCATCGACGCAAAGAATTAGTTACAAGCGTCTTTTAGAGCTTTACCAGCTTTGAAAGAAGGTACTTTAGCTTCTGCGATTTGGATTTCTTCACCAGTTTTTGGGTTACGGCCTGTGCGTGCTGCACGAGTGCGAACACTGAAAGTACCGAAGCCAACAAGCGCAACTTGGTCACCAGACTGAAGCGTACCACTTACTGCTTCGATGAATGCATCTAGAGCGCGACCAGCTGATGCTTTAGAGATGTCTGCGTTTTCTGCGATTTGTTCTACTAGTTGAGTTTTATTCACTGTGATTTCCCCTTTGTGTCATCTGTGATTATTTTTGTGATGACGTTTCGTTCCATAATTAAAAAATATGCCCCACCCCTTATCCTTCAAGGGCTGGAAGCTATCGAACTTAACTTAGCTTCCAAAAAAAACGCTGACAAGCCTTTTTGAGCCTATCAGCGTAAAGTTTTACTTATTTTTGCTGCACATCACTATTTTTGAGACGGAAACTCAACGCCTGTCGGGTCTTGCTCTAGTGCAACTTTAAGAACTTCGTCGATCCACTGTACAGGGATAACCTTCAGATCAGCGATAACATTTTCTGGAATCTCTTCCAAATCACGCTCATTGTCCTTTGGAATCAGTACCGTTTTGATGCCACCGCGGTGTGCCGCAAGTAACTTCTCTTTTAGGCCACCGATAGGTAAAACTTCACCGCGAAGCGTAATTTCACCCGTCATACCCACTTCTGCTTTTACAGGATTACCCGTCAAGCTAGAAACAAGTGCAGTACACATTGCGATACCCGCACTTGGGCCATCTTTTGGTGTTGCACCTTCAGGTACGTGGACGTGGATATCTCGTTTTTCGTAGAAGTCAGAGTTAATACCCAGTTTCTCGGCACGTGAACGCACAACGGTCATTGCAGCTTGGATCGACTCTTTCATTACGTCGCCAAGTGAACCCGTTTGCGTCAGCTTACCTTTACCCGGCATTGATTCAGTTTCGATGGTCAGTAGGTCGCCGCCAACTTGTGTCCAAGCTAGACCCGTTACTTGACCTATACGGTTGCTATCGTCCGCTTTACCGAAGTCATGACGCTGAACACCTAGGTACTCTTTTAGGTTTTCCATTGTCACGGTAACTGATTTCAAGCTGCTATCAAGCAGGATGTTCTTCACTGCTTTACGACAGATCTTAGAAATCTCACGCTCTAGGCTACGCACACCCGCTTCACGCGTGTAGTAACGAATGATGCCAATGATCGCTGAGTCTTCGATAATAATTTCGCTTGGTTTCAAGCCATTACGTTGAACTTGCTTGTCAACAAGGTGACGTTTCGCGATGTTCAGCTTTTCGTCTTCTGTGTAACCAGACAGACGAATCACTTCCATACGGTCTAACAAAGGACCAGGAATATCCATCGAGTTCGACGTTGCAACGAACATCACATCTGATAAGTCGTAATCGACTTCTAGGTAGTGATCGTTAAACGCGTTATTTTGCTCTGGGTCTAGTACTTCAAGCAGTGCTGAAGACGGATCGCCACGCATGTCTGAAGACATTTTGTCGATCTCATCCAGAAGGAATAGTGGGTTTTTCACCCCAACTTTCGACATTTTCTGAATGAGCTTACCCGGCAATGAACCAATGTATGTACGACGGTGACCGCGAATTTCCGCTTCATCACGTACACCACCCAGTGCCATACGCGTGTATTTACGGCCCGTAGCAGCAGCAATAGAGCGGCCTAGGGATGTTTTACCAACACCAGGAGGACCAACAAGACAAAGGATAGGGCCTTTCAGTTTGTTGATACGGTTTTGTACCGCCAAGTATTCAAGAATACGCTCTTTAACACGCTCTAGACCGTAATGGTCTTCGTTTAGAATCTCCTCTGCTTTCGCAAGGTTCTTCTTAACTTTTGAACGCTTCGCCCATGGCACACTCACCATCCAATCGATGTAGCTACGCACCACTGTCGCTTCTGCTGACATTGGAGACATCATCTTAAGCTTTTGCAGCTCTTGTTCTGTCTTTTCACGCGCTTCCTGAGGCATTTTCGATTCATCGATCTTTTGCTTCAGGGTCTCGAACTCGTCAGGAGCATCTTCCATCTCGCCAAGTTCTTTCTGAATCGCTTTCATTTGCTCATTCAGGTAGTACTCACGCTGAGATTTTTCCATCTGCTTTTTAACGCGACCACGGATGCGTTTTTCGACTTGAAGAAGATCGATTTCTGATTCCATCTGACCCATAAGGAATTCAAGACGCTCAGTCACATCAACAATTTCAAGTACTTGCTGTTTGTCCACCAGCTTTAGAGGCATGTGCGCAGCAATGGTGTCTGCAAGACGAGCTGCTTCATCAATACCATTTAGTGAGGTAAGCACCTCTGGTGGGATCTTTTTGTTTAGCTTAATAAAGCCTTCGAATTGGTTGATCGCACTGCGAACAATCACTTCTTGCTCACGCTCTTCAAGCTCAGGCGTAACCACAAACTCTGCCTCTGCTAGGAAGAATTCGCTTTCTTTAAAGTGGTTAATTTTCGCGCGCTGTTGACCTTCAACCAACACTTTAACTGTGCCGTCAGGTAGCTTAAGAAGCTGGAGAATGGTTGCAACCGTACCTACTTCAAATAGGTCATCAACCGTCGGCTCGTCAGTATCAGCTTGCTTTTGTGCCACAAGCAGAACTTGTTTGTTTGTTTCCATTGCCGTTTCTAGACAACTAATCGATTTCTCACGACCAACAAACAATGGAATAACCATGTGTGGGTAGACCACTACGTCACGTAGAGGTAATACCGGGATCTCGATACGCTCGGAACGTTCCAAGTTCATATAATTCTCTCTTCCGCTTTCACGTTTAACGTATTACTTAACGAAGTATATGGGGTCTAATTATTTGGATTCAATAAGAGAAATAAAAAAAGGAGGTAATTACTTACCTCCTTTTTATTCATGGCTGAATTTATTCTGCTCCAGCTGCCTGGCTGTCGGCGTTGCTGTAAATAAGCAGTGGTTCTGATTCACCATTAATGACTGATTCATCAATCACGACTTTACTTACGTCCGTCGCTGATGGCAGTTCATACATGGTTTCCAGCAGAACGCTTTCTAGAATTGAACGTAGACCACGAGCACCTGTCTTACGCTCCATTGCTTTCTTAGCGATAGCACGTAGTGCGTCTTCACGGAACTCAAGCTCAGCGTCTTCTAGCTCGAACAATGCTGCGTATTGCTTGGTTAGTGCGTTCTTCGGCTCACATAGGATCTGAATTAACGCTTCTTCATCTAACTCAGTTAACGTTGTCGTTACTGGTAGACGACCAATAAACTCAGGAATCAAACCGTATTTCACTAGATCTTCAGGCTCTACCTGAGTAAATAGTTCACCGACGGTTTTGGTTTCGTTCTTAGAGCGCACTTCTGCGCCAAAGCCGATACCAGTACCTGTTGCTACACGTTGCTCAATCACTTTATCTAGGCCAGCAAATGCACCGCCACAGATGAACAAGATCTTAGACGTGTCCACTTGTAGGAATTCTTGCTGTGGATGCTTACGACCACCTTGTGGTGGAACCGATGCAACCGTACCTTCAATAAGTTTTAGTAGCGCCTGCTGAACACCTTCACCAGATACGTCACGCGTAATTGATGGGTTTTCAGCTTTACGAGAAATCTTGTCAATTTCGTCAATGTATACAATGCCGCGTTCAGCCTTAGCTACATCGTAATCACATTTTTGCAGAAGCTTCTGGATGATGTTTTCAACGTCTTCACCTACGTAACCAGCTTCGGTTAGTGTGGTAGCGTCAGCCATTGTAAATGGCACATCCAAGAATCGAGCTAGCGTCTCAGCAAGCAGTGTTTTACCACTACCCGTTGGACCAATTAGAAGGATGTTACTCTTACCAAGCTCCACACCTTCACTCGTTGTATCACCATTGCGTAAACGCTTGTAGTGGTTATATACCGCAACTGCGAGCACTTTTTTCGCGTAATCTTGTCCGATCACATAGTCATCAAGGTGTTCACGGATCTGTTTTGGCGTTGGTAACGCCTCAGATTCTTTCTTAGGGAGAACATCCTTGATTTCTTCGCGAATGATATCGTTACATAAGTCGACACACTCGTCGCAAATGTAAACTGACGGACCTGCGATTAGCTTGCGAACTTCGTGCTGACTTTTGCCACAGAAAGAGCAGTACAGCAATTTGCCGCTGCCACTTTCTTTGCTTTTATCTGTCATTCGCTAACCTCTTAGCCTTTACTCTTTATGAATTGAGTGTATATCAAATTTAGCCAAAATGCGCTGGCTAAATTACTCGCCGCGATGGCTCAACACTGCATCCACAATACCGTATTCTACTGCCTGATCTGCCGACATGAAGTTATCACGATCAGTATCACGTTCAATCACTTCAAGAGGCTGACCAGTATGCTCTGCCAACAGGTTATTTAGCTTCTGCTTGATAGTCAGGATTTCCTGAGCATGGATTTGGATATCAGAAGCTTGACCTTGGAAACCACCAAGTGGTTGGTGGATCATCACACGTGAATTAGGCAGAACGTAACGCTTACCTGGCGCACCACCTGCAAGCAGGAACGCACCCATTGAGCAAGCTTGACCCATACATACTGTGCTCACATTCGGCTTGATGAACTGCATAGTGTCGTAAATAGACATACCCGCAGTCACGCTGCCGCCTGGAGAGTTGATGTATAGGAAAATATCTTTATCTGGATTTTCAGATTCTAGGAAAAGTAGCTGAGCCACGACAAGGTTTGCCATGTGGTCTTCCACTTGACCGGTTAAAAAGATCACGCGCTCTTTAAGCAAACGTGAGTAAATGTCGTAAGAGCGTTCGCCGCGGGAAGTTTGTTCAACCACCATTGGCACTAGCGCGTCAATAATTGGCGACATTGCATTTTTTTCTTGGTAGCTCATATTCTTATGTCCCTAAAATAAATGGCCCGGATGATGACTATCATACGGACCATTGTTAGCAGAATAGTCGACGTTAAGTCAACCTTCTACGCAAGATATTGCTTATTAAGCAGCAGGTTGTTGTTGGTTAAGTAGCTCGTTGAAGCTTACTTCTTTCTCAGTAACCTGTGCTTTAGCGATGATCGCGTCGATTGCTTGCTCTTCTAGAGCAACGTTACGCATGTTGTTCATCATTTGCTCGTTTTGCTCGTAGTAAGCAATAACTTCTGTTGGATCTTCGTAAGCTGTTGCCATCTCTTCGATAAGAGACTTCACTTTCTCGTCGTCAGCTTTTAGCTCTTCAGACTTGATTACTTCACCTAGTAGAAGACCAACAACTACGCGACGCTTAGCTTGCTCTTCGAACAGTTCACGTGGAAGCTGTGCAGCTGCTTCTGGGTTACCACCGAAGCGTTGTGCAGCTTGTTGACGTAGAACTTGGATTTCTTGGTCGATAAGTGCAGCTGGTACGTCGATTTCGTTTTGCTCAACTAGGCCGTCGATAGCTTGCTCTTTGATGCGGTTCTTAATAGCTTGCTTAAGTTCGCGCTCCATGTTCTTACGAACTTCAGCTTTAAGTGCGTCAACGCCACCTTCAGCAACACCGAACTTAGAAACGAATTCGTCGTTTAGTTCTGGTAGTTCGCGAGCTTCAACTTTGTTCACTTTGATTGCGAACTTAGCAGCTTTACCTTTTAGGTTTTCAGCGTGGTAATCTTCTGGGAAGTTTACGTCGATCTCGAATTCCATACCTTTAGTTTTACCTTCGATACCGTCTTCGAAACCTGGGATCATGCGACCTGCGCCCATCTCTAGTGGGAAGTTCTCAGCTTTACCGCCTTCGAACTCTTCACCATCGATAGAACCAACGAAGTCGATGCTTACACGCTTACCAGCTTCAGCAGCTTCTTCTACTTCAGCCCAAGTAGCTTGTTGCTTACGTAGAGTTTCGATCATCTCTTCTACGTCTGCATCGTTAACTTCAGTTGTTGGTTTTTCAACTGTGATGCTGTCTAGGCCTTTTAGCTCAACTTCTGGGTAAACTTCGAAAGTTGCAGCGAAAACTAGGTCAGCGCCTTCGTTGTTTTCAACTGGTGCGAAAGTTGGAGCGCCTGCTGGGTTGATTTTCTCTTTTACGATCGCTTCGATGAAGTGGCGTTGCATAACTTCACCAAGAACGTCTTGACGTACTGCTTTGCCGTACATCTTAGCAACCATTTTTAGAGGCACTTTACCTTTACGGAAACCATCGAAACGACGGTTTTTAGCGATGTTGCGTAGTTCAGCTGTTACAGCGTCTTCGATGTTTGCAGCTGGAACAGTAATGTTTAGACGGCGCTCTAGGCCCTCTAGCGTTTCAACAGTAACTTGCATTATATATAAACCTCTAAAGTGGCTCGGTCTTCCCGAGCTTATGAGCGAGACTCTGTGAGTTCACGCTTCATCCTTGTGTAGTGTTCTGTCCGAACACCTAAGTTAAAACCGAGTATCGATGCTGGAAACCAACACCAGACTAATCAGTGATATCCTCCGCAAACGCAAAAGGTATCTCCTATTAGCCTCAGGACAGAATTTTTAGACGCGACATTCTAGCGATCTGTCGCAATCCTGTCGAGCCAATAGCCACTATGTGGACATTGTCTGCGCTAAATTCTCGAATACGGGCTCAATTTTTGCGAAAAATGCCCTTTTAGCATCGCTTCGCCTTAGCCAGCATATCTAGAATGGGGACAATAGCGACTTTTTCAAGAGAATCGACTGCTTTTTTTATTGAAAAGCCT
This sequence comes from Vibrio sp. MMG023, assembly GCF_021654215.1. Classification (NCBI taxonomy): domain Bacteria; kingdom Pseudomonadati; phylum Pseudomonadota; class Gammaproteobacteria; order Vibrionales; family Vibrionaceae; genus Vibrio; species Vibrio sp. MMG023. The sequence continues at coordinate 223,544 of NZ_JAKFZP010000003.1, read as the reverse complement.
AAAAAGAGATCTTGCTCTTGTTTTACTCCACAGAGTTGAAAACTAAATCCCTATTCATCACTACAAACTATTAACATTTTCTTACGTCACCAAAGGAAGGGGCAAGGAGCGTAATGATGTCGCAGAAAAACCGTATTCTACTGATTTTTTTTGCCTTCTATTTACTTTGCGCTTTCATCGGTGGGCATTGGGTTTGGAGTCACAGCTACCAATCTTTGCTCGAAAAACACCAGTCTCAGCTGGAACGTTTTTCCAGTCATATCCAAAACAAATTAGACAAATACGCGCACATTCCCCATTTACTATCTAAAGATGAACCTTTGGTACAAGCACTACTAACCCCGAATAACAGTGCGCAGCTCGAAATCACCAACCGCTATCTAGAATCGGTTAATCACGTGATTGAAGCGGCAGACACCTATTTGATCGACAAATGGGGGACGACGATCGCCGCCAGTAATTGGCGCAAAGAGCGTTCATTTGTGGGGCGCAACTTCGCTTTTCGCCCTTATTTCAAGCAAGCCATTGTCGGTGAGAGAAGTGAATATTACGCCCTCGGCTCCACTTCGGGTAAACGCGGCTATTACTATTCCTACCCCATCGTCTATGCCGGTGGCGTAATTGGTGTCGTGGTGGTCAAAATGGATTTGAACAAGATAGAAGACAATTGGCAGCAGCCTAAAAGTGTTTTCGTCGCCAGTGACCCAAATGGCATAGTGTTTATGAGCAGCCGTAACGACTGGTTGTTCAAAAGCCTACAATCACTTGATGAAATAAAAGAAGCCGAAGTTTGGGCAAGCCGACAGTATTTAGACACTCATATTGAGTCACTTGGTTTTGTCGGTGACATGCTGCCGAAACATTCTGAGGTAAAGCAGGGCTACCCTTACAATAAAGGAACCTTGGTGATCTCTTCCTTGCCCCTTGACGAACTCAAACTGACGATCCGGGTACTCTCGCCTAAGCAAACGGTGGTTTGGTTCACCATGGGCTATTTGCTCGTTTTGACTCTAGCTTTTACCGTTTTATTCCTTCTAGGCCAACTGGTTTATCACCGCCAGCAGCGACATCGTCAACTTGATCGAATCCAGCAAGAAGCCAATCAGAAACTTGAATATCAAGTCATGGCGCGTACCGCTGAGCTGCAAGCCGAAGTTGCCCAGCGTACCGAAACCGAGCAGACCTTACGCTTGACGCAAGATGAGTTGATACAAGCCGCAAAACTGGCGGTACTTGGGCAAATGTCAGCAAGCATCAGTCATGAGCTTAATAACCCGCTCGCCGCCATTCGCAGTTTTGCTGAGAACGGGAAGCTATTTCTTCAAAAAGAAAAGTGGGAACGAGTTGAAGATAACCTCACCCGCATTTCCGCACTCACCGACCGAATGGCAAACATCAGCCAACAATTGCGTTCTTTTGCCAAGAAAACCAGTGGGAGTGAACTACTTCACACCCGCCTATTACCCGTCATTGCGTCGGCACAAGAGTTGATGAAGCCCGCGTTCAAATCGGCGCGAGTGACATTAGAAACGAATGTTCCAAAGCATGATATCGATGTGTACATCAATACTATCCAGCTTGAGCAAGTATTAGTAAATCTGCTAACCAACGCGATTGAAGCAATGAAAGTCCAAGAACAGAGACGAGTGGCGTTGTCTGTGGAACGTGATGAGACAACGAAAACTGTCTGGATTCATGTCGATGACAACGGCTCAGGTTTGGGTGCATTCACACTTTCAGAATTGTGCGAACCGTTTTTGACCACCAAACAAAACGGTTTGGGGTTAGGGCTTTCAATCTCCCAACAAATCTTAGCCGGGATGAACGGTAGATTGAGTGCTCAGAATAGAAAACAAGGTGGTGCTCGATTCTCACTCTGTTTACCTATTGCTTCACCAAACGCCAAACCATAGAAGGATGAGACCATGTGTCAGGTATTTTTTATTGATGACGAAGCCGATCTCAGACTGGCGATAGAACAAACCTTCGAACTTGCCGATATTGGCGCCAAGTTTTTCTCCGATGCAGAATCGGCTTTAATTGCGATGCAGCAAGGCGAAGAAGCTGGCGTCGTTGTCACTGATATCTGTTTGCCGGGCATTTCCGGAATGGATTTGCTGACCACACTCACTCAGCGCGATGCAAACCTCCCCGTCATCATGATCACCGGACATGGCGATATATCCATGGCAGTACAAGCTCTCCATCAGGGCGCTTACGATTTTATCGAGAAACCTTTTGCGCCAGATCATCTAGTAGAAACCGTTAAGCGGGCTATTGAGAAGCGAAAGCTCACCAACGAAAATGAAAAACTGCGACAGTCACTCAAAGCCAGCAAAACCCTTGGGCCAAGAATTATCGGCGAAACTCCTAGCATCCAGATGCTGCGCGAAACCATCAGTCACATCGCGGATACGAACGCCGATATTTTACTATTTGGCGAAACAGGAACAGGCAAAGAACTGATTGCTCGTTCGCTGCATGAGCAAAGTGCTCGCCGCAATCAAAACTTTGTCGCAGTAAATTGCGGCGCAGTACCGGAAAACCTAATTGAGAGCGAGTTGTACGGTCACGAAAAAGGCGCGTTTACCGGCGCAGAAACCCGTCGTATCGGCAAATTTGAATTCGCTCAGGGCGGCACTCTGTTTTTAGATGAAATCGAATCTATGCCGATTCAGGCACAAATTCGATTACTACGTGTTCTTCAAGAAAGAGTGATTGAACGAGTAGGATCAAATGAATTACTGCCATTGGACATCAGAGTCATTGCCGCAACTAAGGTCGACTTAAAGCAAGCCGCTGAAGAAGGCTACTTTAGACAAGACCTGTATTATCGTCTCAATGTAGTCACGCTCGACTTACCACCCATGCGCGAACGAAAAGAGGACATTCCTGCGCTGTTCCACCACTTTCTGTTAGTCGCTGCATCACGTTATGGTAAAACCTCACCTAGCCTTTCGTCGCAAGATCTCGCTCAATTAATGGCCCATGATTGGCCCGGTAATGTTCGTGAACTGCGCAACGCAGCCGAACGCTTTGTCTTACTGGGTAAGCTGATACAACTCGGAGAGACACCCTCTCACCCAACAACGGCATCAAGCCTTGCAGAACAAGTGGCAGAATTTGAGAAAGCAGCAATAGAGAGTGTTTTACTAGAAAGCCGCGGCAGTATTAAGCACACCATGGAACAATTGAATGTGCCTCGAAAAACCCTGTATGACAAAATGCAACGCTATCAGATAGATAAAGATCTATATAAATAAAACGCAGTTTGCGGTTTGTTGTTATATCCAACTTGAATCATACTTTTTATAACAACGAAAAGATGGCTCATACGGATATGACAGAAAAAATTAAAATACCGGTGATCACTGATACAGTAATGGTCGACGGACATTATCAAGAAGAAAGGCGTTCTGGCGAAGATAGGCGCAAAAACAAAAAGAAGTGGCTTGGCTACGAGCGGAGGATCAAACCCGATCCGAGAAGGCCAACCTATAAATCCATAAACGAAGAGGTGTGAACAGTCACACCTCTTTTGCTTTTGTGGCTAAAAACCATTACTTAGTGATGATTTCTGGTCCCATCAGCGTGGTTGGTAGCCAAGTCGAAACCCAAGGTACATACGTTACGATAATGAGGAATAAGAACATCACCGCCACCCAAGGCAAAGCCGCTTTCACCACGTTCATCATCGACATTTTCGCCACCCCGGCGGTTACAAACAAATTAAGCCCCACAGGTGGCGTTATCATGCCTATCTCCATATTCACCACCATCATAATACCAAGGTGAATAGGGTCGATACCTAGTGCGATTGCAATTGGAAAAACCAAAGGTGCGACGATAATCAACAACCCTGAAGGCTCCATAAACTGACCGCCAATCAGCAGCAACACGTTGACCACAATTAAGAAGGTGATCGGGCCGAGCCCCGCAGACAGCATAGATTCAGTGATCATTTGCGGGATGCGTTCTTCTGTCAGTACATGTTTAAGAATCAAAGCATTGGCAATGATGAACAACAGCATGATGGTCAGTTTGCCGGCTTCATAGAGCGTGTGCTTGGTGTCTTTATGGACAAACGTTTGGAAGATCTTTACCAACGCTGGTTTGGTATTATGTTTATCCGCAAATGGTCCCATGTCTTTATAGATAAAGTTGGCAATCAAAAACGAATAAACTGCTGCCACCGCCGCAGCTTCTGTTGGTGTGAAGATACCACCGTAAATACCACCAAGAATGATCACCACCAACAACAATCCCCAACTGGCGTCTTTAGCGGCATCGAAGGTTTCTTTCCAACCGACAAAAGGTTGTTTTGGCAGGTTCTTAATCCTCGCGGCGATGTAGATAGCAATCATCAACATCACACCCGCAAGCAAGCCCGGTATCACACCGCCGAGGAACATACGCCCCACCGATACATCCGTCGCAGCGGCATACACAACCATCACAATTGAAGGTGGAATCAAAATGCCCAATGTCCCCGCATTACAGATAACACCCGCCGCAAACTCCTTCGAGTAGCCGTTTTTGATCATACCGGCGATAACGATGCTACCAATCGCGACTACCGTTGCTGGAGATGACCCCGAAAGCGCGGCAAACATCATACACGCCACAACCGACGCCATCGCTAAGCCACCACGGAACCAGCCGACAATAGCGATCGCGAAGCGGATAATACGTTTGGCTACACCACCGGTAGACATAAAGCTTGAGGCTAAAATAAAGAAGGGAATCGCTAAAAGGGTGTAGTGACCAGCAAACGCATTAAACAGAGTTTGAGCAACAGAGGCCAAAGATGCATCCGAGTGCATCAATAAGAACAGAATACTAGAAAGGCCCAGCGAGACAGCAATTGGCACACCAATCAGCATGAAGCCAATCACCATCAAGAATAAAAACAGAATATCCATGGTTTATTGCTCCTTGCGATCTGATGAAGAGGAACTATTTGGAATGGCATCCGCCGCTTCACTCAGCTCTTCTTTTAACGCTTCTAACTCTTCTTCGGCTTCATGACCTGCAATTAGACGGTCGAGTTTACCTGTCGCAATTTGCCATGTAATTTGTACAAAACGGAACGTCAGCAGCGCCATACCAAGTGGCAGCGCAAAGTAAGGAATAAATCTTGGTAGCTTTTCGTAGCGTTCACCTTCATTAAGCCAATCGGCCAAGAATTGAAACATCTCTGGCATTGGAATGTCATCCGTCTCATACCATGCACGCTCCGTCGCAAATGGGTACCAGTAATTCCAAGAACCAATCAGTAGTAGAACCGAAAACGCTAGGCAGCAAACAGCGGCAAGCAACGCGAGTATTTTACGTTTAGGCTCAGAAACCATATTGATGATGGCATCGACACCAATGTGAAAATGTTTCTTTACTCCATAAGACGCACCAACCAACACCATCCACGCGAACATGAATACGGTCAGCTCCAGCGCCCAAAGTATATTGTCGTTAAAGACATAGCGAAAAATCACATTGGCAAACGTCAGCAACGTCATTGCACCGAGAAAAAATGCAATCAGCGTTTCTTCTAAGGCGTCAGTGATTCGCCCTGCCTTGGCAAAAAAAGTCTGTTCCATAATTACATCACATCATTATTGGGAGAAAAGGGCCCTCTTCCTCAGACCGCTGAGTACATGAGGGCCAATCGTAGTGCTCGTGTAATATTTATTGTTGGTTAGACGCTATTGCGGCATCAATAAGATCGGTACCGATGTCTTTCTCAAACTTTTTCCACACAGGTTGAAGTGCAGTCACCCATTCTTGGCGTTGCTCAGGCGTTAGAGTTCGAACTACCCCACCCGCTTCAATGATGTTGTTCTTATTCGCAAGGTTAACTTGTGTCGATTCTGCATTGCGCTGAGTCGTTACCTCTTGAATGATGGTATTGAGCTGCTCGCGTTGATCATCTGGGAGTTTTTTCCAGAAGTCGTTTGACGTTACAACAAGGTAATCCAGAATGCCGTGGTTGGTTTCAGTGATGCCATCTTGTACTTCGAAGAACTTCTTACCGTAAATGTTCGACCACGTATTTTCTTGACCATCTATAACTTTGGTTTGAAGACCGCCGTACACTTCTTTAAATGACATTTTTTGCGGGTTCGCACCAAGTTGCTCGAACTGAGCGACCAAAACGTCGGATGCTTGCACGCGGAACTTCAGCCCTTCGGCATCGCTTGGCAGCATTAATGGCTTGTTGGCAGACATCTGCTTCATACCGTTGTGCCAGAAAGCGAGACCTTGTAAGCCACGACGCTTCATTGCGTTCTTTAGCTTCTCGCCAGATTCTGAGTTTTGGAAACGGTCAACAGCCGCCACATCTTCGAATAGAAAAGGAAGGTCAAAGATGCGGTACTTTTTGGTGAATTTCTCAAACTTTGAAAGAGAAGGGGCAGCGAGTTGAACATCACCATTAAGGAGCGCTTCAAGCACCTTGTTATCATCGTACAGTGTCGAGTTAGGGAAAACCTGCATACAGACTTTGCCGTTCATCTCTTCGTTCACGCGCTTTTCTAGCAGCGAAGCTGCAATGCCTTTCGGGTGTTTATCAGTGTTAGTTACGTGGCTGAACTTGATGACGGTTTCACCAGGGTCACAATTTGCGGCAGCGTTAAAACTAGTGACAGCAAGAGCAGAGACAGACAGAAGGGTTAGAGGTTTAAACATTATTATTCTCCTTGTTGAATCACATCCCATCCTTTCCATGAGTACCTAAATGGGTAGAGGGTGATGGGTACGGATGTTCAACAAGGGGCAAGTTGCAGGCCAAGTTAATTAATCCCTATTATTCAGTAATTTAAATAATAAAGAATAATCAATGGTGAAGATAAGGGGTTAAATCCACCCACGAGAACAGGCTCTATGGGTGGGAAATGACACATTTTAGGAAGAGCAGCTGATTTCCATCGTCTTACCCCATTCTGGAGGTAACTTGGCATAATCATCAAACTCTGGCTGTTCATCAAATGGGTGCTTTAGCAACTCAGCGAGACGATTTACTTCACTGAAATCTCCCTCCTCTGCCTTATCAATGGCAAGCTGCGCAAGGTAGTTACGTAAGATGTATTTCGGATTCACTTGACGCATGCGTCCACATCGTGTGGCTGCGTTAACACATTCACCTCGTTCATCAACCTCTAATTCGCAGCGAGCAAGATACAAATCCACCCATGCATTAGCGGCTTCGCGATCAAGGAACAAATCGATCACAGCTTGAGGCGACTTAACATCGAGATTAGACAACTCACGGAAGAAGCGAGTGTAGTCAGCTTTGTTTTGGTTCAACAGCTCAAACATAGCTTCGAACAAACGTCCATCTTCGTCCACCTTAGTATGGAGACCGAGTTTGGCTCGCATCAGTGCACTGAATTGCTGGCTCAGGCGAACTTCAAATTTACCAAGCGCCGCTTCAAGATCTTCTCGCACCACCAACGGCGATAATGCATGCGCTAAGGCAGATAAGTTCCACAGCGCGATGCGTGGCTGCTGCTCAAACGCATAACGACCTTGGTAGTCTGAATGGTTACAAATGTAATTTGGATCATAATCGTCGAGGAAGCCAAACGGGCCATAGTCGAAAGTTTGTCCGAGTATCGACATGTTATCGGTGTTCATCACGCCATGCGCAAAACCGTAAGCTTGCCAGTAGGCAATCATCTCTGCGGTTTTCTCCACAATAGACTCGAACATAGCTGCGTATGGCTTCTCCGTTTGGGAGCACGCAGGGAAGTGCCATTCAATCACTTTGTCAGCGAGCAGCTTTTGCTCAGCAAGTTGATTGGTATAAAAGAAGTGCTCGAAGTGACCAAAACGGATGTGCGTTTCTGCTACGCGAATCAACAACGCACCATATTCCATCTTCTCGCGATAAACGGGGGTATCACTGTCCATCATACCCAGTGCTCTGGTGGTCGGAATGCCTAACCCAGCCATCGCCTCACTGCACAGATATTCACGAATAGTAGAACGTAGTACCGCTCGGCCATCCCCCATTCGCGAGTACGGGGTAAGCCCTGCTCCTTTGAGGTGAATATCAAACCAAGTGCCATCATTGTGCTGCATTTCAGCGAACAACAAGCCGCGACCGTCCCCCAAGTCTGGGTTATAAACCCCAAACTGATGACCTGCGTACTTCATTGCTAAAGGCGCGAAAGGCACAAAATCCGTTTGCCCAGAAAATACCTTCAAAAGCTCGTCACTCTCTTTCACTGGTAAACCAAACTGTTGAGCAAACTCGCCATTCCACACTACCCAACGCGTATTGTCTAAGAGCTGCGGAGTAACATAGGTGAAAAACGCAGATGGTAGTTCACTAAATCGATGGGTGAAATTGACACCTTCTAAGATAGGCATGATGGTTCCTCAAATACGGCTTCCTGTTAGAAAGTATACGCCCTGTATGCCATAGCTTTCAGCCACGAATTATTCATGGGTATTTCAGAAAGAGCAGATCAAAGAAACCACTTTAGCGAAAGGAGTAAAAAGAAGCGGCCCCGCTTTACAGCATCGTTAACGGGGCTGCCATGATGACTTACCCTCGAAACTCGTAAGCATCGCTCTGAGAGTCTGGAACACCCTTAAACTGAGCGCGTTCGATATCCAGAATCGTTCGATAACTCAAAGATAGAAGTGCGATTTGGAAGGCTCCAAAAATACCGAAAATAACGCCAGATACGACCAATGCGAAAAGATGGGTGAACTCAGCGAACACAAATTGACTAACCGATCCCACAACCAAAGGAATTAGCCCCATCAAAATAAAAATCTGCTTGTTGAAAGGACGACTTTGTCGCCATGCATTACCAAGGCTTCTCGGTTCACGATCTAACGCCGTTGCAGGTAACACTAAGGACCAACGGGAAAGAACCCAGTATCCCGGAACACTCAGCAGCAAGGTAACAAGGTTCATTGTGAACTCACTGATCTCTCCGCCTTCAAAGACGATAAAAAACGTCACGAGAAATATTGGTAACGCGATGATCAAGCCCATTGATAAACCGAACAAAATCCACCAGCCAATAAACCGTAACTCTCGCATGGATAAGCGCATTACATCGAGAACAGAACGCATGTATTCATGAGCAAGATAAATACGGTGGATGCGAACCGCCGCCATTGCCGCAACCAGAGGGTACAAAAGGAAAGTCGTAATAAAGAAACCAGCACCAAAGTTAGAAAAGTCAGGCTCTTGCGATCCTTGAACTAGGGCTTCTTGGTATTGGGTAATAAAGATCGTGTGAACCACGATCAAAGGAATACAAGCGACAACTATCGCGAGCAGGTTTGCTCTGACCATTACTACTGCTTCTTGGCAAAGAGCCGCAACAGAAAACCGATTATCAGACATAAAAATATCCTTACTTTTATAAATACCTAGCCATAGATTACGCCTCAAGAATAGAAGGCGTACAAAAATAAAGGTGAAACTCATCTCATAGTAAAAAGATCGATGAGTACATTGTTGGAATAAGAATGAACAGAAAAAAGCCACTCAAAAGAGTGGCTTTGAAACATCAATTAAGTGCGGCGACGCCAACCAAGTAGCGCCAGTAACATTAATGCCCAATAAGAGACACTACCGCCACTGTCAGATTTTTTGAAATCGACACTCTTAACTGAAGCCACGACGGAAACATTGATGGATCCTTTGGTAGTACCACCCATGCCATCAGAAACAGTGTATTCCAACTGAACGTTCGCGACTTCATCATCTGGTGCTTGATATTCGACTTTACCGTTAAGGACACTCGCAGAGCCGTCTCCAGACAAGTTATTTACACTTTGCAATATGAGTGTGTCTCCATTGAAATCCGAATCATTACTCAACACATCAATCACAATACTCTTACCCGCTTCAACACTGGCAGAGTCTGGTTGCGTCACCGGCGCAGTATTCTCAACTTCAACATCGACTGTTGCATTTGAAGACAATCCGCTTGGATCGGTGACCGTCACTTGGAACGTTAGAACCTCACCGGCTTTCGTACCTTGAACGACACTAAAACTTGCGTCTGCGCTGCTTGTATTCGTCAATGTTGCTGCCGTACCGGAGGTTTGTACCCACGTATATTCAAGCGTATCGCCATCTGGGTCCGTACTCGATGCCGCTGATAAGCTTCCTTTGCCATCAACACTCATGCTGCTGGTATCAACGTCAATACTCGCGGTTGGCGCTTCATTTTGACCATTCACTGTCACTTGAACGGTGACTGATGCCGAGTTCAATGCACCATCAGAAGAAACAAGACGATATTGGAAACGATCTGTCCCTACAAAGCCCATTTGTGGTTGGTATTTATTCCCACTAATAGATCCATGTGTCGGTTGCTGCGTGTATTCAACATTAAATTGATAACCTGGAGCAACAAAGTCATTGTCCATTAAGTTCAGATCAACAGAAACATTCTTATCGGTTTCAATGATATCGGCTTTTGCTTCAACAAGGCTGTTTGTGTCGATATCAAATAAGGCGGCGAAAGGAATGAAAGAAAAGCTTTGTCTCGTTAAACCATTTGCGTAAATCGCGTTGCTGCGACCAGCCCACATCGTTGGTTGAGATTGCAATTCTGTCGCTAACGCACTTTCAAAATTGAAATTAGTTTCAAAACGCCCACCTTCAAGCTCAACGACTAGCAAGTGATGACCCGCACTTAGTTGACTAGGTTGATCAAAAAGAATACGTGAGGAACCTTGCAAAGAACCTTCTTGTAGCAACTGAGCTTCACTTTCCTCTAACCACAGGCTGTAAGTTTCTAAACCTGTTGATGGAAAACGCCACACCTTATAATTCATCGAATTCTCAAAGCTGTCTAACGTGGCGTAAACCTGAAGGCCATCAAGTTGCGATGCGGCTTTGAGGTCAATAGAAATGCCCAACGCGTTATCCGTTCCCGACATCACATAGCCTTGATAGAACGAATTTTTCCAAGCCGATTTATTTGGCTCATTTGGCATCGTTAATGAGAAGGTCGCGCTACTGGCGTTACTCGTAATATTCGAAATAGTGACGTCAGTGTTGTATCCCGTAATACTACTCAAGCTAGGAATAGAGAAATCAGAGATAGCCGTAGCACCATTTGGGTACAAATCGCCACTGTCACTTGGGAATCCCCACTCAAGCTCACGCTCACCATCGGCTTGCATGATTTGCACCTGCATATCGCCAGCACCATTGAAAGGATTCAAGATATTCACCGACGTAGCGAGAACACCTTCTCCTGCCAATGCACGGTCGTAATCAACATGGGTACGATTTTCAAGGTAAACGCGAGGGCCATGTTCTTTTAAGTAAGGATCAAGGTAAACCAGCTCTACCTCGCCATTCGATACCGAGGAAGATTCGTCCGTTTGGGCAATTTCTGGTACGACAAACCCAGCGGCATGCTTGCTCCACGCACTCATATTAACGGGGGTATCGCCAGCATAGCTGTCCCCTGGTTTCATCGCCCATGAACCAGCGCCCATCACTCCCCACTGACCAATAGAGGCCAAACCGTTGTAGGAGTATAGGTCCGGTAAACCAAGCATAAGATGACCGAGTTCGTGAACGATCACTCCCAATGTCGATTGATGCGTCACTTGGAAATCAGCAAATACGCAATACTCTGTGATCGTTTTACCGTCGATGGTTACATCATCATGAGAGAATTTGTGCGGCCAAATTGATGGACGATCAAGATAGTCTGTCGAACGGTCACCACCAGCAAAAATAAACATCACTGACAGTTCTGTCGGGTCAATACGCCCGTTGTCATTGACATCGTATTGGGCCAAGTTTAAGTACGGGTCCAATTTTTGATAGGCCTCCGCAAAAACGGCCTTGGTCTTTACATCACACGCATCACCACCAAAACTGCTGTTACAATCTGGGTGGTTTTGGTTAACGCTAACACCGATCACACCATCATTTTCCGTCCCGTATGTTTCAACGGCTGGAACAACACGATATTGCCCTTTCGAGTTCTTGTCGTAGTAATCCACCACACTTTGACGATTTTCACCAAACACCAAAGGTTGGAAATCATGCACCATCGCTTGATCATTAAAGGACACTTCGACAACCAATAGTGGTTGCTGCTTAACACTCGCCCCACTCATCGCTTGAATTCCCTGAGCTTGGCGCATCATATTGGCGCGCGCTCTTGGTTCTATGCCTTTCAATGAAGACATCGACTGCTTGAGCAAGACGCTTGGGCGATTTTTTGCAATGGCAGGTGCAGTGGCTGCTTGTGTCTTTTCAACGCCCGTTGAAACCAAAATAGGGCGATCGGATTTACGTTCAATTTGGGCGTAAAACCAAGTCTCACCCTGTTTGATCAGCGCATTACCTTGTTTATCTTCGTGCCAGTGAAAACTTGCGCTACCACGCAGAATCACATCACTAGAAGTACCATCGCTTAGGGCGACTACTCGCCAATTGGGGGAAGGAGGGGTGGTTGCCATGCTTTGACCAGATACGAAAGCGGCCAGCATGGTGAGTGCTAGTGTCTTGAACTTCAAACTACGGCTCCATGAGTTCGATGCGCGAATTACGCATTCCATACGCAAATAAAACAACAAGTTGTATATGAAAGAACTATGGGATAGTACAGAAATCGTTAAGGATTGAAATACTACTAATGCAAATAAATCGAAATTATTCTCATTTCTGCAGCGTATTTATAAAAAACGCGAGCGCAGTTAAACCGCCATACTCGCGTAATCGTTTGCTGATAACAGATCTATTACTAACCAGTTAAGACATTGTCTTCTGGGTATTTGATTAGCGTTGGTTCTGGACGCGCTAGCATATAAGCCAGTGTCAGTGGACCAATACGACCAATGATCATCACTACTATCATGATGTACTTGCCTGGTTCAGAAAGATCAGCCGTCAAACCAGCAGTTAATCCAACAGTCGCAAAAGCAGAAATCGTCTCGAACATCACCTTATCAAAGTCGGCTTTCTCGGTGAGCATGAGCAAAAACATTGCCGTCGTGAGAATAGCCCCGCTCACAACAATAATCGCAAGCGACTTAGTAACGGTTTGCCAATTGACGGTACGTTTGAAAATGACGACATGCTTTTTCTGACGAAGGAACGCCCATGTCGCCATAAACGCGACAGCAAAAGTAGACACCTTAATACCACCGCCGGTTGAGGTAGAACCTGCACCGATAAGCATCAATACAATCATCACCAGCAAAGCTGGTTGAGTAAATTGTGCTAGATCGACACTATTAAAACCCGCTGTACGTGCGCTGGCAGATTGGAAGAACGCCGCTAACCACTGCCCCGCTACAGGCAAAGATTCCATTGTGTTCGGATTGTGTCTTTCCAATAACCAGAACATGATGGTCCCAACGGCAAGCAATACGGGGGTCGCAATCAACATGATCTTGGTATGCAAGTGCAAAAAGTGAAAACCTTTTCGCCAATGCAACCACAAGTCACCAATAACAGTGAAACCCAAACCACCGAATATGAACAATGCCGCCAACGTAAAGATCACCACTGGGTCATTCACAAAGCTCATCATGCTATCTGAGAACAATGCAAATCCGGCGTTGTTGAACGCAGAGATAGAATGGAACAGTGCGTAGAACATCCCCGTTTGCCAACCCATTTCAGGCACCCAACGGAAAGAAAGGAAAATAAAACCTATCGTTTCTGCGATCAGGGCAAACACCACGATTTTCTTAACCAGCTTACGCAAGTTAACCTGACGGTCTTGTCCTAAGGCATCTTTTGCTAAGGCTTGTTGGCGCAAGCTAAGGCGAACACCAAACATATAAAGCAATACCGCAGACAACGTCATTTGCCCTAGCCCACCGATTTGCATCAAGCACATCAGCAAAATCTTACCGGCCAAGGTGAAGTGTTGCCCCGTATCAACGACCCCAAGCCCCGTCACACTGATGGCAGAAGTCGCAGTAAATAGCGCATCGGTAATCGACAGACCGGTCACCGAAAACATAGGTAAGGTTAGCAAAACAGCAGAAGGCAATAACACACCGAGAAAGCTCAGCAATATAATGCGCGGCTCGCCACCTTTCGCTTTATCTCGTTTGCCGTCTGGGACGTAGAACACGCCTCTCTGGTGAAATTGGCTCATAATGATTTCAGCTTGCTTGCTAATTTATCTTGAGGGCCGACAACAATAATAAGGTCACCAATTTCTAATGTCGTGGTGAGCTCGGGCGCTTTGATGATTTCTGGACCACGCTTAAAGCCCAGCACTTGAACACCTTCCACTTTGCACAAAGCCAGTTCGCCCAAGGTTTTGCCCATCCAACGAGAGCCAATGACAAACTCAGTCATTGCCAAGCCACTGCCCAGAGGGTGGAACTCCAACACACGCTTATCCAACATCTTACGTGCAACGCGGATACCCATGTCTCGCTCTGGCATGATCACGTGGTCTGCACCAATTTTTTGCAGTACGCGAGCTTGGAAGCGGTCGTTTGCCTTCACCCAAACGGATTTCACGCCGGCTTCCTTCGCGATCAAAGTGGCGAGGATGCTGGCATTAACATCAGCACCGATGGCGATCATGACCATGTCATAGTCATCGAGCTTAAGTTCGGTCACCGTCTCTTCATGAGTGCAGTTTGCAACAATGGCTTGGCTAACAAAACTCGCCGCTTCTTTTACACGATCTTCATTAACGTCTACCGCCAAAACTTGTGAGCCAGAATCTTGCAGTTCTTTACACACGGCTAAGCCGAAACGACCTAGACCAATTACAGCAAATTGCTTATCACCCGTTTTCATTTGTGCCTCATTTATGCGTTGAATAGCAAGCGCGAAAGTCTGCGCCTATTCCCTATCATCTGCAAACTAGACGACAGAAAATTGACAGAAGATTAACTGAAACATTCGCACAAAAACTTTTTAAAGCGTAGACGCAACTAGCGAGTTTTCCTACTTATTGTCAATTAAATCAGAACAATAGCTAACTGACTCACACTCATGCTATTCACACAGTTATCAATATATATTTTTGACAGATGCTTTATTTGTAAAGACTATCAATCCCGAAAATTATTTCGTGTTCTTTGCTTTTTGCACGTATAAAAACCAACCAAGTTGATCTTTTCATCAACAAATTAGCCATTTACTCTGACGTTTGTTATAGTGCGCGCCGACAAATTAGTTTGTACTCTAAGTAGTTTGAGAGGGATGATGTCTACAACTAAGGATAAGTACAGTATTGATAATACTGACTACACGGTCGGCCAAGACAACGTTCAAAAGTGGGGATTTGATGTTCATAATCCTGTTTTTGGCACCAGCGCTGGCTTGATCATTATTTTTTTAATCGCACTTCTGCTCGTCGACCCAGCCACTGCAAAAGCAAGCCTTGATGGTGTCAAATGGCAGATCATCGGAAGCTTTGATGATCTTTTCATGTGGGCTGGCAATATCTTTTTAATCTTCTGTATTGGTTTGATCTTTTCTCCTTTTGGCAAGATCCGCATTGGCGGTGAGAACGCAAAGCCGGAACATTCCAACATTTCTTGGATTGCGATGTTGTTTGCTGCTGGCATGGGCATCGGTCTCATGTTTTGGGGCGTTGCCGAACCTGTCGCATACTTTACAGGTTGGTACGAGACTCCACTTGGCGTAACGCCATTTACAGAAGAAGCCAAACAAGTCGCACTTGGGGCAACCATGTTCCACTGGGGTCTGCACCCTTGGGCAATCTACGCCGTTGTTGCACTGTCTATGGCTTTCTTTGCCTTTAATAAAGGCCTACCACTTTCAATCCGTTCCGTCTTTTACCCACTGCTTGGTGATCGCACGTGGGGTTGGTTTGGCCATGTGATTGATGTTCTGGCCGTGCTCGCAACACTCTTTGGTCTAGCAACCTCGTTAGGTCTAGGCGCGCAGCAAGCTGCAAGCGGTATCGCGCATGTGATGGGCATTGAAAGTGGCATTGGAATGCAACTTGGGGTGATCGCTTTCGTTACTACACTTGCGGTTGTGTCGGTCATTCGAGGAATCGATGGCGGCGTAAAAGTGCTGAGCAACATCAACCTTACTATGGCTTTTGCTCTATTGGTCTTTGTTATCCTAGCGGGTCTTGCCGTCGCGTTGAGTACTATCCCGACTACGCTAATGGGTTACGTTGAGAACATTATTCCTCTTAGCAACCCGTATGGCCGAGAAGATGAAGCGTGGATGCACGGTTGGACGGTGTTCTACTGGGCTTGGTGGATTTCATGGTCACCATGTGTGGGTATGTTCATTGCACGAGTATCAAAAGGACGTACGGTTCGCGAATTCCTTACTGCTGTGATTTTAATTCCGACGCTCATAACGCTAATTTGGATGTCCGCATTTGGTGGCATTGCGATAGACCAAGTAATGAACAAAGTGGGAGAGCTTGGTACGAATGGGCTTACCGACCTAACACTGTCACTATTCTATGCTTATGAAGCAATGCCAATGAGCTCGATTTTGTCTGTCATTTCGATTGTTCTGATCATGGTGTTCTTTATTACCTCGTCAGACTCTGCATCGCTGGTTGTCGATAGTATTACCGCTGGTGGTAAAGTGGATGCGCCAGTACCACAACGTATCTTCTGGGCAACCATAGAAGGTGCTATTGCGGCTGTTCTACTGTGGATTGGTGGTACAGAAGCAATTCAAGCCCTGCAAGCCGGTACGATTTCAACTGGTCTGCCATTCACCATCATTCTATTGGTTATGTGTGTCAGTCTGGTGATGGGTATGCGCACAGAACCTCAGTTCATTCAGCGACGTTTAGCGAAAGCGAACTAGACAGACAGAACCTGAACCCACCTAGCTTGAACAGGGTTGTAAAAAGCAAAGAAGCCGCATCGAAATGCGGCTTCTTTTTTTAGTTCTGCGTCTTTAACAAGGATTATTTTTAATCGCGCTTGTCAGCGTTGTCTCGACGAGGACGATCATTGTCTTGTGGTTTACGTTTGTTCTTTGGTACGTAGTTCAAGATAGAAATTGGCACAGGCTTTCTTGGTGTGAAACCTTCGATTTCCACACGTTCAAGCAAGTGACCCAGACGGCTTTCAATCATGCATAGGTTTTTGAAGTCATCTTTTGATACCAGTGAAATCGCTTCACCTTGTGCACCAGCACGGCCAGTACGACCAATACGGTGAACGTATTCATCCGCTGGGAATGGCAAGTCGTAGTTAATAACAACAGGTAGGTTGTCGATATCAATACCACGCGCCGCAACACCTGTTGCCACTAAGTACTGGATTTCACCCGCTTTAAACTGCTCAATCAACTCTTGGCGAACGCGTTGGTTACGACCACTGTGGAACGCCTCTGCCACGATACCACGCTTCTCTAGTTGAGAAACCAACTTCGCCGCGCCGTGTTTTGTCTCTATAAACACCAACACTTGCGACCAGTCGTTTTCCGTCAGCATATGGCTCAGTAGTGACGACTTCATGTCTTTATCGACGGTAGTGATCCACTGCTTGATGTTCGACTTAGATGCGCTGTGCTTCGCAATGGTGATCTCTTCAGGGTCAACGATAGCGTTTTTCGCCAAGTCACGAACTGGGTTTGATAGCGTCGCTGAGAACAACAAGCTTTGAATGTCTTCTGGCATGCAATCGACGATCTTATCAATCGAATCGATAAAGCCCATATCCAACATCTTATCGGCTTCATCCAGAACCAGCATTTCCACTTCATCAAAGTGAATGGCACGTTGGCCGTAAAGGTCAATCAAACGGCCTGGCGTGCTTACGACAATATCCACGCCTTCAATCAGCGCTTGTTTCTGTGGCGCATAATCCACACCACCAAACATCGCCATAGAACGAAGCGATAAGTTTTTGCCGTATGCCTCGATGCTCTGGTGTACTTGAAGTGCTAACTCACGTGTCGGGGTCAAAATGATCGCACGAGCGCGCTTCTTACGCTGAGTTTCCCCTTTGCTGAGTTTTTCTAAGATTGGTAGTACAAAGCCAGCAGTCTTACCGGTACCAGTTTGTGCTGCGGCAATCAAATTGCTGCCACGCAAAACAATCGGAATGGCTTTTTGTTGGATAGAAGTCGGTTTTTCATAACCCAGCGCCTTCACTGCTTCAGTGATAGGTGCGCTTAAACCAAGCTTAGAAAATGGCATAGAAAAGTCTCAACAGAGGAAATGGGCGCGTAGTGTATCAGAATCCGAACTAAGTAACAGAATCATTCATACCTGAACAAGCCGGAGACGATAAGCAAATTCTATCCTTTTAATAAGGCATCTGATTGTTACGGCGTGATGATTTATTGACCACCTCACATTTCTTCCCCTTGAACCTCGTTATGCTGCAAGAGTGTGCATCACTGGAAAACTTCATGGATATTTTATTACTGGTTGGATTAATCGCGCTTAATGGTGTTTTTGCCATGTCTGAGATAGCGTTAGTCACAGCCAAAAGCGGCCGACTGAAAAAGTTTGCCCAACACAGCGCTTCTGCCCGCCTCGCTCTGCAATTAAAAAACAACCCAACGCAATTCCTCTCCACAATCCAAATCGGCATCACCGTGATTGGTATCCTCAGCGGTATTTTTGGTGAAGCCACCCTTTCAGTTCCCTTTGAGCATTGGCTTGTCGCACAAGGCCTAGAACGAGAAGTTGCCACCATCCTTGCCACCGCCATTGTCGTCGTCGTGATCACCTACTTTGCAATCGTAGTGGGTGAGCTAGTTCCGAAACGCTTCGCTCAAAACAACGCAGAGCGTATTGCTGTTCTTGTGGCCTACCCTATTCATTGGTTGGCCAAGTTAACGACTCCGTTTGTCATGTTACTGACGCTATCGACAGAATCTTTACTGAGATTGCTACGCCAAAACCACACCGGTGAAATCGTAACAGAAGAAGATATATTTGCTGTGGTCAGTGAAGGTTCTGAATGTGGTGCAATCGAGCCTCAGGAACAGCTGATGATCCGTAACCTTCTGCACTTGAATGACCGTTTGGCGCTCTCTTTAATGACACCACGCTGTGACATTCACTATCTCGATCTGGATTTACCACTCGATGCAATGCTGAAGAATTTACGTCAAACTCAGCATTCCGTTTGGCCGGTATGTAAAGGCGGCTTGGATAACATCATTGGGACCATTTCTTCTAAAGCGTTGCTCGATGAGTATGACGAGCTATCAATATCGCGGTTAGCAAAATTACTCAAACGTTCACGTTTTGTTCCTGAGTCCATGAAAGGGCTACCGTTGCTCAACTATATGCAGCAAACCAGCACCGAAATGGTCTTTATCGTTGACGAATATGGCGACGTGCAGGGCCTAGTGACACACTACGATTTGCTCAAATCTATCGCTGGTGAGTTAGGCATGGCACCACAGCAAATCTGGGCGAAAAAACAGAAAGACGGCAGTTGGATAATGGACGCCTTGATTCCGATGAATGAGCTGAAATACAAACTTGAGCTCAGCAGCATTGAGGGAGAAGAAAGCGAGGGCTTCCAAACCTTAAATGGTTTTCTGACTTGGTTAATTGGCCGCGTGCCTGCTCAAGGAGAAACCGTTGAATATCAACAGTGGCAATTTGACGTGTTGCAGGTCAAGAGCAATCGGATCACACAAGTTAAAGTAACGGAAATGGTGAGATAATTCGAAGCTGAGCAATAAGGCTAATTACGAATTTACGAGTGTTTGACTCAAACAAAAAACAGCCTCTCGATAGAGGCTGTTTTGCTAAATGAGATTCACGATCTTCGTTTCGATTAGAACAAGTACGTTGCGCTTACATACGCACTACGGCCTTTTTCAGAGTAGCCGTAGTAATCGTCTTCATCGTCCAACTCGACATCAAAAATGTTGTTTAAACCCGCTTTAAGGTTCAACTGTTGGAAATCGTAACCCACACCAAGACCGACTAGCGTGTAACCATCCACCGTTTTGTTTTCACGGCTTAGGTTCGTGATCACTTGTTCACCGATGTAATTCACACGAGCAAACGTTGTGAATGAATCAAACACTTCCCAATTGACGTCCAGGTTCGCTAGATGCTCAGGTGTTTGCATGAGCGTATCACCTGTACTCTTGTCTTTAGCGTCCGTGTAAGTGTAGTTACCTTTCAGGTTGATGCTGTCTGTAATGTCATACCAACCTTCAAGCTCAATACCTTTGATCTCCGCTTTACCGATGTTTTGGTAAGTGAAGATTGGCATAGGGCCATCCATACCAACAACCTTGGTTAGGTCACGTTCGATCTTGTTCTTCAAGTCCGTGTAGTAGTACATCAGACCTACACCCATTGATGTTGATTCGTACGCAAGACCCGCTTCGTAGCTTTCTGATTCTTCCGGTTTAAGATCATCATTACCCGTTAACCAACAACGGTTACCACAACTGATTACGCGAACTTGGTCGCTGCTTTCCATCATGCCAGGAGCTCGGAAGCCACCACCAGCACCGCCTTTCAAGACAAACTCATCGGTGATGCTGTAAACGGCATAAGCACGCGGGCTAAAGTGACTACCATAGACCTCATGAAAATCTTGACGGCCACCCAATGTCAGCGCCAGTTTGTCGAGATCAAATTCACCTTGAACAAATACCGCACCTTGGTAGTTATCGATATCACCAGATGGAACATCACGGCTGTTTTTCAGCTCAGAAGTACGGTATTCACCACCGAATACCCACTCATGCGAATCTCGCCACAAACCAGAAAGTTTGAAATCGAGAGTATTATTTTGTAAGTCGACATCCGCAGCGCCGTTAGTGTAAGCCGTACTTGCATCGTCAAGTTGCATGCTTTCACCGTAGAGACGTACTTGTGAATCTACCGTGTCCCAAGCGCCTTCATGCGTTAAACCGTAGTTCCAGCGCGTCGAGTCTTGTGTGTTCGTTTGAGGGCCTGAACGAGGGTGAACCCAATCTGCTTCACGCTCATCTTTGGTGTAGATAACATCCGCAATCAAACGCTGTTCTTCGGTTAATTGCCATGCGACCTCACCAAACACATTGGTCGTGTCTTTCTGCTCTAGCGCATCAAAATTAGGATTTGTGTCTGTGCGCCAAGGGTCACGTGTAGAGCTTTCAACAATGATGCTGCCTTCTACATTTTGCGTCAGTTCGCCGCTCGCGTAAGCATGACCTTTCAGACCATCACCACCATCACCTTCAAGAATGCTCTCGTATTCAAGACCAACCGAGCCGGATAACTCTTCCGTTGGTGATTTCAAGATCACGTTCACCACACCACCCATGGCCTCAGAACCATAAAGGGAAGAAACCGGGCCACGAACCACTTCAATACGCTGAATAGCCGTTAAAGGGATACTCGATAGGTCAAAGTCATTACCTCGAATAAGCGCATCTTGTGAGTTAATTCGACGACCATTGATCAAGATTAGCGTGTGCTTGGAATCCAAACCACGAATACGGATAGTATTACGACCATAAGCGGTGCTGCTCAAAACACTCACACCCGTCGCACTACGAATCGCTTCTGAGATATCTTTCACTGGCATCTTTGAGATGTCTTCTGCGGTGATAACCGAAACAGAAGCTGGTGCGGTCAATTCTGAGTGTTGGGTAAGGGTTGCAGTAACAACCATACGTTCCATTTCCAACACTTCATCTTGATCATCAGCAACAGCATAACCACTTAGCGCCGTCAAAAGTGCTCCTGCGAGCATAGAAGGCATAAATGTGGGCTTTTTAACTAAACTTTTCACTGCATATCCTTATATCTATTTTATAAATAAATTGAGCTCGCAAACTCTAATAAACGAATGTATAAATGACAATTATTATTACTCGCATTAGCATTTACATTTGAGCTGTATTGTATTTTTGAACTGCAACAGGTTGAAAAGTGACACTATTGAAAAACGACAAGCTAGTTAACATTCTTGCCCCTCTCTGTCTTCACTTAGAAAGTGCCAGTCCAACGGTTCACATCGTAAAAGCCACACCCGATATGTACGATAAAGTGGGCCTTCTCGAGGAAGAGCAACAAATTCATAAAGCCGTTAAAAAGCGTCAACGAGAATTCCGAGCCGGACGTCAATCCGCTCGAGAAGCCATAAAGCGATTGGTATCAAACGATTCTGAATTAGCTCAGGTACCCATTCTTTCAGGCAAAGCTAGAGAGCCCTTATTCCCGAGCCTCATCAGCGGCAGCATCAGTCACACCGACAGCCTATGCCTCGCAGCGTGTGCGTTAAAAAGTGAAGTACCGAGTTTGGGTATTGATGTGGAAAACAATACCCCTCTCGCCTCGCACCTTTTTTCTAGCATCTACACCCAGAGCGAAAAGGCATTAATGGAGACGTCCAACACCCTCCCAGATACACTGATATTCAGCATTAAAGAGAGCCTGTTTAAATGTCTCTACCCGTTTGTTCAGGTGTATTTCGACTTTCTAGATGCACAAATCACCCTGCAGCCGGACGCTGAAAACACCGGTCAATTTCACTTCGAACTGATTGGAGAGAATCGAACTTTATTGCAGGCTAACTTGCCGAATCTCTCCTTTCATGGCCGCTATTGCTTTACCGAGCAATACGTTTTCTCGTTGTGCTTTTTTTCCTCATGAATGTGTCATTATTTTTGTTCAATAACCTTTTTGATCACCATTTGTTGTCGAGCATTAACCAGCGGCAACCGTTGTTCTAAAAGCGCTTTCCACATTGGTGGTACTGTGACGCCCTTGGCATCTAACTGACGCGTTTGTGGACCTAAATACCAATAGGCATCCACCAGCTGCTCAAGGGAAGTAAACGCGTAAGGGTTCACCGGTGGCTTTTTCGGAATAATGTCGAGAAACGATTTCTTTTTAAGATGAGGCTGCGTCGTTGTATAAATACCCCGCTCAGTGCTGCCCCATTCACTTGGTAAAATGTGTGGCCAAACTGATACATATTGTTCGCCAAACTTCTGTTTCGCTAGGTCACCAAAAGTTTTATGTTTGGACATGAACCCTAAGGTTGGGGAACGCTTAAGAATGTGTCTTGCTCCAACAAGCACCACCACACTCTGTGCCTGTTTCTGTTGCAGCTTTTCAACGCCGTCCACTAAGGCTTGGTCACGTTGAGCATTCAACTTACTCAGTTCAGAAGGATGTTGAATGGCTTGCCAATTGAACGACGGCTCCGTCAGCACGACTTTGATCGGCACGTTGCGCTCAGCATTCGCTGCTCGCAATCGATGAAAAAATTGGCCGTAACACGGATGCATCCATGCAGGAAAGGCGATTGAATCTAACCATACGGCAGACAATTCAGTGTCGGTGACCGCCTCTCCCAATAAGTAGTTGTTAAGCAGCGCTTGATGCTTAGCGTTACCAAACTCGATGAACAAATGCGTGAATGCCCCATCCAATTGAGGATCGAGCAACACCTCGGTCATTTGCTCAAATAAATCGGCATACCAATGTGCCTCGCCAAGCGCCAAAATAGCGCCTGATTCCAACTTATTTTTGAAGAAAGTCAGAGGGGAAATCATCCCCTCCAACATCGCACTTGGCTTAAATTGAGCTGTCGAATCAAACATCGAAATTCTCTCTCAACTCTTTCACCATATGCGTACCGATTTCACGCAGCATATCTGGGCGCATCATGTCACGGTGAATACAGGCCACATCAATCACTTTCAAGTCACCGTCCATGTATTTGAACCATCCATTGCGATCCAAAAAGGCCTCTTCTGGTGGCTTCTCAGCATTAAAGAACAGCACATCGCCTTGATATTGATAGTCAATGGCATCACGGACACGTTGGTTGTTGTTAATTACGACGTCGATCATCGCCGTGATGGTTTCAGTACTTAAGTGCGCCATAGACGAGCCCGCATCCTGCAAGATATCGATCACTTCTGGCTTCGTAATACTGGAATGCGCGGCTTCATCAAACTCAACGCCGGCCATACGAATCAGTGCGCCGAGCGCTTGCTCTTCTCCCGGTGGATGGATGGTTTGCCACTGCTCTGCAGGGTAAGAATCTAACAGCGTAACCAAACCAACTTCTTGGCCTTGTTCTTGTAAGATGCCCGCCATTAGGTGAACAATCATGCCACCAATTGACCAGCCCAGAAGATGGTAAGGACCAAAAGGCTGCTCTTCACGAATCGCGGCAACGTAGTCTTCTGCCATTTCTTTCATGCTCTTTGGCAATGGTGCAGAAGGGTCACCCAGATTACGAGCTTGCACGCCATAGAGAGGAACATTGGATGGAATGATCGGCGTTAAAGCCGCGTAGCACCAACTTAAGCCACCCGCAGGGTGTACACAGAAAATGGCCGCTTTCCCTTCACGTTTACGCAGTGGTAATAACATGTTCAGGGCATCATCACTTTCACTGCCATTCAACTTGGCGGCAATCCCAGAGACAGTCGGCGATTCAAATACGGCTGCCAATGACAGTTCAATTCCCATGATTTCTTTCACATGAGCAATCAACTGTGCGGCAAGCAAAGAGTGGCCACCTAGTTCGAAGAAGTTGTCGTCAACGCCTACCGCAGGTAAATCAAGCAGTTGGCAGAACAGCTTACACAAACGTTCTTCAACAAGGTTGCTTGGCCCTTTTGTACCAACCTGACCAGACAAATCTGGCTTCGGCAACGCATTGCGATCCAGCTTACCGTTTGGCGTTAACGGGAAAGTATCCAACGTCACAAAGTAACTTGGAACCATGTACTCTGGCAGCGGTTCGGCAAGGAATCGCTGCAGCAAGTTGCTATCAACACCCTGTTCTGGATCTTCTGCCGTAACATACGCTACGAGGCGTTTGTCACCATCGGCATATTCCTGCGCCAATACCGCAACTTGCGCGACACTTGGGTGATTTGCTAAGGCGTTTTCAACTTCTTCAAGCTCAATACGGAAACCTCGAATCTTGACCTGAAAATCACTACGCCCGCAGTATTCAATCGCCCCGTCTTTTCGCCAACGAGCCAAATCACCAGATAAGTACATTCGGCTGCCTTTTGGTCCGAATGGGCTTTCAATGAAACGCTCTGCGGTCAGTTCTGGCTGGCCGTGATAACCCAACGCTAATTGTCGACCCGCAATATAAAGATGACCGACGACACCCGGCGGTACTGGATTTAATGCATCATCCAAAATGTAAATTTGGGTGTTCCACACAGGGCGGCCTATTGGTGTCGAATTACCTTGCGCATTCGCCTCACTTGGCCAATAAGTCACATCAACAGCCGCTTCTGTCGGACCGTACAAGTTGTGTAATGGCGCACTAAAGTCTTGGTAATAATGATTCACCAATTCCATCGGTAGCGCTTCACCACTACAAAACACTTGGCGTAAACTCTGGCACAAATTGGCATCGGCTTGTTGGACGAAGATTTGCAGCATTGAAGGCACGAAGTGCAAGGTCGTGATTTTCTCTCGATGGATAAGATCTTGCAGATAAATAGGATCTTTATGCCCTTCCGGTTTTGCGACCACCAAGCATGAACCGACGATCATTGGCCAGAAAAATTCCCAAATAGAGACATCAAAACCTGCAGGCGTTTTTTGTAATACTCGGTCTTTGGCATCAATTGGGTATTGGTCGTGCATCCAAAGTAGTCGGTTGACGATAGCATCGTGAGTAACCACAACACCTTTTGGTTTGCCCGTAGAACCAGAGGTATAAATCATGTAAGCCGGAGAGTGAGGTTCCGGACGCACTTGTGGTGGTAATGCCTCAACCACCTTATAAATAGTTGGCAACGTCGCGTCATCAACCAACTTCACCTCCACACCTTGTGGCAACTTGCTTTGTAGCTCGGTCGTCGAGAATACAAACTTCGGTGCAGAAGATTCCAACATGTAGTGGATTCGGCCTTCTGGGTAATCTGGATCGATCGGTACGTAAACCGCACCAGCAGCAAGAATCGCCTGTTGTACAACAATCAGTTCTTCACTTCTTGGGATGCAAACCGCAATGCGATCTCCCAGCTCAACCCCTTGCGCGGTTAACCAGTTAGTCAAGGAGTACACTTTTTTCGCTAACTGCTCATAGCTGAGCTTTTGTCCTTCAAAAATGAGGGCGGGAGCATGAGGCGTCAGAATACGTTGCCTTGCCAACAAGGCAGCTAGGGTCGTTTCTGGCACCTCGTGGTCGGTATCATTCCAAGTTTCGATGACCTTTTCTTTCTCCCCAGAGAGAAGAATATTCACGTCACTGATTTGGCATAACGATGGATCTTGAGCTTGCGCGCTTGCAAAAAAGTCGCTCATAAAGTGGAACAAGCGCTGCTGGTGCTCTTTAATGTCTTGGTCAGAATACAGCTCTGGATTGGCATCCATATCTATGTGAAGTTGACCGTCAAGCTCATAACAATAGAAGGAAATATCATCCACGGGCCCCGCTGACAGGTTATGTGCCTTCGAAGCCAACTCGCCAAATTTATGTTCATACTCAAACGGCATGATATTGACCAAAGGGCCAAATAGATTGCGGTTGTCTTTTACTAGATTCAATTCGCGGTGCAGTTCTTCATAGCGGTACCCTTGGTGACGACGAACAGATGAGAACTCTTGGTTTACCTGTTTAACTAGCGTTTTGATGTCCGTACCTTGAGTAAAACTCACTCGCACTGGCAAGATATTCACTCGCATCGCTGGCGTTTGAATTGCCACTGAACCTAAGCGACCCATCAACGGCACACCAAGCACCACCTCGTTGGAACGCGTCATACGATGAACATACGCAGCAATGGAAGCGATCAGCACACTGTACCAGTGCGTTCGGCATTGCTTCGCCAACGATTCCATATGCTGGAAGTCTTCTACTGGCATCGCGCCTTTCAAGCGTAAGAAGTGATCAGATGTCACTGTTGGTTTACCCGCTAAGTTAACCGTATCAGAGTGGTCGGCATAACGTTGTAAGTAGAAGGTACGGTCTTTTTGGTATTTATCCGACGTTTTATAGTCGTTGTCTTCTTTAAGCAAAGCGTGTTGATCCACCAATTGGATCTCGTCAAACTGCTCTCCCTTCGTAAGTTGGCCATAGATATGAGCAATACGCGAAGCGATCAACGACATGCTGTAGCCGTCAATAGCAATGTGGTGAAGTGACAGGAACCAAACAAACTTATCTTCTGCAAGCTTAAGCAGCGCCATAATAAACAATGGGCCTTGCTCCAAATCGACGGGCTGCTTCAACTCTTTCTTCATCCAATTGACTGCAGACTCAAGTGGCACATCATGTTGCGAGAAGTCGATTCGCTCTACCTGCCAGTTTTGTCTATCAATCACCATGCGAGGACCTTCGGTGGTGGTGACAAACTTCGCGTGTAACGAGTCAACTTCATCAATGGCGGTTTTTACCGCTTCAACAAAACAAGGCTCATCCACCTTGCCATCAATCACTAAGTATTCGCCAGTCTTGTAAATTGGATTATCCGGGTCGCGCAACTGAGCAAACCAAATCCCTGCTTGGGCATCCGTAAGCGGCAGCAATTGCTCCGCTGTATAAGGTAAATCGTACATGTCCATTCCTTTGTTACTCTTCCTCGTAGGCTGTTAAGTCAGCTTCTTCTCAATCAGTTGCCACCAATCTTGCACACTGGGCTTGGCGGCAAGTTCCATAAAACTCACGTCTAGACCAGCTTGCTGCCAATCACCGACCAGTGACATCATACGAACCGAATCTAAACCGAAATCCAGCAGGCTATCTTCCGGCGTCATTTCATCGACTGGCACTTCTAGCAATGCCGCTAACTGCTGAGTTAAATGTTGCTGAGATTGAGGAATGGAAAAGTCATCACCGACAAATTCATCTGCACTGCTGATTTGGGATAGCAATTGCTGCTTATCCAACACATAGCCACAGCGACCTGCGACATAATTGAGTGCCATTTCATGCTCGTTCGCTGAGAAATCTGCGACAGCATCAGAAACCATAAAAGCTTTAATATCGGTCATGAACGCTTCGGCAGCGGTTTGTAAACAGCCAATGTGGGCATAAATACCTACGATGATCAGCTGGTCACGACCCGTTTCATCCATCATGGATTTAAGCGGAGTACGCTGAAACGCACTGTAACGCCACTTGGTGTAAACAATGTCTTGTTCAGAAGGCGCAAGCGCAGGGAAAATACGCGTAATATCATCATCTGCTTTCAGACCTGGTCCCCAAAAGTCCGTTAGCAAGGCACGGTCTTCTTGGCGTTGGTCACCCGGTTGAGCTGTGTAAACCACAGGGATACCCGCATCGATACACGCTTGTTTAATTTGCTTAATATGATGAGTGAGCGTTTGGATCATCTCACTATCGACATCATAGAAATTGAGAAAATACTGCTGCATATCGTGAATCAATAACACAGCGCGCTTTGGCTCTACAGACCAATTTACTCGGTTTTCTGGCATCGGCTTAGATAGTGAATAACCAGAGATAGATGGAATGGCCATGGGGCTAATCTCCAAAATTTTATTTATACACACGACACCTTTGATATCGTGGTGTGGTGGTTCGATTAAATCAGTTCTAGAAGTTTGTTTTTGTTGATCTTTCCTACTGGCGTTTTAGGTAGAACATCAACAAAGATCACGCGATCTGGAATTTTGAAATCCGCCAATCCTCGACCTCGCAAGAATCGCTTGATTTCAATAGGCTTGGGATTTTGCGCTCTGCACACCAATGCCGCGCAACTGCGCTCACCAAGGTATTCATCTGGGATCGCAATCACCGCCGCATCGTGAACGGAATCATGAGCAAGAAGGTGATTCTCCACCTCTTCGGCCGCAATTTTTTCACCACCACGATTGATTTGGTCCTTATCCCGCCCCACAACTTGCAAATTGCCGGCTTCAGTCATAACGACGATATCCCCAGTACGGTAATAACCAAGATCGGTGAAAGAACGCTGATTGTGTTCCGGTGCATGGTAATAACCCTGAATGGTATAAGGACCACGCACGAACAAAATCCCCGCAGTCCCTTTCGGAACCGGATTACCTGCTTCGTCTAGTACCAAAAGCTCATCTGCAGGTGACATAGGACGGCCTTGCGTAGTGACAATTTCTGAGTCTGGATCATCCAAACGGGTGTAATTTACCAGCCCTTCAGCCATGCCAAACACTTGTTGTAAAGTACAACCAAGCTCTGGCTTCACTCGCTTTGCCGCCTCTTCACTAAAACGAGCGCCACCGACTTGCAGTACCTGAAGTGACGCAATGTTTTGCTGGGTTCTTGCTGCTTCATCTAGCCATAACAACGCCAATGGAGGAACCAAAGCCGCGACAGTGATTTGGTGTTTTTCAATCAAAGAAAAGGCCGTTTGAGGGCTGGCATCTGGCGCTAGTACGACCATGCCACCAGCCATAAAGCAACCCAACGCACCAGGCGAACTTAATGGGAAATTATGCGCAGCAGGTAAAACACATAAGTAACGAGTGCGAGCAGAGAACTGACAAACGTCATTGCTCGCACTAACGCTATAAAGGTAATCAATGTGGGTTCTTGGGATGAGCTTTGGCGTACCCGTTGTCCCACCAGAAAGTTGGAAAAAAGCAAAGTCTTCGGCGACATTAGATTGAGCATCAACCTCTTCCAAAAACAGTGTGTTTAGCGCTTGGGCACCAGTAGGCATTAAGCTCTCTTCACCAGCCCACACTACCGTTTTTAAACTCGGTAAATCTGCGGCCACTTGTTGAGCTATCTCAGCGGTTTTGACGCCCAATTGAGGTGCGGTAATCAATACTTTCGCTTCAGTAAAATGACAAAAGTATCGAATCTCCGAATAGCGATGCGCAGGTAACGCTAAAACGGGTTGAACCCCAATTTTAAGCAAGGCAAAGAAACTCAAATAAAACTCACCAACGTTGGGCAAATGCAAAACCGCTTTATCACCGGATTTTAGATTGAGCTTGTGCTGGAACCCGGCAGCAAGTTTGTCAACTTGTTCAACTAACGCTTGGTAAGTCCATTGCTGATCGCCCGCAACCAAAGCTACGCATTCTGAATAACGCTGTGCGCTCGCCTCAAGCATCTCTGGGATGGTTTGCTGCGTCCAAAACCCTGCATCGCGATACTTTTGAGTCATCTCTTGCGGCCATGGGGTAAATCCTGATGCCTTCATGCACGGGCGGTTCATTGAACCACCTCCATGTTCTCACGGATTTCAATACCCAATGCGTTAAGCACGGTTCGCATCTTGTTGCCGGTTTCTTCAAGTTCACTTTGTGGCTCTGAGCCAGCAACAATGCCAGCACCCGCGTAAACGCGAAGACGTTTTTTCTCGACCTCAGCACAACGGATCACGACAACCCATTCTCCATTACCGCGGGCATCCACCCAACCAACCAGTCCGGTAAAGTAACCACGGTCAAAGGGCTCTACATTGCTGATAAAATCATAAGCCTGCGCTGTAGGGTAACCGCATACCGCAGGTGTCGGGTGCAATGCACTCGCGAGTTTTAATACGCTGGTATTGGCATCTGAAACCATGCCCTCGATACGAGTCGAAAGGTGTAACATCGCTTTGGTTTCAATCACCGATGGCACCATCGGCACATACAAATTGTGGCACCAAGGTTGGAGCGCTTTCTCGACGGCATCCACAACTACCGCATGCTCGTGAAGATCCTTGCTGCTTTCCATCATCAACTCACCTTGTTGTTGGTTCATTGATTCGTTGTCACTGCGGCGACGGGAGCCTGCTAACGGGTTGGAGCAAACATGAGGGCCTTTGCGCGAAACAAGAAGCTCAGGGCTAGAGCCCATTAAATATGCATCGGAATGGCTTCCTCCAATGCGAGTCGAAAAGGTGTAGCCACCGGGATTCTGTTTGAGTAACGTTTTTAGGAAACGAGCGCGGTCAATATCCTCTTCCGTCTCGACTTGCATGGTGCGAGATAAGACGACTTTGTCGAGTTCCACATCCTCTCGACAGCAACTCCTTACGGCTTGTTCAACGCTACGCATGTAATCACTAGGATCGGGAATGGGTTGAATAGAAGATGGATGACAATCCGTTAACCCATCCACATCCGACACTTTATCCGGTCGGATTGGTGATGTCGTAATCAGACGTTCAGGGACAATAAAATGTACTGGGTTGTGTTCAGAAAATGGGATCACACCTACAGCGATAGGGTTTTCATTGCCCTCTTCCTTCGCCGAATCCAATAATTGGCTGATGTGAGTATCTAATTCTGAGAACCTGACTTGTTGGGAAAATTCGGCAGCAATCCCTTGAGTCAATAACGTCACTGTCGGAGAGCTAAAGAAGAACGAAGCATCATCCGTATGGGCATTAAGAAACTCTGTGAGCATAGTGCTGCTTCCCGTTGAGTTACGAAGCATAATCATCTCTCAAACTGTATTAAACATGGCGTTCCAAATGAGATTCCTTCTCATTTAAGAGGTGAGACTACACACACAAAATCATTTATTCAAACACTTTTGATAATAATTATCATTCGTATTATTTATAATTTTATAAATTAATCCCATAGTATTAATATGGGGAAACGCAAATAATTCTTTAGTCTTATCAGTAAAATAGCCTCAAAATGACGCATAAAAAAATGGCTGACACCTTATGCTGTCAGCCATTGATTGTTGTGATAGTTCTTACTTAGAAATGCTTATTAGCCATATTACCCGTTATCAGAAAAACCATACTTATCATCACTCAGCGATCGTATCTCGTTGAAGCGATCTTGCATCTTGCCTCCGATCAAATCGACACGCCTTTGCATCTCATTCACCCATTCACGATCTGCCATCACTTCACGTGGAAATAAGGTGGAGCGCGCATTCTCACCAAGGTACAGAAACGCATCAAACAGTTCCCCGACCGGGGCATCCATCTTATCCATTGCCGCCAGTTTATAGCGCGCTTTAGGTAATAAATCGATGAATCGAAGTGGCTCAATAGGACTATTCGTCACCTCGAGTAGCGCTGGCGATTTTACATTGTGGAAGGTTTGCACGACTTCGGGCTCTGTCATCGGCCAAATTAAATACGTACTATCAGGAAACGCTTGCTCTAATCGAGTCGCAAGCGGCCAAGCGCTGGCTTGCGTTTTCGCGACATAGTCCTTCGGTGCATTCACCAGATGGAAAGCCCCGAAAATCAACAGTGCTTTTTCATTGTGCTCAATTCGCTCTTGAGCAATTTGGTAAAAGTAATCCGTTTTACTCTGCGCCGCTTGTTTCCAAACTTTTGCATCCGCGACACCATCCCATTCAAAGGGCGCTTCCGCGAGATGCACCTGAATTTTTTTGCCTTCAGGTAACAACAAATTACGCGCTCTGATCGCCTTGAAGAAGTTGATATACGCATCTGGCATCCAAGCCATAAAGTAAATCGAACCACGTAGCACCTCATTCAGCTGTGATTCACTGACCTCACCGCCTGCCAGATATTTATCCAATACAGGTTGATATTTCGCATTACCAAATTCGACCACAATATGGGTGACTTGGTCAGAGAAAGCATCGGTCGAAACCAGTTCCGTTGCGTAACGTAAAAAAGCGTCATTCCAATGGTAATCGCCAATCCCAACAAAACTGTGTTGCTCGAATGCCTTCAGAATTGCAGCATCAGCGGGCTTAGCTCGCTCAACCACTTGTTCAATTTTTTGCTCCGGCAAATCGACCTTTGCAAAGTGCGGTAAATACTCACACCCTGAGATCCCAACCAACCCTAAAACCAGTACCAAGGGCTTGATTTTCCAGCCTAATATTTTCATTGAATTCTATACCTCCTTGTTAATATCATGACAACGATAACAAAAATCATTATCATCTATCCAACTTAGATTTCATATTTGTATCGCGAAAGGGAGAAGGTGATGCGTGAAAACCGCTCAGAATTCTACGGCAAACTGTGCTTGGTCACTGGTGCCGGACAAGGGATTGGCCTAGCATGTACTAAAAGCTTATTAGACCAAGGGGCGCATGTTATTGCTTGCGATGTGACTCAAGCAACATTGGATGAACTACAACAAAACTTGTCGACCAACCAGCAACAATACACCACATTACTTCCGTTTGATCTATCCGATCCACATGCGATCCTCAATGCCTGCCAGAACCTTCAGCAGGATAACCTTATCCCTGAGCTCATCATCACTTGTGCTGGTACATTACACCTCGCCTCTATTCTCGAACTGCCGTATGAAGCGCTCAATAAAACCCTAGATATCAACTTAAAAGGCACCATGCTACTCACCCAACAGCTCGCAAAAATGTTGATCGAGAACGGCAGAAAAGGCGCGATTGTCGCAGTAGGATCAAATGCCGCAGACACACCTCGCGTGAAGATGTCCGCCTACTGCACATCTAAAGCTGGCCTGCACATGTGGATGCAATGTTTGGGATTAGAACTGGCAGAGCATGGCATTCGCTGCAATATTGTTAGCCCCGGTTCAACCAGAACACCAATGCAAGAGCAAATGTGGAATGAATCTTATGGCGAGCGAGAAACGGTTCAAGGCAACTTAGCGTCGCATCGAATTGGCATTCCGTTAAACAAGATTGCCGAAACCAAAGACATCACCAATGCGATTGAATTTTTGCTCAGTGATAAATCTGGCCATATCACTATGCATGATTTGAGAGTGGATGGCGGAGCAACCTTCTGATCCCCCGCCAAAATATCGGAAAGTTTAACCGTAAAATTTGGGGTGCATGCCCTTCTCTAACTTGCGCCTCACTTTATAGGACACATCAGCTAATGTGATTTTGCCTGAGTTCTTGCGGTCAATCCCCGCGTTTTGGCGATAAGCGATCGAGCCTTTCTTGAAAAGCACATGTGTTGGCGGTTGGCCGATTGCAGCAGGATAAAGGATCGCCATATACACATCCTCAAGACACGCCATGTCATTTCGATATGGCATAAAGTACGCTTTGACATAATCCAGCTGATCCAGAGCACTCATTTTAGCCAACTTCTTTGTGCTTGTTCCTAGAGCTTCTGCGGTTGAAGGCATAAATTGAATTAACCCTGTCGCACCGCTTCCCGATCCATTTTTAATACTTGGGCTAAATGTCTCTGCTGTTTCAAATGCCATGCAAGCCATCAAATGATTAGGATCGATATTGAGCTCTTTAGAAATGTTGTAAACCTTGATTTTGAACTCTACCGAGACGCGATTTCCCCAAGCAAGGGCATCGGTAGTTGGAACCGATAAAGACGCTGAAGAAACATCACTTTTTTTAAGGAATAAAGATGAAGGTGAAAAAATGTTCAGGCTTTTCGAATTATTATCTATCAACCTGTTTTGAAAGGAAAAAACCTTATCTTTTTTGTGCTTAATCTTTTCAATTTTTAATAGCTGATACAATCGCTTAGAAACCGTTTTCACGATACAACCACATTTGGAAAACATGTCCCAAACTGTAATCCATTTCTCACTCTTTTAATATCAGTATCAGTTATGAGGCACAAAAATGTGAGGTAGATCTGTGAGCTTTATAAGAAATGGAAAATTTATAAATAATGCTGTTTGAAAAGTATACTCAGCGTTTTTCTGTACGTTGAAAACAATGAGAAATTTGTGGTGTATTCTCGCTAGGTTGGATGGTAAACCACTGAGTGACAATACGACCTTGATCTTGTCGGAGCTGCACTAATACTGCATCACGTTCGTAAACTTGAACACCATGGATGTTAGTTAAGTTGCCATTTGAATAAGACTCAAACAACACATCTAATGCGGGTCCTCGCCTATTCAATTTACACTTTATCCTTTCATCAGTTTGAACGCCTAAACTACGAAATGTGCACTCTTCATCTTGTACCTGAAGTTCATATTCAATCCACACAAATGGCCCTGCGTTACTTTGCCCCAAATCGACATCACAATGAAAAATCCCATTCCAACTAGGAGTGACAAAGGCCACCGTCGCTACGAATCCGATTGTGCTCATTATCATACTCTCTCACTTCTCTGGCTAAAAATGAGAGAGTATTTCAACCCAACTATCGCTGCACTTAACAATAACAAAACTTCGAGTGATACCCAGTTACCACTCTGCAATACAAAGACGGCTTTTCACACCACGAATCTGTAATCCCATCGCCTCAAATACATGCTCAAAATCTTGGCAGGAGGCAGGTACATTCGGTAAAGACAACGACGCTTCTGTAAAGAATGACCGACTCAGGGTTTCTGATTCTCCCCACGCCAGTTCCCACCAATTCAAGATGCGTTGTTTAGACGCATTCAATCGATACACCGCGGGCAGTCGATCACGCTTGTTGAGGTTTTCAGTTTTGGATGTTGGCAGCAGATTCCATTTATCGTTGTTCGGCCAATAAGCGAAGGGCAAGCAGTGATCAACATGGTACTCGTTACGCAACTTACTCCCACTCCATACACTGATGATCTCAGATTGATTCGAACGCAACAGCTCTACCCTTTTGCGTACTGCGCGAGTGTCGTGGTCTTTATCAATCCAAACCAAGCAATCATGATAGGTTTGAAGGGCAATGCCTCGGTCTTGGTTTGAGCTAAACCGCTGCATTTCAAGAATCCACTGATTGACCACCAGCGGCTCAATCCATGAATGATAAAGCCTAAAGCAGTCCCACAAGCTCTCATCCAAAATAAATTTGCCATAGCTTTCAAGGAACTCCCCATCAACAACGATAGTACCTTTATGCTTTTTAGAAGAACGTACCATTTCAAAATATGGATTCGATTTGTCACCTTGGTATGTATAGGTAACTGGTCCATCTTTAATGGTTTTCAAACTGTCTTTGACAGCTTTATCTAAAGCGACGGCATCGTCACCAACAAATATGGTACCAATTGCTAAATCATCCGGACTTAAATGAGAAAGCTTGCCCCAACCATCAGGCTTAATGAAGCCGAGCCCTTTTGATGCATTAGAGTTCTGCTGGATGTTTTCTTTATCGATGAGGCGTTTGAACTGACGAATCCAATACAGACCAACTAAACCAAGAGGGATCGCAACTTTGCCGTCTGTACGATCAATAACGGCTCCGGAATGTGCATCTGCAATTCGTAATAAGGTTCGTAGCAATGCCAGTTTGTAAGTCGCCGATTTAGAGTCGTTTACGATGATATGGCGAACCTTGTTGAGATCACCGGCACCATCATCGGGAAGTGACATGACAACCGTCTGCCAATGAACATCATCACGCTTGAGTTGATCGTCACTGTCCGAGACATGCCTAACCATAAGCGCACTGTTCTTTGCCAGTTGTTCTAACTCTTGAACAGCGACAGGGTAAGCTTTGCGCCCATCAGTAAACTCTCCATGGCGAAGACTAATGACCAATCGGCCATTAGGCGCAAGCAGATTAGAGAGTTTACGGAAAGCACGCTCACGATGAGAAGTCGCAAGATGCATCCAAACCGCACTCACCAATATCAGATCAAAGCGAAGTCCCAAGTTGGTGGTTTTCTCAAGAGCAGGCAAGGCATCATCAAGCCAAGTAACCAAATTACCCGTCTTAACTTTACCAAGCTCTAGTAGAGATGCCGCTGGTTCAAGAGCAATCACCTCACAGCCTTGTTCCATCATCCATTTTGCATCTCGCCCAGACCCCGCTCCCACATCCAAGATCCGATCGCCTGCATGAGGCCAAAAAGCCTGCCAGCTCGCGTGAACATTCTCAAATGTCGTCGAGTTGTATTGCTCCGCTAATGAGCTCGCATTTTGGTGATAGAAATTGAAGGTAGAGGACATAAAGGTAAGACTGCAATTGAACTGAACACATAGTAAGTGCTATTGATTGCAAAGACTAGAAGGTAGTGCAAAAGTTGTAGGAAACGTTGCGTTGGAAGTTCTGTCGCCTAAAACGACAAAACCCCGATAACTCGAGTAGCTATCGGGATAAGTGATACGTAAAAGTAAACCGAGTGGGTTAAAAGTGGCTTTAGCCTCTTAACACCTCTATCATTTGTGTTTCATGATTCTGGATATTAGCTCTTCCTTTATTATCAGGCCCCCAATCGTCATAACTCATCATGATGGCTTGCTTTAAACTCTCGGCACGATTGTTTTCTTGATAGAACTTCTTCTTATCTTGCGGAGAGTAATTGCTAAGCCTTGAGTTGCTGCTTGGCGAAATAAGGCAAAGGTTACCGAAACGATCCACGTCCTGCATCTTACTTGCCCCTGATGGATCGGTTTGCGGGAAGTAATGTTCAACAGAGGTTCGGAATGAAAACTGGAAATCGTCAAAGTGCTTTCCAAGTTCATTTTTACCAATACCATCAAACGATTCATTGTTTGAGAAGCGCTTCCACAATAAGTAGTCTAAACGGTTGAAAACAAAGTTTTGCACACCAGTTCCCTGATGTAACACACCGACATTATTCTCTGTAAACTCAAGCTGAGAACCTTCGCAGATTTCACCAAAATACTTGTCACTTTGCTTTTCAAGGGCAGCCAAGTATGAACTACCATCAACTTCCAATCGGCCTTCTGTAGCGAGTTCGTTTAGTAAACTTAAAGTGTCATTCAACCAACGCTTATATACCAAAGCAGGGTTCGACACATGGAACATTGCCAAGATCATCCGTATCTTTTCGCTCTGATCACTTCTAAACGCATTTGGATATTCAGGACTTAGACTATTGCCGTATTTATACGCATTAAGTCTTAACAAACACCACTTACGCTTTTCATCGTGCTGGTCAGGCTTAATTACGTAACTATCAAACAAAATTCGGCATTTAAGCAGTTCATAGACAAAAGCTTTAGCGCCAACCTTCAAGCCATCGTCTGTAGAGATAAATGCATCGATCAACTTTTTATCATCAAGCGAAACGTTCTCTTCCGTCTTCATCAGTTTTAAGACATGAAGTAAGAAGTTTGAGAAGTCGATAACCGAACCAAAGCGTTCTTCTTTCTCTCGATCATCATCGTCAGTATTTGAGCTAGATGCCTTGTTACTGATGATTTCTCGCAGAGTCATTGCATCTTCTTTTTGCTGCTTGCTCGTGTGCTTTTCTTGAATCGCTTCAAAGCTTATTGGCATTGTCTGCCAATCTGAGCCGAATACCTCTTTTCGTAAGTCCGATTGGAAGCCCATTTGGGTATAGCACGTCATATTCGCACAAGCATCCCAAACAGTGGAAAAGCAGCCTCTTTCCTCATCATCACCAAGCGTTGCCATGAATTTTGCTTTCAATACTTCATGCTTTTCTAGCTGCTCACCACGGTTATTCATGATCTCAAAGTAGTGGTTAAGATCGGTTTGAGGTGGAACGACGACTCTAAGAATGGTGACGTTTTCTAATAGATACTCAAAGAACTGCTTAGTTTTCGCCTGTGTATCTAATCCTTTGGTTTTGAAGTAACGCTTGATGATGTTGAAGGCAGCATGAATGTTAGGTTCTTCTGACTCGCCATTAGTTCTGCCTGTATAAATGTCATCTAATGCTCTGGAGGATTTGGGACGACTATCAAAGGTGAGATTAATGTCTAGCCCTTCTAGCTCATTCTCTTCGAGCACATTGCGATGTTTGAGGTACGCCAACAAGATAGAGAGTGTAGTATGTCTTTGCTGTCCATCAATGGTTTCGTACACCACATTAGATTGGTGTGAATGTGTTGTGCGCTGATAAACCACAAGGCTACCTAGATAATACTTTACTTGTTTGGCAGTAACGGTTTCATCAGATTGAGTAATAAGCCCTGCAGCATCACTGATATCTTGGATAAGCTGCTCAACCTCAGTCGCCCCCCAAGCGTAATTACGCTGGTAGATAGGAATTACATATTGGGTTTTGCTGTCGAAAAGTGCTCTAACGGATAACTGCTCTACCTGGTTCGAATCATTCATTTACACATCCCGACTTCATTGCTTCAATAGATGCCTGCACGTCCTTCGCGTTCTTGAACTTCGGCTCTTGAATGTAAGGAGGCTGAAAGTTCAACACCTGTTGAGGGTGAACAGCTTTGCTGATTGCTCTGAACAACCCACTACGTGCCTTGGCATGATTATCTACCGACTCCATACCGATACGTTGCAGCTCAAGGCGAAGGAAATAACTCCAGCGATAACAAACCTGTGCCGCTTTCTCTAACTCCACATCACCGAACTTGTCGTAGTAATACATCACTGCACACAAAAATAGGTTTCGTACATAGCTATCCCCTTTACGGCTACTACCTTTGTACTTAGCGTGCTTATCGACGAATGAAGATAGCCTTGCCTCATCACCAACGAACAAGGTCGAGTGAATCGCCATGTAGTGCTGAATGTACTCAAAGAAGCGTTTACCGTTGATCATCACCTGATCAACTTGAAATGGATAACCCTTGGTTTGCTTGTCCCATTTACGTGCGGGATCAGCATTAAAGGTTTCAATCGCATAATCGAGCGCAAGCATAGAGTCCACATAGGCGTACTGAGTGCTTTCTAGGTTGATGCCTTTGAATACATCAATGTTATGGCGACTGAACTGTATGCCGTAGTCACCATCAACCCAACGGCGCATGCGGAACAAGAACTCACCCATGATGGTGTGCAAATTCGCAGAGTCGTCATCTGGGTTTACACCCTGCTCCCACAAGCTAACATGGTGTAAACGTTCGGTTTGCTCTGTTGAGTCCATCATTTCTCGCAGATGGTACGCCTTTAGCAGATCATGAGGGGCAAGGGCTTTACCACGAGCGTTTTGTGAGTCGAAGAACTGGAAGGCTTCACTGAGATCATCTAGCGTAACTTGGATAAGCTCACACTTGTTAAGAACGAAATCGAGCAGTTCCTGTTTTTCTGTAGCTGGCAGACTGGCTACTCGTTCAGAGATGATTTGTGCATTATTCTTAAGGTTTTCGATACTGACTGATGATTCAAATTTGTGCTCAAGAAGAGTCGATGAAATACGCTTATTTTCCTTATCCAGGATGGTACAAAGTAGCGTTAGGGTAAGCAGGCGTTGCTGGCCATCAACAATATTGAGTGTGATATTGTCTTCTTCAGTTTCTGATTTTTTGTCTTCATGCAGTACCACCGTACCAAGCCGATAGCATGGCTTAGTGCGGTGGTTAAAGATGTCATCAATCAGTTGATTAACGTGCTTAGGTTGCCATTTGTATGGGCGTTGGTACTCAGGAATAGTGAGTTTCTGTTCCAATAACTGCACAATGGTTTGAGGCTGATTGAAGACGATTGCCATGGTTATACCGCCTGTTCAACTATGGCGTCGGTTAAGTGTAACTGAGTTAATTGAGTGGCCTGTAATCTTTCTTTCAGCAAGTTACACAAATTACTTAATTCCTCAAATTGAACCACTATCCTTCGCTGTTCTTGTAACGGAGGTAACGAGACAACAAACGCTCTAATTAAAGATAAATTTAAGTTCCCCTGAGAAACACCTTTACCTAGGGTGTTCCTTTCAGAAAAGCCTCGCCCTAATGGAGAATTCAACCACAAAACAAGGTACTCTGAAATTACTGATGATTTATGTGGCTTTAACAATCCAGTACTTACATAGATAGCAAATTCAAGATCTGTATCTATCATCGCTGCTTCACCGATTCCAGCACCAACACGAGACAACAAAATATCCCTAAACTCTGGAGTTCTATTTTTGATATATGCCTGATAATGCTCTTCTGATACGTATCGACAATTTTCAGGCATGAATCGAAAAGGCTTAACACATTGTGCTGAGATAAACGGTCGCCCTGTATCCGTATACTTAGGTGTTTGATGCGTACCGTCTGTTATTAATTCACATAAGTCTTGCATGTGCGCAAAGCCCCACCCATTAGGCAACTCAAACGGCTTTTCATCATCAGTAATCGGTGGCAGTGCTTTTTGCTTTTTGATTTTCTTGTCTTTAATTAACTGCGCTTTTTCTTCTGCAATAAGCTCAAGCAATTTTGCAGCAGGTTCATCGGTCGGGTCTTGTGGGACAAGCTTACCCATAACCGCCAGTTGCAGGATGGTTTGTTTTAGTTGGTCGATGCTCGCTTCGGTGGTGAACAAAGTATCGAAGTGCTCGCTAATTCGAGCCCAATTTTGCATTAGCTCGTCAGCATCAGTAGAATTGGTTAACGTGTCTAACAGCTTTGTCACCAAGACCTGATGCGCTTCCATGCTGGCTTCGGTTTGTTGCTCTAGTTGGTCGCAGAGTGTCATGAGTTCATCGACTTTTGCGACAATGCGGTCTTGTTCCTTAATGGGAGGAAATGGCGTAACAACATTGTTGGCTCTAGCTATGGTAAGAGTATGAACCGTCGTTCCCATGCTATCTTCATGAATATCTCGATTCCATAAAGGAGAACGCATATACATTGATAGGTAATCAGCATTAACTCCTGCAATATTTTTAAAAATTAGAACACTAGCATCTTTGAAGTAAAACCTCTCTTGCGCTTTTACAACATGAGGCACACCTATCGTGCCAACACCAGTAAACATAATGTCATTTTCTTCAGGAATAATTCCACTTTGAGACAACTGACTAAAGAGTTCTTCTGAAATAAACAATTCATTTTCAACAAATCCATTTTTCGATAATTTGACGATTTCTCTAGCTCTATAAAATGGAACGCCATTATCAGTCCAATCTTTTTTCTGAACCCTACTACTCGAACCTACAAGCCCTAAACTTCCCAAACGGTGATATGTCCAGTTCTTTGGCAGAATAAAAGGCATTTGTTCATTATCGATAAGCGCAAGAGGTTTCTGCTTGCGAATTATTTTTTGTTCAGCTAAACGTTCTTTAGCTTTATCGGCTAATTCCACCAATACCGAAGCAGGCTCATCATTTGGGTCTTGTGGCACTAACTTACCGCGCACCGCCAATTCCAAAATCAGCTCACGCAGTTTCTTCACGCCATAAAGCTCGCGCTTTTTGCTACTGCCACGGCCTGTTGTTGCTTTGGTCTTTACTGTTGAAGTCCAAGTGTCGATATTGTCGGTAATCAACTGATTAATAGGAGTTTGGTCAAGGCTCATCATTCACCCTCACCTACAGATGATTTCAGCGCATCACCAAGAATGCCTTTCAGTTTGTTACGTAGCTCTGTGATCTCTTGTTGCTGCTGTTGATAGCTTGCTAGCAATTCTTGCGGATCATGGCTTACCACTTCTTCTTGATATGGGTTCTTAATATCGAGGTTGAAGTTGCGCTCGATGATCTCTTCAATCGAGACTTTCCATGCGTGCTTATTCTCAACACGAGAAGCAAAACCGTTTTCTTCGCTACCCCACCACTCTTGCTCTTGCTTGAACTCTTCAAACTTCATTGGCTTAGTTTTGCTGTAGTTCTTAACGCCTTCTGGGTATGGGTGCTCGTAGAACCACACGTCTTTTGTCGGCTTGCCTTTGGTGAAGAACAGAATGTTGGTTTTAATACCTGTATATGGGTTAAACACGCCATTAGGTAAGCGAACGATGGTGTGCAGGTTACACTCTTCCGTCAGCATCTTTTTAATTTTGGTTTTAACACCTTCACCAAACAATGTGCCATCTGGCAGTACTACTCCTGCTCGACCATTGTTTTCATCTAAAACTTCGATGATTAGCTGCAAGAACAAGTCTGCAGTTTCACGCGTCTGCATTTCGGCAGGGAAGTTTTTCTCAATACCATCTTCTTCAGTGCCACCAAACGGTGGGTTGGTCGCAATCACATTGATGTTGCTGTCCCAACTTGAAAGCGGCTTGTTTAGCGTATTGCCGTGTTTGATTTGTACAGGTACTTCAATACCGTGCAGCATCATGTTGGTGATACACAGTAGATGCGGAAGCTGCTTCTTCTCTACACCGTGAATTTGCTTTTGCAGCGTTTGATGGTCAGCCGCCGTTTTCACGTAGTTGTTTTTAACGTGATCGACTGAACAAGCAAGGAAGCCGCCCGTACCCGTTGCTGGGTCCATAATAGTTTCGCCAAGCTTAGGGTCTAAACGGTCAACGATAAAACGAGTCACAGCACGAGGGGTGTAGAATTCACCTGCATTGCCTGCGCTTTGGAGGTCTTTCAGGATTTGCTCGTAGATATCACCGAATAAGTGGCGTTCATTAGAGTCAGTAAAGTCAATTTCATTCAGCTTATTGATGACTTGGCGTAGCAACGTACCGTTTTTCATGTAGTTGAACGCGTCACTGAACGCTTCTTTTACCACAAAACCACGCGGGTTCTTATCTACCGGCGCCGTCATGTTCTTTAGATGAAAAAACAGGTCATCGTTTACAAATTCCAGCAGTTTGTCGCCCGTAATACCTTCTGCATCTGCTGCCCAATTACGCCACAGATATTTTTCATCAATCGGTGTTTTGTAGTCGTCCATTTCTAGCTCTAGCTCTTCTTCCTGAGCATCGAATACTTTTAGGAATAAAAGCCATGACATTTGACCAAGGCGTTGAGCATCACCATCAACACCTGCGTCTTTACGCATAATGTCTTGAATGGATTTAATTACAGAACTGATAGACATGTTTTACTACTTTAGCTAACTGAAAATTGGGGCGAATTATAGCAGAACATCGCTCGAAAAAATCGATTTATGTCTATGAATGTAGGCGTATAATCACGCTAGAATTATAGATTCAATAAATACTTATAAATCAATCATGTTAGTTGCCAATGAAAATAGAATGCCCCCATTGCCAAGCCGATAATGACATCGAGTTTGCTGAGAATATCTCTTGTAAAGAGTGCGAGAAGAGTTTTAAAGGCTTTAGCTTTAGTAAGCGAAAATGGATATCAGCAAGTACCACATTGCTTATTGGTGCTTTTGGTGGTTACCAAGTGAATAATGCTTTCGATGAAGAACGCTATCCCCTGGAAGTGGAGTACGCGATCATAGATACCTGCGTGAATTCTTCCCAAAATATGGTCGATGTAAGCTGGTATGAAAACAAGCGAGATACTTGTTTATGTGCGATGAGTAAAACTGAAAAAGCCATCCCGTATTCGGAATATAAAGCTGACAACAAGCCGTTTATCGCAGCATTCATCCACAACTCTAAAAGCTGTTGAGTAAATAAACGAAAAAGAGGCGCTAGTGCGCCTCTGGGTATGTACAGCTATTTGTTTTTAGGGGTATTTCCTCGACCACCGCCCGATGGTTTGCCCGTCGTGCTTGGGTAATTTGGATTCGGCTTAGCACCACCTTTTGGTGTACTTGAAGCTGGTTTATTCATGATGAACTCCTATTTCCCTTGTTTTTGGTTGTGAGCAGCCGCGCGTTGAGCTCGGCCAGCAAAGTCACCTTTAGGAACTTGCCCACCATTTTGTTTTGCGGCATTACCTTGGATGCGAGCAGCGGCTTCTGGTGTCATTGGTGTTTTTGATTTAGTCATGATTTTATCCTTTAAAATTGATTATTTACGTGTCTTCGCTAAGACAATTGCATATTAACGAACGGACTTGGGACAAATGGGGACAAGAAAAAAACAAACAGAGATACGAGACCTTATTGCGTCTTTGGGATGGAGCATTCGTCAGTTGGCTGATGTGCTATATGAAGAACTTTATTGCGATGATTACGAGGATCTTCAAGATGTAACCCCAGAGGCAGTCTCAAACTTTTATGAGAAGCTAAAGAAACATTTGAAAAGAGAAACGACATCGGAAAAGCGCCTTGATGCGTATCTAAAAGTCATTACTGAACACCCAGACTACCTTTCTTTAAAGCTAAATATGGTGCCTACAAAGTACATAAATCA
This sequence comes from Vibrio sp. MMG023, assembly GCF_021654215.1. Classification (NCBI taxonomy): domain Bacteria; kingdom Pseudomonadati; phylum Pseudomonadota; class Gammaproteobacteria; order Vibrionales; family Vibrionaceae; genus Vibrio; species Vibrio sp. MMG023. Next base: position 178,966 of record NZ_JAKFZP010000003.1, on the reverse strand, counting down.
TTCTTGCTTAGACGATGAGTTCACTAAGCTTCTTTCAGAGTTTTCTTCAGAGTTAGATCGAGTGGGTGAGTCAAAATAAAAAGGTCGCTAAATTTAGCGACCTTTGCGAAGGGAGTTTATGCGGTTTGTTCAAATGAAGTTTGATAGATTGCCGCTTCTAGTTCATTTACCGCTTCGAGATACTGCGGCTTACCACCAAAGCCTTTCTTGATGATTTCAATCGGTCGACCCATTTCATCGAAAGGTTTTACTTTCAATACATGAATATTTTCAATCTCTTGAACGCCTTCATCCGCGTACTTATCCAGTAGATTATTCAGTACCTGCTGTGCTGTTTCACCGTACTTAGTGAAGTAGTTGCGCTTTTTCACGTTCTCCGCTCGCTCTTTTCGAGTCAATGGCGGTTGGTCATATACAACGTGACAAATCATATCAAATGGGTCCATGTCTTTGCCCACTTCTTGCTCCAGCGCTTCCCATATAATGCCGAGCTCAGCAAGTTCATCAATAATGGCTTGCTTGCGATCTGCATCATTCCATTTCTTGGTGAAATCATCCATTGACGCAAACTGCGTTGCCATTGCTTTGCGGGTATAGTCTTTAAATGATTCCGTTACCAATTTACCGTCACTGTCATAGTACTGGACACGCTCAGCGACCTTAGTTACCGAAACACCAGACACATAAAACTTGCGCACTTCTTCTTGAATCGGTTCATCTCCACCTTCAGGGATGTTACCTCCATCCGTTGGGGTATCTGTTGGCGTCGTCGGTTCAGAAATTGTAGTGGGGTCTATATCATCCTCGAAAAACGAGTCATCTATCCCTTCATCACCTGTGCCATCGACAATATCGTTGAGATCATCTGGGTTTTCAAAATCTTCTGGTTTAGTGACTTTTACCCTTTCTGGTGTACCGTCAAAACGTTCATCGGCAAAGAGCTCTGTCGCCTTTTTAAAGTCAAGAATAGAGAACCACAGCTTACCAAATCGGTCATCAATACGCGTGCCCCGACCAATGATCTGCTTGAATTTGGTCATGGATTTGATCGTCGAATCAAGTACGACCAATTTACATGTCTTTGCGTCGACCCCTGTCGTCATCAATTCAGATGTTGTTGCAATCACCGGATATGCTTTTTTCGGGTTAATGAAGTTATCAAGCTGAGCTTTGCCGATTTCATCATCCCCTGTAATCTTCATTACGTATTTTTCGTTTTTTGCCATTTGCTCTGGGTTGCAGTTAGCAATGGCACGTCGCATACGCTCTGCATGGTCGACGTCGTTACAAAATACGATGGTTTTCGCCATCGGATCTGTACGTTTTAAATATTTAGTAATGGTGTGAGCAACTAATGCTGTTCGCTCATCTATCACCATTGTTCGGTCGAAATCTTTTTGGTTGTAGATGCGATCAGTGATGGTTTCCCCATGCTTGTCTTTCTGACCTTTGGTTGGACGCCAACCTTGTAAGTCTACATCGAGATCGACACGAACCACTTTATAAGGAGCGAGGAATCCATCTTCGATCCCTTGCTTTAGAGAATAGGTATAAGCAGGCTCACCAAAATATTCAATATTAGAAACTTCGTCTGTTTCTTTTGGCGTAGCAGTCAAACCAATTTGAGTAGCGGAACTAAAATATTCCAGAATTTCTCGCCAAGCGCTGTCTTCAGACGCACTACCGCGGTGACACTCGTCAACAACAATTAAGTCAAAGAAGTCAGGGCTCACGTTCTTAAAGATTTTCTTCTGCTCTTCCTGCCCCGTCATCGCTTGGTAGAGACCTAGGTGAATTTCAAAAGCAGGATCGATATTACGGTTTCCAATTTTGGTCATGGCAGTACCAAATGGCTGGAAATCGTTGTTCTTCGTTTGGTCAACTAAGATATTACGATCTGCCAAGAACAAAATTCGCTTTTTCGTCCCAGACTTCCATAACCGCCAAATGATCTGAAATGCTGTGTAGGTTTTCCCCGTACCCGTTGCCATCACCAGCAACACTCTGTTCTTTCCTTCAGAGACGGCTTCTATGGTTTTGTTAATCGCATTTAATTGATAGTAACGCGGAGATTTACCGCTTCCATCATCGTAGTAAGCTTGTGTAATTAGCGGCAGTTGCTCGTCTGAGTAACCTTTCCATTGACAGTATTTTTCCCACAGCATTTGAGGTGATGGGAAGTCTTCGAGTCTGATTTCTGTTTCTAGTTGCTCAGGGTTCGTTTTATCATGAAATATAAACCCATCACCATTACTCGCAAACACAAACGGAACATCCAGAAGTGACGCATAATCCAAGCCTTGCTGCATTCCCTTACCAATTTCGTGCTTGTTCGCTTTCGCTTCCACTACAGCAAGCGGCATACTCGGTTTGTGATACAGCACAATATCAGCAGACTTCACTTTCTTACGCGCGGCAATCTGACCACGAACTACAACTTTACCGTCACGCAGTTTTACTTCTTGGCGAATTTGGTTCATGTCATCCCAGCCGTTTTCTTTAATAGCGGGAAGAATGAACTTGGAGATGATGTCGGCTTCAGACAGCTGAGACTTGGAGAACTTTTCGACCATACAACTTTGATTCCATACTGAATTGCGACGGATTATATAACAAAGTTCATATGGGTGAAAAATAAGAACGCAACAATAGTATGGTTAATGGGTAATCCGATCACAAATTGCAGGCTTGAGAGATTATGTTGAAAATGAAAGCAGCGAAAACAACAAAGCCCCGAAAACTCATAAAGTTATCGGGGCTTTGATATTAAATTACTATCACTCAGTTTCGGCTCTGAGCCTTAACGCTTTTCGCTTCTTACCAGTTCCGCTAATGTAGATAAGCGTTGCTCGCTTTGTTTGACGTATGGGTTTGCTTCATCCCATGCGTAACCAGCGAGGATCGCGCTGATCATTTGTTTGATACGTGGATTCGGTTCTTGGTAGAAGATGACATCTTGTAGCTTACCGTTGTACCAACCTTCTACATAGGTGCGGAAGGTGTTCACTCCAACCATCAGGCGATCGGCGTAGTCTGCTTGCCAATCCACGGCTTCACCGTTGAGCTGACGCTCAATACAGTCTGCTGCAAATTGAGCCGACTTCATCGCGATGGTCACGCCAGATGAAAAGACAGGATCAAGGAATTCACCGGCATTGCCAAGCAACGCATAGTGCGATGTTGCAAGGTGTTTTACATTGGCCGAGTATCCACCGAGCTCACCGGCTGGGTTCGGGTAGTTGGCTTGATTAAGCAACTCAGCCAAACCAGGCTCTTCACTTGCTAGCCGTTTAATGGCTGCGATTTTGTCTTCTGGGTAGTTTTCAAAAAACGCTGGCTCACCCACCACACCAAATGAACAGGTGCCGTTGGAGAATGGGATCAACCAATACCAAACATCGTGGTTATCTGGATGCACAGAGATCAGGATCTTGTTGCGATCGTATTCGATGTTCTCGGCAGTGATGTTGTCTTCAATGTGGGTAAAGATCGCCTTTCTTGGTGGCAAGCAAGACGGCTCTTCCAGCTCTAACAATCTTGGAAGCACACGTCCAAAGCCGCTGGCGTCTAATACATAATCGGCTTCAATTTGATACGCTAATTCGTTTTCATCGATAACAGAAAGAACCGACTTTGAGCCTTCAAATTCGATGCTTTTCAGTTCGTGCTGGTAACGAATTTCAACCCCTTGCTGCGCGGCACTGTCTGCCAATACTTTATCGAAGTGACCACGCTGGACTTGGTAGGTTGTACCCGGACCTGAGGTGAACTTATCGGTAAAATCAAATTGGGTGTAAACGCCGTTGCGACGAAATGCAGCCCCGTCTTTGTATTGGAAACCAGTTTGGTTGACTGCCTCTAACATGCCCGCTTGCTCTACAACTTCCATGCACGCTGGAAGTAGGCTTTCACCGATAGAGAAACGTGGAAAGGTGGCTTTTTCAATCACAACAACATCGATATTTCGTGCGTTGAGCAATGCTGATACGGTAGAACCTGACGGGCCCGCACCAATAACGACGACTTGCTTTTGCTCTGTTTTCATTCTGTTTTCTAGTTTGCTTGTAGTTTTAATAGTGTGTGACCAAGGCCAATGTTGTCTGTTCTTTCTGCCACGGTTAAGCCTGCAGCTTCAACAATCTCTAGGAAGTCATCACTGCGGTAGAAGCGGCTGTTACCATTTGCAAGGCAAGTAAAGTACAGCGACGTGGCATTCAAACTGTAAGAGGCACCGGCATATTTTTGCGCGTCCCAGAACAATTCGAGAATGTATACGGTATCGCCTTGTCGTAGTTGCGCTTTGACTTTCTTTAAAATATTGAGAATTTCGATTGGAGAGAAACAATCGAGGAACTGGCTCATCCACCAAATGTCGGCATGCTCAGGCAAGGTTTGAGCTTTGTCCAGCATGTTAGCAGGGAATGGTTTGATGCGATCACTTAGCTGGTTATCCGCTGCGTTCGACATCGCCACTTCAAGCTGCTGTGGTAAATCGACAATCGTCACTTGAACGTCTTGATTGTGGTTACAACACTGCATCGCCCACTTACCTGTGTTACCACCGATATCGACAATGTGGCTTGGTTTGTTGGCAAACACTTCTTTTAGTAGCAATGGGAAGGAACGGTCTGAGTAGAAATGATCAAACTTGAACCAGCTCTGCTTCGCTTGCTCTGGTAAGGTCGATAGCCCTTGGTAAATGGTTTCCCAATCACCCAATTCTTTTAAGCCTGACGGTTTGCCCTCTTTGATCGCATCGGTTAGGTGCATCATTGCGGCATAACAAACGTCTGCTGTGAAATCCATGTTGGCTTGCGTCATGCCATCATAAAGCAAATAGAAGCCAAGGTTTGCCAATGAGTAGTTAGGTTTTTCCCACAGCACGATATGCGCGCTAATGGCCATGTCTAACAGCACTTTGACGCCATATTCAGATACGCCCGTTTTCTCTGCGATCTCTACGGCATTCATGCCTTTTGAGCCCGCACTATCCAACGCAGCTAAAATCCCAAGATCTCGAAGTGTTCTCGCGGTCTGGAAAACAATAGGGGCGAAAGATAATTTTTGAGCTTCTGTTTTTGCTTCAAAAGCGTTGAATGGATCAATATTTTGATTTAACACGAAAAAACCTAACTACTATTAATAAAATTATTGTTGAGACTCAGCACCTAAAAGTGCGATGGCTCTCTGAATATCAACATTCAGGTTGTTAACCCAACGATTGTAATTACGGTGAATTTTGCCATCACTCGCTTTTAGATTTACTGAGTTGAGATAAATAATTGAATAATATTTGTTGTTATATGGAATTTTTACTTCAGCAAAATGGCTACGAACGTGAATTTTGGCAATTAATACACCTGGGTTCACTTCTTCTATCGTCCAACCACGATTTGTTGCTGATTGCACAATCGCAGCTTTTACTTGTTTATTTTGAAGATCATAAGCAACTGGAGTATCCTCCACATTCATTACAGGTTGTACTCTTCCACAACCGACAAGAAGCACTGTTAATAACACAGAGATAAGCAGCTTTAAGCGAGACATGGTCGTTTCCTTTTATTGTGACTCTGGTGAAACCCAGATTCTATCGAGCTGTAAAATAAACAATTTAAACAAATATGCCAAACTCGAAGATCAAAATTTCGTTTAATATCGATGCATTATCCGCCAATTCATTGGGTTTAAATCAACCAGAAGAATGGGAGCAGTGGGCATCGGACTGTATATGGCCTGAAGAGGGCAAATTACACGTCGCAGATATCCCACCAATGATGCGCCGACGTATGAGCGCATTAAGCAAACTTGCGGTCCAAACCGCGATTGATTTACTCAAACAGTACGATGTGGATTACTTGGTGTTTGCGAGTCGCCATGGTGAGTTACATCGCAGCGCAGCGTTGATTGAAGACATTATCCAAGGCGAAGAAGCTTCCCCAATGGCGTTTTCTCAGTCGGTGCACAATACCGCAGCGGGCTTGGCAACCATTGCGACTAAGCAACCTATCCCATTGACGTCGATTGCGGCATCAGAGAACACTTTTCAAAGCGCATTGATTGAAGCGTGGTTGTTTCTCGCAGAGAACCCAGACAAAAAAGTACTGTTTATCGACTTTGATGAACCCTTGCCTGATGCTTACTCGAAGTTTGAGACCCAGCAGTATCAAGGTTATGCCGTCGGTATGGTGTTGTCTGCTGGTGACGATTTTAAGATAGAGCAAGTCGCAACAGAAAAAAGCGGAGACACGTCCCAACCTTGCCCGCTCCCACAAGGATTAGCTTTCTTAAAACACTATCTTTGTGAAGATCCAAGCTGGTTGATTCATTCGCCACAGCAAACGTGGGAATGGCATCGTCGATGAGGGTTTTGAATCAATATTGGCGTGTCTTTGCTACTGGCTTTTGTTTTTCCGTATTTGGGCTTGGCGGTCTAGTACTCAGTTTTATCGTCATTCCACTCATTGGTTTAACCACCTCCGATCAAACCGCCAAGGAATATAAAGTCCAAGGTGCGATACAGTTTGCTTTTAATACCTTCTGTAAATTGATGAAATTTACTGGCGCAATCGATTATAAGATCATCGGCGCAGATATTATTCAACAAGATCAAAATTGCCTTATTGTTGCCAACCACCCAAGTTTAATTGATTACGTTCTTATCGCATCTCAATTAAAGCGTTGTGATTGTTTAGTAAAGTCAGCGATTTGGGCCAACCCATTTATGAAGCACATTGTGAAAGCTGCGGGTTATATTCCTAATGAAGCTCCTGATGATTTATTAACAATGTGTGAAGAACGTTTTGATAATGGCAATGTATTGCTCATTTTTCCGGAAGGCACAAGAACCACTCCTGGGGTAAAATCAAAATTACAGCGTGGTGCTGCACAAATAGCAGTAAGAACGCAGCGAGATTTAAGAGTTGTACATATTACGGTGACGCCTAGCTTCTTAACAAAAGAGAAAAAGTGGTATCAAGTTCCGGCGACAAAGCCCTTTTTCAAAGTGGAAGTGAAGGATAAAGTTGAGATTGAGCCTTTTATAAAGCAAACTACGTCCCCAACAATAGCGGCTCGTCGCTTACAGCAGCATTTAGCTGATACTATTTTTCCAGAATTATAAGCAGGTCCCAGTGGAACAATTACACAACAATATCAAGCAACTTATTATTGACGCATTGAACCTAGAAGATTTAACCGTCGACGATATTGAAACCGAAGCGCCGCTGTTTGGTGATGGTCTAGGCTTGGATTCTATTGATGCACTTGAGCTTGGCTTAGCGATTAAAAAGCAATACAACATTGTCATTGATGCTGACGATTCAAATACACGTGAGCACTTTGCTTCAGTAGCTAACCTTGCGAAGTACATTTCTTCTCAAACTTCTTCCCAAGATAATGAATAGTTTTTAGGTATATTCATGACAGATGTAAATAAAGATCAAGTATTTGAACAAGTTAAAGATGCACTGGTAGAACTGTTTGAAATCGACGCTGCGGATATCCAGCCAGAAGCACACCTTTACACCGATCTCGACCTAGACAGCATTGACGCGGTAGACCTTGTGGTTCACCTGCAAAATGTCACCGGTAAGAAAATCAAGCCAGCTGAATTCAGCACCGTTCGTACGGTGGATGACGTGGTAACGGCTGTCGCTGAACTTCTTAAGGAAAGTTAATGCGCCAATTGCTGACTGGTCTGTCTGCAATTGTCCTGTTTGCCTACCCTTTTGCTGTTTACTTCGGCATTGATCGATTTGGCTTAAACCTCGTTGGGGGCTTGTTAATTGCAGCGTTGCTCTTGCGATTATTGGTTGCAAACAAGACCCCGCTGAAAGAATTTAAGTTTCTTGCTTTCACCACTGGCATTGTTGGTATCGTTCTGGTCACCCTTGGGGTTGTATTTAAGCAACACGGGTGGCTAAAGTTCTATCCTGTCGTGGTGAACCTTTGCATGCTTGGGGTATTCGCCCTTAGCTTAAGACAGCCTCAAACCATCATTGAGCGATTGGCTCGGCTTCAAGAACCAGATTTGCCTGAAAGCGGCGTACTCTACACACGTAAAGTCACTCTGATGTGGTGCGCATTTTTTATTATGAATGCGGCAACTGCACTGTATACCTGCTTTGAATCCATCGAGATTTGGACGTTATACAACGGCCTGATCAGCTACCTACTTGCAGGCAGTTTATTTGCCGGTGAATGGATAGTGCGCCAATTTGTACGAAAGGAACACTAGATCGTATGAACACCCGTTCTTCTGACTTCTCTTCTATTGCCATGTTAATGCGCGCTCAACGTCCTGAACCATCGGTCGTCGCCTTCGAGTCCGCTCAAGAAAAGACATGGGATGAATTTCAGCGCAGTGTTTCCGCTCTTAAAAGACAACTCGACGCCAATCCATCGCTGCGTATTGCTCTTTGCTTTACCAATAGCTACCTGTTTGCCATCAGTTTTCTTGCTTGTTGCCATGCCAATAAAGCCATCGTTTTGCCAGGGAACTACCAACCAGAAGCATTAAAAGAACTTGATGAACATTACGACCTCGTCCTTCATGATGCTGACGTTTCGGTACCAGACAGCTTGGCCACACGTTGCGTGACGGAAGAAGCAGATGACCGCTCGATGGAGTGGCACTCGCTTAACGCCAGCGCTCTGAGCATCACTTTGTTTACGTCCGGTTCTAGCGGTAAACCTAAAGCCATCGCGAAAACACTTAAACAACTGGATGTCGAAATTGCGATTCTTCAATCCTTATGGGGAGAGAAAATCGCTGGCTGTCAGATTGAAAGTACGGTCTCTCATCAGCATATTTATGGCTTACTTTTCCGTGTGCTTTGGCCACTTTGTGCTGGTCGCGCTTTTGCTACCCACAATCTGGAGTTTCCAGAGCAAATTGTGAATCATGCCACCAGCAATATCGCTTTAATTAGCAGCCCTGCTCTGCTCAAGCGTCTCACCGAGGAGCATAAACCGACGGCATTGCGCTGCGTTTTCTCCTCTGGTGGCCCATTACCGAATGACGCCGCACAACACAGTGCTGAGATTTTTGGTGACTATCCAGTCGAAGTATTTGGTAGTACAGAAACGGGCGGTATTGCTTATCGTCAACAACTTACTGCGACACAACCTTGGACGCTGTTCCCTGGAGTTGAAGCGGCATTAAACCATGAAAATTGTTTAAAGCTTCGCTCACCGCACATCGATGAAAACGCTTGGTATCAAACCGCAGATGAATGCTATTTCCATGATAGTATTTCTTTCGAATTACGCGGCCGCACAGACCGAATCGTTAAGGTCGAAGAAAAACGTGTGTCTTTGGTTGAAGTAGAAAAACGTTTAAAACAACTGCCTTGGATTAAGGAAAGTGCTGTTATTCCTATGGAGCAAGCAGGACGATTGTCGCTTTTTGCTGTCATAGTATTGAACGAGCAAGGCCAGCAGACATTAAGTGAACTGGGCAAAGGCAAGTTTTGGCTTGCACTGAGAAAAGCGCTACGTAACTGGTTAGAGCCGATTGCGATACCACGCAAATTCCGAGTGCTGGATGAAGTACCACTTAACAGCCAAGGTAAGCGACAAGTCGCTGAAATAGAAAAACTATTCCAAGAATAATTAAGCATCGAACATGGACAAAAGAAAACCAACGCTCAAGAACATAGACGTGTTAGATAAGACAGCGACCATTGAGATGCTTGTCGACGCTGACATCATGGATTTCCAAGGGCACTTTACGCATTTCCCCCTACTGCCGGGCGTAACTCAAATCGATTGGGCGCTGTTTTATGCCGTCGAATACCTCAATACGCCTGCAGTATTTAAAGGGATGGAAGTGATCAAATTCCAAGAACCTATCCTGCCAGATATGCAGGTTAGCTTATCGCTGTCTTGGGATTCTGAACGTGAAAAGCTGGCGTTCAAATATACTTCTCAATCCGCTGAACAGACGATTGTTCACTCATCTGGCAAAATGAAATTGGGTAGCTAGTGTGAGCGGCGCAAACCCCTATCAACCGTGCTTTCTGATCCCTTGCTATAACCATGGTAGCACCATCGCTGCCGTTGTAGATTCTCTCGCGTCATTTTCCATGCCCATTTTGGTCGTGGATGACGGCAGTGAAGAGGCGACAAAACAAACACTGGATGCGTTAGCAAACGAAGAGAAAATCACCTTAATTCGTCTGACCGAAAACCAAGGTAAAGGCGGAGCGGTGATGGCTGGCATTCAACAAGCCTACGCGGATGGCTTTAGTCACGCGATTCAAATCGACGCCGACGGTCAACATGATCTTGATGCTCTACCTAACCTGCTTCAAGCTTCACAAGATAAGCCAGATAACTTGATTTCAGGTCAACCGATTTACGACGACAGCGTACCAAAATCGCGTCTGTATGGCCGATACGCGACCCATATCTGGGTATGGATTGAAACCTTGTCTCTGTCGATTAAAGACAGCATGTGCGGCTTTCGTGCTTATCCTCTCGAAGCTACGGCCAAAGTCCTCAAGAAGAATGAGATTGGTAAACGCATGGACTTCGATATCGAGATCCTTGTTCGCATGTATTGGGATGGCACTGATATCGACTTTGTTCCGACTCGGGTGATTTACCCTGAAGGCGGTATTTCCCACTTTGACGCGTTGTGGGACAACGTCAAAATCAGTTGGATGCATACTCGCTTGTTCTTTGGCATGTTGCCACGCATTCCATCTTTGTTAGCTCGAAAACGTCAATCTAAAGACATCGAACAAAAGCACAATCAAAGCGATGCGCATTGGTCGAAACGCAAAGAGCAAGGCACCGTTTTAGGCATCAAGACGCTTCTGGCGATCTACCGTCTGTTTGGCCGCAAAGCGTTCGACTTCATCCTGAAGTTAGTGATGCGCTATTACCACCTTACTGGTAAGTCTTCACGTCAAGCATCTGAGCTTTATCTCAACCAATTACAGACTTACGCGAAACAGCAAAGTTTAGTGTTACCACAGCCACTCGATAGCTATCATCATCTTTTGTCATTTGGCCGCACCATGCTGGATAAGCTGGCCGCGTGGCAAGGTGACTTTGACGTGAGTAATCTCACCATTCACGGTCAGCACCACTTCGAAGCAATGGCAGAGAAACAACAAGGTGTGGTCATTCTGGGCTCACACCTAGGCAACATCGAACTGTGCCGCGCACTGGGTCGTCGCCATTCTCATGTCAAAATTAATGCTTTGGTGTTCACCGAACACGCTGAGCAGTTCAATGCGGTCATGAAAGCCGTAAACCCGAGCTCAGAACTCAACGTGATTCAAGTCAGCTCAATGGGGCCAGACACCGCCATTTTGCTACAACAAAAAATTGAGCAAGGTGAATGGGTTGTGATTGTGGGAGATCGCACTTCAACCAGCGTTGAAAGCCGCGTGGTTTGGGCAGACTTTTTAGGTAAATCCGCCCCCTTCCCTCAAGGCCCATTTATGTTGGCCTCGGTACTGAAAGCGCCGGTTTATTTGCTGTTTGGCCTACGAGACGACAATGCCATCACCCCGCACTTCAATGTGTACTTCGAACATTTTAGTGACCAAATCGTCCTACCACGCAAAACGCGCCAAGCAGCGTTAGATACTGTGGTACAGCAATACGCGCAACGATTGGAGCACCATACTCTGCAAGCACCGTTGCAGTGGTATAACTTTTTCAACTTCTGGACTTTAAGTAATCAGCAACATGACAACGAACACTAATCAAAACATTACCTTCGGCGCACAAGCTCTTTCTATCGAAGATGTGGTTGCGATTGCACAAGGCGCAAACGCAAGCATGAATGCGTCACCAGAATTTACGTCCAAGATCGATCGTGGCGTCGCTTTTCTAGAGAAATTGCTGAAAGAAGAAGGCGTCATTTACGGCGTGACCACAGGTTACGGTGACTCGTGTACCGTCGCGATTCCACCAGCATTGGTTGATGAGTTACCGCTGCACTTAACTCGCTTTCATGGTTGTGGCTTAGGTGAAATCCTTTCCCACGAACAAGCAAGAGCCGTTCTTGCAACGCGTCTGTGTTCATTATCGCAAGGTGTATCGGGTGTTTCTCACGATCTACTTAACCAGATCGTAAACCTAATCAACCATGATGTTGCTCCACGTATTCCGCAAGAAGGCTCAGTAGGCGCAAGTGGTGACCTAACGCCGCTTTCTTACCTTGCTGCAGCATTGATTGGTGAACGCGATGTGCTTTACAAAGGTGAAGTACGTCCAACCCAAGAAGTGTTTGCCGAATTAGGTATTAACCCAATTACGCTCAAACCAAAAGAAGGGTTGGCGCTGATGAATGGCACATCGGTCATGACTGCGCTGGCTTGTATCGCTTATAAACGCGCAGAATATCTTGCGCAGTTGTGTACCAAGATAACGGCAATGGTATCGGTGGGCATGCAAGGGAATGATTTCCACTTTGATGAAGCCTTGTTCGCCGTGAAGCCGCACCCAGGCCAACAACAAGTTGCCGCTTGGCTGCGTAACGACCTTAAAGCCGAGCGCCCACCACGCAATAGCGACCGTCTTCAAGACCGTTACTCTCTGCGTTGTGCTCCGCATGTGATTGGTATGGTGCAAGATTCTCTGCCTTGGTTACGTCAGTTGATCGAAAACGAACTCAACAGTGCTAACGACAACCCAATCATTGATGGTGACAACGAACGTGTACTGCATGGCGGTCACTTCTATGGCGGCCACATCGCAATGGCCATGGATACCTTAAAAGCGAACATTGCTAACCTTGCTGATTTGTTGGATCGTCAAATGGCACAGCTGATGGATTACAAGTTCAACAACGGCCTCCCGTTTAACCTGACCGGTGCAGAGGGTGAACGTAAACCAATCAACCACGGTTTCAAAGCAGTACAAATCGGCATCTCCGCATGGACAGCAGAGGCGCTGAAACACACCATGCCTGCAAGCGTGTTCTCTCGTTCAACAGAGTGCCACAACCAAGACAAAGTCAGCATGGGCACCATTGCTGCACGCGATTGTATGCGTGTACTGGAACTAACCGAACAAGTTGCAGCCGCGTCATTGCTGGCAAGTGTGCAAGCGGTAGAAATTCGTCGTCGCCATAACGAGCTTGATGAGCACCACATGAGCAGTAACTTGAAGATGATTCGCGATGCGGTACTGGAAGAGTTTGAGTTTGTTGTCGAAGATCGTCCTTTAGAGCATGATCTGCGTAACTTCATTGCTAAAATTCAGCAACGTCAATGGTCGTTGTACGCGGAGGCGTAATGCAAGAACAAGTTCTTTACCCTTTGGAAGCTGAGGTGACGATGATCACCTCATTTCAAGATGCAGATCCAATGGGAGTGATTTATCACGGAAACTTCTTTCGCTATTTTGAAGAAGCACGTCGTGTACTAATGGAAAAGATTGAATACAGCTACCGCGATATGAATGAGTCTGGCTACATGTGGCCAATCATTGATACGCGAGTGAAGTACGTAAAAGCGATTCCGTTCAATCATGAAATTCGTATTACCGCAAAGCTGACAGAGTGGGAGAACCGCTTGCGCGTCGACTACGTGATCTACGATGCCAACACTGACCAACGTATGTGTAAAGCGCACACGACCCAAGTCGCGGTATCGATTGAGAAACAAGAGATGTGCTTTGCTTCACCTGCCGTATTCATGGACAAAATCGAACAATGGCACAAGCATGGGAGCCTTGCTTAATGCGCAAATGGTTATGCTCTTTATTGATGCTGTTCTCTGTTTCTGCTTGGGCTCAAGTGACTGATTTAGAATCCCTTCAACAGCAGTTATCTCAGAACGAGATAGTACGTGGTGACTTTAAACAAAGCCGCCACCTTGAAATGTTCAATCAACCGCTAACATCAACCGGTAAATTTACGCTCAGTAAATCGCATGGCTTATTGTGGCAACAACAAGTGCCATTTGCTGTGAACTTAGTGCTTACTCAAAACAAGTTGCGTCAAACGTTTGGGGATCAAGTTTCAAAGATCATTACGGCCCAAGAAAACCCAATGGCGTTTTACTTCAGCCATGTGTTTCTTTCGGTATTCCATGGCGATACAGCAGCACTAAAAGCGCAATTTACGCTTAATTTCTCTGCTCAAGAAAACGGTAAATGGCAACTGGCTCTAACGCCTAAACAAGCGCCCCTCAATGCGGTATTTAAAGTGATTACCCTTTCTGGTGAACAACATATCGACCAATTAATGCTAGAAGAACTGCGTGGTGACAAAACAGAAATCGAGTTCACTCAACAGACTTCACTACCACTGGAAATGACGGATGCTGAAAAGGCTCAATTTGACTTCTAAATTCCGGCTAGGTTCGCACTCACTGGCTTTGGTTTGGTTGGGGGTTGTAGTGCTTGCAAGTTCGCTGTTGCTGACGCAATGGCTTGGTAGCGAGCACTCACCAATTGAAACTAACATTCTGAAGCTATTGCCAGAAAATCAGCAAAACCCAACTGCAGAGCAAGCCTTCGACGCGGTTTCTAGCAGCATGAGTGATAAGGTTATTTTTGTTTTGTCGGCGCCAGATAAAGCCAAACTTTTTCAGGCTGCGGCAGCATTTGAGCAAGGCTTACAACAAACTCAGCACTTTACTGAAGTTGTCGGCAAAATCTCACCAGACAAGCAAAAAGCATGGGCAAGTTACTACTTCAACCATCGCTTTCAGCAACTCACTCCTGAACAACGCGTACGATTAACAACAAATCCTCAAGCGCAAGTTCAGCATGTGATTCAATCTCTCTACAATCCCTTTTCTGGTGTGACAGGACAAGAGTTACAAACCGACCCGTTCTTACTCTTCCGTGATTATTTAGGTCAGGTAACTCAACAAACCTCAGCGTTTCATTTAGAAAATGGGTATTTGTTTACCGAGAAGAACGGCCAACCTTATTTGTTGATCACGGCGACATTAGGTGGCTCACCTTACGCATTATCAACCCAATTGGCGGTGCCTGAAATTGACCAATTGGAACACACCATTGCTAACAAATATGGCGTACAAACGGCACATACTGGTGTGCTGTTTTATGCCGACTTTGGAACTCAAAGCGCGAAGTCAGAAATCAGTACCATCGGCGTATTCTCTCTGCTAGGAATTGTGGTGCTGTTTCTTGTCGTCTTCCGTAGTGTAACGCCATTGGCTTTAGCACTATTGTCTATCTCGGTTGGACTTGCCGTCGCACTAGGTATCACGGCATGGATTTTTGGCAGAGTTCACCTGTTTAGCTTGGTTTTTGGCGCGAGTCTGATTGGCGTTTCCATTGACTACGCTTTCCATTATCTAACAGAACGATTAGCCGCTGGTAATCAATGGGACAGCCGCTTGGGGCTGAAACACATCTTTGCTGCAATCACACTTGGGCTTGTCACCAGTTTGATTGGCTATTTAGGTATGCTGGTCGCGCCTTTTCCTGGGCTGCAGCAGTTGGCTCTGTTCTCATCGATTGGTTTGATTGCCGCCTATGCGACCGTCGTGGCTTGGTATCCGATATTGGCGACACAGCCCTCTCAATCGGCCGCAATTTTACCGGGTAAACGCTTGCTCTCAGTTTGGTTAAACTTATGGCAGCGCCCTGCTTTCAAATTCGGTTTGCCTGTGTTGTGTTTAGCCATCAGCGGATACTATCTTGCTCAACTCAAATACGATGATGATATTCGCCAACTGCAAGCCATGCCAGCGACGTTAAAGCAACAAGAAGCCTTGATAACACAAGTGAGTGGCATGCAGGCATCACAACAAATGTTGGTCGTTAGTGCTGACTCAGATGAAGCCTTAATGCAGCGCTTGGAAAGCCTTGAGCTGATTTTAGTTAACTGGCAAAAAGAGCGCCTTATCAAAGGCCATCAGAGTTTGGCTCAATACTTAGGTTCGAATCAGCGCCAACAACAAGATTTCAGCTTAATCAGCCACTTGTACCAAACTCAGGGGCCAGCATTAGCAGCAGGATTACAACTGACTAAAGTGCCAGAGTTACAAGCTGAATTTGCACCGATCACCCTAGCACAGTACCTCAGTAACCCGGTATCAGAACCGATTCGCTTTCTGCATTTAGGTGAGATTGAAGGTAAATCAGCCGCCGTGATTACACTGAATGAAGTTAAGAATCTCGGTCTGGTGCAAGCGTTCGCTCAATCACAAGCTGACGTGACTTACCTAAACAAAGCAGAAGAAATTTCTACCCTGTTTGGTGAATACCGAATCAAAATCATGGAGCTATTACTGGCAGCGACAGCCTTAATTTTTGCGGTATTAGTCAAACGCTACGGCTTTAAACACGCTTGGCGAATCTTGTTACCGTCTGCCATTGCTTGTGCCGGGGGCCTGGCGGCAGCCGTGGCCGCGGGTTCAACGCTCAATCTGTTTAACTTACTTGGCCTGATTTTGATTCTTGGTATTGGTATCGACTACACCTTGTTCTTTGCCGAGAAGGCTCGCAGTCTCAGCACCTTGCTTGCAATTACGTTGTCAGCCATTACCACGGTCTTATCTTTTGGTCTGCTCTCGTTGAGCCAAACGCATGCCATCCATAGCTTTGGTATCACGGTATTAAGCGGTATTTTTATCGCTTGGCTGCTCTCTCCTATCGCCATCATGACGGAAGATAAATCACAATGAAGCTCAGAACGATGAAGATAACCACGATGCTCCGAGTTACTGTTGGCCTCACTCTAAGCATTCTGCTCAGTGCGTGTAGCTTAGTTCCTCAGCAGTCAACGCCAACGGTGGAAATAGCCAAAGGCACCCAAGTCTCTCTTCCAGCCCCGAGCGCACTAGGCTACCAGCTCACAGCAAGCCAATTGATCACCGCGACTTGGTCGATTGATGGCAAAGACAAGCAAGAACAATTACCCGTACAACTGCAAGTCAGCGACGCTGATGTGGTCTTGGCTGGTTTTTCCTCATGGGGAACTCGCGTCTTGTCACTGCAATACGATGGCACGCAAATCAATACTGAAATTTTAAACGGGCTACAAGGCACCTTACCGGAACCAGAGCAGGTACTATTCAATCTAATGATCACGCTGTGGCCGAGTTCCGCTTGGGAAGCGCCGCTAAATAAGGTAAGGTGGCGAATGATTGATGATGGATATTCCCGAACCGTATTTGATAGCGACGGTGAAAAGGTCATAGAGATACGCTATGCAAACGCTGACAAGTTAAAAGGTCAGATTGATTTTCACCACCTCAAACATGGGTTTTCAATCTCCATTCAAACACTGCAATATCAATTAAACTAGAACGACCTTAGTAAATCTATATGCCAACTCGCTCTCCTCAACCTTTGTATATTCAGGCCTGTGGTTTTCATTCCGCATTGGGCAAAGATGAAAACGTTATTCATCGTTGCCTAGCTGGAATTCAACCATCTAACATGGTCATTGATGCGGATATTCTGAACTCTGGCCGCCAAACAGTGATTGGCCGAGTGGCAGAGTCGTTACCAGAGATGCCGCCTGAGTTAGTCCCATTTGATACTCGCAACAATCGTCTGGCACTATCTGCTCTTCGTCAGATTGAAGGGCCTGTGCGCGACGCCATAGAACAGTATGGCGCAGAACGTGTTGCCGTTGTTATCGGTAGCAGCACGTCAGGCATCACCGATGGCGAGGTGGCATTTGCAGAAAAACTATCCGAAGGAGACTTCCCTGCAAGCTACCACTATCGCAAGCAAGAACTTGGCAATTGCAGTGACTTTGTCGCCGCTTACTTTGGTTTAACCGGACCGTGTTATGCAGTTTCCACAGCTTGCTCTTCGAGTGGCCGCGTATTTATTACTGCTCAACGCCTGATTCGAACCGGGCTTGTAGATGCGGTGATTGTCGGTGGTGTCGATACGATTTGTCGCCTAACACTTAACGGCTTCAACGGATTAGAAGCTCTTTCAGAACAGCACTGCGCACCTTTCAGTGCTGACCGTAATGGCATCAACATTGGCGAATCGGCTTCTGTTATGTTGCTAAGTACATCTCCAACCAAAGTGGCCTTACTTGGCACAGGTGACAGCTCTGACGCGCATCATATCTCCGCCCCTCACCCTGAAGGTGTTGGCGCAGAACAAGCGATGATGAAGGCACTCGAAAACGCGGGCTTATCACCAAGTGACATTGGTTACATCAACGCCCATGGCACAGCAACACCACTGAATGATTCGATGGAAAGCAAAGCCATCCATCGTTGCTTTGGCGATGCAGTCCCTGTCAGCTCAACCAAACCGTTAACAGGTCACACGTTGGGTGCAGCCAGCGCCACAGAAGCGGCCATTGCGTGGCATATTTTAAATTACGACCTCGACCTTCCGATTCAGTCTTGTGAAAATAAAGCCGAAGACATCGAGATTTCGTTGGTAGAAACAGCAACGAAACTGAATGGTAAGGCCATTTTAAGCAACTCTTTTGCTTTTGGTGGTAATAACGTTAGTCTCATTTTTGGTTACGCTCATGACTAAACTTCCCCCTATTGAACAACTGCTTCCGCACGATAAACCGATGATTCTGGTTGATCGTGCTTTAGACGTTCAGCAAGACACCATTCATTGCCAAGTTGATATCGGTGACCACAATCCATTCTTCAACCAAGAAAGCTTCTCGGTGCCTGCTTATGTCGGTATCGAGTTCATGGCTCAATCTGTCGCCGCTTGGTCCGGCTATCACGCGCTTAGTCAAGGTGAAGAACCGCCCATCGGTTTTTTGCTTGGCAGCCGACGCTACGTGGCAAATTGCGATGCGTTTATGCAGGGGCAAATACTCGACGTATACGCAGAAAAAATGATGGAAGACAATGGTATGGCAGTATTTTCGGCTCGAATTGAGTGGCAAGAAAATACCATTGCGACCTGCCAACTGAACGTTTACGTCCCATCAGAAGAAAAATTAAAAGAAATGAAAATCAGGAGTCAACAATGACCCGACAAGTCCTCGTAACAGGTGCTAGTAAAGGCATCGGTAAAGCCATCGCCGTTCAACTTGCGAAAGACGGT
Organism: Vibrio sp. MMG023; assembly: GCF_021654215.1. Taxonomy (NCBI): domain Bacteria; kingdom Pseudomonadati; phylum Pseudomonadota; class Gammaproteobacteria; order Vibrionales; family Vibrionaceae; genus Vibrio; species Vibrio sp. MMG023. The sequence continues at coordinate 159,976 of NZ_JAKFZP010000003.1, read as the reverse complement.
TTTGACATCGTCGTGCATTACATGGGCGATCAACAAGGCGCACAAGATACTTTAGGTACTATCCAACAAAATGGTGGCAACGGCCGCCTAATTCAGTTTGATATCAGTAACCGTAAAGAATGCCGCAACAAGCTAGAAGCGGACATTGCCGAGCATGGCGCATACTACGGCGTAGTTAACAATGCTGGGATTACTCGCGACACCGCCTTCCCTGCAATGACAGAAGAAGAGTGGGACGGTGTGATTCATACTAACTTAGATAGCTTCTACAATGTGCTGCACCCTTGTGTGATGCCAATGGTACAAAAACGCAAAGGCGGCCGCATTGTAACGCTAGCTTCGGTATCTGGCTTGATGGGCAACCGCGGCCAAACCAACTACAGCGCAGCAAAAGCAGGCGTGATTGGTGCAACTAAGTCATTGGCTCTTGAGCTAGCAAAACGCAAGATCACCGTAAACTGCGTGGCGCCCGGTCTTATCGATACTGGCATGGTTGACGAGCACGTAAAAGAGCACGCGATGCCACAAATCCCTCTGCGCCGCATGGGTGAACCAGAGGAGGTCGCTGGCCTTGTGAGTTACTTAATGTCAGACATCGCGGGCTACGTGACTCGCCAAGTCATTTCAGTAAACGGAGGCTTAGTATGAGTCGTCGAGTCGTTGTAACAGGTATGTCCGGCGTTACTGCTTTTGGTAACGATTGGTCTGCAGTAGAACCTAAACTACGCGATTGTCAAAACGCCACTCAATACATGCCCTCTTACGAGCAATATGATGGTTTGAATACCAAACTGGCAGCCCCAGTCATAGATTTTGAACTGCCTAAGCACTACAAGCGCAAACAAGTTCGCGGCATGGGTCGTGTTTCTAAACTAGCTACCGTAGCCACCGAAAACGCATTAAACCAAGCTGGCTTAATTGGCAACGAAGTGCTGACAAACGGTCAAACTGGCATTGCTTACGGCTCTTCAACAGGCAGTACCGATGCGATTGGTGCCTTTGGCGTCATGCTTAACGAGAAAACCACCAAAGCCATCACTGCAACCACCTACGTACAAATGATGCCGCACACGACTGCAGTTAACGTTGGCCTGTTCTTCGGCTTACGTGGTCGAGTGATTCCGACCAGCAGCGCCTGCACTTCTGGCAGTCAAGCGATTGGTTACGCCTACGAAGCTATCAAACACGGCTACCAAACCGTTATGGTTGCAGGTGGCGCTGAAGAGCTTTGTCCGACAGAATCGGCTGTCTTCGATACCCTTTTTGCGACCAGTCTAAAAAATGAAGAGCCGAAAAGCACACCGAGGCCTTATGACACTGACCGCGACGGCCTAGTGATCGGTGAAGGTGCGGGTACGTTGGTTTTAGAAGAATACGAACACGCCGTTGCACGTGGTGCGACAATCTATGCAGAGATTATCGGCTTTGCAAGTAACTGCGATGCGGCACACGTGACGCAACCTCAAATGGAAACCATGCAGATCTGTATGGAAATGGCGTTACAGAATGCAGGTATTCCTGCGGATAAAATCGATTATGTTTCCGCTCACGGAACGGCAACCGACCGAGGAGATATCGCAGAAAGTAACGCGACTGCCAATGCACTCGGTAAGGTGCCAATCAGTTCTTTAAAGAGCTACTTTGGCCATACTCTGGGCGCTTGCGGCGCTATCGAAGCCTGGTTAAGTCTTGAGATGATGCATACAGGTTGGTTTAGCCCGACCCTCAACTTAGATAATCTCGATCCACAATGTGGTGATCTCGATTACTTATCCGGTCAAGGCCGTGAACTGGAAGTGGAATACTTAATGAGTAACAACTTCGCGTTCGGTGGCATCAACACTTCGATCATTTTTAAGAAGATTTAACCCGTTAAAAAGCGCTAGTAGAGACTAGCGCTTTTTTATTAGTATGCGACTGAGCGGTGCTTACAGCGATAAACGTCCGCAGATACCGACGTCGGATTCTGGCCGTCAGTTTCGATAACTTTGACTACGTGGTAGCGATTTCCACCAGCCATGTAAACTTGGTTTGATAACTCATCAAATAGAGTACCTTGCTGTTGCTCTGCCACAACTTTATTACCAATCACCTTACATTCATTATTTTCGATCTCAGCAAACGAGATTGGTTGCACTTCATTAGCACCAGGTAACAACATAATCTTTGTCGCTTTTGCCACGCTCACACTCGGCGCTGATGGGCAATTGAATAGTTCGGCAACCACACTAGAAGGACGACCACGACTGGTATCAAGAACCTTAGTAATATGGTAGCGGTTTCCACCAGAAGCATAGGTCTGGTTCTTCAGCATTCGGTCGACATTGTTAGGGTGTGCATCTTCAATGATGTAAGAGTCCACCATTTGACAGTCAAGGTTTTGAACCGCAACTTTTGTAATCGGGGAAATATTGGTAGCTTGAGGAAGAACGCGCACTTTGCGAGTAACGCAGCCACTTAAAAGAGAAAGCACAACGGCTGTAAGAATGATTTTTTTCATGATTCAAGAGCTAAAGAGAGAAAAGAACAAATATCTCTGAAATGAGTCATTTAGACATCACCAGAACGACAAAGCCCCGATAACTCGAGGAGTTATCGGGGCTTTTGAATAAATGGCACGCCCTATAGGATTCGAACCTATGACCACATCCTTAGAAGGGACGTGCTCTATCCAGCTGAGCTAAGGGCGCGCTACAGGGACAGGATTATACGAGTTCAAGCGCTTAAATCAACGTGTTTTCATAACATTCTGATCTGAATGCCTAAAAAAAGGGCATTGAAACGATAAATGTTCAAAAACACCACAAAGCAAACGTTTGCGTGTGGATGTTAAATAGATTTTCTGCGACAATGCGCCGCAAATAATTTCCCTTCTCAATTTAAAAGGAAAGTCATGACTGCTCAAAATATAGATGGAACTCTCATTTCCCAAACTGTTCGATCCGAAGTTGCAGCACGAGTGAAAGCTCGCGTTGGAGCGGGCCTACGTGCACCAGGTCTTGCAGTTGTTCTAGTTGGTGAAGATCCCGCTTCTCAAGTTTACGTTGGCAGCAAACGCCGTGCGTGCGAAGAAGTTGGCTTTGTCTCTAAGTCTTTTGACCTTCCTGCGACTACGTCGGAAGAAGAGTTGCTATCTCTCATTGACGAGTTGAACAATGATGCAGAAATCGACGGTATTCTTGTTCAGTTGCCACTTCCTGCTGGCATCGATGCAACGCATGTTCTTGAACGTATTCACCCAGAGAAAGACGTGGATGGCTTCCACCCTTATAACGTGGGTCGTCTAGCGCAGCGTATTCCTAAGCTTCGCTCTTGCACGCCAAAAGGCATCATTACTCTTCTTGATCGTTACAACATCGAACTACGTGGCAAGCACGCGGTTGTGGTTGGCGCATCAAACATCGTTGGTCGTCCTATGACACTTGAGCTGCTACTTGCAGGCTGTACAACGACAACTTGTCACCGCTTTACGAAAGATCTAGAAGGCCACGTTCGCCAAGCTGATCTTGTTGTGGTTGCGGTTGGTAAGCCAAACTTCATTCCTGGCGAGTGGGTTAAGAAAGGGGCTGTTGTGGTCGATGTAGGCATCAACCGTCTTGAATCTGGCAAGCTAGTCGGCGACGTGGAATACGATAAAGCACGTGAGAACGCGAGCTTTATTACTCCAGTACCAGGCGGTGTCGGCCCAATGACAGTAGCAAGCCTAATTGAGAACACGATGCTGGCTTGCGAGCAGTTCCATACGAAGAAATAAAAAATTACCGATACTGAAAGGGCTCCGAAAGGAGCCCTTTTTGTTTGGAGCAGCAACCCCCTCTAACTCCCCCTTAAAAATGGGGAGAACTGGACTGAGCTCGCTACTCGTTTGTTAACTTATTCAAATGCAGCTACCGGATTTAGTTTGGAGTAACAACCCCCTCTAACTCCCCCTTGAAAATGGGGAGGACTGAACTGAGCTCGCTACTCGTTTGTTAACTTATTCAAATGCAGCTACCGGATTTAGTTTGGAGTAACAACCCCCTCTAACTCCCCCTTGAAAATGGGGAGGACCTGACTGAGATCGCTATTCGTTCGCTAACTTATTCAAATGCAGCTACCAGATTTAGTTCGGAGTAATAATCCCCTCTAGCTCCCCCCTGAAAATTGGGAGGACCTGACTGAGATCGCTACTCGTTTGTTAACTTATTCAAATGCAGCAACCGGATTTAGTTCGGAGTAATAATCCCCTCTAGCTCCCCCCTGAAAATTGGGAGGACCTGACTGAGATCGCTATTCGTTCGCTAACTTATTCAAATGCAGCAATCGGATTTAGTTCAGAGTAACAATCCCCCCTAACTCCCCCTTAAAAATGGGGAGGACTGAACTGAGCTCGCTACTCGTTTGTTAACTTATTCAAATGCAGCTACCGGATTTAGTTTGGAGTAACAACCCCCTCTAACTCCCCCTTGAAAATGGGGAGGACCTGACTGAGATCGCTATTCGTTCGCTAACTTATTCAAATGCAGCTACCAGATTTAGTTCGGAGTAATAATCCCCTCTAGCTCCCCCCTGAAAATTGGGAGGACCTGACTGAGATCGCTATTCGTTCGCTAACTTATTCAAATGCAGCGACCGGATTTAGTTTGGAGTAACAACCCCCTCTAACTCCCCCTTGAAAATGGGGAGGACCTGACTGAGATAGCTATTCGTTCGCTAACTTATTCAAATGCAGCAACCGGATTTAGTTTGGAGTAATAATCCCCTCTAGCTCGCTCTAACAGATGCAATCAAAGCAAACATTATACGAATTCTCGATTATCGCTTCACACTAAGCGCACTCCGCTCTAGTCCCCTCCCCTTTTTAAGGGGAGGTTTAGGGAGGGGTTGAGAACGCAAAGGAAGCACAAGTGCAACAACGAACGTTTAACTTGAAGTATCAAAAGAAAATCAGAAGCCAGCTACGCTCGAATATGCCAAAACCTGAAGAAGTACTTTGGCAAAAAATTAGACGAAAACAACTCGGTGTAAAGTTTCGTAGGCAACACGGCATTGGTCGCTACATCGTTGACTTCTATTGTGCAGAACTGAGTCTCGTAATAGAAATTGATGGCGATAGTCATTTCTCTACCGAGGGAAAAGAGAAAGATACAAAGAGGGATGCATTCATAGAAGCGTTGGGGATTAAGGTTCTGCGATTTACCAACGAAGAAGTAATGAAGCAAACCGAGTCTGTTTTGGAAAGGATTATTCAATTTAGTTCGGAGTAATAACCCCCTCTAGCTCCCCCTTGAAAATGGGGAGGACTGGACTGAGCTCGCTACTCGTTTGTTAACTTATTCAAATGCAGCAACCGGATTTAGTTTGGAGTAACAACCCCCTCTAACTCCCCCTTGAAAATGGGGAGGACCTGACTGAGATCGCTATTCGTTCACTAACTTATTCAAATGCAGCGACCGGATTTAGTTCGGAGCAGCAACCCCCTCTAACTCCCCCTTGAAAATGGGGAGGACCGGAAAGAGATCGATTCAACTAATGCAATCGCTACAGACATTATATTAACTGTCGATTATCGCTTCACACTAAGCGCACTCCGCTCTAGTCCCCTCCCCTTTTTAAGGGGAGGGTTAGGGAGGGGTTCTGTTACAAACTCAAAATCACGCCAGCGATTGATGCACTCATCAGGTTTGCCATTACGCCTGCTGCGATTGCGCGGAAGCCGTATTTCGAGATGAATGAACGCTTCTCTGGTACGAGTGAGCCTAGACCACCAATCAGCATCGCCATAGTTGAGATGTTTGCGAAACCACACAGTGCGAAGGTTACGATAGCTTGTGAGTGTGCGCTTAGCTGAGACTTCACTTCCATCAGTTGGATGAAGGCTACGAACTCGTTTACCACAATCTTGTTACCGATCAGAGAGCCTGCCACGATAGCTTCATTCCAAGGAATACCTAGCAACCATGCGATTGGTGCGAACAGGTAACCAAGTACTAGCTCGAAGCTCAATTCCATACCGAACAGACCGCCGAACCAGCCCAGAATGCCATTTAGCATCGCGATAACACTCACAAACGCCAATAGCGTTGCACCTACCGCTACTGCGATACGTAGACCAGACATTGCGCCGTCTGCCATTGCTTCAACCACGTTGGTTGCTCGTGGAATTTCTACTTGGTCTAGGTCGATATCTGGAGTTGTGGTGTCTGTCTCTGGCATCATGATTTTTGCCATCAGAAGACCCGCTGGCGCAGACATAAATGCCGCTGCGATTAGGAAGTTCAGATCCACACCCAGTGATGCGTAACCTACTAGCGTGCCACCAGCAACCGATGCCAAACCACCAGTCATTACTGCGAAGAACTGAGAGTCCGTCATGTGCTTAAGATATGGCTTAACGACTAGTGGAGCTTCAATCATGCCCACAAAGATGTTCGCTGTAGCAGACAGTGATTCTGCTCGGCCAGTACCTAACAAGCGCTGTAGGCCACCACCGATTAGGTTGATCACTTTTGGCATTAGGCCGATGTGGTACAAACCAGAAATCAGTGCCGAGAAGAAGATGATGATACCAAGTACGTTAATCGCGAAGGTAAAGCCACCTGTTGCTAGGTTGCCAAATAGGAACGCGATGCCCTCTTGACCGTAGTTGATCAGATTAGAAACCGCGCCAGTTACTGCGTTAAGCGCTTCTTTACCCGCTGGTACATACAATACCAAAAGCGCGAAGATAACTTGCAGAGCAAAAGCCAAAGACACCGTTCGTAGACGAATGTTCTTGCGGTTAGTCGAAAGCAGCCATGCTACGAATAGGATGGCTACGATACCAAGAATTGAGTTCATAAAATGAATCCGACAAAGGGGGAACAGGAAAGGCGTCGGATTGTATAGAGCATAATAAATGCTGCAAGTTGGAGATGTTAACAGGCTGAATAAGTCAGCTGATTGCAATTTAACCAGCCAAATAACCCATTGAATTAAATGAAGATAAACGTTTGCCTAAAATAATTATTTCCAAATGGAAAAGATGTTTCTGAATTTGGAAAAATTTTGTGACTAAAATCACCTTATGTACTCGCTACTTAGGAATCGAGATATAAGGAGCTAATCGCTGATCCCAATGGCAAGGCGATCCGATCTTCTGTTTGATGAAATCGATCACTGCAGAGATCTTTTTCGGCATATGCTGACGACTTGGGTACACCGCATAAAACGGCATCGATTGGCTGGCTCTCCAATCTGGTAGAAGCTGAATCAGTTTACCTGAGCGGAATTCATCCCCTAGCAAGTAAGTGGCTAAGTAAGCAATCCCCCACCCTGCGATCGCAGCATCACGTACCGCTTCTGCCAAATCGACTGAGTAGTTGCCAGAGACTTTCACGTTGAGTTCTTGCTCGCGATTGGTGAACGCCCAACTGGTGTAGTCACGCTCCCAACTGCGGTAGATAAGACAGTTGTGTTGCGACAAGTCATTCGGTTCGGTTGGTGTATCGTACTTGAGTAAGTAATCCGGCGATGCCGCAACCACGAATTGGCAATCTGCTAAGCGCTGAGCAATGTAGCCTTCTGGCAAATGTTCATTATTGGTGATCCACAGATCCAAGCCTTCTTCGAGCATATCGACTTTGTAATCGAACAAATGCACTTCAACTTGCAGTTGTGGGTACTGCTCGCGAAGTTCTTGGATAGCAGGAATGATGTGGAGTGTGCCAAAAGATTGCGACAACCCAAGACGAACCAAGCCGGCGACTTCATCGCGTTGGCTTTCCATCTCTAACGTGGCACTGCTAACGGCTTGTACCACTTGCTCACAGTGGTGGTAGAAGGTTTGCCCCGCTTCGGTTGGCGTGAAGCTGCGCGTGGTACGTTGCACAAGCTTGATGCCTAATGAAGCTTCTAATTGGCTAAGCTGTTTACTGACGTGAGAAACAGACACACCAAGGCTCTTTGCCGCAGCGGTAAAATTCTTATGTTTGATCAACGCCGAGAAGATCACCATTTGTGCAGCACGTTCAGATAACACGCAAACCTCGTTTAAAATAGAGAAAACAAAGGGCCCCGAAGAGCCCTTTTTATTCGTTTATACATTCAACCTAGAATGTGATGCGGTCAGCTAAATGACTTACCGCCAGTGCGAAGTAGTAAGAGCGGTTCCACTTCATCAGCACATTGTAGTTGTTGTACACCAAGTAAGTACGGCCGTTCTCATCGTCTGGCATGATCAGCCAAGCTTTAATGTCTTCGTCCAGCTTAGGAAGTGGGCTGCCATCGTATTTGGTGATACCAAGCTTGCTCCATTCTTGAAGGTACTTACCTTTTTCTGCTTCGCGACCTTGCAGGTTGTGGTCAATGCCGTGTGGCACTTTAACCTGACGCCCCCAAGTGAACTTATCATCCCAGCCAGATTTGCTTAGGTAGTTCGCAGTAGAAGCAAACACGTCTGCTTCTGATTGCCAGATGTCCTTCTTACCGTCACCGTTACCATCCGCGGCAAAGCGCAGGAATGAGCTTGGCATAAACTGACATTGACCCATCGCGCCAGCCCAAGAACCTTTGAAGTTCTCTAGCTCGATATGACCTTCATCTAGGATTTGTAGCGCCGCCATGGTTTCTTTACGGAAGAACTCTTCACGACGACCTTCAAATGCCATGGTCGACAACGCGTCGATCACGCGGAAGTTACCGGTGAACTTACCGAAGTTACTTTCCACGCCCCAAAGTGCAACGATAAAGCGCGGCTGTACACCAAACTCATCGCCAATGCGTTTTAGTTCAGCGTAGTGTTCTTTATACAGTTGCTTCGCTTGCTTGACCTTCCACTCAGGCACCGCACGCGGAATGTATTCGTCTAACGTCAGTTTCTTCTCTGGCTGGTTACGGTCTGCTTTTACTGCTCGTGGTTTGTATTCCACATCAGAAAAAGCGGCACTGATCACCTGCTCAGAAATACCTTTATCACGCGCTTCTGCACGCAATTTATTTAGGTATTCATCAAAGCCGTCGCTGCTTGCAAAGGCTGAAGTACACATACCAACGCTGAGCATGGCTGCCAGTAATTTTTTCATATCGCCCTCCTTTATGAGCGAGGCAGAATTCCCAGATGAAAAGTTGCGAGTTTATTCGCCTTTCTGCTGGGCTTTTTGTTCTTTGTATTTATCGAGTAGGTTTTCCGGCGGAGGCGGAACCTGTAGGAAGAAACCGTCATTAATTAATGAAGCTTTCACTTTCTCGACATCAACTTGTGCCAAAGTACGGCCATCAAGTTTGATTGTCATCACCGGCATAGGCTTACCGAACATTTGCATAAGCATGTCAGGAACCTGTGAGAAATCATCCTTTTTCGGAATATAGAGATAAGTGCCTTCTTTTTTAGAACTTTTATAAATAGAACAAAGCATGACGAGCCTTTTGTGCTGATTTACCCGCTTTGAGTGCGGATTTTGTTGAAAACGTAAAATTCTCGCAAACTTGATTGCAAATTTGAGATTAATTCACTTATTTGCTCGCTTGAGAACTTGCTGCGCTAAAGGATGAAATATAACATGACAGACCTAGTTTAAGGCAACGCTCTTTCAATAAAGGCAAGAAGTCCACGATGACCCATTCACCTGACCTTAAAGGTAGCAGTTTTACATTGTCAGTTTTACACCTTTCTGACAATGAGATCGCTACGACTGTCGAATTTTTGCAAGAAAAGGTTTCTCAAGCGCCTTCTTTCTTCGCATCCGCACCTCTGGTTATCAATATAGCAAAAGTAGAAGGTGATATTGATTTCCTCGCACTTAAACAAGGCATCGCTGACGCAGGGTTTATTCCGGTTGGTGTGACTGGCTGTAAAGATAAACGCGTTCAAAACCTTGCTTCAGAAGCGGGCTTCGCCATCATGTCTGCGAGCAAATCTCCAACTCAAGCACCAGCCAAAATGGCTCCAACGAAGATCGTGCGTACGCCAGTTCGTTCTGGCCAGCAAATCTATGCGAAAGACGGTGACTTGGTTGTACTGGCACACGTAAGCGCTGGTGCAGAAGTGATTGCTGATGGCTCTATTCACATTCATGGCACCCTACGCGGACGTGCTATTGCCGGGGCGAGTGGCCAACAAGAAGCACGAATTATTTGTCACGATTTACAAGCTGAACTGGTTTCCATTGCAGGAGATTACTGGTTGAGCGATCAAATTGAGAGTGAGTATTGGCAAAAGAAAGTAATGATCAGTAAAGCCGAAGAATCATTACATCTAGAAACACTCACGATTTAGTCTAAAAAGGAAATAAAATGGCACGCATTATTGTAGTAACGTCTGGCAAAGGTGGCGTTGGTAAAACCACTTCAAGCGCAGCCATCGCCTCGGGTCTGGCTCTAAAGGGTAAAAAGACTGCGGTGATCGATTTTGATATCGGCTTGCGTAACCTCGATCTTATCATGGGCTGTGAACGCCGCGTGGTATATGACTTTGTTAACGTCATCAACGGCGAAGCAACGCTTAACCAAGCGATGATCAAAGACAAGCGCACAGATAACCTATTCATTCTTCCAGCTTCTCAAACACGTGATAAAGACGCGCTAACGAAAGATGGCGTACAACGTGTGTTCACTGAGTTGGATGAGATGGGCTTCGACTTCATCATCTGTGACTCGCCAGCAGGTATCGAGCAAGGTGCTCTGATGGCGCTGTACTACGCAGATGAAGCGATCGTAACGACGAACCCGGAAGTATCTTCGGTACGTGACTCCGACCGTATCCTAGGTATTTTGGATTCGAAGTCGCTACGCGCAGAGCAAGGTCTTGAGCCAGTTAAGCAGCACCTACTACTGACGCGTTACAACCCTTCTCGCGTAACACAGGGTGAGATGCTAAGCGTTGAAGACGTGGAAGAGATCCTACACATTTCTCTATTGGGTGTGATTCCAGAGAGCCAAGCGGTACTGAATGCATCAAACAAAGGTGTACCTGTGATCTTTGACGAGAACACCGACGCAGGTATGGCTTACTCTGATACGGTAGACCGCCTACTGGGCAATCAGGTTGAATTTCGTTTCCTTACTGAGGAGAAGAAAGGACTCTTTAAACGACTATTCGGAGGCTAGACATGTCACTACTAGAATTTTTCCGCCCACAAAAGAAAACTTCTGCGAATCTAGCCAAAGAGCGTTTGCAGATCATCGTTGCTGAGCGTCGTAGCCAGAACGATCCTGCACCTTCTTACCTACCTCAATTGAAAGAGGACATCTTGAAGGTAATTAGCAAGTACGTTGCGATTGATCCAAACATGGTGGATTTGACGTTTGAACACAAGGACGATGATATTTCAGTTCTTGAGCTCAACGTGAAGTTGCCAGAAGACGAGAAGTAATTACTTTTCGACTTTGCTTGAGCGCTCTAAACACTTGAGTACTCAAAACAAAAACAAATGCGTGTTACAAAAAAGGTTGGCGATAATGCCAACCTTTTTTATTTGCTCCTATTTCAGAAGCTTATCCATGTTCTTTCCGAGAAGTTCAAGGCGCCAGCCTTGCATGACATCTGGTAGGCGTGCTGGGTCGCGATCTTTCTTCCATACCCAACTAATGATTTGATTGATCTGCTTTTTAGAAGCCAAAAACTCGGTCGCCAAACCTGACTTCTGCGATGCTACCTTCACTACATCTTTCATGTTCTTGAAGATTTGCTTGTAGCCTGGGTAATCCATCAAACGTTCAATTTTCGCTGGGTAATCATCGGCAGGTATTTGCTTTGCACTTTTCACGATACCCGCAATCCTCGCACCGTGGCGGTTAATCGCGCGGATGTCGATGCCTTCCGCTTCCATCTTCTTAAAGCCAGTCAAACCAAGACGAGCAACCGTCAGTAAGTCACCTTCTTTGAAGATGAAATTTAATGCGAGGTCGCGCTTAATTGCTTCTTTATAACGCCAAGTTGCTAGCGGCTTAAGGATCGCAAGTTCAGCCGGTCTTAACTGCCATGCGCCTTTAATGTCTAGGTACGCGTTTTCTTCGTTCACGTTGCGAATACGCTTTGAAACAAGCAGATCACTCTCTTGCTGAACCGCTTCCCACCAGCCAGCTTCATTGACTTTATCGAATAGCTTCTCGTAAAGAGGCATTAGGTAATGAACGTCAGCTGCGGCGTAATCAAGCTGCTTTTGAGTCAATGGACGTGCCATCCAGTCAGTGCGAGACTCGCTCTTGTCGAGCTCAACGCCTAGGTATTCTTCCACCAGCGTAGCAAAGCCCGTCGATAAGCCGTGACCTAGGAATGCCGCCATAAGTTGAGTGTCAACCATTGGGAATGGTGTGCAGCCAAAGGCATTTTGGAAGACTTCTAAATCTTCACCACACGCGTGCAGTACTTTGAGTACTGAGGTGTCTTTTAGCAACTCGACGAACGACGTCATGTCCGTCAGTTCAGTCGGGTCGATAAGGGAAAGTTGTTTGCCATCGAAAAGCTGAATCAAACCTAGTTGCGGATAGTAAGTTCTGATTCGGACGAATTCGGTATCCAGCATAACTACGTCGGCTTCTCTTGCTAGAGCGCAGACTTCTTCTAGGTCTTTGTTTTTCGTAATGATCTGATAGTTCACATGCTTCTCGCTATAAAAAAATGCCAGCAAAACGCTGGCATTCTAACACTATTTGGCAATAAATGATTGTTGCACAAAGAAATCCGCTTATGCGCTCTTCTTCGCGAGCTCTGCGTCGTTCTCTTCGCGCAATACGCGACGAAGGATCTTACCTACGTTGGTCTTAGGTAGATCTTCACGGAACTCAACCAACTTCGGTACTTTGTAGCCCGTTAGGTGTTGGCGACAGTGTGCAATCACTTCGTCTTTGGTCAGGCTTGGATCGCGTTTTACAACGTAGATCTTCACCAACTCGCCAGACACTTCGTGAGGCTGACCGATAGCCGCGACTTCCAGTACTTTGCCGTGCAGTGCTACTACGTCTTCAATTTCGTTCGGGTAAACGTTGAAGCCTGATACAAGAATCATGTCTTTCTTACGATCAACAATGTGCAAGAAGCCTTCATCATCAAACTTAACGATGTCACCCGTCGATAGCCAACCGTCTTCGTTGATCACTTCTTTGGTCGCTTCTGGGCGCTGCCAGTAACCTTGCATCACTTGAGGACCGCGAACTTGAAGCTCACCTGTCTCTGTGTTTGCAAGTGCATTACCTTCTTCATCAACAATACGTACTTCAGTTGATGGTACAGGCAGACCAATAGAACCGTTGTATTCCACTAGGTCGTGCGGATAAGCCGCCACCAACGGAGAGCATTCTGTTAGACCGTAACCTTCTAGTAGGTAACAGCCGGTGGTCTTTTGCCATTTTTCAGCCACGGCACGTTGTACTGCCATACCACCACCTACAGCTAGGCGAAGGTTGCTGAAATCTAGCTCATGGAAATCTTCGTTGTTCACCAGCGCGTTAAACAGGGTGTTAACACCAGTAATTGCAGTGAACTGGTATTTTTGCAGCTCTTTCACAAAGCCCGGAATATCACGCGGGTTAGTGATAAGCAGGTTGTTGCCACCCATTTCAACGAACAGCAGACAGTTCACCGTCAGTGCGAATACGTGGTAAAGCGGCAGTGCCGTAACAACAAGCTCGCGACCTGGAGACAGTACTGGACCGTATGCACCTTTCGCCTGCATAACGTTAGCAATCATGTTGCGGTGCGTCAGGATTGCGCCTTTCGCTACGCCCGTTGTACCACCGGTATACTGCAGGAATGCGATATCATCACCAGACATGAATGGCTTCACGTACTGAAGGCGACGACCTCTGTGCAGTGCTTTACGCATTGAGATTGCGCCAGGTAAGTCGTACTTAGGTACCATGCCTTTCACGTACTTAACGACGAAGTCAACAAGCGTACCTTTCGCGCGTGGTAGCATTTGGCCAAGACTGGTCAAGACTACGTGTTTCACTGGTGTATTTTCTACAACCTGCTCAAGTGTGTTCGCGAAGTTAGAAACGATAACGATCGCCGTTGCACCAGCATCGTTTAGCTGATGTTCAAGCTCACGTGGAGTATAAAGTGGGTTCACGTTCACAGCGATACAGCCAGCACGCAAAACACCAAATAGCGCGACAGGGTATTGCAGCAGGTTTGGCATCATAAGCGCGACACGATCGCCCTTCTTCAGCTTAAGTTCGTTTTGTAGGTATGCGGCGAATGCGCGGCTACGCTCTTCCAACTTGCGGAAGGTCATGACCGAGCCCATGTTCATGAATGCCGGTTGGTCTGCGTACTTTTGAACAGACTGTTCGAACATTTCTACCAAAGACTCATATTGCTCTGGATTAATGGTTTCAGGTACGTCACTTGGATAACGTGAAAGCCATGGTTTATCCACGATGTTACTCCTCGTTTATAACTGGCTAAAAAATAGCGTCCTTTTTATTTTGAACACTATTACAGCACAGCAAACGTGCTTGAGCACGTAACTCTCAAACACTTGTTTAAATTTTGTTAACTACACCAAGAATTCGCTTTGCGACCTCGAGTGTTTGCTCTAAATGGCAATGGTGCCCACCCGCGACAGAAACCACATTCGGTGGATTTTCGCCCCAATCGACTTGGTTAGACTGTAAATGCTGAAATCCTTTGTCACCCAATATGATCAGGTGCGGACAGCGTATTTGGCTGGTGATCGAGTTCGCGTGGTCCTGTGCCATACGATAAAGAGAATCGCACTTTAATTTGGCATCGTGTCGCCAAAACCACTGGTTCTCACGACATTCAGTTCCGCGCTTTACGATTGGCATCAACTGCTCGGCGGTCAGGTGATTCGCTTGTATGCGTAGCTTTAACGCCAGATCGAAAGAAGCGATAGCTCGCTCCGGTTTATTGCGTTGACGTTGTCGGCCAAGGACACCATCTCGCAGTCGTTTCACACTATTGGAAGGTTGTTCAGCGAGTGGACCCGCTCCTTCAATTTGCACTAACGCTTCGACCTGTTCAGGAAAGGCAGCACTATAGCAACTTGCGATTAAGGCGCCTAGTGAATGCCCTACTAACATCAGTCTGTTTGGCGATAATTCATCCAATAGTTGGTGTAAATCAGCAATGTAGTCGTGGAAGGGGTAGTAATTGTCCGAGGATTTATGACTGGATAAGCCATGACCAAATAGGTCAATCGCCAATAAATGAAGGTCAGGGTTTCGCTGATGGATGGCATTCATCAAACTTTTGAAGCTGCCCGCGTTATCCATCCACCCATGAAGAAAAACGACTGAACAAGCAGTCGTTTTTTCGTTTCCGATCTCTAAGGCAGCCATGCTCCCATTTGGGAGTTCGAAACGGCGCTCATTCATCACAGATTATTTAACCTTCTTAATCACCTTGCCATCTTGAGGGAAGTCATTTCGCCACATGCGGCAGTTAATAGAGTAACAAGGGTAGTAATAGGTTGGTGTGTCGTACATACGTACGCGCTCTTCAATCTTCCATAAACGGTAGCCATCGCCTTTGATGACTGGGAAGATGTATTGGTGCTCACCAATTTTGCCTTCTTCTTCGCCCGAACCTTTACCAACAACGGTAATGATTCGACCTTTACTAAAAGAAACTGGCTCTAAGTAACCATCAAAATACACCGCAAAGCGACCCGTTGGTTCTTGGTCGATATCTGGCTTGCCAGATTTGCTGATTGGAAGGTTTACGATCTCAAGACGCGTTTGGTCTTTCAAGTTATCCACTTTCGCGATAACACCACCAAGGCGAACATCGTTAGCAGCCTGTCCTTGGTCTTCAGCAAAGGCTTTGTAATCCGTCAAAACCTGCTCAGTGCTTGCGTTCAGCTCTTCAGGAAGAGAACTACAGGCAGAAAGCCCGAATGCCGCGATAATAACCAGAAAAATACGTCCAGAAAGTTTCATAAACCCCCACTATAAATTCGTTGTTTTACACATAGATATCGACACCAAGTAACTGAGCAAGTTCCTCTTTCTTTGCTCGATTCATGACGTCCATATACTGTTCCATTGCTTTGCGAGCATGACCCTCAGGCAAATCGTATTGCACTTGAGCACGATGAATCTGAGACTCATCCACTTGCTTAATGGAATGCGCGACGGCGTTCGCCACCTTAGAAGGTTGACCAACGGACTGCTTATCTTGAGTTTTCTTTACCTGCCCTTTTTTACCGACTTTATTGGTGCGATTTGCACCCGGTATTAACGCAGGAGGTAAACCATTGATAGACGCCATAACGTTCCATAAAAATACAGGGCAAACGCCTCGTATATTCTAGTAGTGATGAATTATTCGCGACCCGGAAGTTTCTTCCACGTCACATTATCACGCAGATAAACCGGGCTCGATTCTTCTACTGGGACTGTGTTGCCTTTCTTAAGCTCCTGCTCAGCAAGAATCACGATGTCTTGCGAATCAGGGTAAAGCACATCACCGCTCGTTAAGTTGAATGGCAGTTTGCCAAGATCGTCTTGGTAAGCATCCCAACCAGTACCCGCTTTAGTCCACGTTTTGTCGTCTGCTTGCGCTTCTTCCGCTAGACGTGCGGGTGGAATAACGCATTCTGCATCCACACCGGCCCATTCACCGTTTTCTTGGCGAGTGTAACGTGCCCAGTAAACTTCACTCATGCGTGCATCAATCGCAACAGCTACATCCGTTGCGCCGTGTAGACGGTAGCTTGCTTGCGCCATCGCAGCCAGCGTTGAAACGCCGATCATTGGCAGATCAGCACCAAACGCTAAACCTTGTGCAATACCAATCCCGATACGAACGCCAGTAAAACTGCCCGGACCACGACCAAACGCCAATGCGTCTAAATCTTGTAGAGTCAGGCCCGCTTCTTTCAGTACTTCGTCTACCATAGGCAGCACTTTCTTAGTGTGGTCACGAGGAGCCACTTCACTGCGTGAAATCACTTGGTCATTAACCAGTAGCGCAACTGAACAGTTTTCAGTTGCCGTATCGATAGCAAGAATTTTTGCGCTCATGTAACTCTCTACAATTCTTCTTTAATTTATTGATGCCACAGCGTATTAATCTGCGGCAGGTTGTTCTGTTTTTAGGAATGTTTTGATTCGTTCCAAATCCCGTGTTCTTGGGATTGGCGGTAAACTGCCGAGGAAGATGCCACCGTAATCACGCGTTACCAAACGGTTGTCGCAAATGATCAAGGCACCATGGTCTTTTTGGTCTCGAATCAAACGTCCTACACCCTGCTTTAACGTGATAACCGCATCTGGGATTTGCACTTCTGCAAACGGCTCACCGCCACGTAATCGACAATCTTCGATTCGGGCTTTGAGCAGCGGGTCATCAGGGGCAGTAAACGGTAATTTGTCGATGATAACACAGCTCAGCGCATCACCTCTAACATCGATCCCCTCCCAGAATGCCCCCGTCGCCACCAGCAATGCATTACCTAGCTCCATAAACTCGGCAAGGGTCTTTTGTTTGCTCATTTCGCCTTGCATTAGCACTGGCAAATCCAGCACTTCACGAAAGCGTTCACCAAGCTCACGCATCATGCTGTGCGAAGTACACAGAAAGAAACAACGCCCATCGTTTTCTTCAATCACAGGAGCAAGCATTCGCACCAGTTTGTCGGCTAAGCCAGGGCTGTTTGGCTCTGGTAGATAACGAGGCACACATAAGCGTGCTTGCTTCTCGTAATCAAACGGAGATGGCAACGAAAACTGTTGCTTCGGCTTTAATCCAAGACGGTCGGTAAAATGTTTAAAGTCACCCGAAACCGCTAGGGTTGCTGAGGTAAAAATCCACGCGCCTTGTTTGATTTCGATTTGCTCATGGAATTTATCCGCCACCGAAAGCGGCGTAATGTGCAGAGCAAAATGACGCGGAGATGTATCAAACCAATAGGAATAACCTGTGATGTCGACATCGCAAACACGGTCGATTCGACCTTTTATTAGATTTGCACGTTCAAACGCAGTATCCAGCAACTGGCTTCGACCCAGAGCCAGTTTCAACACATCAATCGCCAGATCTAAGCTATCAGTTAAACGCACCAATTCACGTTTAATGGACTCAGATTGCATCGCTTCACGCCAGTTACCACGAAAGCCCGGCTCACCCAGCACGATGCGCATGTCCATCGCACTTTGCATCAGCTTATCGCCCACTTTTTGCAGCTGGCGCATGTCTTTTGCTTCTGTACGGTAGGCAATCTCAATGTCTTTGGCGAGCTCTTGGATCTGACGGCTAGAGATCGATTGACCGAAGTATTCGCTGGCAATATCTGGAAGCTGGTGAGCTTCGTCGAAGATAAACACGTCAGCTTCTGGGATCAATTCACCAAAGCCAGTTTCTTTGATCGCAAGGTCCGCAAGGAATAAGTGGTGGTTGACTACAACAATGTCTGAATCCATCGCACGTTTACGTGCTTTCAAGACGAAACAATCGGTGTAACTCGGACAGTCTTTACCCAGACAGTTATCATTCGTTGACGTAATCGTCGGAATAATCATGCTGTCTTCTGGCAGATCATCGCAATCACCCAAGTCACCCGTTTTAGTTTCAGACGACCAACTACGAACCTTAACCAATTGGGTAAGCAGTGTTGGGTCAGCTTGATTCGTATGGCTTTCAACCATTTGACGACTTAAACGATCCAAACAAAGGTAGTTAGAACGACCTTTTAAAAGTGCCACTTGACCATAGAAGCCCAGCGAATTCACCATCAAAGGCAAATCACGGTGATACAGCTGTTCTTGTAGGTTCTTTGACCCGGTACTGATGATGACTTTCTTGCCACTTAATAACGCAGGCACAAGGTAAGCGAAGGTTTTGCCGGTCCCCGTTCCCGCTTCAACCACCAACTGAGTTTGGTCTTTGATCGCATTGCTGACAGCTTCTGCCATATCAATTTGTGGCTGGCGAGCTTGGAAGCCCGGAATGGCTTTACCTAACGCGCCCTCAGAGGAGAATGTTTTTGCGATCATGCCTGACATCTGGTTGGAAAAATTGTCGAGAGTATATCAGGAGTTGAGCGTAAACATCAGCCAACAAAAGCACTAGGTTTTAGCATCATGCGGATAATTTGTTGAAACCACGCCAAGAATAGATTATTTATGAAGTCAGATTGCCGTACGATTCACGCTTCTAAAGTGAGAACTTTATTCGTACGCTAGAAAAATAATGCATGGAAGTATCTGATTTATGGAAAAGAAAACACTGTTGACTCATTGCAGCGACGCACCGGGTCTAATCTCAAAAATCACCAATATCTGTTACAAGCATCAGCTGAATATCGTTCATAATAACGAGTTTGTTGATAACACCAGTGGGCACTTTTTCATGAGAACTGAGTTGGAGGGATACTTCAACGATCAAACGCTTCTCGCTGATTTAGATCAAGCACTGCCGCAAGGAGCAAAGCGCACGTTGATCAGCTCTCGCCGCAAACGCATCGTTATCCTAGTGACGAAAGAAGCGCACTGTTTGGGTGATATTCTGATGAAGACTTATGACGGCAGCTTAGATGTTGAAATTGCTGCGGTTGTTGGTAACTACGACAAACTGCAAACGCTGACCGAACGTTTTGATATCCCTTATCACCACGTGACACACGAAGATCTTAGCCGTGAAGAGCACGAGCAGAAGATGCTTGAAGTGATTGATCAATACGATGCCGATTATCTTGTGCTAGCGAAATACATGCGTGTTCTCACTCCAACTTTCGTAGAGAAATACCGTCACAAGATCATCAATATCCACCACAGCTTCTTACCCGCGTTTATCGGCGCAAAACCGTACCAACAAGCTTACGACCGCGGTGTGAAGATCATCGGTGCAACAGCGCACTTCGTGACGAATGACTTGGATGAAGGTCCAATCATCAAGCAGGACGTTATTCCAGTGGATCACACGTTCAGCGCACAAGATATGGCGCAAGCGGGTCGCGATGTCGAGAAGAACGTATTGAGCAAGGCTTTGAATAAAGTGATCAATGATCACGTTTTTGTTTACGGCAATAAGACGGTTATTCTTTAAGTTTATCGAATTTCAATAAAAGAAAGGGTTGCTCATTGGGCAACCCTTTCTTCTTTCTAATCGTTAAAAGCTAACTTATTCAGCCTGCTCTGACTCCACAATACGCTTGAGTGAATGTGGGTGCAGCTTGATACAAATGCCTTGATACTTAAACGCCACGGTTGGGTTGTTCAAGCGTTCGCCTTCCCCTTTTGGGCTCGATAGTTTGATCTTCACGCCCAGCTCTCCTAACTCATCAAAACGCGCACCAAACGCAGGATAAGTGTGTTTCAAATCCGCTAAAAACTCATCGGCGGTTTCAGCATGAGACGGAATCACAAACTCCACATGTTCCCAGCTTTCAGTTGAGTAGATTTTGCCTTCCGCTGGGTATGGTAGCTCCAAACACTCTATCTTCCAGCCACGGCTTTCCAACGCTTTGTCGAATTCGATAACAGTAATTGGGCGACCGTTGATTTCCGCTTGCGAGATAACCTTACCGTATTGGCTCCATGCTTCATGCGCGGCTTTCGCTGTTTCAGTATCATTAATACGCAGCGCAATATGGTCAGCTTGAGCAAAGCTCAGATCCAGTTTTAACAGGGATGCAAGCTCTTCAATCTTCGCCATGAATGCATCCAGATCTTGGATCATCAATTCAGGCGCTAGGCGTTTTTCAACTAGTTGAGTCGTCATTGTGGCTCTCTTATGGGGCGATTTATCTCATTACTCTGAGCGCAATAGTAAACGCAAACCAAGCCACATTTCCATTCAATCGAAAAAGTATAAATTTCCCCAATTCCTCTCTGTATGAAAAGCAATAAAGTTGTTATCATTAGCCCCATTTTTGTGAACTCCAACAGAACTCGGCACTTACTTCGCCGAGTTCTTCGTCCTTGAATTGAAGGAAACGCGTGTGAATATCCAAGCACTTATTAATGACAAAGTATCTCAGGCTCTAGAAGCCGCTGGTGCACCTGCAGGCAGCCCTGCGGCAGTACGCCAATCAGCAAAGCCACAATTTGGTGACTACCAAGCAAACGGCGTAATGGGCGTTGCTAAAAAACTGGGTACTAACCCACGAGAATTTGCACAGAAAGTACTGGATGTTCTAGACCTAGATGGTATTGCGAGCAAGACAGAAATCGCTGGTCCTGGTTTCATCAACATTTTCCTAAGCGAAGAGTTCCTAGCAAAACAAGCGGAAGCAGCACTGGCTGACTCACGTCTTGGCGTTGCAGCAGACGAAGCTCAAACTATCGTTGCTGACTACTCTGCACCAAACGTTGCTAAAGAAATGCACGTTGGTCACCTACGTTCAACCATCATCGGTGATGCAGTAGTACGTACTCTTGAGTTCCTAGGTCACAAAGTGATCCGTGCGAACCATATCGGTGACTGGGGTACTCAGTTCGGTATGCTTATCGCAAACCTTGAGCGTGTACAACAAGAGTCTGGCGAAGTTTCTATGGAACTGGCGGATCTTGAAGGTTTCTACCGTGAATCGAAAAAGCTGTACGATGAAGACGAAGAGTTTGCAGTAAAAGCTCGTGGCTACGTTGTAAAACTGCAAAGCGGTGACGAGTTCTGCGCAGAAATGTGGAAGAAGCTAGTTGACGTTACCATGATCCAAAACCAACGCAACTACGATCGTCTAAACGTATCTCTATCTCGTGATGACGTAATGGGCGAGAGCATGTACAACGACATGCTACCTAAGATCGTAGCAGACCTTAAAGCACAAGGTCTTGCGGTTGAAGATGACGGCGCGCAAGTTGTGTTCCTTGAAGAATTCAAGAACAAAGACGGCGAAGCGATGGGCGTTATCGTTCAGAAACGCGACGGCGGCTTCCTATACACAACAACGGACATCGCATGTGCGAAATACCGTTACGAGGAACTAGGCGCGGATCGCGTACTTTACTTCATCGACTCTCGTCAGCACCAACACCTAATGCAAGCTTGGACTATCGTTCGTAAAGCGGGTTACATTCCAGAATCTGTTTCTCTTGAACACCATGCATTCGGCATGATGCTAGGTAAAGACGGTAAGCCATTCAAGACTCGTGCTGGTGGTACTGTTCGTCTAGCAGATCTTCTTGATGAAGCAGAAGTTCGTGCAGCACAGCTGATCGAATCTAAGAACCCTGAGCTAGCTGAAGACGAGAAGAAAGCGATCGCAAATACTGTTGCAATGGCAGCGGTTAAATACGCAGACCTTTCTAAGCACCGTACAACGGACTACGTGTTCGATTGGGACAACATGCTAGCGTTCGAAGGTAACACTGCACCGTACATGCAATACGCTTACACTCGTGTAGCATCTGTATTCGCTAAAGCTGGCGTTTCTATGGATGATCTACAAGGTGAAATCAAAATCACTGACGAGAAAGAAAAAGCGCTTATTGCAAAGCTTATGCAGTTCGAAGAAGCGGTTCAATCTGTTGCTCGCGAAGGTCAACCACACATCATGTGTAGCTACCTATTCGAATTAGCAGGTCAGTTCTCTAGCTTCTACGAAGCGTGCCCTATCCTAGTTGCAGAAGACGAAGCAGTGAAACAAAGCCGTCTGAAATTAGCAGCGCTAACAGCGAAGACTATCAAGCAGGGTCTGTCTCTACTAGGTATCGATACTCTAGAGCGCATGTAAGCGAATCGAGAATCGAGAATCGAGAATCGAGAATCGAGAATCGAGAATCGAGAATCGAGAATCGAGAATCGAGAATCGAGATGATTTAGAAAGGTTGGCGTGAAAGCGTCAACCTTTTGTTTTATCTGGCGTATACTGATGTCATTCAATTCAAATCGGATAATATAATGAGTTTTGAACTGCACCCTCAATTGGCAAAAGACACCACCGTTATCGGTCACTTCCCACTGTGTGTGGCGCTTCTGCATAAAGACAATGCCGTGCCATGGGTTATCTTGGTACCAAAACGTGCAAACCTAAAAGAGCTTCACCACTTGCCAATGAAAGAACAGCAACAATTTTTGCTAGAGTCTCAAGCGGTAAGCCAAGCACTGGAAGCCACATTCCGTCCAGACAAGTTAAACCTTGGTGCGCTAGGTAATATGGTGCCACAGCTGCACATTCACCATATCGCTCGCTTCAAAGATGACGTCGCATGGCCTGGACCGGTTTGGGGTAACACCAAAGGTAAATTCCGTACAGAAGAAGAGCAAAACGAGCTACTTGGGCGCATTAAGAACGTGCTGTCACTGAGCTCTATTTTCCAAAAGGCATAAGCACCGCGAGTAAAAATCATCCGCCTTTGAATACACACGAGATAAGTAGAGGAAGATTAATGCATATTTGTAACAATCTTTCTCATTTTTCTGGGATTATCACTTAAATCAAACTTGTTTAGACTGCCAGCTCAATTAGAGAGGGTCATCATGAAACAAGTCTTCAACACATTCCGATACGTCAGCTGGATCGCCATCATCTGTTCTATGGCTGCTTCGTTCTTGCTTTTTGTTATGGGCGCAGCGAAAACCTATTCGGCGTTTGCAGTCTTCATTCTTAATCAAACACCTCCGGAAGCACTCGCACATTTAGATAAAGCAGATATCGCGATCGCTTATTTGATCAAGTCACTGGATACATTTCTTGTTGCGCTAGTTTTGTTCATCTTTGCTCACGGCATCTACACACTATTTATTTCCAACAAAGCTAAAGCGAAAACACAAGAACAGTCGGTTTTACATTGGATCAGAACCCCAAACATCGGCCACCTGAAAAATATCTTGGCTGAAGTCATCATTGTGATTTTGTTTGTGAAGTTCTTGGAACTCGTACTGATTAACTTCGACAGCTTAAGTTGGACGATCTTGACCTTACCTATTTCGATTTTAGTTTTAAGTCTAGGGTTGAAGTTCCTAGGGTTAGGTGCGACTAAACACTCTGAAGAGCATTGATTCCGCTGTATTAACAATACAATAACTAGCAAAAGAAAAGCCGCATCGTTACTGATGCGGCTTTGTCGTCTTTACATGATAATGTTTGATTGCTACATGGTCACTGTCAGTGATAAACCATCTTGCTTAGTTACTGAGTAACGTACTCGAGTCACATCATGAGCTTTATTGGTGTCGACTAGACGGTTAATTTTTCCCTTCTTGATCCACACGCTTAACATCGCGTCGGCGCCATCTTCACTCATCCCAAACTGCTTAGCCAGATCTGATTGAGAGACGATTCCTTTGTCTGCAATGTATTGATAAAGCTCTTTTAAAATCATGCTACTTGCGCCTCTAATGCACCGTTTTGCTTCTTACCAACTCGTTTGAACACACGGTATGTACCAAAGAAGATTGCTACAATTACCGCAATCCAAATACCACTGGTCACTGGGCTATCTGCGAAATGTGTCAGTTGGTTGTAGAACGTCGCACATAGGTAAGCCAGTCCCATTGTCCATACTGCAATAAATCGAGCGAACTTATGGCCAAACTCACGTACGTAAGCACCCATTGCTGCAACACATGGTGTGTACAGTAAGATAAAGATTAGGTAAGCAAACGCTGCATTGCCAGAAGCAAACTGCGATTTGATGTTACCGAAGATAGAAGCATCGACTTCTTGTTCTTCTGCAACTGCATTTGAGTCAGTTAAGTCACCCACTTCAATACCTAGTGGATCTGAGTAGCTCAAACCGGCTAGGTTTTCTGGGATACTCATTACTGCCTCTTCTAGGCTGCCCATTAGGTCAAATTCTGCGTCTTCACCGTCGCTTGGCGTAGTGTATAGACTGTTCAGCGTACCAACTACCGCCTCTTTTGCGAAGATACCGGTAATGATACCTACCGTCGCTGGCCAGTTGTCTTCTTGAACACCGATTGGTGAGAATACTGGAGTCACAACTTGCGCTGCTTTAGAAAGCACAGAGTTTTCGCTGTCTTCGTTACCAAAACTGCCATCAGTACCCAATGAGTTGAAGAAACTCAGAATAGCAACAACGATAACGATGGTTTTACCTGCACCAAGTACAAAGCGCTTTAGCTTTTGCCAAGTTTTGATCACCACGTTTTGTAGCGTCGGAAGCTCGTAATCAGGCATTTCCATTACTAGGCTGTCACTGCTACCTGGGTAAAGCGTGTGCTTAAGGAAAAGACCCGTGAAGATCGCTGCCACAATACCAAGTAGGTAAAGTGCGAATACAATGTTCTGACCAGAACCAGGGAAGAATGCCGCTGCGAATAACGCGTATACAGGCAGACGAGCACCACATGACATAAATGGCGCCATAGATGCAGCCAGTTTACGCTCACGTTCTTGGTCTAGAGTACGAGTTGCCATGATTGACGGAACGTTACAGCCAAAACCAAGAACCAACGGTACAAATGCTTTGCCCGGTAGACCGATCTTCTGCATCACTTTGTCTAATACGAATGCTGCACGAGCCATGTAACCTGAGCTCTCAAGTACCGCTAGGAACAGGTACAAACAAGCGATAACCGGAATGAAGGTTGCAACCGTCTGGATACCACCACCGATACCATCAGCAAGAACCGTCACTAACCACACAGGCAAATGACCGTCTAACAAGTGGTGACCACCATCAACCAACAGAGCACCAACACCGATATCGAAGAAGTCGATGAACGCACTACCAATGTTGATAGAGAACATGAACATTAGGTACATCACAACGAAGAAGAATGGAATGCCCACCCACTTGTTCAAAATGAATTGGTCTAGCTTTTCAGTCACGCTGCGGCTTAGCTTACCTTCGCTACGGCGTACTTTCTTACACTCTTCGTGAAGATGTGTGTATTTGGTGTCAGCCACATGCAGGTCAACATCAAGATCTAGCTCGGCAATCGTATTTTCAACACTATTGCGGTCTGCATCCGACATGCTATTAAGAACCAGTGCATCTTTTTCTAGTGCGCGAATCGCCAATGCTCGGTGAGAAACGGTTTGATCATTGAAAAGAGCCGAAACTTTGCCGATCGCCGCTTCCATTTGTTCGCCGTAATTCAAAGCGACTTCTTTTAACGCGACACCTTGAACCACAGACTTGTGCAGCTTCTCTTTAAATTCTGCTACTTGTGCTTTGTTTGTCGCTGACAGGCTAACTACCGGGCAACCCAACGTTTTTTCTAGTTCTGCAACGTTGATGATTTGGCGTTCACGCTTAAGTGCGTCCATTTTATTTAATACAACAATCATAGGACGACCAAGCTCGCGCAGCTGCAGTGTCATATATAAGCTACGTTCAAGACTTGTTGCATCGACTACGTTGATGATCAGATCAGCAGGGTGCGTCAGAACCGCACGAGACGCGATAGACTCATCAATACTATTACTGTCATTACCACTATCTAGAGAGTAAATACCCGGAAGGTCTGTCAGCAAAAATTCATCGCCAGCGTGTTTAAACTGACCGGTTTTCTTTTCAACCGTTACACCAGCCCAGTTGCCGACTTGTTGTTTTGCACCAGTAAGGCCATTAAAAAGTGTCGTTTTACCGCTGTTTGGGTTACCGACCGTAAGAATTTGGTATTGCATTATGCTCGCTCCACTTCAATGTTCTGCGCAATGGCCTCTCGCAATGCAACAGAAACACCACGAACTTCAACTTGCAGTGGGTCACCCATTGGAGCACGTCGAATGACTTTCACTTCAGTATTGGGAAGTAAACCCATCACCATAAGCTTTTTTCTGACATCCGATGTAAGACCTTCCAATAAACGAATAGTCACCGTTTCGCCGGGTTTAATCTCTGATAACTTCATAATGGCCCTTAAGGGTAGTGCTAATGAGAAATATTATTATTAATAGTATACAGGAAGCAGATGATACTCCGCCATTTCCTTGCATTCATTGTGTGAAATCAAAGATTTCATTAATGCTTTTGACGAAATACCACGTCAACTCCGTTAATCAATCTCTCGTCATTTTCGTCAAAATTGAATATTTTCAGCAATACAGCAATTAACACAATCGCAACAAGCCAATACCATTCAAACAAAATAATGAGTAAAAACAGATATTTATATCAAGCTTGGCATTTTGTCGCTTTTCTCACATCAACCTGTCGTTATTTTTATAAGAAAAATAAGTAAGGTCTCGTATAGTTAACCCATCGAGAGGCAACAGCCACTCAAAAGAATTCCAGAGGTGACATGGCAACATGTCACTCCGGCAGCAAGCGAAGGTGTCATTGACACCCGTGGTATAGTCCCCCCGGCTATACCACGATATTTTTTTTCTTCTCTTTCTTTATCCACTTAACGCTTTACTCCCCTTAATACTCAATACATCAACACTCCATTGTTCACTGTTAGTTTCCCGAACTTAATTGCACTACCTCGAGCACACTCAACCACACACAACCAGAAGATCATGTGATAAATAGTCATCGCTCGCATCTCAAAGCATGCCTCTAACAGGCCGCGTCAAATCAAGTCGATTCGATGCTTGGCGTAATAAAAAGCCCAGCATCAAAACGAGCTGGGCTTAACAATTTAATAGCAGAGCATCAAAAGCTAATGAATCTAGCTAACTTGATTCTCTTGCGTCATAGCAAACTTAGACGGAGGCAGACCGAAGTGGTGCTTAAACTTTTGACTGAAGTAGGAAGGGTCATTAAAGCCGCAATTAAATGCAACTTCACTGATTTTTTCACCCGCTAATAGCTGCTCACATGCTGTTTCTAAGCGCACCTCTGTAAGATAATCTTTGAAAGTTCTCGATGACGCGGATTTGAAACGACGCTGTAAGCTACGTTCAGACATAAACAGCAACTTCGCCGCAGAGGCGGTACCGAATTCCGCATCATGATAATTTTCTGCAACTAATTGATAAACTTTCATCAGCCACTCTTGCTCCGGTGACATTTTCTCCGATATTGGTTCTGATTGGGTAAATTCCGGTAATGATTCCTCAACATGACTCAGCTCTTGCGCACATGGCCAAGTGATTTCGATTTTATTCTGAGCATCAGAGGCGAACATTGATAAATGTCCTCCACTCACCGATACCAGTTGAGGCAGGTTGTCCATACTTAAGTCTACATTTGTAGTATTAGAAGGACGCATCGTCGACACTTTACTAGGCAGTTGAGTTCCGTAATCGATAAAGCTGAGCGAAACAATGTCATTTCCCTCCTCTAAGACCAGCTTAACTGACTGACCTCGGAATGAACGCTTTATCGCATTAGCAAAGATGCTATTGAAGATAACATCGAGATTAAAACTCTCAAGTGCGATTCGACTGGATTTATTAGCATCTTCCAACTCGACAACAATGCCAGCTTTCGAGAAATCCTCTCGCCATACGTCAACGACAGACTGCGTTATTTGGCTTAGGTTGTAATTTTGGCTGCCACCGCTGCTATCTTCTGGCGAGCTCTTTAATTCGTTAAGTTGCCAGTAGGTTTTCGAAAGATGGTCTTGGGTTGCTGAGTCCAGATCTATAGGCAACCTATTGGCAATGGAATCGACGCTTGTCTTAATCGATTGGGCAACATGGTCGACTAATAAGTTTCTTACCTGTATTTGCTTTCTCAACTGCTGATTACTGGTGAGTAATACACGACTTTGATGGCGTAATTGGTTTGTTTTCAATGTAACTTGAGCAGCGAGATCACGGTTGGCCTGTAGTACATAGCGAGAACGCCAGTAAATAATCAAAGCAAGAATGACAATAACCACCATGGTAAAACCCGTGATCGCGAGTTTAGATAAATACCACGGTTCCAAGACAGTAAATTTCGAATCAAGCCCTATCATTCCAGAGGCTAATTGTGAGTCATTACTCACTTGTAAGTGATACTCTCCTGAATTCAGGTGCTCTAGAGTCAGTTGCCCACCTTCTAAAGTTTGCCACTTCTCATTTTCGTGCAAGCGATAATACAAATTCTGATTGTCAGGTTTAGGCATGACACCAAAAAGGAAACTTAAAGAAGACCCATACGGTAGCTTCATCTCCAAAAGATCGGCGCTTCCGACTTGAACCACATCATTTTCTAACATGACTTGGCTAACAATAAGCTTGGATTCTGGCGTATTAGACACCAGAAGCTTAGAAGCATCAGCCTTGACCAACCCATATTGCGAACCAAAGATAAGTTGGCGGTCACTATCCTCAGCACGCCTGATCGTATTACATACACCAGGCAAGAACTCATTATTTATCAAGCCGGATGAAGAGGAATAATGTTTCATTAACTGACCAGACAAATGGTAATAACTCAGGCCAACAGACGATGCGAGCCAGACGCCTTCAGAGTCACTGATCATGCATGCAGGACGAGAGTTGGAAACACTCATTTCCATGACTTGCTTTGAATCACTACCTGGCATCGTTTTAAACACGCCGTATGCAGAGGCAAACCACTGAGAACCATCGATTGCTGTAATCATGTCTAAGGATTCACCGTATTTTTCTGAGAAACGGTTGAATCGGATTCGTTCTCCATCGAACTCGTACACACCGTGGTCAGTACCAATCAATAACAGTTCTTCTTTGTCGTAGAGACGGGTGATCTTAGCAGGTAGGTATTGGCTGACTAACCAATCACTACCAAAGTTCCTAACTTCTTGGCTAGAAACATCAATATTAAATAATTGATACCCACTTGAAGCCCACAGTCTTGTTGAACCATCAGCAACGATATGATCGATAGGTCGACCAGCCATAACCCTTAAATAGGGATAACTAACACGTTCTAAATCATTTAAATTGTAGATCTCTAATCCTGAAGACGTCGCCAGCCATAATCTGTCGCCTTGGAAAGCAAACTCATTGATTTGTGATGCTAAATTCATCACTTTCATGACACCTTTAGAGCTAGAACGATATAAGTTGTGGTCATCGACAAACCATAACACGCCATCTGGGCCAGTTAATGTTTGTCGAATACGGCCAGAAAGTGTTTGTGAGTCATAACTGCTGAAAGTAATACGTTCAAACTTTTTGCTGAATAGTGAGTAATAGCGAATCCCTTGATTCGTCGCGATCCACATTCCACCCATATTATCGTTCAACAAAGAGTAAATTTTGGTACTCGCTAATTCGATCTCCAAGAAACTTGCAGGCGTCACCTGAGTCACAGCACCAGTCAAAAAAGAGTACAGATATAACCCTTGTTCCGTACCAACCCAATACTCTTGGTTCGTCTCTGCAAACGTCAAAACATGGGAGGCTCCGATTCTGATCACGGGTTTGTTAGGCTCGTAAATATTGAAAATCAGCGCACCTTTCAACGTTCCGATGAGTATTTCCCTTCGAGTATGCGAATAATAGACTTTTTCTATGTAGTGCTTACCTGAGGAAACGACGTGGTTAAACGAATTGCCTTCAGAAAGGTAGACACCTGATGTCGTCGCCAAGGCCCATTTTGTTTCAACAAATATGGCATCGTTGATGTAGACATAACTATTGTTGCTGTGCTGATAAAGCTGGAGCAATGAGAAGGAATTCAGCTCGCTGGTGTCGATGTTATACGTATAGAAATGCGCACCATCACTGACCCAAATATATTGACCCGAGGAACCAATTTTACGTATTTGGGAGCCGGGATTGAGGCTAAAGACTAGCCGGCGATCTCGATTTGGGTAGGTTTGATAAACTTCATTTTCAACAAAGGTCCAAAATGACCCTTTGTGATAGGCTAATTGTTCTTCTCTCGCTGGCAGGAAACTGCCTGATTTGGGAAGCGTCGTTTGACCGTCATAGAACAATACTCTGCCGTGAACATCATGGATCCATAGCCCGCCCTGTTCACCAGGAAACAATTTTTTCGCCGCAATAAAAGTGCCCTTAACCTGATTTGGCAAAGGGTAGAAGATCGCATTCGCTTCACTTGAAGCAAACGCTTGAAATGAGAGGATAAAAAACCCAAAAAATAGGGCTAATGGGCGCAGCAAGTTGAAATCCTTACATGTATCAATACGTGCGTGCTCTTGTACACTCATGCCTTCCATAGCTAAGTGTCAATATGGTTATTTCGAGCCGCTAATTATTGATAATGATACTTCAAATCCTTTAATAGGAAAGACTCACTGCGCCAAAGGTTGCAATTCTTACTGTTGGATCACGTTAAAAACGAATTCAGTGTAAGGAGTAACAACACATTTGTTACTTTTCGCTCAAACATTGACTAAAGCTATTCGACATTTGTTTCAGAAATGCAAAGTAACTGCCTGACTGTACATCAATTTCACTGCCTAGCGGATCAAGTACGCCAGTGTTCACATCATTCCCACGCATAACACTTTCGATCACTGCAGGAGTAAACTGTGGCTCAGAAAAGACACATGCTACATCGCCCGTCCCTAGTGTTTTACGGATATGAATCAATGTTTTTGCGCCAGGCTTGCGATCAGGAGAGACAGTAAAGTGGCCCATTTGGTTTAGCCCATAACGCTCTTCAAAGTAACCATAGGCATCATGGAAAACGAAGTACCC
Organism: Vibrio sp. MMG023; assembly: GCF_021654215.1. Taxonomy (NCBI): domain Bacteria; kingdom Pseudomonadati; phylum Pseudomonadota; class Gammaproteobacteria; order Vibrionales; family Vibrionaceae; genus Vibrio; species Vibrio sp. MMG023. The sequence goes on along the minus strand of NZ_JAKFZP010000003.1, from coordinate 128,609 downwards.
CTTGTCTTTAACTGGCGTAAGCTCTTGCTTAATTTCTGCGTCTGTCGTTTTCAGATGTTCATCAAATTTTTTCAGGTTTGCTGCATAAGTGCTGGCATTAGCAGGATCGATTTCAGCGAGTTTATGGGCGATAGCGTTAGCGACTTGTTGAACGGTTTCAATACCAAGCCAAAAATGAGGATCATGGGTACCGTGATCGTGCCCATCATGGTCGTGAGCATGCTCGCTACCAAATTCACGCAATTTAAGGTCTGGGATTTTACTTACGGTAAGCGTGTTGTCTTTGTCTGCTACCACTTTTTCAAGGAAGGGTTCTAAATCATGCCCATACCAAATAACAAGATCAGCCGCAGCCGCTTTTTTTACATCCGAAGGACGCAAAGCATAATCATGAGGAGAGGCATTATTCTGAAGTAACACATCCGGTGTTGTTACACCTTCCGTTAGCTCAGTTGTGATCATTTGAATAGGTTTGATGCTAGTTAACACGGTCACTGCGTGTGCAGGTAAAGTTAGTATTGCTGAAGCAGCAAGAATTAGTGCTCTTTTCATAGTTTTACTTGGGATATGGCGTTGAAAGTGAGATAATGTTACATTATAACATTATCAGTTTGCAAATGAGTTTCATTCATGTCTTCATTAGTCCGTCTTGAACAGCTGTGCGTCGAATTCGATGGTCGTAGGGTTCTTGATAACATCAGCATGGAATTAGAAAAGGGTAAAATCACTACTCTTATCGGTCCCAACGGAGCGGGAAAATCCACTTTAGTTCGAGTCATTTTAGGGTTACAAAAACCGACAAGTGGCAAACTTACGAACAAACGAAAGCTGAAGATTGGATATGTTCCTCAAAAACTGAAACTCAACGACTCTCTGCCTCTCAATGTCGTTCGATTCCTTAATCTTGCTGGGAAATACAGCAAACAAGAATGCCTAGATGCTTTGAGATTAGTTGGAGCGGAACACTTACTAAATAGCAATATGCATCGCTTGTCTGGTGGTGAGAACCAGCGGGTATTGCTCGCTCGTGCTCTACTCCAGCGACCAGAACTCTTAGTACTTGATGAACCAGCTCAAGGCGTTGATATTCAAGGTCAGATTGACTTATACGATTTAATCGAAAGCATTCGTCATCGCTTCGATTGTGGTGTATTCATGGTATCGCACGACCTGCATCTGGTAATGGCGAAAACAGATGATGTCATATGTTTGCACCATCATGTTTGTTGCTCTGGCTCACCAGCGACGATTACTCAGCATCCGTCGTACATCGCTCTATTTGGTAACGCGACTCGTGAATCGCTTGCTTTTTATCATCATGATCATGAACACCATCATCACGATCTTGCTGGCTCTCCTGTAACAGGCGATGCGACATCTTGCTCACAACATAACCACGGACATCACCACCATGATTGAGTTTTTACTGCCTTCTATTCTTGCTGGCATTGGTATTGCCATTATTGCAGGACCATTAGGCTCTTTCGTCGTGTGGCGGAAAATGGCTTACTTTGGTGATACGTTAGCGCATGCTTCCCTAATGGGACTCGCCCTTGGCTTTCTGCTTAATGTAAATTTGTATCTGGCTCTTTTAGTGTGCTGTTTAGCCCTTGCGGTGTTGCTCGTAACGCTACAAAAACAGCAACTCGTTGCCACCGATACCCTACTAGGTATTTTAGCTCATAGCGCCCTTTCCATCGGCTTAGTTTCTGTGAGCTTCTTGGATAATGTTCGCATTGACTTGATGAGCTACCTATTTGGTGATTTACTCGCCGTTTCTCCACAAGACTTAATGTTCATTTACGCAGGTGTTGTGGCTGTAAGTGCATGTTTGTACTTTTTCTGGCGTCCATTGTTATCGAGCACCGTAAGTGAAGAGTTAGCTGCTGTCGAAGGCGTAAATACAGATTTAGTGCGCTTAGTATTAATGCTGATGGTCGGTATTGTTATCGCAGTAGGTATGAAGTTTGTTGGGGCACTGATTATGACTTCCCTATTGATCATCCCTGCAGCAACCGCACGTAAAGTCTCTTCATCGCCGGAACAAATGGCCTTTTTCGCCTCAATCATTGGCTCTGTTGCTGTATTAATGGGACTCAGTCTGTCTTGGCATTTCGATACACCCGCAGGTCCTTCTGTTGTGATTAGCGCGACATCCCTATTTATGCTTAGCCAACTGATTAGGCGCAAAGCGTAAGACAAAAAGAAAAGCCTGCGAAATCGCAGGCTTTTTAATGCTTTTGTATTGGTTTGGCTTCTTACCAACCAGTCACTTCACGTAGACCTTTGCCAATCTCTGCTAGAGATTTAACAGTCTTTACGCCTGCCGCTTCTAGAGCTGCGAATTTGTCTTCAGCAGTACCTTTACCACCAGAGATGATCGCACCTGCGTGCCCCATACGTTTACCAGGAGGAGCAGTAACACCTGCAATATAAGAAACCACTGGCTTAGTTACGTTCTCTTTGATGAACGCCGCAGCTTCTTCTTCCGCAGTACCACCGATTTCACCAATCATTACGATTGCTTCAGTTTCCGGGTCTTCTTGGAACAGTTTTAGGATATCAATAAAGTTTGAACCTGGGATTGGGTCACCACCGATACCAACACATGTAGACTGACCGAAGCCTTCATCTGTTGTTTGTTTAACTGCTTCATAAGTAAGAGTACCGCTGCGAGACACGATACCTACTTTACCTTTCTTGTGGATGTGACCAGGCATGATACCAATCTTACACTCGTCTGGAGTGATAAGACCTGGACAGTTAGGACCGATCATGCGAACGCCAGTTTCTTCTAGCTTCACTTTAACGTCGATCATATCTGTTGTTGGGATACCTTCAGTGATCGTTACGATCAGCTCGATACCTGCGTCAATCGCTTCTAGGATTGCATCTTTACAGAAAGGTGCTGGTACGTAGATAACGGTTGCTGTCGCGCCAGTTACTTCTACAGCTTCACGTACTGTGTTGAATACTGGAAGACCAAGGTGAGTTTGACCACCTTTACCAGGAGATACACCACCAACCATTTGCGTACCGTATGCGATAGCTTGCTCTGAGTGGAATGTACCTTGACCGCCAGTGAAACCCTGACAGATTACTTTAGTGTCTTTGTTAATTAATACAGACATTATTTAGCCTCCGCAGCAGCAACAACTTTCTGAGCAGCATCTGTTAGAGATTCAGCTGCAATGATATCAACGTCAGAATTCGCAAGTACTTCGCGACCTAGGTCTGCGTTTGTACCTTCTAGACGAACAACTACAGGAACTGTTACGCCTACTTCTTTAACCGCACCGATAATACCTTCAGCGATCATGTCACAACGAACGATACCACCGAAGATGTTTACTAGTACTGCACTAACATTGTCATCAGAAAGGATGATCTTGAATGCTTCAGCTACACGCTCTTTTGTCGCGCCGCCACCTACATCAAGGAAGTTTGCTGGCTTGCCGCCATGTAGGTTTACGATATCCATCGTACCCATTGCAAGGCCTGCACCGTTAACCATACAGCCAACGTTGCCATCAAGAGCTACGTAGTTCAGTTCCCACTGAGCTGCGTGTGCTTCACGCTCGTCTTCTTGTGAAGGATCGTGCATTTCACGAAGCTTTGGCTGACGGTACATTGCGTTTGAGTCAATGTTAATTTTGCCGTCAAGGCAAAGAAGGTTACCTTCACCTGTAATGACAAGCGGGTTGATTTCTAGTAGCGCTAGGTCGTACTGGGAGAACATCGCGCCAAGACCCATAAAGATCTTAACGAATTGTTTGATTTGATCGCCTTCAAGGCCAAGTTTGAACGCTAGCTCGCGACCTTGGTAAGCTTGAGGACCTACAAGTGGATCGATTGCCGCTTTATGGATTAGCTCCGGCGTTTCTTCCGCAACTTTTTCGATTTCTACACCACCTTCAGTCGAAGCCATGAAAACGATCTTACGAGTTGCGCGGTCTACAACCGCACCAAGGTAAAGTTCGTTCGCAATGTTAGATGCTTCTTCTACAAGGATTTTAGTAACAGGCTGACCATTTGCGTCTGTTTGGTAAGTAACCAAGTTCTTACCTAGCCATTTTTGTGCGAATTCTTTTACGCCGTCTTTTGTATCGTGTAGTTCTACGCCGCCCGCTTTACCGCGACCACCAGCGTGAACCTGACATTTAACGACTTTCTTTTCAGTAGTGATGCGACCCGCCGCTTCGAAAGCTTCTTGTGGCGTATCACATGCGTAGCCTTCTGGTACAGGCAAACCGAATTCTGCAAACAGCTGTTTGGCTTGGTATTCGTGCAAATTCATTTTGATATTCCGTTTGTTTATCCCTTAGGGGATTTATTATTTCCATAACGCCGCTTCATGCGGTACGTCTGTAGGGTCTTCTCAAATCAACTGCTTATAATTTTATATCGGGAGCAGTTCAAATGAAGGCCAGACGCTGAGCCAGTCTAGCCTTGGATGCTGTAGACGTCGAGCCATCAAGGATAACTCGACGTTTTAGCGATATTAAACGTCTAATAACAGACGCGCTGGATCTTCTAGTAGCTCTTTAATTGTTACCAAGAAGCCCACTGACTCACGGCCATCAATCAAACGGTGGTCGTAAGATAGTGCTAGGTACATCATCGGCAAGATTTCTACTTTGCCATCAACCGCCATTGGACGCTCTTGGATTTTGTGCATACCCAAGATTGCCGATTGTGGTGGGTTAATGATTGGCGTAGACATCAATGAACCAAATACACCGCCATTGGTGATAGTGAAGTTACCGCCCATCAATTCATCAACGGTTAGTTTGCCGTCACGGCCTTTGATTGCTAACTCTTTGATGCCTTTTTCGATGTCAGCGAAACCTAGTGTGTCACAGTCTTTTAGAACTGGCGTCACTAGACCACGTGGCGTAGAAACTGCCATGCTGATGTCGAAGTAGCTGTGGTAAACGATATCATCACCATCGATAGATGCGTTCACTTCTGGGTAACGTTTTAGTGCTTCTGTTACTGCTTTCACGTAGAAAGACATGAAACCAAGACGAGTACCGTGGCGTTCTTCGAACTGGTCTTTGTATTGCTTACGAAGGTCCATGATTGGCTTCATGTTCACTTCGTTAAACGTGGTTAGCATTGCCGTGTTGTTCTTCGCTTCTAGAAGACGGTTTGCGACTGTCTTACGCAGACGCGTCATTGGAACACGTTTTTGGCTGCGAGCCGCTGCAGGCGCTTCAACGGCTGCCGGAGCTTCCGCTTTTGGTGCCGCTTTTGCATTTGCAAGGTGCGCTTCAATGTCTTCTCGAGTAATACGACCGCCAACACCAGAGCCTTTCACTTGGCTAGCTTCAAGACCGTGTTCAGCAAGAAGACGACGAACCGCTGGGCTCAGCGCATCGTTGCTCTCTTCTGTCAGCGTTGCTTTGTGACGCTTATCAGGAGACGCTTCTTTGTCTTCTGTTGAGTCTGTTGTCGGCTCACCCGCTACCGCGCCTGGCTTAAGCTTTGCAAGCAGTTGTTTAGAAAGTACCGTCGCACCTTCTACTTCAATAATGGCTTCTAAAACGCCAGCTTCCGGAGCTGGAACTTCAAGCACCACTTTATCGGTTTCGATATCAACCAGAACTTCATCACGCTCTACCGCGTCGCCTGGTTGTTTGTGCCATGTCGCTACGGTTGCGTCAGCAACTGATTCAGGTAAATCTGGAACCAGAATTTCAATTGTCATATCTGTTTCTTCCTTTAACTTCTAGTTCTTAATTCGAAGTTTTTGAGTTCACGTTCAGAGCGTCTTCAACCAACGCTTTTTGTTGTTTCAAGTGCACCGACATGTAGCCTACTGCTGGCGAAGCAGAAGCTGGGCGACCTGCGTATTTAAGATCTGCACCTGCTGGAATTGCAGCACGGAAGTTGTGTTGACTGCAGTACCAAGCACCTTGGTTTTGAGGCTCTTCCTGACACCAAACAAAATCTTCAACATTCGTGTATTGTTCGATGGCAGCTTGTACTTCATCCAGAGGGAATGGGTACAGTTGCTCAACACGTACAATAGCAACATCATCTTGTTCGTTGTTGCGACGTTGTTCTAGAAGGTCGAAGTAAACCTTTCCTGAACAGAACACAACACGTTTCACTTTGCTCGGTTCCAGATTATCAATCTCAGGAATCGCTGGTTGGAATGTGCCATCAGACAATTCTTCCAACGTTGAAGTACAAAGTGGATGACGCAGTAGCGACTTAGGTGACATAACAATCAGTGGGCGACGCATAGGGCGTACCACTTGGCGACGAATCATGTGATAAACCTGTGCTGGCGTAGATGGCACTACAACCTGCATATTCTGTTCAGCACATAATTGTAGATAACGCTCAAGACGCGCAGATGAGTGCTCAGGACCTTGACCTTCGTAACCGTGAGGTAGCAACATCGTTAGACCACATAGGCGTGCCCATTTTTGTTCACCTGATGAGATGAACTGGTCAATCACGACTTGTGCGCCGTTTGCAAAGTCACCGAATTGAGCTTCCCAAATAGTCAAACCACTTGGTTCTGCTGTTGCATAACCGTACTCAAACGCCAATACCGCTTCTTCTGACAACACAGAGTCAAACACTTGGAATGGACCTTGTTTGTCATGAATATTTGCTAGCGGAATGTATGTACTTGCATCATTTTGGTTATGCAAAACAGAGTGACGGTGGAAGAACGTACCACGGCCAGAATCCTGACCCGAGATACGAATACGCTTGCCGTCATCAACGATCGTAGCGTATGCCAGTGTCTCAGCCATGCCCCAGTCAATTGCTTTTTCACCACTGATCATTGCAGAACGATCGTTATAAAGCTTGTTTACGCGGCTTTGCAGTTTATGACTATCTGGGTATTGAATTAGGCGCTGACCAAGCTCTTTAAGGCGAGTCTCATCAAATTTGTTGTCCCAATCCACATCCCAGTCGTGACCAAGGTATGGAGACCAGTCAACCGAATGCAACGCCATTGGACGCCATTCTTTCACCACAACTTCGCCTTTATCTAGCGCGTCGCGGTATTCATTGACCAATTGCGTCGCGACTTCAATGTCTGATTCGTTTTTATCGATCAGTACATCTGCATAAAGCTTACGAGGCGTTGGGTGCTTCTTGATTTTTTGGTACATCAATGGCTGAGTTGCGTTTGGCTCATCGGCTTCGTTGTGACCATGACGACGGTAACAAACCAAGTCAATGACAACATCACGTTTGAACTCATTACGGTAATCCAGTGCTATACGGGTAACGAATGCTACCGCTTCTGGATCATCAGCATTAACGTGGAAAATCGGAGCCTGTACCATCTTAGCGATATCTGTACAGTACATGGTAGAGCGTGTATCGCGAGGGTTTGATGTTGTAAAACCAACTTGGTTGTTTACAACAATACGCACCGTACCACCAACACAGAAGCCACGAGCAAGAGACATGTTGAACGTCTCGGCAACCACACCCTGTCCTGCGATCGCAGAGTCGCCATGAATAGTAATAGGAAGTACGCGACTGCCCTCAAAATCACCTAAGCGATCTTGACGAGCTCGTACAGAGCCAATAACTACTGGATTTACAATCTCAAGGTGAGATGGGTTAAAGGCTAACGCAAGGTGAACATCACCACCTGGCGTCGCAAAGTCAGCAGAGAAACCTTGGTGGTACTTAACATCGCCAGTACCCCATGTATCATCGTGCTTGCCCGCAAACTCATCGAACAAATCTTGTGGCTTCTTACCTAGAACGTTAACCAACATATTTAAACGTCCGCGGTGAGCCATACCGATCACAACTTCACGCATACCGCTTGTACCAGCATGTCGAATCAGTTCTTTCGTCATCGGAATCAGTGCATCGCCACCTTCTAGCGAGAAGCGTTTCGCCCCTGGGAATTTTGCGCCCAAGTAACGCTCTAGACCTTCAGCAGCCGTAAGCTCCTCAAGAAATGTACGCTTTTCGTCTTTATCGAAAGATGGCTGACCAACGACAGACTCTAAACGCTGTTGAATCCAACGTTTTTGTTCTGTGTCTGTCATGTGCATGTATTCTGCACCAATCGAACCACAGTAGGTTTTCTTAAGTGCTGAGTAGATATCTTTTAACTGCATGGTTTCTTGGCCGACGGCGAAAGAACCTACGTTAAAAGTTTCTGCGAAGTCATCTTCGGTGAGATTGTGGAATGCAGGGTCTAGCTCCGCCACAGGTGGACGTTGCCATAGACCTAGAGGATCGAGCTCTGCAGCTTCATGACCGCGGAAACGGTATGCGTTGATAAGCTGGAGAACTTTTACTTGCTTAGCGTCGACATCTGGATCACTAACTTGGACACTGTAATGCTTTGTTTCTTGAGCGAGTCGTCGGAAGTAGTCGCGGACACGCGAGTGTGGCTGATCAGCCACTTCTTCTGAGTTCTTTGGCAACTCATCGAATACACGTTTCCACTCCTCACTTACCAGATCGGGGTCACTTAGATACAGTTCGTAGAGGTCTTCTACATACGTTGCATTGGCGCCAGCCAAGTGTGAAGACTCGAGCCATGCCTTCATCACGCCGTTGTGCATATTTTCCCTTAACCAGTAGTTTTCACGTTTGCTGCGGTCTGCGCCGAGCTATTAAGAGCCGACCCATTTAGGTCGGCAATTTTTTGTTGTTAATTAAATCGAACGATTGACCAACATCGACTTGATATGACCGATGGCTTTCGTTGGATTTAGCCCCTTAGGACAAACACTTACACAATTCATGATGCCATGGCAACGAAAAACGCTAAATGCATCATCAAGATCGGACAAACGTTCATCAGTCGCTGTATCTCGGCTATCAATTAACCAACGATAGGCCGCTAAAAGACCAGCAGGGCCGATAAATTTATCAGGGTTCCACCAGAAAGACGGACAAGATGTCGTACAACATGCACACATAATGCATTCGTACAAGCCATCTAGATGCGCACGCTCATCAGGCGATTGTAAGTTTTCACGAGACGGTGGAAGAGCACCATCGTCAATCAAGAAAGGCTTAACTTTCGCATAGTTATCGTAGAACTGAGTCATGTCAACGATAAGATCACGTACAACAGGCAGACCAGGTAATGGTCGAATGACGAGCTTATCGCCTTTCAAAGCAGATAAAGGTGTAATACACGCTAATCCGTTTTTACCATTCATGTTAAGGCCATCAGAACCACACACACCTTCACGACATGAACGACGGAATGCAATGCTAGGGTCTTGCTCCTTCAAAAGGATCAAGGCATCCAGAAGCATCATGTCTGATCCTTCTTCAACCTCAAGCGTGTAGTCTTTCATGTACGGCTTTTGGTCGACATCCGGGTTGTAGCGGTACAAAGAGAAATTCAGTTTCATAATATTACCCTCCTTTCCTTAGTACGTACGTGCTTTTGGCGGAAATGCTTCACGATGGATTGGCTCCATGTTTACACCACGTTTAGCCATTGCTTCCGTTTCCGGGTTGTAGATTGAGTGGCATAGCCACTGCTCATCATCACGGTCTGGGAAGTCAAAGCGAGCATGTGCACCACGGCTTTCTGTGCGGTAGTTTGCTGCTACAGCTGTTGCGTATGCTGTTTCCATCAAGTTCTCTAGTTCTAGACACTCAATACGTTGAGTGTTGAACTCTGTCGATTTGTCAGCAAGGTGTGCGTTCTTCAGACGCTCACGGATAACTTTAAGCTCTTCAAGACCTTTAGCCATTGCATCACCTTCACGGAATACCGAGAAGTTGTTTTGCATACATTGTTGTAGGTCTTTACGAATTTGCGCTGGATCTTCACCGTCAGTGCTATTTTCCCAACGGTTGTAACGCTCTAGTGAACGTTCAATGTCTGCTTCAGTTGCAGGTTTCGCATCAGCTTGTTTAAGCAGAGTTTCACCTAAGTGCAGACCTGTTGCACGACCAAATACCACCAAGTCTAGTAGTGAGTTACCGCCAAGACGGTTAGCACCGTGTACTGATACTGATGCAATTTCACCACAAGCGAATAGGCCTTGAACTTCAACATCCGCGCCGCTTTCATCTTGCTTAATCGCTTGGCCTGATACCTGAGTAGGAATACCACCCATCATATAGTGACACGTAGGAATTACTGGGATTGGCTCTTTGACCGGATCAACGTGCGCAAATGTACGAGACAACTCACAAACGCCCGGTAAACGAGACTCCAGTGTATCTTTACCTAGGTGATCAAGTTTCAATTTAATATGTGGACCCCAAGGGCCATCACAGCCACGACCTTCACGGATTTCAATCATCATTGAACGTGCAACCACGTCACGACCGGCAAGGTCTTTCGCGTTTGGTGCGTAACGCTCCATGAAGCGTTCGCCGTCCTTGTTTAGAAGGTAACCACCCTCACCACGACAACCTTCGGTTACAAGAACACCTGCGCCAGCGATACCCGTTGGGTGGAACTGCCACATTTCCATGTCTTGCATTGGGACACCAGCACGAAGTGCCATACCAACACCATCACCAGTATTGATGTGCGCGTTAGTCGTTGATGCGTAAATACGACCTGCACCACCCGTTGCTAAGATGGTTGCTTTCGATTTGAAGTAGCACACTTCACCCGTTTCCATGCATAGCGCCGTACAGCCTAGAACAACACCATCTTCATTTTTAACGATATCAAGAGCATACCACTCAGAGAATACCGTTGTTTTGTGCTTGATGTTTTGTTGGTATAGCGTGTGCAGGAGTGCGTGACCAGTACGGTCAGCCGCTGCCGCTGTACGCGCAGCTTGCTCGCCACCAAAGTTCTTTGACTGGCCACCAAACGGGCGTTGATAAATAGTGCCGTTATCAAAACGAGAGAAAGGAAGACCCATTTTCTCTAGCTCGATAACAGATTCAGGGCCGTTCTTACACATGTATTCGATTGCGTCTTGGTCACCGATATAGTCAGAACCTTTAACCGTATCGTACATGTGCTGTTCCCAATGATCTTCGTGCGCATTACCTAGCGCAACCGTAATACCACCTTGAGCAGAAACAGTGTGTGAACGTGTTGGGAAAACTTTAGATAGCAACGCACATGACAGGCCTTGCTCCGAAATTTGTAGTGCAGCGCGCATACCCGCACCACCAGCGCCGATTACTACGGCATCAAACTCACGAACTGGAATAGACACTTACGCACCCCACAGAATAAATAGACCAGAGAAGACATAGCCGAATAAAACGGCAATAACACCAAGTTGCAATGCACCACGAAGTATCGCGGGCTTAATGTAATCCGTTAACACCTGCCACAAACCAACCCACGCGTGAATTAGGATTGAGACTAAGGCCAACATGGTGAAAACTTTGGTGAACGTACCACCAAAGAATTGGGTCCAAGATGCGTAAGAGATATCTGAGAAAGCGCAGAAGCTAATCAGATAAATCGTGTATAGCGTCATAATGATTGCTGATGCACGAATCAATAAGAAATCGTGGACACCATTACGACCAAATGAAGAGACGTGTTTTACCATACCAAGATCCCCGCCAATAGTGATAATACTGCAGTAGCACCAAATGCGACTTTAGCGCTCATCGCGCCTGAATCGAGTTCTTCGAAATGGCCTAGGTCCATCAACAGGTGACGGACACCACCAGCGATATGGTAGGCAAGTGCAGTTAGAATTCCCCACAGAATGAATTTCACGAAGAAGCTATCGACGATATCAGCGGCTTCCATAAAACCCATCGGGGATGACAGAGAAATGGACAGTAACCAAAGCAATATGCCCACCGCAACAAACGTAATCACACCCGACACACGATGTAGGATGGACGCGATTGCTGTGATGGGAAAGCGGATGGTCTGTAAATCTAAATTAACAGGTCTTGACTTTCTTTCTTTCACGGGCTTGCTCACTCAGCTCCATTGAGCATTTATTGTTATAACCAATTTCAGCTTCCAAACGTACAAAAGTTAACATTTGATTAACAAATACTCGCAATATGTCCGGAGATAATTGTAAACACTTTGTTAACAAACGGAGTCAGTAAACAAACCTCACTTTTGTTTCCAGCCCCGAATTTATAAGGATTTAACTAAAATTTTCTGTGCCAATATACGGCCAGCAACATTCTAATACAATTGATGTAACAAATTATGCTACATAGAACAGATTTTTAACGATTTTCATGAGAAAAATCATAACAAGTGCACACAAAAATGGAGAAAAATTGACTTTAAGCTTTAACAACAGTACAAAAATGGCACATAAACATCCTGGACGGATTAAATAATAAACAAAGGAGATTGTTATGGCGGATAAGAAAGCTACCCTTCACGTTGAAGGTCATGCGCCGATCGAACTGCCAATTATGGACGGTACGCTAGGTACACCTGTGATTGATGTTCGTAAACTGGGAGCCAATGGTTACTTTACTTTTGACCCAGGTTTTCTTGCCACTGCATCTTGTGAATCATCAATCACGTACATCGACGGCGGCAAAGGTATTCTTTTGCACCGCGGCTACCCGATTGATCAATTAGCCAATAACGCAGATTACTTGGAAGTATGTTACATCCTGCTTTATGGTGAAGCCCCTACCCGTGAGCAATACGAGCAATTCAAAACAACGGTTACTCGCCATACGATGGTGCATGAACAAATCGCAAGCTTCTTCCATGGCTTCCGACGTGATGCACACCCAATGGCAGTAATGTGTGGTGTGGTTGGTGCACTAGCGGCCTTCTACCACGATTCACTCGATATCAACAACGACGAGCACCGTGAGATCGCGGCGTACCGTCTACTGTCTAAAATGCCAACATTGGCGGCGATGTGTTACAAGTACTCTATCGGTCAGCCATTTATCTATCCTCGTAACGACTTAAGCTACGCAGAAAACTTCCTACACATGATGTACGCAAACCCATGTGAAGAATACGAAGTAAACCCTGTTGTTGCTCGTGCGATGGATAAGATCTTCACGCTTCACGCAGATCACGAACAAAACGCATCGACATCAACGGTTCGTTTGTCCGGTTCTTCTGGTGCGAACCCGTTCGCATGTATTGCCGCAGGTATTGCTTCTCTATGGGGTCCTGCGCACGGTGGTGCAAACGAAGCGTGTCTGAAGATGCTTGAAGAAATCGGAAGCGTAGATAACATCCCTGAATACGTAGAGCGTGCAAAAGACAAAGATGATCCATTCCGTCTAATGGGCTTCGGTCACCGCGTTTACAAAAACTACGATCCACGTGCAACGGTAATGCGTGAAACATGTCACGAAGTACTAAAAGAGCTAAACATCAAGGATCCACTGCTAGACGTTGCAATGGAACTTGAACGTATTGCTCTTTCTGACGAATACTTCGTGTCTAAGAAGCTATACCCGAACGTAGACTTCTACTCAGGCATCATCCTAAAAGCAATCGGTATTCCTGTATCGATGTTTACGGTTATCTTCGCGATTTCTCGTACTATCGGTTGGATTGCTCACTGGAACGAAATGCACAGCGACCCACTAAACCGTATCGGTCGTCCTCGTCAGCTATACACTGGTGAAACTCAACGTGAGTTCTCTCCACTGCACGAGCGTGAGTAGGCGTTAGAATCGAGAATCGAGAATCGAGAATCGAGAATCGAGAATCGAGAATCGAATAAATATGAGGGTTGACGTGAAAGCGTCAACCCTTTCTTTTTTGAAGAGACGCGAACGAGCTACGCCCCATAGAACGCTTCGCTTCGGAATGCGAGAGATAATTTCTTAACACTTTCGCATCTCACAGGGCGAAGCCTGTCCCTTTTATACTGGGTTATCAATATCGATAAACGTGACGTCTAACCCGTGCTCTTGCGCTAACCATTCACCCAACGCTTTAATGCCGTAACGTTCGGTTGCGTGGTGACCTGCAGAGAAGTAATGAATATCCAATTCACGAGCGGTGTAAGTCGTACGTTCTGAGATCTCGCCCGAAATAAATGCATCTAATCCATGTTGAGCAGCAAGCTCAATGAAGTCTTGACCACCACCGGTACACCAACCTACCGTCTCAATCATTTTTTCTGCATTGTCAGGCGCGATATGCAAAGGTTCACGGTTTAATACGTGATTGATTTTGTTCGTGAAATCAGTGCCAGTCATTGCTTGTTTTAAGCGGCCAAACAGAGCGACAGATTGAGGGTGTCCTTCTAAGCCACCTTCCACTTCAATGTCTAGCAAGCGTGCCAACTCTGCGTTGTTACCCAACTCAGGATGAATATCTAGCGGTAAATGGTAGCCGTAAAGGTTGATGTCACTTTTGATCAAACTGCGGATACGCTTTCCTTTCATACCACGAATTGGCTCTGGTTCACCTTTCCAAAAGTATCCGTGGTGAACAAGCAGTGCATCAGCCTCTAACTCGATGGCTTTATCGATCAATGCTTGTGAGGCCGTTACGCCTGTCACGATGCGTTTGATTTCTGATTTACCTTCAACTTGCATTCCATTCGGTGCGTAGTCTTTAATAAGTTGCGGCGATAATTTCTCGTTAAGGATCTTTTCCAGCTGTAAATTATTCATTGTTACTTCCAATACTTGTGGCTTAAACAAAGTGTATATCGAACCGCGATCAGGATGCTAGTTGTGGCATCCCCTACCAGAATAAATTTCGATACAATAGAGAGGCTCTGCCTGCGACAACAAGGATAATGGATGAATTCTCTACAACGTTTCTATCAATGGATTGCTAGCACCCCACCACTTTTTAAACTTCAAACGCCCTTTGTCACCGTCGAAGACATTCTGACACCACCTCTATCGGACAATGAAGATTACGATGGCAATCCACGACTTGGCTTCCTTTACCAACACCTTTGCACCAAGCTACTGACTTGCTCACCTCGATATGAACTGGTTGCTGAAGAGATTCAACTCAACGACACGACTGGCCGCACAATTGGCGCCGTCGATTTGATCCTCGAGAATCAGGAAACCAAACAATACGAGCATTGGGAAGTGGCCATCAAATTTTACTTACTGAATGAAGGCATTTGGTATGGCCCGAATGCACACGACCAACTGCATAAGAAACTCGATCGCATGCTTACCCACCAACTAAAAATGAGCCAGAGAGAAGAGTTCCACCAGCAGTTACCGTTAGACGTTGTACCGAGCGAACACTTGCTGATGCAAGGTCGCCTCTATGTAAATCCTTTTTCAGACGAGCCAACCCCTACAACCTGTTTAGGTTACGAGCTGAACCAAAGCCAAATATCCGGCAATTGGTGTTATCAAAGCCAATGGGAAGGGATTAAAGAACCTTTATATGCTCTTTCCAAACCACTATGGGCAATTGGCAATGAGGAGTTCTTGGAACCCATCGATAAACCATCAGATAGGTTTATTCACGCTCAAACAAAGAGTGGTCAATTTTGGTTTGTTGTACCTGATGCGTGGCCGAACTAAAACGGGAAACGATTTTATTTTGCTTTTCTAGGGACAAGTTCCGTCAACACCTCCTTAATCAAAATACCTTTCCGCTATACTCTCAACGAGCACCTCTCGATTCCTAGAGCGAAGCGTTCCCGACTCTCGAAGCGCAGCGTTCCCTCTTCACAAACAAAAAGGGCCGACGCAATGTCGACCCTTTCGAACCTTAATCGTTTGAATTACAAACCAGCGGCTGCAAATACTTGATTAACGATTTCTTGTGCTTCGGCTTCGATTTGTTTCAGGTGCTCTTCACCTTTGAAGCTTTCACAGTAAATCTTGTAGATGTCTTCAGTGCCTGATGGACGTGCAGCGAACCAACCATTCGCTGTCGTTACTTTAAGACCACCAATCGCTGCACCATTACCTGGAGCGTGCGTCAGACGAGCAGTGATTGCATCACCAGCTAGAGTCTCAGCCGCAACCATTTCTGGTGACAACTTCTTCAGTACGTCTTTTTGTGGGCCATTTGCTACAGCTTGAATACGGTTGTACTTAGACTCACCGTGCTTCGCCGCTAGCTCTTCATAGTAATCTTGAGGGTTCTTACCCGTTACCGCAGTGATCTCTGCCGCTAGAAGACATAGCAAGATACCATCTTTGTCTGTTGACCAAGGCGTACCATCTTTACGAAGGAAAGACGCACCAGCACTTTCTTCGCCGCCGAAGCCAAACTTACCAGTGTACAGACCATCTACAAACCATTTGAAACCAACAGGTACTTCACATAGCTCACGACCAAGGTCCGCAACAACACGGTCAATCAGAGCACTTGATACTAGCGTTTTACCCACAGCGACATCTTTACCCCACGCGTCACGGTGACGGTATAGGTAATCGATACAAACCGCTAAGAAGTGATTCGGGTTCATCAAACCTTTTGGCGTAACGATACCGTGACGGTCATAGTCAGGGTCGTTACCGAATGCTAGATCGTATTCGTCTTTCAGTGCCAATAGACCCGCCATTGCGTAAGGAGAAGAACAGTCCATACGTACAACGCCGTCTTTATCTAATGACATGAATTGGAAAGAAGGATCAATCGCTTCACTTACTAGCGTTAGGTCTAGGTTGTATGCCTGACCAATTTGACGCCAGTAATCGATGCCGCTGCCACCCAATGGATCTACACCAATCTTCAGGTTTGCTTTTTGGATTGCTTCCATATCGATAACGTTCACGAGATCATCGATGTATGGTTTCACCAAGTCCATCTCAACAAACAGATCCGATGCTTTCGCTTCTGCCAGTGGTAGGCGTTTAACACCTTGTAAATCTTCTGCAATCAGAGCGTTCGCACGATCTTCGATCGCTTGAGTCAGTTCAGCTTCTGCAGGACCACCGTGAGTCGGGTTGTATTTAATACCACCGTCTTGTGGTGGGTTATGAGATGGGGTAATCACGATGCCATCTGCTTTGTCATCATGCTTGATGTTATAAGTCAGAATCGCGTGTGAAATACCAGGCGTTGGCGTGTAGCCGTTGTCTTGCTGGACAATCACTGTCACACCGTTTGCAATCAATACTTCAATCACACTTGAAAACGCTGGTTCAGATAGCGCGTGCGTGTCTTTGCCCACAAACAATGGGCCTGTTATACCTTGCTCAGCACGAACTTCTGCTACCGCTTGAGCGATCGCTAAAATGTGGTTTTCGTTAAAGGTGTGCTTGTCCGCGGTACCGCGGTGACCAGAAGTACCAAATTGAACGTTATGCTCTGCATTTGATGCATCAGGTTGAAGTAAGAAGTAGTTAGCAACGAGTGCTGGGATATTATGAAGATCTTCCTGCTGCGCTTTTTGCCCAGCACGAGGGTGCATAGCCATGTTTGACATCCTTTCTTTAAATACAAATAAAATCAAAAAAGCCTCATAATATCCGCTATACGCTACACATTATGAGGCTTCTATCAGGTTTCTTAGATTGAACCTGTTACTTTCTCTATCAAGTCAGGCTGGAATTCCATATGAGTCATCACCTGCTCAACCATCTGTCGCTTGCGACTGGTGTTGTTATTAGTGATTACCCAAAATGGCGTACCAGGAATTGCTTTAGGCTTGGTGGTATTGCCGTTTGCTAGCAGAGTATCTTCATTATCAGCAAAGTAAACGCGCTTGCGCCCTTTTACTTTCGTTGCTTGAGAGAAGCTCTCTGGATTTAACGTGTGTAAGGTTGATAGAACCAACATGAAGCGATCAATCGCTTTCTTAAGGCCAGCAAACTCATCAGAAATCAGTAGAGAACGCATTTCTTTTACGGTATCCACTGATTCTGTTTTACCAGCATCTTTACTTACTACAATCCCTTGTGGCTGCTCGATTACAGGTGCCACGACGGCTTCCTGCAACTGACCATCAAGGTTCAAAAGGCGTCGTAAAATATCCGAGGCACTTTCACCGATATGCTTGGTTTGACCCGCAATGTAACGGTATAGATCCTCATCAACCTCAATTGTTTTCATTCGCTTTTCACATTCTCAATGTTTAAACTCTGGGGGATTATAACGAGATCCTCGCGGATACTCCACGTTAAACCCATCACGAATAAGATAAAATGTCAGCATTACTCAACTATAAGCAGGAAGGCCAAGGCCAAACGGTTGTTTTGATTCATGGATTGTTTGGCAGTTTCAGTAATCTAGGTTTACTGGCTCGCGACCTCGTCCAAGATCATTCCGTGATCAGCATTGATCTACGAAATCACGGTCTCTCTTTCCATTCAGATACACACAACTATGAAGTCATGGCGCAAGATGTTGCTGATTTACTTCGCAATATCGACATCGAGCCTGCGTTAGTAATCGGCCACTCTATGGGTGGTAAGGTTGCAATGAAACTAGCAGATGTCGCTCCTGAATTAATAAAACAGCTGATCGTTTTAGACATGGCACCAGTTGCCTACAACACAAATCGTCACGACAATGTATTTCGTGGTCTACAAGCGGTAGTCAAAGAACAACCAAGTAATCGCCAACAAACCATGGATATTCTTGCTCAACACATTGAAATGGACGGCGTAAGACAATTTTTGTCGAAGTCGCTGTATAGGAACGGTGACAAAATGGATTGGCGCTTTAATGTCGCAAGCTTATTCAACAATTATGATCAGATTATTGGCTGGCAAGAAATTGCGACCACAGATATTCCAACTCTGTTTGTTAAAGGTGGTGATTCAGACTACCTAATGCCTGAGCATCAGCCTGCTGTTAAGCGTCAGTTTAACAACGCAAAAGCACACATTATCGCCAATACCGGACACTGGTTACATGCAGAGAAACCTGCTGAAGTAATGCGTGTGATCAGGAAATATATTTCGAGTTAACAAATTCGAAAAACAACGCCAGATTATTGAAATAACCCTTCTTGTTGTGCATTAACTTTACTGTTTAACAGTGGTATAGTGCGCCCAAGAATTTTTGGCATGAAGGACGACAATGCTATACGACTATATGGACATGCTCGAGTCGATTGGGCTCGATCTGCTTTTTGCTGCTATCTTCTTTTTCATCGGGATGGCAATAAAAGATGTGCTAAAACAAGGTAACGTACCTGTTTTCGGTCGTCGTATTGTGTGGTTGGTTCTTTTCCTTGGCTGCGCTGGTTTCATCGCGAAAGGCCTGATTCAGCTCAGTTGGGAAGGCACAGGGCTTGGTTAAGCTCTTCTCCCCATCGCCAGTAACAAACAATGTAAAGGTATAGACTCTATGGCAAGTGTAGGTATCTTCTTCGGTAGCGACACAGGTAATACTGAAGCCGTTGCAAAGATGATTCAAAAGCAACTAGGTAAACAACTAGTTCACGTTCAAGACATCGCAAAAAGCAGCAAAGAAGACATTGATAACTTTGATCTTCTTCTTCTAGGTATCCCTACGTGGTACTACGGTGAAGCGCAATGTGATTGGGATGATTTCTTCCCTGAGCTTGAGCAAGTAGACTTCTCAACAAAGCTAGTCGCTATCTTTGGTTGTGGTGACCAAGAAGATTACGCAGAGTACTTCTGTGATGCGATGGGTACAGTTCGTGACATCGTTGAAGCAAAAGGCGGTACTATCCTTGGCCACACTTCAACTGAAAGTTACGAGTTTGAAGCGTCTAAAGCACTTGTAGAAGGCGACGATAGCCAGTTTGTTGGCCTATGTATCGACGAAGATCGTCAACCAGAATTGACTGATGAACGTGTCGAAAACTGGGTTAAGCAAATCTATGAAGAGATGTGCCTAGCTGAGCTTGAAGGCTAATACAGCACCTATTGAAAAAGACCTCCACCTTGGAGGTCTTTTTGTATCTGTCTATCAAGAAGCTTCCGTTGCGACCTCTTCTTCTCGATATTGAGGTTTCTTCCTCACATACAACTTCCGTTGCACTTCCGATACAACGTTACCTTCTTTGTCTTTCACATAGGTAATAAACTCTGGAAAGCACTTTTCACCGTTACGAGTCATTTGGTAAATGTCAGCTAGCATTCCTTCTGTTACTTCAAACTCGGCAAATAAATCACTCTGTCCCGGTTTGATGAAGTTGATACTCGCCTCTTTATCCCACACAAAATACTCTTCCCGTAAAATGCCCATCAACATCAGAGAATAAATTGGGTCCGTAAGCGAGAAGATACTACCGCCATACTGGGTACGATTTGCGTTTTTATTCCACCAACGGAGCTTCAAACGAACGTTAACCGTTCGAAAGTCTTCAGAAATATGTAAGATTTTGATACCTGAGCCCCAAAATGGCGGCCAAATATTAAGCGCAAACTTAACAATCCCTGGTTTATAAATCTTGGCAAGTCGCTTATTCATACCTATCCATAGCCTTTGCGATGCAATGTTATAAAAATGTAACTGGTCTGATCTGTAATATAATCGACCTGTTTCTAATTTACAAAAAGAATCTATTAACCCTTTGAAGTTCGTGGTTTAATGTTCAGTACGCTTCGCCTATAATGGTAGGAATATTGAATTCTGTTAAATCGCTGCAGATGATCCAACGGGAAAGTATATGTCAGATAATAATCAGGCGCTGAAGGATGCGGGCTTAAAAGTAACCCTTCCAAGGCTAAAAATTCTAGAAGTACTTCAGCAGCCAGACTGCCAGCACATCAGTGCTGAAGATTTGTACAAAAAGCTAATCGATCTAGGTGAAGAGATTGGTCTAGCAACCGTTTATCGTGTATTAAACCAATTTGATGATGCTGGTATTGTTACTCGCCACCATTTCGAAGGCGGTAAATCAGTATTTGAACTGTCAACTCAACATCACCACGATCACTTAGTATGTTTAGACTGTGGTGAAGTAATTGAGTTTTCAGATGACGTGATTGAAGAACGTCAAAAAGAAATCGCAGCTAAGTACAATGTTACGCTTACTAACCACAGCTTGTACCTATACGGTAAATGTAGCGATGGTTCTTGTAAGACGAATCCTGACGCGCACAAGCCTGCAAAATAAAAAGTAACGCTTTTTATTAATAAAGACTCTAAACGTCAGCTTCGGCTGGCGTTTTTTTATGGAGACAAGCAATGAAGAAAAGGAATTCTTGTGGCTTTACCTTACTCGAACTGATTATTGCAATTGTTATTCTTGGGATACTGGCTGTTGTAGCCGCACCGCGATTCCTAAACCTTCAGGATGACGCCTACGAAGCCAAGATGGAAGCCATCGCAGACCAATTTGAAACGGCAGTTAAGTTCACCCAAAGCCAGTGGTTAGTTAACGGGGGGACACCAGCAGCACAGCAAAATATAGATGGCTATGGTGGCGGAGAATTGGATGTCAATGAATTTGGCTACCCTTTAGGAACAAACAAAGGCAACGCCAGTGGGAATATTGGTAACCCATACAATATTGGCCAAGGGAACGCAGGATGTATTGCCGTATGGCAAGCTCTATTAGGTGATGAATACTCGCTATCGAATAATCGGAATGCGAACGATAGGTTTGATTTTATAACGCGCCGTATCAGAGACAATGACTCCCACCAATCCGTTTGCTATTACACGTATACAAAAAAAGGTTACGAACGAACTCCCGAGAACTCAAGCTTTGTCATATGGTACGACTCAAAAGCGGGCACAGTGACGACATCAAAGCCCTCTCGTCTACCATAGGACATAAAAAATGCCAGCAATTTGCTGGCATTTTTGTTAGCGAGGTATTGAGATTATTGGTTCTCGATTTTCGCCCAAGTATCACGTAGACCAACCGTACGGTTGAATACTAGGTTATCTGCTGAAGAATCTTTTGAATCTGCACAGAAGTAACCCATACGCTCAAACTGATAACCTGTTTCTGCTTCTGCCGTTGCTAGGCTTGGCTCAACAAAACCGTTTAGAACCACTAGTGATTCTGGGTTGATCGTCGCAGCAAAGTCATCCGCAGCCGCTGGATTTGGTACTGTGAACAAACGATCGTACATGCGGATTTCTGCAGGCAATGCTTTGTCTGCTGATACCCAGTGGATTACGCCTTTCACTTTACGGCCATCTGCAGGGTTCTTACCTAGCGTTTCAGCATCGTAAGTACAGAAGATTGTCGTGATGTTGCCTTCCGCGTCTTTCTCGATGCGTTCAGCCTTGATCACGTATGCGCCACGTAGACGTACTTCTTTACCTAGAACAAGGCGCTTGTACTTCTTGTTTGCTTCTTCACGGAAATCTTCGCGCTCAATCCAAACTTCACGAGTGAATGGCACTTCACGCTCGCCCATTTCAGGTTTGTTTGGATGGTTAGCAACCGTCAGAGTTTCTACCGCACCTTCTTCAAAGTTCTCGATAACGATCTTAACTGGATCTAGAACGGCCATCGCACGTGGTGCGTTTTCGTTTAGATCATCACGAATACAAGATTCTAGTGAACCGAACTCAATCATGTTCTCTTGTTTCGTTACACCGATACGCTTACAGAACTCACGAATAGATGCAGAAGTAAAACCACGGCGACGCAGACCAGATACGGTTGGCATGCGTGGGTCATCCCAACCATCAACCAATTTCTCAGTCACTAGTTGGTTTAGCTTACGCTTAGACATCACTGTGTATTCAAGGTTTAAGCGACTGAATTCGTACTGGTGTGGACGGCAATCAATCGTGATGTTGTCTAGAACCCAGTCGTACAGACGGCGGTTATCCATGAACTCAAGAGTACAGATAGAGTGCGTAATGCCTTCTAATGCATCAGAGATACAGTGTGTGAAGTCGTACATTGGGTAAATGCACCACTTATCACCAGTCTGGTGGTGAGTCGCAAAACGTACACGGTAGATAACTGGATCACGCATTACCATGAATGAAGAACCCATGTCGATCTTAGCGCGAAGACACGCTTTGCCTTCTTCGAACTCACCTGCACGCATTTTTTCAAATAGCGCTAGGTTTTCTTCGATTGGGCGATCACGGTATGGGCTTGGTTTACCCGGAGCCGTTAGCGTACCGCGGTATTCACGAATCTGCTCAGGACTTAGCTCATCAACATACGCTAAGCCTTTATTAATCAATTCAATTGCATATTCGTAAAGCTTGTCGAAGTAGTTTGATGAGTAACATACTTCACCATCCCACTCGAAGCCCAACCAGTTTACATCTTTCTTGATAGACTCAACGTATTCGATGTCTTCTTTTTCAGGGTTTGTATCGTCAAAACGCAAGTTACATTGACCCTGGTAGTCCTGAGCAATACCGAAGTTCAAACAGATAGACTTAGCATGACCGATATGCAGGTAACCGTTCGGCTCCGGCGGGAATCGAGTATGCACGCTAGTGTGTTTACCATCCGCTAGATCTTTATCAATAATCTGGCGAATAAAGTTTGATGGACGAGCATCAGCTTCACTCATCTATAGCACCTCAAAAATATTAGTATTGTCAGAGAAAACAGAACTCCACAACCAAGGTTGGATTTGCAGAGTGCATTGTTCCTAATGATCCACAATTCTTAGCGATTAGACAACAAGAACCGTCGTTAAAAAGGCAATATTTCTCTACTTAGGTGGAAACCAAAGCATATTGAAACGCTTGAAACAAAAAAAGACCTCCCGAAGGAGGTCTTTTATAGAGAGTCTTTAAGATGTTACTAAGGAAGTTTTACATCTGATAGGTCTTCACCTGCACCGATTGCTTTCATTTCACCAGCAACGATTTCTGCAAGAGGACCAAGGATAACTTGTAGGTTGTTTTCACCTAGCTTAACCACGCCCTTCGCACCAAGTTTCTTAAGAACAGCTTCGTCAGCGACTGAGCGGTCTTTAAGAGTAAGACGTAGACGAGTGATACATGCGTCAATTGAAGTTAGGTTGTCGTGACCACCTAGTGCTTTCAGGTATTGACGAGCTAGGTCACCTTTTGGTGCATCACCAGCTGGAGCAGCAGATGCATCTTCATCGTCATCTTCACGACCTGGCGATTTCAGGTTGAATGCGCGGATTGCGAAGCTGAATGTGAAGAAGTATAGAGCACCGAAGCTTAGACCTAGAGCAAGAAGCACTAGAGGCTTAGTAGCTAGACCGTAGTTCAGTACGAAGTCGATTAGACCCGCAGAGAAACCAAAGCCATGTAGCGTGCCAAGCATGTTTGCAAGTACTAGAGATAGACCAGTAAATACGGCATGCATTGCGTATAGAGCAGGAGCAAGGAACACAAACATGAACTCTAGAGGCTCTGTAATACCTGTTAGGAATGAACAGAACGCTACTGAGAATAGTGCGCCACCAACTTGGCTGCGTTTCTCAACTGGTGCTGCTAGGTACATAGCTAGTGCCGCACCTGGTAGACCGAACATCATTACAGGGAAGAAGCCGTTCATGAATACACCAGCGCTCTTATCGCCGCCGAAGAAGCGATGTAGGTCACCAGATTTAAGCGTTTCAGTTACTTCTTTAACTGTTGCAGTGATTTCTGGAGTTACAGAGTTAGCGAATTCGAATGTGTGAGTTTGACCAGCAACAAGAGTCTTAGCTAGAGCTGGGTCAACACAAAGCTGTTGTAGAGCAGGAAGTGCTTGACCAGCAGCAGTTGCGCCAGATACTAGAACTTCTTGACACGTACCCATACCGAACCAGAAGTACGAGTTTAGTACGTGGTGTAGACCTACAGGGATAAGTGCGCGGTTAAGCGTGCCGTAAACGAACTGACCGATAGCACCAGAAGTAGAAACTGCGTGCGCTAGCGCGTCAAGACCGCCTTGAATTGTTGGCCATACAACACCAGCAAGAGCACCAGCTACAAGCGAGAATAGACCCGCCATGATTGGTACTAGACGTTTGCCAGAGAAGAATGCCAACCACTCAGGAAGACGAGTAGCATGGAAAGCGTTGTAAGAGTGACCAGCGATGATACCTGCAATGATACCGCCGAAGAATGACATGTTAACACTTGCATCAATTGTCGCTGCAGTAGCAGTTAGCACGAAGTAAGCAACTGCACCTGCTAGACCAGCAGCACCTTGACCGTCTTTAGAAAGACCGATCGCGATACCTAGACCGAATAGTAGTGGTAGTTGACTAAAGATTGCATTACCAGCTGATGCCATAAACGCA
Organism: Vibrio sp. MMG023; assembly: GCF_021654215.1. NCBI lineage: Bacteria > Pseudomonadati > Pseudomonadota > Gammaproteobacteria > Vibrionales > Vibrionaceae > Vibrio > Vibrio sp. MMG023. The sequence continues at coordinate 103,646 of NZ_JAKFZP010000003.1, read as the reverse complement.
ATGTCTAAAAGGTCAGGTTGACCCAAACGTAGTAAAAGCGCTGCAACTGGAAGCGTTGCGATAGGAAGCATAAGAGCTTTACCTAACTTCTGCGCGTATCCAAGAATATTCACCTTAAGTTCCCCCTATAGGATTTTATGTTTTGTCGAATGACTTATTTCAGTCGTTCAATTTAGTCGCTACCAGTTTATGATATTAATTTTGCTCCGCAAATTAAAAGCTCATTGTTTGTGATCATAATCACCAGAAACAGCCCTTTGGGAAGGTTTTTGCTAGCGAGATCATAAAACTTATTTTATTATACGAAAAAATGGCGTTTTAGAGATAAGATTCTCGCACTTTATGCAAGACAGAATCAGTGTTATTTTGGTATCTCTACAGATGATTCGCAGTAACTTCGCTCTGGAAAACAATCATAAAAACTAATTCATTTATTATTTTTCAGTTAGTTACTCTGATAATGACATCGATAAAACGCGACTTGCTGTATGTGACTCGTTATCTAATTCAGTGATACAAACTAAGTACCAGCATGACTCATGCAGTCACCAGTTAGATAACGGGACAGAAAATGAATTCTCATCTATAAGGACTAGCTGACTATGTACGCGCTAAGTAACTGTAAAATCTATACCGGTAGTGATGTTCTTACCGATCATGCGGTCATCATCGACAATGACCAGATTCAATCAGTTGTGCCAGTAACTCAATTACCAGAAGGTATTGAGATCAAAGATCTGGGCGGTGCAAATCTAAGCCCTGGTTTTATTGACCTTCAGCTAAACGGCTGTGGCGGTGTGATGCTAAACGACGAAATCACACCTGAAACCATGCAAATCATGCACGAAGCCAACCTAAAGTCGGGTTGTACTAGCTTCCTACCAACTCTTATCACGTCTTCAGACGAAGACATGCGTGCTTCGATTGCTGCGGCTCGTGAATACCACAACAAATACCAAAACCAATCGTTAGGTCTTCACCTTGAAGGTCCTTACCTTAACGTTGCGAAGAAAGGCATCCACAGCGTGGACTTCATCCGCCCTTCTGACGACGGCATGATTGACCTTATTTGTGCGAATGCAGATCTCGTAGCAAAAGTAACACTAGCACCAGAGCAAAATGATCCTGAACACATTGCACGTCTTAAAGCGGCAGGTATCGTCGTATCAATCGGCCATACAAATGCGACTTACGCAGAAGCGCGTGAAGGTTTTGAAGCAGGTATCACCTTTGCTACTCACCTATTCAACGCAATGACGCCAATGGTTGGCCGTGAACCTGGTGTTGTTGGTGCGATTTATGACACTCCGGAAGTTTACGCCGGCATCATTGCTGACGGTTTTCACGTAGACTACGCAAACATCCGAATTGCTCATAAAATCAAAGGTGAAAAGCTTGTTTTGGTGACGGATGCCACAGCTCCAGCAGGTGCTAACATGGATCACTTTATTTTTGTTGGTAAGAAAGTATATTACCGAGATGGTAAATGTGTTGATGAAAATGGCACATTAGGCGGCTCAGCTCTGACTATGATAGAAGCAGTTCAGAATACAGTTGAGCACGCAGGCATCGCTTTAGACGAAGCTCTACGAATGGCTACACTGTACCCAGCGACCGCAATCGGTGTTGAGGAACGTCTTGGCCGAGTTCGAAAAGGAATGGTGGCAAACCTGACTATTTTCGATCGTGACTTCAATGTAAAAGCGACGGTTGTTAACGGACAATACGAGCAAAATTAAGCATGAATGGCGGACAGATTGGTAATGTAGATTTAGTAAAACAGCTCAACAGCGCTGCGGTATACAGGCTGATTGACCAACAAGGTCCAATTTCCCGTATTCAAGTCGCGGATGTTAGTCAGCTCGCCCCTGCGAGTGTTACCAAAATAACCCGCCAACTCTTAGAGCGCGGCTTAATTAAAGAGGTCGCGCAACAAGCATCTACCGGTGGTCGCCGAGCGATATCGTTGACCACTGAGGTAAAACCCTTCCACTCTATCGCTGTGCGATTAGGCCGAGACTACGTGCAATTTAGTTTGTACGATCTAGGTGGCACGGCGTTGGCAGAAGACCAACACGAACTTCACTACACCAATCAGGCTGACTTGATCGCTGGTTTGATTGATCTGTTGAAAGACTTCGTAAATCGCTGCCAAGATAAAATCGACCAACTTATTGCTATCGGCATCACCCTACCTGGCTTGGTAAACCCAACTACAGGTGTTGTTGAATACATGCCAAACACAGATATCGATAACTTAGCGCTTGGCGAAATCATCCGTGAGAAGTTCAATACTGCGTGTTTCGTTGGTAACGATGTACGTGGTATGGCTCTGGCTGAACACTACTTTGGTGCAAGCCAAGATTGCCAAGACTCAATTCTGGTCAGTGTTCACCGCGGTACTGGTGCGGGCATCATCGTAAATGGTCAAGTTTTCTTGGGCTTTAACCGCAACGTAGGTGAAATCGGCCACATCCAAATTGACCCACTCGGTGAGCAATGCCAATGCGGTAACTTTGGTTGCTTAGAGACCGTAGCGGCAAATCCAGCAATCATTCAACGTGTGAAAAAACTGATTGCACAAGGTTACGAATCTAGTTTAACTCAGCTTGAACACATCACGATTGAAGATGTTTGTAACCACGCAATGAATGGTGATGAACTGGCGAAACAAAGCCTGGTTCGTGTGGGTAATCAACTTGGTAAAGCGATTGCAATTACCATCAACTTATTCAACCCACAAAAAATTGTCATTGCTGGTGACATTACTGCCGCTGAAGAAATTGTTTTCCCAGCGATTCAGCGAAACGTAGAAAACCAATCTTTGAAGACCTTCCATAACGAACTTCCAATTGTTGCTTCTCATATTGATAAACACCCAACAATGGGCGCATTTGCGATGATTAAACGCGCCATGTTGAACGGAGTTTTGTTACAAAAGTTACTAGAAGACTAAGTTTATACAACCAATTGAGTTACAATCTCGGGCTGTGATTTCACAGCCCGTTTTTGTATATCAGGAATATAGCTCAACAGTATGGAAATTATTCTAATTACAACGGCCTTCATCGCCGGTTTTATTGCGCTCAAATGCCACCTCCCTCCATTGGTTGGCTTTCTACTTGCCGGCTTTGGCTTGCACGCGTTTGGTTACCAAAGTAATGACGTCATTGTTACCCTTGCAGATCTTGGTGTTACGCTTCTCCTCTTTACAATTGGCTTAAAGCTAGATGTCAAAACCCTACTCTCTAAAGAAATTTGGGGAGGAGCCACGGCGCACAACGTTCTTTCAACTCTTTTCTTTGCGCTTGTTCTTATTGGACTAAAACTGCTCGGCTTATCCTCATTGACAAGCATGGATAGCTCGCAAATTCTACTTCTCGCTTTTGCTTTATCATTTTCCAGTACTGTATTTGCCGTTAAGACACTGCAAGAAAAAGGTGAGATGAACGCGACCTACGGGACCCTAGCTATTGGTATTCTGGTTATGCAGGATATTTTTGCCGTGGTTTTCCTTACCGCTTCAACAGGTAAAATTCCGGAGTGGTATGCGATAGGTTTGTTTGCATTGCCTCTTCTTCGTCCATTGTTCTATAAACTCTTAGACAAGGTAGGCCATGGCGAGATGCTGGTTCTCTTCGGTATCTTCTTTGCGTTAGTCGTTGGCGCAGGCCTATTTGAGCTTGTAGGTATGAAGCCTGACCTCGGTGCTCTTATCCTCGGTATGCTCTTGGCAGGACACCGTAAAGCATCTGAATTATCCAAATCTCTATTCAATATGAAAGAACTATTCTTAGTCTGCTTCTTCTTGAATATTGGTTTGTCGGCATCTCTGAGCTTCACAGGCATTGGTTTGGCGTTGCTGTTTATTTTACTACTGCCAATTAAAGGTCTGCTTTACTTCCTAACCATCAACTATTTCAAATTCCGCGTACGTACCTCACTGCTGACATCACTATCATTATTCAACTACAGTGAATTTGGTTTGATCGTCGGTGGATTGGCCTACAAAATGGGTTGGATGCCAAGTGATATGCTTGCTGCGATTGCAGTTGCCGTCTCCATTTCTTTCATTATCTCTGCACCATTGAACCGCTTGGGTCACCAGATCTACCAGCATTCTGGGAAATGGCTACAAGAAACAGCAGCCGAAAAGCTCAATCAACGCGACCAACTTATCAACCCGGGCCATGCTCAAGTCCTGATTTTAGGTATGGGCCGAATTGGCACTGGTGCCTACGATGAGTTGCGTTCTCGCTATGGCAAGATTTCTCTTGGTGTAGAAGTCCGTGAAGAAGCAGCGCATAAACACCGTTCTGAAGGACGCAATGTAATTTCTGGCGACGCGACCGACCCCGATTTCTGGGAACGAATTTTAGACACAGCCAATGTAAAGTTGGTCTTACTGGCGATGCCACATCACCAAGGAAACCAAACCGCATTAGAGCAACTACAAAGCCGAAAATATAAAGGCCAAATTGCAGCGATTGCTGAATATCCCGATCAGCTAGAAGGATTACTAGAAAGTGGTGTTGATGCGGCGCTGAACATTTATAGTGAAGCCGGTAGCGGTTTTGCGCGTCATGTTTGCGAGCAACTTCAACCTCAGTTCACCCCGATGAAATAAGCATCAAAAACAATATTTTTATTGAGCCCTCTAACAATAAGAGGGCTTTTTTGTGTGTTTTTTATACCAAACCTTAATCTCATTCATCAAAACAAGACTTATTTTAAACACTATCTAATAGACAAGCCTTTTTATCATTTTTTTAATCATAAAACGTTGCTTTTTTTACTCACAATGGCAAATTGAAGCCATACCGATTAAAAATTGTTTAGTTTAAAAAGGATGTTGTATGTGTTCAGTATTTGGCATTTTAGACATTAAGAGTGATGCAGCAGCATTGCGCCCTATCGCACTTGAGATGTCGAAAAAGCTTCGTCATCGCGGTCCAGACTGGTCTGGAATCTACTCATCAGAACGCGCAATTCTTGCGCATGAGCGTCTAGCGATCGTTGGTCTAAATAGTGGTGCGCAACCACTATACAGCCCTGATAAAAAACTCATCCTTGCTGTAAACGGTGAAATCTACAACCACAAAGAGATTCGTGCTCGCTACGAAGGTAAATACGAATTCCAAACCGATTCAGATTGTGAAGTTATCCTAGCGCTATACCAAGACATGGGCGCAGACCTTCTTGAAGAACTAAACGGTATTTTCGCATTCGTACTTTACGATGAAGAAAAAGACGAATACTTAGTGGGCCGTGACCACATCGGTATCATCCCGCTTTACCAAGGTTACGATGAGCACGGCAACTACTATGTTGCTTCAGAAATGAAAGCACTAGTACCAGTATGTAAGACCGTGAGCGAGTTCCCTCCAGGTTGTCACTACGGCAGTGCAGATGCAGAGCCTCAACGCTACTACACTCGTGACTGGAATGAATACGCAGCCGTACAAGGTAACAGCACTAGCAAAGAAGAATTGACTGAAGCTCTAGAAGCAGCGGTCAAGCGCCAACTAATGACTGACGTGCCTTACGGTGTACTTCTTTCAGGTGGTCTAGATTCTTCTATTACGTCTGCGGTAGCGAAACGCTTTGCAGCGATGCGTATTGAAGATGATGAGAAGTCTGAAGCTTGGTGGCCACAACTGCACTCTTTCGCTGTCGGCCTAGAAGGTGCGCCCGATCTGAAAGCTGCTCGTGAAGTTGCTGACCAAATTGGGACTGTTCACCATGAAATGACATACACCATCCAAGAAGGTTTGGATGCCATTCGTGACGTGATTTACCACATTGAAACGTACGACGTAACAACGATTCGAGCTTCTACTCCGATGTTCCTTATGGGTCGTAAGATCAAAGCAATGGGCATCAAGATGGTACTGTCTGGCGAAGGTGCGGATGAGATTTTCGGTGGTTACTTGTACTTCCACAAAGCACCAAACGCTCAAGAGTTCCACGAAGAGACGGTACGTAAGCTTCTCGCTCTAAACATGTTTGACTGCGCACGTGCTAACAAATCGCTAGCGGCGTGGGGTGTAGAAGGTCGTGTTCCATTCCTAGATAAAGAATTTATTGACGTTGCAATGCGCCTGAACCCAGCGGACAAGATGTGTGGCAACGGTAAAATGGAAAAACACATTCTACGTGAGTGTTTCGAGCACTACCTACCAGAGTCAATTGCATGGCGTCAAAAAGAACAGTTTTCTGATGGTGTAGGCTATAGCTGGATCGATACTCTAAAAGAAGTGGCTGAGCAGAAAGTGACAGACCAGCAAATGGAAACAGCGCAGTTCCGTTTCCCTTATAACACACCAACCACAAAAGAAGGTTATGTGTACCGCGAGATCTTTGAAGAGCTGTTCCCGCTGCCTTCTGCAGCTGAATGTGTTCCTGGAGGCCCTTCAGTAGCGTGTTCTTCAGCGAAAGCGATTGAATGGGATGAGTCTTTCCAAAACTGTGTAGACCCATCAGGACGCGCTGTGCAAGCCGTTCATAACGACGCATATTAATTCTAAGGTAGGACTGGCTCCACCAGCTGCCTTTCAGTCTTTAGGCACAAAGATCAAAAAGAGGTGCAAAAGCACCTCTTTTTTTATACCAGAATGACTGTTGGTTATTTTAAATCGAGGTCATTATTGTCTATGCTTACCGGCACTCGCTTAGTGATCATCTGCACTAACATGATTGAGCGCTTCTCACCATCTTGCTCTTGGAAGATGGCATCTATACCCGCAAACTGCCCGCTTTTAACTCGAACCTCATCACCAGGCTGTGGCATACATTCAGAATCAGAATGATCGTCTGTGCAGGTTTCCAGCTGTTTAAGCTCAAAAACCAGATCACCTTGGATTTCTTTAGGCTGCGCACCAAAACGCACAAAATCCACAACACCACGTGTAGAACGTACTGAGGTGAAATTAGGGCCTTTTTCATAATCAAATCGAGCAAATACATAACACGGGAACAACGGCTCTTCGACTTTCTGTCGCTTACCCCGTAAGATCTTTTCGACCTCAACAGTTGGGTAAAAACATTCTACACCCTGATTTTCTAGGTGCTGTTTTGCCCTAACTTGTTCTCCACGTTTACAATAAAGTAAATACCAACGTTTCATTTTTTACTAGCCAATTATATTTTTCTCTCATCCTAGCATTAAGCCCAAGATGAGTCATGGATATTCAAGTAACCTATCAATAAGCCACTTTATATTGCACATACAACTTACACCTTTTCATCAGCTTAAGAAAATAAGTCTATAGGCAAAAATGAAAAGTAAGTTTGTAACACGACCAAATCACCGACAAAAACCCCGCCATTTCAACACTAAGCAGTCGTTTCATAAGGTAAATGAATCGTCACATAAAATTTTATTGTTTGTCAGACATAAAATTGCCATGTATACGTAGATTTCGTTAAAAAATGTAATAACTACTATTAGAAGAGCTTATGTCAAACCAACATCAATACTTTGGTCACCCACGTGGCTTGTTCTTATTGTTCGGTACAGAACTATGGGAACGCTTTTCTTACTACGCAATGCGCGCCATTCTAGTACTTTATCTTACTGACACAACCATGAACGGTGGCCTTGGCTGGTCGACTAAAGATGCCCTAGACCTTTACGGCATCTATACTGGACTTGTCTACATCACTCCGCTTATTGGTGGCTACCTTGCGGATAACTATCTAGGTCAACGCCGTTCGATCCTCATTGGTGGTGCATTAATGGCTATCGGCCAATTTACGCTAGCAATGCCAGCTGATGCGCTCGGTCTTGGCTCTCTACACACTTTCTACCTAGGTCTTGCTCTGCTTATTTGTGGTAACGGTCTATTTAAGCCAAACATCTCAACAATGGTTGGTGACCTTTACAACGAAGGTGATAACCGTCGTGACGGCGCATTCACTATCTTCTACATGGGTATTAACCTAGGTGCACTACTTGCAGGTGTGGTATCTGGCTCAGTAACCAATGAATTTGGTTGGAAAGCCGGTTTCGTTGCCGCTGGTGTTGGTATGATTGTCAGCCTTGTGATGCAAATGACCATGGCTCAATCTTGGTTAGGTGATATTGGCCGTGTACCAGCAGCAAAACGTGACCTAGCGATTAAAAAATCTGCGAAGAAAGAGCCTCTAACTAAAGAAGAAGTCGACCGAATCAAAGTTATCCTTGTGATGAGCTTGTTCACTATCGTTTTCTGGGCGGGCTTCGAACAAGCCGGCGGTCTAATGAACATCTACACACAACAATACACAGATCGTATGATCGGTGGTTTTGAAGTGCCTGCTGCGTGGTTCCAATCACTAAACCCATTCTTCATTATTACTCTTGCACCTGTATTAGCCGTTCTATGGGTGAAGCTGGGTAAACGTGAACCTAACTCGCCAATGAAATTTGCCTTCGCAATGTTCTTCCTAGCACTAGGTTTCCTATGTATGGTTGGTGCCGTTATGGAGCAAGGTGGTGATACTGCGGTTAAAACATCAATGCTATGGCTAGTAGGTGCATTCTTCTTCCATACGTTGGGTGAACTGTGTCTATCTCCTATTGGTCTATCTCTAGTAACGAAGCTCGCTCCGCTACGTCTTGCATCACTTATGATGGGTGCATGGTTCGGTTGTAACGCAATCGCAAACTACGTTGCTGGTTATGTTGGCTCTCACGTAGGTGAACTAGGTGCACTAGCAATCTTCAGTGGTATTGCAGTAACAGCGACTATCTCTGGTGTAATTCTACTGTTGTTCTCTAACACGCTAGTTCGTTGGATGCACGGTGCAGAAAATACACACAGCACAGCAGAACAAATTGAAGAGCAACAAACTCAAATTGCTTAATATAAAGTACAAATAAAACAAAGGGTCGCAATCGCGACCCTTTTTGTTCTCTGTAAACAAAACAGAAGCTCGAAGGCTTGAAAGATTAAAGCTTAGAACGCACCAAATCGACCATCATATCAATGTGCATATCATTGTCGTTTAAACAAGGGATGTAGCTAAAGCTCTCCCCGCCTGCTTCAAGGTAAATCTCACGGCACTCTTCTGAAATCTCTTCCAACGTTTCCAAACAATCTGACGAGAATGCAGGCGTTAGAATACTTAACTTCTTCTTACCTTGGCTTGGTAATACTTCTAACGTTTTATCGGTGTAAGGTTGTAACCACTCTTCACGGCCAAATCGAGACTGGTACGTCATACCGAACTGGTCATCAGTTAACCCTAATGCTTCACCTAGCAATCGCGTCGTTTCTTCACAATGTTTAGGGTAGATATCACCATTGTCGGCATAGCGCTTTGGAATACCATGGTAAGAACACAGCAGGTACTCCCCTTTCCCATGCTCTTCCCAATGTTCACGTACTGATTGCGCTAATGCTGCGATGTACTTGGGGTGGTTGTGATAATCACGAATAAAGCTAAATTCTGGCATCACTGGCATTTTTTTGAACGCTTTCGTCATGCCATCAGAGACTGCAGCTGTCGTCGTCCCCGAATACTGCGGATATAGCGGCAACACGACCACTTCTTCGACACCTTGCGCTTGCAGGGCTTCAAAACCACTTAGAAGACTTGGGGTACCATAAGTCATTCCTAATTCCACAGGCATGTCTAACGCGACTGCGAGCTTCTCTGCTTGTCGCTTAGAGTGCACCATCAAAGGCGAGCCTTCTTCCATCCATACAGATTGGTAGAGTTTTGCAACTTTCGGCGCGCGTACTGGCAAAATAATACCGTGAAGGATTGGGCACCACAGCCAACGAGTCATATCGACAACACGGTGATCATGAAGGAACTGACTGAGAAAACGCTTTACTGCCGGTGCGGTCGGCTCATCGGGAGTGCCAAGGTTAACCAGTAACACCCCTTGCTTATTATTGTTTTTCATAACATCCTATTCATGGTAAACGGCGTTGATTGTACGATGAGTATAAGAAATTGGTTCACCGTTCAAACAAGCTGAATAAAAAAAAGCGACCCTAAGGTCGCTTTTAAATATATCAAAATATTAAATTTTGCCGCTAGCAAATTATGCTAGTGCTTTCTCAATATCTGCACTTACTTCTGCAACTTGCTTAGTACCGTCAAACTTAAGGTACTTAGTGTTACCTGCTTCTGCTTCTTTACCGTAGTACTCGATAAGTGGTGCAGTTTGCTCGTGGTAAACACCCAGACGTGCGCGTACTGTTTCTTCTTTGTCGTCATCACGTACAACAAGATCTTCGCCAGTTACGTCATCTTTACCTTCCACTTTTGGTGGGTTGTAAACAACGTGGTAAGTACGACCTGATGGAAGGTGTGCACGACGACCAGCCATACGCTCAACGATTACGCTGTCAGCAACGTCGAATTCGATTACGTAATCGACATCAACACCCATTGCTTTTAGACCATCAGCTTGAGGGATAGTACGAGGGAAACCATCTAGTAGGAAACCTTTCGCGCAATCGTCTTGAGCAATACGCTCTTTGATAAGGCCAAGGATGATTTCATCAGAAACTAGCTGACCAGCGTCGATAACAGCTTTAGCTTGTTTGCCAAGCTCTGTACCTGCTTTGATAGCAGCACGAAGCATATCACCAGTAGAGATTTGTGGAATACCGTATTTATCCATGATGAAGTTTGCTTGTGTGCCTTTACCAGCACCTGGAGCACCTAGAAGAATGATGCGCATGATTTATCCTCTTTAATATTTAAGATTTATACCGAAGCTCACAATAGCTGGCTTCTTGGGCCGCAACCCGTCGAGGCAGTCGCAACGATAAGTTTCGGTATAACATTTAGGCGAGCCAAAATACACGCCTTATTACTCACATTCAAGTTCGAGATTCTAACACAGGTTCACTAAGCAATGAGCAGATTAAGACTAAAGAATGTTAGCGATGCCTGCTTTCGAGTTTTATTGATTACTAACTCAACAATCAAAGTGTGAATCTATGCGTTTACAAACAAAAAGCTCGCATTTCGCGAGCTTTTCATTGATTTTTGGTTATTAAACCTTAGTCAAAAGCTTGTTGATGGCACCGACAAATTGCGTCGGGTCTTCCATCGAACCTCGTTCAGCCAGCATCGCTTGGCCCAACAACACTTCCACCCAGCGACCAAATGCTTCTTCATCGGCTTCATCTGCCATACGCTTAACAAGTGCGTGCTCTGGGTTGATTTCGAAGATGTACTTCACGTCTGGTACTGCTTGACCGGCCGCTTCAAGAAGCTTCGCCATCTGTGTACCCATTTCGAAATCGTCAGTCACGACAACTGCAGGCGTAGTAGCAAGCTTGAAAGTCGTACGAACTTCTTTCACGCGGTCACCAAGGTATGACTGAGTTCGCTCAACTACAGACTTAAACTCTTCTTCCGTTTCTTTCTGCTTTTCTTTTTCTGCTTCGTCTTCAAACTTACTCAGATCAAGACCCGCTTTGGTAATCGATTGGAATTGCTTACCATCAAATTCGGTTAGATAGTTCATCAGCCACTCATCGATGCGGTCAAACATCAAGATAACTTCGATGCCTTTCGCTTTGAACTGCTCTAGGTGCGGGCTGTTCTTCGCGGCTGCGTAGCTATCTGCCGTTAGGTAGTAAATCTTATCTTGGCCTTCTTTCATGCGTTCAATGTAAGAAGCCAAACCAACGGTTTGTTCAGCAGAGTCCACTTCAGTAGACGCAAAGCGCAATAGACCAGCAACTTTCTCTTTATTTGCCATGTCTTCTGCAACGCCTTCCTTCATGACAAGGCCGAACTCTTTCCAGAATGATTGGTATTTTTCATCATCATTCTTCGCCATACGCTCAAGCATAGTAAGTACACGCTTGGTACATGCGTTGCGAAGTGACTGAGTGACCTTGTTATCTTGAAGAATTTCACGAGACACGTTCAATGGCAGATCATTCGAGTCAATCAAACCACGGATGAAACGCAAGTAAGATGGCATAAACTGCTCAGCGTCGTCCATGATGAATACGCGCTGCACGTACAACTTTAGACCCGACTTATGGTCGCGGTTCATCATATCCCATGGCGCTTTCGCTGGGATGTAAAGCAGGCTGGTATAATCGTTCTTACCTTCTACACGGTTATGACTCCACGTAAGCGGATCGGCGAAATCGTTAGAAACGTGTTTGTAAAACTCTTGATACTCCTCTTCAGAGATATCCGACTTGCTGCGGGTCCAAAGTGCCTGAGCTTTGTTGATTTGCTCCCACTTCTTCTCACCCGTTTCATTACCTTCGTCATCACGAACAGTGGTTTGAATTGCAACTGGAATACCAATGTGATCAGAATATTTACTAATGACATCACGCAGACGCCATTCATTTAGAAATTCTTTACCTTCTTCACGCATATGAAGAACAATGTCGGTACCACGAGAGTCTTTCGTAATGGTTTCAATGGTGTACTCACCTTCACCCGCAGATTGCCATTGAACCGCTTCGTCAGCAGCAGTACCCGCAGCACGAGTGCGCACAGTCACCGCGTCAGCAACGATGAACGCTGAATAAAAGCCAACACCAAACTGACCAATCAGCTGCGAGTCTTTACTTTGATCATCAGACAGCTTCGAAAAGAATTCTGCCGTGCCAGATTTCGCGATAGTACCTAAGTGCTCAATCACGTCGTCACGCGTCATGCCGATGCCGTTATCAGAGATCGTAAGTGTGTTAGCCTTTTCATCAAACGCAAGCTTTACACCAAGGTCGGCATTCCCTTCATATAAATCTGGGTTAGATAGCGCTTGGAAGCGTAATTTATCAGATGCATCAGATGCATTTGAGATCAACTCGCGTAGGAAAATCTCTTTGTTTGAATAAAGAGAATGGATCATCAGGTGAAGTAACTGCTTTACTTCTGATTGAAAGCCACGAGTTTCTTTGTTTGGGGATACGGTGTCGCTCATGTTTGCTCCATAACTTCTAAATTAAAAAGACTTTAAATGACAAAGTCCTAACCGCTGCCTTATAAAAACAGCTTTACCACGATGTCATTTAACATGTGGCTGACAAATGTAAATTCAAGGTCAATATTGCTAAAAACGGTGTTTTTTTAGAAAATTTTAATTATCCTATTTGTCTAAAAGCATCTAAAACGAGCACATGTCCTTTTGCGTACGCCATTTTTTGTGACGCAAATCACTATAATTTCAGAATCATCCATCTAAGAAGAACTAAATGACTAACATCGGCACCAAATTTCTGCTTGCTCAAAGATTTGTCTTTGACCCAAATAGTAATTCGCTCGCTGACCAACAAAGTGGCAACGAAGTTGTACGATTAGGAAGCAACGAAAGCCGTATACTCCTGTTGTTGGCAGAGAGACCTAACGAAGTATTAACACGTAACGAGTTGCATGAGTTTGTTTGGCGCGAACAAGGCTTCGAGGTGGATGACTCAAGCCTAACTCAAGCAATTTCTACCCTGCGAAAAATGTTGAAGGATTCAACTAAATCGCCAGAATTCGTAAAAACAGTCCCTAAACGCGGTTACCAATTGATTTGTTCTGTTGAACGTTTAAGCCCGTTGTCTTCTGATTCTCTCCCTGAACTTGATGATCCAGAGAATGAAAACGAAGCACCTGTCGTAGATTTAGAGCAATTCACAGAATCTTCGACGGAAACAATTGCTGAAGCACCTGTTGAACTTGAAGCGTCATTAGAAACACCAAAAACAACGCCAGCACCAAAAACAAACCACTGGATCGCGCGCGTGCTTGTTATTGTCGCTCTGCTATTGCCAGTGTGCGTATTGTTACTAACTAATCCTGCAGAGTCTCAATTCCGTCAAGTTGGTGAGTACCATAACGTCCCCGTTATGACACCCATTAATCACCCACAATTGAACGATTGGCTGCCATCCATTGAGCAGTGCATCAAACGTTATGTGGAGCATCATGCGGAAGAGTCTTCGCCAGTCGAAGTTATCGCCACTGGCGGCCAGAACAATCAACTGATACTTAACTATATTCATGATAGCGACCATTCATACGAGAATGTGACGCTGCGAATCTTCGCTGGTCGTAATGACCCAACAGACATCTGCAACTAAAGGAGGCTGAAATGAAGATTAAAATAGCATCTGCGGTTTTAGCCGTATCTATCCTTTTTAGTGGCTGGTTATATTGGGGCAGTGACCTAAAAGTAGAACAAGTACTGACAGCAAACGAGTGGCAATCTACCATGGTCACACTGATCACTGATAACTTGCCAGACGATACTGTAGGACCACTACGCAAAGTCAATGTTGAATCGAACGTGAAGTATTTACCAAACGGTGACTACATCCGTGTAGCAAATATTCGATTGTTTGCGCAAGACTCAACGGCGGAGTCAACCATCAACATTTCGGAAAAAGGTCGATGGGAAGTGAGCGACAATTATTTGTTGGTATCGCCTGCTGAGTTCAAAGATATTTCGGCCTCTCAGTCCAAAGACTTCTCTGAATCGCAACTTCGTCTCATTACTCAAATCTTTAAGCTAGATGCCGAACAGAGCCGTCGCATTGATGTCGTGAACGAAAAAACGTTACTACTGACTAGCCTGAACCACGGTTCTACGGTACTGTTTAGAAACTGATTTTGATTCGATGATAAGGGGGCAAGATGCCCCCTTTTATTTTGGACATGGACTGGCTAGATACCCTTACCCTCTTCTTTGGTTCTCTTATCGCAAATACGCTCGCTTCCCTCTCTGGTGGTGGCGCTGGGTTACTGCAATTTCCGTTATTGATCTTCCTTGGCTTGCCTTTCTCCGTCGCACTAGGAACGCATAAAGTCGCTTCCGTTGCCCTTGGACTTGGTGCTGCGAGTACGCATCTAAAAGCCGGGACTATAAAACCTAAAGTCGCGCTTTATCTGATTCTGGTGGGCAGCATTGGCGTTGTAATTGGCGCAAACCTGATTGTCCAAATTCCTGATAACATCGCCGAGAAAATGCTCGGGGCGATGATCCTTGCTCTTGGAATTTACTCTCGCTTTAAGAAACAACTAGGTCAGACAGAGATACCAACTCATCGTGATACCTTTGGCTGGATAGTCGGCGGGTTAGGTTTGATGTTCATTGGTATAGTGAATGGCTCGTTGACTGCTGGCTCTGGCTTGTTTGTTACCCTTTTCCTTGTGCGTTGGTTTGGTTACGACTACAAGCAAGCGGTGGCCTATACAATGATTTGTGTCGGTCTGTTTTGGAATGGTATCGGTGGCGTCGCAGTGGTACAAGCCGGAGCGCCAATTCATTGGGCCTGGTTACCGGTTTTATTAGTGAGTTCATTTTTAGGCGGCAGCTTAGGTGCATGGGCGGCGACAAAGTACAGCAATCGAGTTATCAAAATCGCGTTTGAAATCCTCACCTTTGCAGTCGGCATCAAGCTGTTGCTTTAGTATTTAAAGAAAGGAAATTAGAAATGGATAAAGCCATCATAGACATTCACTACTGTCGTCAGTGCAATTGGATGTTGCGTTCAACTTGGCTATCGCAAGAATTGCTTCATACATTCAGTGAAGAGATTGAAACCGTCAGCTTACATCCTGATACGGGTGGCCGTTTTGAGATTTTTTGCAATGGCGTCCAGATTTGGGAACGTAAAAAAGACGGAGGTTTCCCTGAAGCCAAAATCCTAAAGCAACGCGTAAGAGATATCATCGATCCAGAACGCGATTTAGGTCATTCAGATACAAAATAGGGAGCCAATGGCCCCCTTGATTACTTATCTAATTACCGATTTATTCAATGACACGAAAATTAAATCGTAGTCTGAGCTAACACTTCACCTTCTGGCGTTTGCACCGTTAGTGTGTTGCCTTCCATCAAACCATAGCTACGTGACAAGCCATTTCTTGGGAAGGTCATTGATCCCGGATTAAAGATGATCGCACCTTCTTGCATCTCTGCCACTGGAACATGAGTATGACCATGAGCAATGATGTCGCCTTCACGCAATGGCGGGCGTTTTGTACTGTTGTATAAATGACCATGAGTGAGGAACATACGCTTACCCGACTCCAATAGCAGCCATGCGTATTCCGTCATCATTGGGAAGTTCAACAGCATTTGGTCAACTTCACTGTCACAATTACCACGAACAGAGATGATCTGCTCACTATATTGATTAAGTAACTCTGCGACTTGTGGCGGGTTGTAACCTTCTGGGATTGGATTTCTTGGCCCGTGGTTTAACGTATCACCCAATAAGATGAGATGGTCAGCACCAGAGGCCAAATAAAGCTGGATAGTTTCTTCGGTTGCCGGCAAAGAGCCATGCAAGTCTGAGGCAAAAAATAGTTTCACGACATCGTCTCCTCAAAATGTATGAGGGTATTCTACGGCATTCTTATAGAAGCTCAACCAAAGTACAAAACTAGTGATTACGAAGCATTTCAACCAACATTGGCACCAAGTAGAACCAAGCAAAATAACCGGCCCCCACAAGGATTACAGCCCAAAATATCATCGATAAAAACTTAGACTTGGCTAGGTGGTTTAGTGGGTCTGGCTCTCCACATCCTGGACAGGTGTGAGCTCGTTTTGATATTTGCTTCTCGCACACAGGGCAAGCAACTAGCGGCATGACATGACATCCTCAATTATTTCTTTAATTCTCAAAGAATAAGCCTCAGTTTACGGATATGCAATGGCACAAATAAGTAATTATTACTCGGTTTGCTATTTGTCGCTGTGATGAGAATGTTTCCGTTCTTACCCTCTATTGAGCCATTAACGAAAAGAGCCGCCTATACCTCTTCTCTCGCCATACCATTAATCACAATGTTGTTGTAACTCACCATGCCAATGACCTCACCATTTTCAATCACTGGTGCGCGACTAATACCAAATCGTTCAAATAAGCGTGCGCAATATTTCACATTCATATTGGGATCGACGGACAGTGCTGGTTTAGTCATGATTTCATAAAGATTGGTTCGTTGCGGAGAACGATTTTTTGCCAGTACTTTTTTAGCGATATCGTTCATCAGAACAATGCCATATTCATCATCGCTATCACGCTTATTAATCACCAGCGCTTTAACTTCACTCCTTTTCGCTAACGTAATACCTTCATGAACCGTGATTAACCCATCTACAATGATATACGTTGCAGCCATCACGTCTCTGACTCGAATTAACTCGTGATTACTCATAATTCGTCCTCTACCACTTTGGTCAGTTTTTCTACTTGGTGCGCGACGCCAACCGCATCCTCGATATCAATTTGTACGGCAATGCCTTGGCCTGACTCTTGGTCGAACTCTCCGACCTCGCTGATTGTCTCTAGTATGTGCCTGGATAAATGCTCTTCAACAACAAACAACAACACGTCTTTTTGCACTTCTAAAGTCAATCCAAAGAAGGTGCGTTTTTGGTTTAAACCTTGCCCTCGAGCGTTGTTAATCACCGTAGCACCCGTTGCCCCTGCATCACGAGCCGCATCCAGCACTTTGTCGGTCTTGCTATCCTCTACAAAGGCCAGTATTAGTTTAAAGCGCATTCTCTTTTTCCTCCGCAGTCTCTTTGTTTAACCACTGGGTGATTTGGGCATAGCCCATGACAGAAATTATTGGGAATAAACTGGCAAAGGCGATCAAACCAAAGCCATCTATCATGGGGTTTCGTCCCGGAACCGTCGATGCCAACCCCAAGCCAAGTGCAGTCACCAAAGGCACTGTGACCGTAGACGTCGTCACGCCACCCGAATCGTAAGCCAAAGGAACGATTAGCTTCGGCGCGTAAAAGGTTTGAATCACCACCACGATGTAACCTGCAATGATGTAATAATGAATCGGATCGCCCACTACGATTCGGTAACTGCCCAACGCAATGCCAACCGCGACACCTAAAGCAACAGCAACACGTAACCCGTTCACACTGATGCTGCCACCAGACACTTGATTAGCTTTAATGGCGACCGCGATAAGAGAAGGCTCCGCTATGGTGGTACTAAAACCGATAAAGAAAGCGAAGATGTACACCCAGTAATAATCAACCCAACTCAAGGCTTGGCCGATTGAGACTTTAAATTCCAGCAAGAAGGCTGGTGCAGTCAATTGAGTCGCCATGGTTTCACCAAGTGGAAACAGCGCCATTTCCAAACCAAGCAAAAATAACGATAACCCTAAAATAACGTACCCAAAGCCAAGTATTACTTTGGGTAAGTTTGAAACTGGACGGCGCAGCACTGCCAACTGAAAACCGAAGATAATGGTCGCGATAGGAACCACATCAGTGATGGTTGAGATAAAAGTATCGATGAAATGTGCAAAGGAAATCATGCCACCACCATCCCATAAACCATCACAAACATCATCGGTAACAAGGAGGCAAAAGCGATAAGTCCAAACCCATCAATCATGGGATTGCGTCCTTTGATCGCCGATGCGAGCCCAACCCCAAGAGCAGTAACCAGAGGCACCGTGATGGTAGAAGTCGTCACACCGCCAGAATCGTAAGCCACACCGATGATAGATTCCGGCGCAAATCCCGTCAGTATCACAACGCCGATGTAGCCTCCGATGATCATGTACTGAATCGGCCAACCTTTTAGAATCCGAAGTACGCCTAATACAATCGCCACGCCCACCGACAAAGCAACCGTTAAGCGCAAGCCATCTGCGTATTCCTCCATTGATTGCTCAGTATTGGCAATCATCCCTCCCTCAGCCGCCACCTCCGAAGCTTCTTCCGCTACAGCAGTCAATGCTGGTTCAGCAATGGTTGTACCGAAGCCTAAGCAGAATGCGAAAATCAGCAGCCAAAACACGCTGCCTTTACTGGCAAAAGCTTGCGCCATGTTTTCGCCAATCGGGAATAACCCAAGCTCCAAACCAAAGATAAAGAAGGTCAAGCCGAGAATAACCAAAAGAAGGCCAAATAGAATGGAGACAAGATTAGGGAGTGGCTCTTGCAAAACAACGAGCTGAAAAAAGGTAATAACAAGAACGATAGGTAGTAGGTCGCGAGCACTGCTGAGTAAGGCTCGAAACAGAGCAAAAAATGCTTCCATATACGCCTCCTACCCTAATGTCATCTTCCTTTAAAGTCAGCATGACACAGTTTCCTGCAACTAAGTGTGAGCCGCACTCGATGATTAATAACATCTTGTTACATTTATTCAAATTGTGAGCTTCACATCGCTTCACAACAAAACGCTTCTAACTGCTTAGGAACTAATAATAAAATCGACAACGCAAGTCATTGAAATGATCATGCTAGGCCGTTAACGACTATAATGTTTGAATAGTTTTACAATCAAAGGGATAACATGAAGATATTACTGACCGGTGGTACAGGCTTTATTGGCTCTGAGTTACTTAAACTGCTTACCACGCATCAAATCATGCTGCTTACTCGCACCCCAGAGCAGGCGAAGCAACGCCTACAGCATGCTGATGTCGGTAATATAGAATACCTCGACTCCCTTGATTCGATTGAAGATCTCAATGACGTCGATGCGGTGATTAACCTTGCCGGCGAACCGATTGCAGATAAACGCTGGAGCAAGGAGCAGAAAGAGGTCATTTGTAACAGTCGGTGGAAAGTGACCGAGCGGATCGTTGAATTGATTCACGCCAGTACCGAGCCACCAGTGGTATTTATTAGCGGCTCTGCGGTTGGCTATTACGGTGACCAGCAAGACCACCCGTTTGATGAGTGCTTACACGTGAATAGCGATGCTTTCGCTCACTCTGTGTGTGCTCGTTGGGAGCAAATTGCCAAACGTGCAGAATCTGAACAAACACGAGTGTGTTTAATTCGTACTGGTGTTGTCCTCGGTCAAAATGGAGGCGCGTTGGCAAAAATGCTGATGCCCTACAAACTAGGTGTAGGTGGGCCGATGGGAAGCGGTAAACAGTACATGCCTTGGATTCATATTCTGGATATGGTTCGCGCTATCATGTACCTACTTGAAACCCCACATGCTCATGGTGAGTTCAACTTGTGCGCCCCCCACCCTGTCAGCAACCGAATCTTTAGCGGTACACTGGCGAAAACCCTCAAGCGACCGCATATCCTGTTTACTCCTAAATGGGTGATGAACATGGCGATGGGAGAGTCATCGTGCTTACTGTTCGATAGCATTCGCGCTAAGCCTAAGAAACTGACCGAGCTTGGTTTCAAGTTCAGCTACTCAAGAGTTGAACCCGCACTCAAGAACTTGCTTCAAGACAGAAGTTGTTGAATCATAAGGCTCACTACCTCCCAGTGAGCCCCTTACTATGAAAAAGTCAGTTTTAATCACCGGATGCTCTACAGGCATCGGTTACGTGTGTGCCCACGCTTTACAAAAAGAGGGCTTTCACGTTATTGCCTCGTGTCGCAACGAGCAAGACGTTCAACGCTTAACCAGTGAAGGCTTAATCTGCATTCAGTTAGATCTTAATGATCCTCAAAGTATTTCTGCTGGAGTTTCAACAGCTCTGGAACTGGCCGAGGGGACACTCTATGCCGTGTTTAACAATGGCGCTTACGGACAACCTGGCGCATTAGAAGATCTACCGACAGAAGCACTTCAAGCGCAGTTTCAAACCAACTTTTTTGGCTGGCACCAACTCGTAAGAGAAGTGTTGCCACACATGCGCAAACAGGGTGAAGGAAGAATCATCCAAAACAGCTCTGTGCTAGGGTTTGCGGCGATGAAATATCGTGGTGCCTATAACGCCTCTAAGTTCGCTCTTGAAGGCTGGACAGACACGCTACGTTTGGAATTGATGGACACCAACATCAAAGTTGCACTGATCGAACCTGGCCCAATAGAAACCCAGTTTAGACAAAATGCCTTAAAAGCTTTTGAGCAGTGGATTGATGTGGAAAACAGTGCCCACAGAGCGGCTTACGAAGGACAAAAGCAGCGTTTGGATAACGACAAGTCGAACAACAAATTTGTCCTTCCAGCTGAGTCTTGTATTGAGCCGGTGCTCCACGCACTCACCAGTGATAAACCCAAAATCCGTTACCGAATCACCACACCGACCAAAGTTTTTGCGGTATTGAAGCGCCTGTTACCAACTCGTATTCTTGATAAGATTTTGCGACAAGCAGCATAAAAAATTTTTATCACGATGTAATTTTACCGTAACAATGTGATGTCATTATGAGCATGTAGGTTAAGAAAGCCTCAATGTTCGAATCAATTTCTAGGTTAGTATCTTCATCCATCGTGCCTGAACGCGATGTGGATACTCACTTTAGATTTGGTATCGCCACCCTTTCTGTTTTGTATTTTCGCGAGACAATAATGACATTAAATCAGCTTAACTGGCTTAGTGTGGGTGTAGTGTTGACCATGTTCATCCTATTTTGATACCACACCCAGCACACCACTATAACGTCTAACAAGACTTTCTAAAGCGTGCTGGACTAGCCAAATTTAATAGCACTTTCGCTTGCTATCAGGAATACGCTGCTTCGGCAGCGTTTTTCCTTTCTATCGCTTGAATTTCCCAAATATCAACTCCATATCTACAATCAACGACAAGAAACAAAAAGCAAGGATACTCTGATGCAATCCCCATTTATCGTTGAGTTAACAGAACAAAACTTCCGTGAAACGCTTGAAGGGTCAATGAACACGCCTGTATTGATCCACTTTTGGGCGAGCGCTCAACCAGAAAGCGCACAAGTGATTCCTGATCTACAAATGCTGACTCAGCAATACAACGGCGCATTTACCCTTGCTCTATTGAACTGTGAACAGCAACCTGCTCTTGCTTCTCAATTTGGCGTGCAAGTGCTACCAACCATCGCATTATTCATGAACGGCCAAGCCGTCGATGGTATGGGTGGTCCTCAGCCTATTGATGCGATTACAGCAATGCTGCAAAAGCATCTACCAAGCCAAGATGAGATGCAGTTGAAGCAAGCAAGTGAATTGCTCCAACAAGGTGAACATGCTCAGGCGTTAGCGATTCTACAAACGCTATCGGAAGAGCTTCAAAACCGCGGCGACGTGAAACTGGCGATGGCAGATTGCTTGCTGGAAACCAAACAGTTTGAATTGGCACAAACGCTGTTAAGCGCGATTCCACTGGAATACCAAGACAACTACTACAAAGGTTTGATCGCGAAGTTAGACCTGCATCTTCAAGCAGCGGAAAGCCCAGAGCTTCAGCGTCTTGAACAAGAGCTAGCAGCAAACCCTGATAACATTGAATTGGCGTGTGAACTTGCCGTTCAGTACAACCAAGTGGGCCGCGATGAAGAAGCGTTAGAGCTACTTTGGAACATTCTTAAGACCAACCTAGGCGCACAAGATGGTGAAGTGAAGAAAGTCTTTATGGATATCTTGAGCGCACTTGGCCAAGGCAACGCACTGGCAAGTAAGTACCGCCGTCAACTTTACTCGATCTTGTACTAAGCGAATCGATTTAAAGCAGGACAGCTCAAATAGAAAAGGCCGGAAACCTCCGGCCTTTGTTGTTTCTACCATTCCTGCAATACTCGTTGCGAGAGAGACTGGTACTAAAAATCACTGTACAGCGTAGGTACCGCAGGTGGGTATTCAATCGGCTGCCAGCGGTCATTGAAGGTGTATTTTCCGTACAGCATGAAATGGTTTGGCGTGTAAAACTCTGAACGCTGTAGATCCACCAGCGCACCGATATACCAACGTTTACTCACTCGCTTCTCAACGGCTGCTTGCAGCGAAGCACCAAAGCCGCCACCACGCTCAGAACTATCACCAGAAGATAAATAAGGCGCATCTTCTTCTGTCCATGAGTTAGAAATGGAAGCACTCAATTGATACGACCATGTGCTGTCGTAGCGACCGTAATAGTTGACTGGCAATGACACAGAGAAATAACTTTGCGGGCTGTAGTAGCCACCATGACCAAGTGTGTATTCACCCAAGTTTTTGTCATAGTCGAGGTACATCAAGTTAGTGCCAATACTCAGGCGCTGATCATCCGTTGCGATCAGTTTGTAGTAAGCCCCACCAAGCACACCGAGGCGAGTGTTGTCTTCAACGTTTTCACCCGTCAGTGTATGGTATTGCAGGCTGCTCCAAAAACCGTAAGGGCCACCTATATCCCAGCTCGAATTGAGCTTAACGCCAGTTCGAACTACACCACCCCATTTTTTGCCTTGAGGATCACTGGTTCCACTCGGTACTGTCATTCCAGCATAAGAAAGTGTGCTGCTGGTTTCAGGTCGGCGAGACGCTTCTGCTGTCCATCCGAAGTCCCCGAGATCACCATCCACACTGACCCCGCCTACCCAAGTAGTATGGTCAAAACCAATCGGTGTAGTGCCGATATCCACTTGCCAATCTTTGGCTTGCCAACCCACACCAAGCGCCATACCCGATGCATCATTTTGAACCGTTGTTGTAGTTGGGAATTTTTCAGGTTCCTTCTCGTAGTAATCTAGCTCGCCTGAATCGATAGATACGTAATCCGCTCTCAGCAACAGATGCCCATCGAGTGATTCAATCGGAATACGCGCTTCGATTGGCACTTGGTTGGATGAGTTACGCCCATCACGCGCACTGTAATCCCAACCGATAAGTACATGACCATCACTGCGGTCATGGAGCGTATCGATGTCCGACTTAACATTTCGCGTTAGCCAGTAGTCATCTGCTGTGTCATACAACTCACGCAAAGTAAGCGTCTCTAGACTTGCTTCATCTGGTTTTGCACTTTTTTCAATTCGATCACTATTCAATGCCTGACGTCCGCGCTCTTCCGCTAACGTCCATTGCTGATTGTCCATCGCAATAGACATGCTGTTGCGATACGCCAGAGCGTCAGCGCCCTGTGTATCATCGAGCAAGCGGTTCAGGGTGTTCGCATCATTGCGGTAACCAAGTTGATTGAATACCGAAGCAACCGTCATCAGCTGAACAGCATTCAGCGTGTCACGCTTCTTATTCAAGATCAGATGCAAGTCGTGATAGGTTGCCTCATCCCCACTCTGTGCGCTAGCTTGCAGCAACCCCACCTGAGCTTGCGTCTTGAATGGTTCAGGTTTTGATGAGATACGTTCATATAAAGCCATTGCTTGCTCTGGTCGTTGATTCGCGAGTAACAAATCCGCTTGCGCTAAAGTACGACGTGTTTTGAGTTCATCAAATTGCAGCGCTTCAGAGGCACTGACTGCTTGCTGGTCTTTACTCAACGCCAAGCCTTCGTACCATTGGTCGAAATCGTCAAACTGATTCAGGCTCACCATCATACTGCCGTAAGCGAGTTTTTCGTCGGTAGACCATTTGCTTGAGGGGCGAATACTTTGATAAATACGCTGCGCTTCATTGACCTTTTCAATCTCTACCCAAGCACTTACAAGCCTCGCTAGAGGTTGAACTTGCCCAGCATATTGAGACTCAAGCGACGTCAACATGGTAGTAACCGTCTTCGGTGAGGCCTGATAACGCGAGGATAAATCTTGTAAATCGGCATTGAGCTTTAAGCGTGTGAGGTTACGCTCCATGGCTGGGGTAACCTCGCGCTTCGGCACACTCTCTAACTCAGAAATCGCCGCATCGACTTTAAAATCTTGAGCGAGATACAAGGCATACGCGAACTTCATTTCCGGATCAGTGCTGTTCGTCGCCCATTCAGACATCAGCCTGTCGGCACGACGTTTATCACCCATAGAGTGAACCACATCGGCGATGTCCAGTCTCAACCAAGGCGATGTTGGTTTTAGCTCAATCAATTCTTCCACTGCAGATTGCATACCTACTTGGTCATCTTTCGCTATTGCAATGCGCAATCTCGCCAGAATGATCTCAGATTGAATGCCATTGATTTTCTCAGACACCACCTGTTTTTGTGCTGGAGAAAAACGCTGTGCAAGCG
This sequence comes from Vibrio sp. MMG023, assembly GCF_021654215.1. Classification (NCBI taxonomy): domain Bacteria; kingdom Pseudomonadati; phylum Pseudomonadota; class Gammaproteobacteria; order Vibrionales; family Vibrionaceae; genus Vibrio; species Vibrio sp. MMG023. Next base: position 78,854 of record NZ_JAKFZP010000003.1, on the reverse strand, counting down.
AAGCCGCGCCCGCCCAGTCCTGCTGCTCAATACGAACATCGAGTCGTCCACGTAAGGCAGATCCGTTCAGCGCTTCCAGTTTTAGTGCTTGGATATAAGATCTATCTGCTGCGGCATAATTCTTTTGTGCTAAGTAAAGCGCCCCTAAAGAGGTAAAAGCATAAGGCTGTGTTTTATCCGACTGAATGGCTTTACGGTAAAGGCTTTCAGCTTGTTTAAACTGCCCTTTCTCAGCCAGTGCATCACCTTGATCCAAATAAGCCCAATATTGCGAGGTTTCAATCAGAGTGGCCCATTTCGAGGCGCTATCCGGGTCTTTATCTAACTGCTGTGCACGTTCAAAGTACTCAAGCGCCTTTTGTTGCTGACCTTTACGCAGATAGACCTTGCCCATACCACCCAATATTTCTGGGTCGTTCGGACGCGTCGTCATCGCATAACGCAACTGCTTCTCAGCTTGCAAGGTTTTGTCTTCATCCAGCAGTTTGAGACCTTTCAATTTGGCAAGATAGGTTGGGTCCTTACGTAGATCTTGCTCGGTTTCCCAGCGCTTCTTCGCGCCTTGGTTGGCGCGTTGAATCTCAAGATCTGATGGATAGTAACTCGCAAGAATCGCGTATTGTTGAACCACTTGTTCTGAGATCGGCAGTTGATCGAGAGCACGCAGCCAAGATGTCGCTGCACTGCTGCCAATGACTGGCGCTAAAGCGAGCTTTTTGTAGGTATCCAAAATCCATGGGTCAGCTGGGTTCTCTTTGCGGATGTGATTCGCCAATGCGAGTTGAAACTGAGGCACACCCGGGTAATCTGCATTTAAGCACTCTAAACCTTGTTTTACCACCTGCCAACTTCCATCAAGATTGCTTTGCAGCTGAAGAAACTCTAACTGCAATGCAGCAGAAGGCATGCCGTTTGGAAAAATGACTTTATACGCTTGGATGGCTTCTTCGTAACGGCCAGATTTAGCAAGCAGCTTAGCTCGTTGGTAATCGCCTTTCTTATCTCCTTGAAGAGACATGATGGCAGCCAAGTCTTTGGCTTGTGGAGAATTTGGCGATTTTTTAGTTAAACGCTGAAACGTCTGCTTCGCCAACTCAGGTTGCTTACGCTTTAAGTACATATTGGCTTGGTAATACAAGCCAATCGGGTTGCCTTCCTCAATCGCAAACAATCGCTCTAATGTACTTTCAACAATGTCGTCGCGTCCTATTGCATCCGCCAGTTTCAGTTGTTCAACCAGCCACTCCACCGAATTTACCCGAGCAAGAGACGTCGAGAACTGAACCGTTTCAACTGGTTGGTACACTGCGGCTAACTGCGCTTTGCTAAGCGGCTTTGAGCTAAAACTTTGTGCATAAACAGGAGCAATCCCGCTCGCCATCATGGCCAGCGAGATCAACCACGAAGCACGTCTTGCTATTGGCATTGCTCGCTCCATGCAGGCAACAGTTCACCTTGTTTGCCAAAGCGGTAGCGTGCCTGATGCCAGCCTAGGCCAAACAAGCTCAAAACATTGTCGTAGTAATGGTCGTTTCTGTCCGAGATAAGCTCTTGCTGCGCTCGGCTTGCTTGTGCTTTGAGCAGCTCAGACTCACCAGACGCCGCCAACAAAGGCAATGCAGCAGCAGAAAACCCTGCACTGCCAACTTGAGTGTACTCACCCGTTTCTGTATTCACTTCTCGTGGTGGTGCGCCGAGCGCTTTAGTCGCTGCGACAAAGGGCTGTACTTGCTGAATCAGCTGAGCTTTTTCTGCGACTTGGTCATCAAGCATACCCGCCCATAAGTAGGTACGAATGGCGTTGTAACTGCCAATTGGCCCAGTCACCGAGTCAGCACTGTACTGACCTTGGCTGAGCGTTGCCCAATCAGGACTGAAACCTTTTGGCATGGTTTGCATTAGCATTTGCACGCTTGCTTTATACATGCCGTCCCATGAATATTGCGGATACAGAGCTTCCATTCGTGCAATCAACTGTAACGGCACATAGCTCGGGTTCACACGGTAGCGATCACCAAACTCAAACCCTGTTGGTGCAGGCAGTAACACGGTGCCCAAACCGTCAATGGTCACAGTCTCTTCCCGTAGAATACGACTAGCAAGCAGATGACCAAGCGATTGGTAATAATAGTTATCCCACAGTCGACCCGCTTCCACCAAAGCGTAAGTAATCCAAAGGTCGGAATCCGATGCAGCATTGGAATCTAACACACCAAAACTGCCGTTCGCTTTTCTGCCCCATAACCAAGCTGGCAATCTTGCCGTAAGGTCGCCACCAGCTAAATGCACTTGAGTCCAGTTTAATACCTCGGCAAACGCTTTTTGATCATTGGCAACCAAAGCAAAGAACAACGCATAGGACTGGCCTTCCGATGTGGTGATAATACGCTCATCGCTACCATCCACGACTCGGCCTTGTTCGATATAAACCGACTTGAATGTGTCCCATTGTGGCCAGTCACAGGTGTTTGCCCACAGCTGAGGAGAAGTCAGTAGCATGATAAGTGCAATCAGCTTTTTCATTCCTCTTCCTCCTCTGTCTTCTCTAGACGTTTTGAAGCAACCTGACGCAGAACACGCCAAAGCACAATAGTCACGATCACCATCAATAGCGCAGCAAAGCATGCCACGATAATTGGGTGATTTGAGAAGTGGAACCAAACTAATTGCCACACTGGCAGCTCACCCACAAAGTAGTGAGAACCGACGTTATAGCTCGCGACCTCATCGTTTCTTAGTGTCACCACAGAGCCAAACATATGCTCCACTTTGCCCGAATCCGCGAGAGCTTCATCAACCGTAGCAAAATCGGCAGGATGAGCAGCCATGATAGACACTAAACTGCGATTATTTGTGTAAGGTGATTCCATGCCATAAATCGCAGCAAAGGAGCCGCCTGCTTCCACCGAAACATAATCAGCCGGCACTTGGTTCGCATCGCTTGGGTCCATCCAGTTCATGCCAAGCTGCTGTTCATTCTTGCTTGGTAGACGAATTTGACGCTCGCCCGCTTCAACCACCAAATTCACTTGGTCTGGGTCGTTCGCAGCTTCTTCTAATGAACGCACCACACCAATGCTCAAGATATCTTTGTCTTTTAGCGCTTGTGCATCCCACTTATCGGTCAACAATACTTGGATGCCTGGGTAGCCAGAATCACCGCCCAAAGATCCCATCACATTCAAGAAGGTTTGCAGTGCTTCTTTTGGTGCGTTTTTTGGCACCACAACAGCGGTTTCAGACAGATCCGCCATGCGTGTGTACGGGAAACCAGACGTTGCAAACGCACGCATGTTTGGCATTTCGATGTAATGCGGGAAGCCGCTAAAGTCGAGCGTAGAGTCGCCATCAACCACGGCATATTGTTTGCTTGGTTGAGTGACCTGACACTGACCATCTGTGACAGAGGCAAAGCCAAATTCAAAATCGATCTGGTTTTTGCTACCCACTTTGAATGCCGGAATACGAACACGGTCGTCGCTGCTCAGAATGCTGTCATCCAACAATGGCACACGGACGCGGTTAGAGTCGCCACCTTGGCCAGCAGTCGTCAGGTTAAAGGCTTCGATGAACTGGTCGTTAATGCTCAACGTGAGACGGGAGCCAGAATGGTCTTCCGTCGGCGGTGAGTAACGGTAGTTCAGATCCATTGGAATACCACGGCTCTGCCAAGTAAACAGATCTGGTGGCAAACGTAGGCTCACGCTGATAGGCGGTGGTGTGCGACCTTCTACTTGCAGCATGCTCTTTTGCTCAACCAATTCAGACAACGCAACCGGGCGATCTGTGCTCACCCAGTTTGGTGCATCGTAAGGTACGCGAGGTTTGATTTGCTTCACCTCGTTGATCTTGGCAATTGGGCCGGTAAGAATCTGGTTACCCAATGCCAAGCCACGTACTGCGGTGTTTAGGTCAGCACTATCACGACCAATCACCAGCAATAGCTTCACGTATGGGTCGGTTGGGTGGGTAATCACCTGGACACGCGGGCCATCCGTATCTGGGAAGTCTTTTAGGAATTCAGGTTTGTTGTCGTTGGTGATAAACACCACGGCGTTGCGCTCTGGCAAAGTGTCGAAACTCAGAGGGAACTGCGCACCACGCCAAGCCGCTAAAGAACCGAAGTAGGAACTCAAAACACCAGCGGCTTTGACTTCGTCTAAGTCATATTTATCGCCCATCACAACAGGCAAATTAAGTTGGCTAAAGTCACGAACATCAAAGAAAGGCGCAGGCAATAAGCTCAAATCGCTTTCTAGCTGCGTTTTTTGCACAAACATTTCGATGCGGCTGCTTTGGCTGATCTCGGCCCAAATACTGGAATCATTCGGGTTGGCACAGTCTTTTTGAGTATTACCAATCAGCTCAAAACGAATTTGGTTGTAGTTACTGAAGTAACGCGTATCCAGCGGCATAGAAAGACTGAGCTTTTTACCCTGCTGGCCATCAACGATAGACGCCACGCCCATCAACTCGTTGTTCAAATACACTTTGACGTGTGAAACCAAGGCAAGTAACGCTGGCGAAGGCGTAATATCAAAGTACAACGTGGCTTTTGAAACCACCTCATCAAGGCGAGAGCCAAAGCCAACATAAGCGTTCGCTTCACTGCCCTGAATCGCAATTGAGCCGCTGTAGCCCAATTGAGTAAATGGAACAACTCGCTTAAAGACGGTGGCATTTTCCGCGCCTTGTTGCTGAGCTTGGGGTTCCGACAATTGCTGTTTTACTTCTTGTGCCGCGAGACTGCCCGACATACACATCAGAGTGATTGCCGTCGTCAACGCTGTTAGTTTTTTATTATTTAGCATGACTTGTGGTCCTGATTGGGACATAGCGAGGTCGAAGTGACCAAATAAATTCGATACAAAATAAAAGTGCATCCACACTGACCACGACAAATTTCGGGCAGTGTTGTAGCAAGCGCTTGTATCCATTAAAGCCGACTTGTAGAACGGCTTGCATACTCGATAGTGGCTTATCTGCTTGATAGCCTTGTTGCCATTTCGCCCATGTATCTGCTCGCGCAAATGTACATTGGACGTATTGGATTTGTTGTTGATGCGACAATTCATTGAGTTGCATACCGAACATGCCTTTATGAGCATAGGCAACCGTCATCGGGAACACGAATTCTTGTCCACCACGATTCAGAATCACTTCGAGTGACTGACCGAGTAAGTACTGGCAAGTTTGTTCGTCAACGCCATCGATTTCTATGCGGACGCCCCCCAATGAAAAGTCTTTCATCTGAGCTTGAATCAAATGCCCAGAATGCAATCTCACCGCAACAGGAATTGCCACCTCTACGCGGTGATCTTTTCGTACCTGTTTCGCTTCTACCGCAACCGCGACCGCTGCACCTAAGATCAGCAAGTTGTACATCGTCCATACTAAGTTCACGATGACAGTGCCGACCTCATCCTGGGGCCCCCACCCCATTCGATACAGGCCCACGGCAAAACCAAGAATATTCAGTGCCACGAGCACCAAATACGGTCGAGAGATCACCCAGTCGTAATGCGATTTTTCAACTAAGCCCCCTTTCGCCGTTACATTGAATGTCCCTTTATGAGGCGCAAACAAAGCGACGGTGGTTGGTCTTGCGATGTACCAAGCAAGCACGGTTTCATACACTTCTCCCCAGAAGGAGTAACGATAGTCACCCTGCATGCGTGAGTTGGTCATACTGGCGTGGATCATATGCGGCAAAACGTACAGGATGATCGCCAATGCTGGTGCGTAAATGACGTAAGAGTGCAGCAACAAAAACGCCAGAGGTGCAATCAAAAACACAATACGCGGTATACCGGATAAGAAATGCAGCATGGCATTGACGTAACAAAGCCGCTGCGACAACTTCAGCCCTTTACCGGTGAGCGGGTTGTCGACCCTGAAGATCTGCGCCATGCCCCTCGCCCAGCGAATACGTTGCCCTACGTGTGCCGATAAGGTTTCTGTCGCTAAACCCGCTGATATCGGCTGCTTAAGGTAAGCAGAGCGATAGCCCAATCGGTGCATGCGCAGTGACGTATGTGCGTCTTCCGTTACGGTTTCAACTGCAATCCCACCTACTTCTTCAAGCGGTTCACGGCGCAAAATAGCGCACGAGCCACAGAAAAACGTCGCGTCCCACAAATCGTTACCATCTTGAATCAACCCATAAAACAAGTTGCCTTCGTTAGGCACATTGCGGAAGTTCGACAAGTTACGTTCAAACGGATCCGGAGAGAAGAAGTGGTGCGGAGTTTGAATCAGCGCTAACTTCGGATCTTTGAGGAACATGCCCATAGTGAGCTGGAAGAATGCTCGAGTTGGAATGTGGTCACAGTCGAAGATCGCCACAAACTCACCATCCGTCTGCTTTAACGCATAGTTGATGTTACCTGCTTTCGCATGCTCGTTAGTTGGCCTGCGAATGTAGTTAACCCCTACGCTCTTTGCGAAGTCACGGAAGCTGTCTCGTTTACCATCATCGAGAATGTGAATTTTTAATTTGTCTTTTGGCCAGTCCACACCCATTGAGGCGTACACCGTCGCTTTAACCACATCGAGATCTTCGTTGTAAGTCGGAATCATCAAGTCGATGGTTGGCCAAGTCGATTGATCTTGTGGCATCGAAAGCGGCTTACGGTTAAGCGGCCATATATTCTGGAAGTAACCCAGCATCAACACGATCCAAGAATAGGTTTCTGCCAAAAGCAAAATACCCCCTAAGATCAGTGCAATAGGATCGTCCCAGTTTAAGGTTGATGAGTAACGCCACCAGAGATAACGGCAAGATGCTGTCACCGAAAGAATGATGAGCAACATGGTCGGAAAGCGTCCCGGCATGCGTCGCACCATCATGGCAAGTGCCCACAATAAAAGCACAAATACAGTCTGTGCTTGGTAACCGAATGGCACTGTAAAACAGAGCAACGCGATCAACACAACGAGGAACAACAATGCGTAGTTCAAGGCCATCGCAGACTTGCTGGCTTTCATGCGTTCACGAACTTCAGGATCTTTAACTTGGTTTGCGGCCTTTTCTAACCAACGAACACTTTTCGCCACCAGCTCAAACGACAAGTAGAAAGCATTGCGGATTTTCTCAGCAAGATGCATCACGACACTACTGGCTTGATGAGACCAAGCGGACGCCACACTTTGCTTAAAACACAGTAACCAAACGCTCTGGACAACAAATCGAATCGGGTCAAACAAGCGAGGAGCGGCATAGTTAACTTGTGGGAAATAGACCAGAGGCAGCTTCCAAGAGGGAACACCAGAAATCACAGGTTTTAGGAAAACAAAGCTCAATGAAAACCAAACAGAAAGCACAATGTTGCCCAACCAATTGGTTTTGCACTCCCAAGCTTGCTCATACGCCTGCTTGTGCGACTGAAATTGGTCGACTATCCAGCTTTGGAAGATAAGGTTAAGGCTACGCATGCATTAGCCCTGAGAAGTTGCAGCAGCAAGCGTAGAAACGCACCAAAATGCCAAAGACTGGTAATCTTTCGCTGCTTGGCTCGTCGGAGAGTAATGCTGAACGGTCGTCAAATTGGCGGCGCATTCAGCCAATGCCGTATCACGGTGCATGAGAACAGGCACTAACGACGCTTGAAGTTCCTTCTTAAACACCAGCATGAAATCTCGACCAATCTCAGTCTCAGGCTGATATTGATTGAGAATGTAACGCAGCTTACCAGAGTCAAGCAGGTTGCTGAGTTGAGGCGAGTGGCTAAGCGCCGTTTGTAACGCTGCGTAGTTCATTGCGTCAGCGTTAATAACCACAAACACCATGTCCATCGACTCAACAAACGCGTTCATTTCTGGAGTCATGAGGTAAGACATATCACCATGGAACAACTGCCATTGCTCTGCATCTGTGACTTGCAACGTTGAGCGACCAAGCGCTTGAAGGTATTGATAAGATTGAGCGAACTGACCCTTTTGATCGGCATCCAATTCGCCAAATGGCAGCAACAGAGCGCCTTGCGGGCTTTGATACCCGGCCTCTACCCAAGCATCGCCAGACAACACACGTGCTGCCCAACCGTCTTGCTCTTCATAAGGAAGGCCAAGATGAAGGCGTAACAGATTCTCAGGCACTGCGTCGATCGCAAGAACCTGCTTGTTAATTTTGACTAAAGCTTGAGCCAAGTTTGCGGTTACCGTGGTTGATCCACACCCGCACCTCAGGCTAACAAAAAGAAGGCGCTTCATATCGCTTCCGTTTCAATACCTGCTTGTTTGTTTTTGATCCCAACGCCACTGTCTTTGGTCGATTGAGATTGAAAAACCAACCATTTACTTTTCACATTGAGATACGACTCGTTTTCTGTCGTCTCAACATATTGATGCTGAGTTAAGTCATATGAAGAGTAGATCGAATTAATGTCTTTTGCTGGCTCTGTCACGACATCTTTCCACGTTATCCACGTATCTGATAAAGCGCTAAGACATTCCTATCTTGCTTAAATTTTTATCAAATACGATGATGAAAATTTGACGCACCTAACCCGTGCATCACATATTTATAGAATGAGAAAAAATGTGAACAACCTAAGTCATTGATCACATGATTATTAAATTCCTATACGATGTTAGGCTTCAGAAACTGAGGTTATGAAGATGAGTTGTAATTATCCGTTTACGACATATAAGATAAAACTATAGGCGAACTTTAAATATATTGATTTGCAAATGCCTAATTTTAAACTTATAAACATCAAGGCAGATAATGCTATATCTAATTTTATTTTTGATCAATTTCGTTTAATATCTTCGCGTCATTTTATTGTCACACTGGCATTTTTTTCTGTAACGTTTTACATACAGCACAACGATAAAGACAACCAAGATTGAACATAACCATCTGATTAAAAGGCTATTTTGATGTCATTAATAAACGGTCTGTCCGCAATTACCAGTGATCGAGCAAGTAAATCGGTATACGTCAATTTATTTTCTCACAAACACATGACAATTGAATTCTTAACTAGTGCATCAGACCAAAGTCACAACACTTCGCTTACAAGTTTCACCAATAAAGAAACCTTCCTATCCGGCCTAAATCGCAAAGCATCACAAAAATTCAATGACTTATCTGATAGTTATCTTGATAAGGTCTACTTTGTAAGTAATAAAAACCATAAAAAGAAGTTAAACCCAATTATTCTCGCCAAAGACATTCACAAAATAAATATCATTAAGAACTCTAACTATATTTTGTTTATTCCCGACTCGATTTTATCTCACTGCAGCGACAAAGATGTAGGCATATTCCTAAAAACAATTAATGAATTCGCTCATAAAAAATCGCTCATAATCAATATATGTATCTATGGTCATTTGGCGACATCGATACTTAAGCCTAAGTTGTTGACGAATAATCAATACCTCGCCGGTCTCGCGACGATGAGCGCATTAGATGAAACACGATACAGTTACTTTGTCGACTTTTGGTCCAACAAGCATGGGGTGAAATCAGAAGAAGAATACATCCTATCTTTTGATGATGACGGCCACTTGCTCGCGACACCCTATGAGAAGTTGCAAACGAACGACGTTACAGAAGACAAAGCCGATAGCGAACGACTTTACATTACGAAAGAAGCCTTAGGTGATAGCACAAAAGTTCCGAAAGGAATGCACCTAGCAGAAAATAACCAACAGCTATTAGAGATGTTAGACAGCCCAAGAGCATCAACCATTGTTTTCAACTGCTCAAGCCAAAGCGAAGTACAACAGTTGGCATTGGATTGCTACCGACTGCGCACGAAAGCGGGCAGACAACTCAAGCTCGTGATCAGAGAAACACAACAATGTTTACGATATGCGGACGAAAAGTTTCTACTTCGTGCTGGCGTAAACCTGATTTCACCGGTGCAGGTGCCTCAGATGCGCTTTATGACTCAGGTAGAGGCCATACAAGGACAAATGCTGACGCGTGCGTTACCTCAAAGCTTAGAGGCCTTACTAAAGTACGACGTTAAATTTGGCAGCAAAGGTTACCTGCATAACAGAGACTTCAGTCAATACTGTACAGATGTGATCGCCAGTTCGAGCCGTTCTAACGTCAACTTTGCTCTGATTAAGTTGAATTTGCTGCCGGGAATGAGCCCTGAAGAATGTCTGCGTTTGTGCCACATCCGACGAGATGGTGATGTCGTCACCGCGTGTAACAAAGCACTTTATGTTTTGTTCAGTGCTATTCGTCATAACGACATCGATGTTGCTCTTAATAATATTTTCGAGTTTCCACCTCGAGATCTGTTTCACTCAACGCGCACCTTCGATACCCATTATGACATCGAAGCTGAACTAAAATACATCCTAGAGGATGAAGTCAGCATCTCTGAGGAGGTATCAAGCTTGACCACTGAGAAGCAGATTTTCGCGGTAACGAAAAAGCCGATGAGCGAGGTACCTGCTTTGTTCGCAGTAAAGAAAGCCATCAACATTAAGGAGCAGGAATGAACATTGATGACTTTGTGCTCACCGTAGGCATTAGCCTTTGTATCGGATTAATCCTAGGCTACTTTCTGCGTGATGCAGTCAGCGCGATAAAGCGATTCTACGATAGATACTTAAAACGCGCTCAGTACTTTGAGCAAGATCTTTCTGTAAACAAAAACAAGAAGCTTAAGTGATGACTTCACACTCTAAACAGCCTGCTCAATTCACAATTGGATTGGGTTGGTGGAACATTTATTTTATTGCCAAAGTAGCCCTTTTCCTCCAAGGGACCATCGATTTCCATCCGCTAGAAAACTTTGCGCTCTTGCTCTTTATTCTGTTACCAGTGCCAATCAAAGCATTGAATGTCCTGCGACATGTTATCGCAGTGATCATCGCTGCATGGCTACTGCATTATGACTCTTTCTTACCCCCGCTAGAGCGATTATGGGCTCAGGCGGGTCAGTTGATGCAGTTTGAGTTTAGCTATCTTGTCGAACTCATGGGACGCTTCATCTCTGTTCAAGCATTGCTTGGGTTGTTTGCTTTGTGCGCAGCGTATTTCATTCTGAGTAAGTTTTTACGTGTTTCTGTATTCGTTGTCATCGCGATGATTTACGTCAGCATTCCAAAAACGCCACAGAGTTCAGTCACCGTTGAGACAACTCAACCTGCGCTACCAGCAACTACGGAAGTGGCGGAAACGGCACAACCTCAAGTCACAGAAATCAACGATGAGTCGCTAAACAGTATGACAGCAGATTTCTTTGCGAAAGAAGCGTCACGACGTGTCTCGTTCAGCCCTGATAGTGCACAAGATGCTCCGTTTGATTTGCTGTTCTTGAGCATCTGTTCCGTCGCTTGGGATGACATCGAGATTGCTGGTTTGGCCGATCACCCGTTGTTCAAAGAATTTGATGTCATGTTTGATAACTTCAGCGCGGCAACATCCTACAGCGGACCAGCCGTTGTAAGGCTGCTGAGAGCAAGTTGTGGCCAGCAAGAACACAGTAAATTGTTCGAGCCTGCTCCAAAGCAATGTTACTTGTTCGATAACCTGAAAGATCTCGGCTTCAAAGAAAATCTGTTGATGAACCACAACGGTGTGTTCGATAGCTTCTTAGAACTGATCAAAAAAGATGGCGATCTAAAAACGAACCTGATGTCTCAAGAAGGGTTCAAGCCTTACCAAAAGTCGTTCGATGGCTCCTCTATCTTCCGTGATAAACAGGTGCTTGATGACTGGTGGCAGCAACGAATCAAAAGCGATGATGAGAAAGTGGTTGCGTTGTATAACACTATTTCATTGCATGATGGTAACCGCATCATCAATGCAAACTCGACAACGTCTATGGTGAGTTACAAGAAACGCCTAAAGAATCTTCTTGATGATCTTTACTCGTTCTTCCAAGAGCTAAAAGCCTCCAAACGTAATATTGTTGTTGCATTAGTGCCAGAACATGGCGCCGGTATGCGAGGTGATAGAATGCAGATCTCTGGTATGCGTGAAATTCCAGCGCCGACCATCGTTCACACACCGGTTGGGATTAAAGTCTTCGGTGAAGGAATTCAACGCCAAGGCAATACTAAGCACGTTAAAGCGCCTTCAAGCTACTTAGCTCTATCACAATTGGTATCGAATATTCTTGAACAAAACATTTATGATAAGGAATCATTCAACCCGAGCGAATTGGCTGGCAACTTACCAGAAACCCGTGTGGTCGCTCAAAACTCTGGCTCAACCGTAATTGAGGTAAATGGTAAGTACTACGTCTCATTAGATGGTACCAGTTGGATTGAATACCCAACTAAATAGCATTCACATGTTAACGGCATGAATTTTTAGCAACAATAAAGGCTGGTGTATTCCGGCCTTTATTCTGCCTGTTATCTATCCAAGCTCTCATTTCTACGATTGTTTAATACGCATAAATAAGTAAGAATGGATTAAACATTATGCACTTAAGGGAATAGCACATGCCAATTGACTCATTGATCACCATCGGTATTTTCGTTGCTCTAGCCGTTATTATTCTTGCCTCTGCGATTAAGACTGTACCTCAAGGGAACAACTGGACGGTTGAACGCTTTGGACGTTATACCCACACACTTAAACCGGGCCTGAACTTAATTATTCCGTTTATTGATAGAATTGGTCAGAAGATCAATATGATGGAACGCGTTCTCGACATTCCAGCTCAAGAGGTTATTTCTAAAGATAATGCGAATGTCGTCATCGACGCAGTCGGCTTTGTTCAAGTTATCGACGCAGCCAAAGCGGCTTATGAAGTTAACGATCTAGAACATGCTATTCGTAACCTCACATTAACCAACATCCGTACCGTACTTGGTTCAATGGAGCTGGACGAAATGCTCAGCCAGCGTGACATGATCAACACCAAGCTTCTCTCTATTGTTGACCAAGCAACAAACCCATGGGGAGTGAAAGTCACTCGTATAGAAATCAAAGACGTTCAGCCACCAGCAGATCTGACTGCTGCAATGAATGCTCAGATGAAAGCAGAACGTAATAAACGTGCAGAGATCTTAGAAGCTGAAGGTGTGCGCCAAGCAGAAATCTTACGAGCAGAAGGTCAAAAACAATCAGAGATCTTAAAAGCGGAAGGTGAAAAGCAGTCTGCGATCTTACACGCAGAAGCCCGCGAACGTGCGGCGCAAGCGGAAGCAAAAGCGACTTACATGGTGTCAGAAGCCATCGCTAAAGGTGACGTTCAAGCGGTGAACTACTTTATTGCTCAAGGCTATACCGACGCATTGAAGAGTATTGGCCAAGCAGAAAATGGGAAAATCATCATGCTACCAATCGAAGCAACTGGTTTAATGGGCTCTGTTGCTGGTATTGCTGAAATGTTCCAACAAAGCAAAGACAAAGGCTAGCCTATGGACTTATTTAGTTTATTAGAAGGCATCACTTTCTGGCATTGGATTGCTTTCGGCCTCGCATTGTTAGCTGTTGAGTTACTCGGCACAGCAGGCTACTTCCTATGGCTTGGCATCTCTGCATTGATCGTAGGTGCGATTTTATCTGTGCTACCAATCGGCTGGCAAATGCAGTGGTTAGCCTTTGCGGCATTCAGCTTGGTGACAACTTGGCTATGGTGGCGAAAACAATGGTCGAAAGATCGCAAGAGCGACAGTGCGCGCGATCTTAACCAAAAACAGAAGCAATTAGTCGGCAGTATCGTGACGTTAGATGAAGACTTCACGGTGGGGATGAACCGCTTACGAGTGGCAGATACTACTTGGTCTGCTGAGTCAGAACACGATTTACCAACAGGAACTCGAGTCGAAATTATTGCTGTTGATGGCATAATTCTTAAGATAAAACCTATTTCTCGATGATGTTTGTCAAAATAATAGGGTGCTATGCGCCCTATTCTATTCCTAATCCCACTACCTCTTTTATTTCATCCACTTATTTAAATTAATTATGTAAATTAAGTGATAGAAATATTATCAACATCCTCTCTTTTCTACCTAATTTTAAATTTTCAATTTTAATAATTCAAACACATAGCGAAATATAATTACTTTTTCAAAATCTAAATTTATTTTAAAAAATAAAACCTTGTTGAATTTAATTTTGATCTTTCTAGGTCTCTATACATACTTAACGCATAAGCATGTCTATTAAGTGCTTATATTTTTTTAAGGTAAGTAAGAGGAAGTACTATGAAGAAGTTTTTTTTATTTTTAGCGTGCAGCATATTTGCGTTTTCTTCATTCGCCTATAACAACGGGAATGGAGGAACCACCAACCTGGGGCCTATTGTCGAGTGTACTCTACCAAGTGGAGATATTTCCCATATTCCTAGCGAGATGTGCCGCTTTCAAGGTGGATCATGGGACAACTAAAATCAGGGCATGAAAACGAGTAAAACTCTCTGCTCTAATTACTTTTAGTTTGTAGGCCTATTCCAAGTAATTAAATTGAATTTAAAAAGCAAAATACGTTCTAGATTACAAGGTAAATAATATGAAACTGGTAACTGGATTGTTAATCGCGATTGCAGCTTTAATGCCTTTGACCTCGCTAGCAAATGGAGCTTCAGGTGGTAGAACATTAGCACCAGAAATAAAATGTGAACTGCCTAATGGCAACGTACACATGCTGCCGCCACTCTATTGCAAAATGTATGACGGAAAAAAAGTGAAATAAAAAAGGAGCCGAATGGCTCCTTTTTCTTAGCTTCTGAATATTAGTGGAAGCTGTATGGGATAAGAACTTGTAGACGTAGATCTGTCTCGTCCGCGTCTGCTGCACCAGCAAACTCGTCACGCTCTAGGATAGTACCGTGTAGACGAACGGTTGTACCTTTAAGAGAACCACTTTGTAGAGAGTAAGAAACCGTTGCGTTAACTGCGTACTCGCTCTCGTAATCCCAGTCACCTGATGCGCCACTCGCTGCAGAATCTGCACCAGAACCATAGCCCAAGCCTAGGTAGTAGTTCCAACCGTTACCTTGGTTGTAAGAAAGACGGTTGTACCAAGCTAGCTCACCAGCTTTGTTCCAGTCAGATAGTGCATCCCACCATTGTGACCAAGTACCGTTGTTCATACCGTAAGTATGGATAGTACGTGGAACGAAATCCGAACGGTTGTCTGTATCTGTGTAGCGTAGCTCAGACATCCAAGATAGCTTGCCGAAAGATTGGTTTAGAGATAGACCAGTATGGAAACCTAGACCATCGTATTTCACATCATCATCAACACCGTAGAAGTCGAATGCAAGAGTAGTGCGGTCACTTACTGTGTACTTCAAGTAAGCTTTGTATGATGTGTTATCAGTGTCGTCATGGTAGCTAGTTACTTGACCTGCACCCCAATCGATACCGTTCGCGTATTTAACGCCTGTCGCTTGACCAAGACCAACTTGGAAGAATAGAGCGTCAGTGATGTTACCGTTCAAGCCTAGAGAGTGTAGGTAGCTCCATGAAGTGTCTGACCATAGCGCTGGCGCGTAATCATCTTCATGTAGTAACCAAGGTGCTGTGAATTGGTCTGCACCGAAGTAGCTTAGGTTGAAATCACCAAGTTTCGCGTTTAGCTCGAAACCACGGTACGTACCAGGTACAAAACTCCAAACGTTACCGATTGTACCGTTGCCACCAGCTTGTAGCATACCGACGCGAGCGTTAAAGTTTTCGCCAGTCTTAAATTTCAGAGCCGCTTTGTAAACTTTAAGCTGATCACCGTCACCTGCACCCCAGTCTAGGTTAGTACACGTAGAGATTTCGTTACATAGGTAGCCGTCTGCGCCTTTCAAGCTATCATTGTATAGGTCACCAGAGTAGTAAGCAGCGACGTCAGCACCTAACCAACCGTCATGGTAGCCAGAAGTGAAGTCAATAATTGCATTGTAAGATGAGTAGTTTAGACGACTCCAACGATCGCCATTTTCACCACCAGGCTTACCGCTAGTACGTGTACGAGAACGAGTATCAACAACGAACATTGCGTTCAATGATGAGTCGCTCATAAACTCGTTAACTTTCTCTACATACTCACCACCAGCAGCACTTTCAGTAGAAGCCGTAGCTGGAGCTACCGCTACTGCACCAAACATTGCTGCGGTTAGTGCTGAAACCTTGAAAAATTTGTCCATGGAAAAAACTCCTAAAAATGGATATAGCTGTATTTTTCTATCTCACCTTAAGTTGGCCGCCGAAGGAGAGAAGTAAATTCCTGAGTGAACCTCAATATTTCTAAATTGGTTCTTTTTAGTTCCTGCATACACACCGTGTATCCACGCTTCTAAGACTAACTTCGCATCTAAAAACATCCAAACGGAACTTATTTTTTTTCTAAAAAAATATGACCAACGCCAAAGTTCCATATAACTTGTTGATCCAGATCTTATTTTTAACACCCAAACTACAGAGCGACACAAAGATGCTATTTATCAATAACTTATGGCCAATACGGAAACGTCAATTTGAAGTTGATCGCAGAGTTACTGCTAGATACGAGGAAAAATTAAAGGAGAGATCTTGATCACTGAAATGATTTCAATAGGAAAATAGCGCTAATTTTGTCACTTTTTAATTGGCAAGAAAAAGCCCCAAATGACTGTCATTTAGGGCTTTTAGTTATTTTTTATCTTTTTTGATGGGAGTTATTTCATCAAATTGAGCAAGTCTTGTTCGGTTTTAACCTCAACACCCAACTCTTGAGCTTTCGCTAGCTTAGAGCCAGCATTCTCTCCAGCAAAAAGAATATCGGTTTTCTTTGAAACGCTACCCGTCACTTTTGCACCTAGATTCTGCAGCGCTTCTTTCGCTTCAGAACGTCCCAGCTGTGAAAGCGTGCCCGTCAATACAACAACTTTGCCTTCTAACGGCAACTCAACACCTTGTTGCGGAGCGGCAATCTCAGGCCAATTAATACCTTGATTCAACAAATCCTGTACAACAACCTGGTTTTTCTCTTCACCAAAGAAGGTCGTGATGTGTTTGGCAACAATAACGCCAATATCTTGAACTTCAATTAACTGTTCTTCTGTCGCTGCCTGAATCAAATCCAGTGACCTGAAGTGTTGCGCTAGGTTGGCAGCCGTCGCCTCCCCTACCTCACGAATACCTAGCGAGTACAAGAAACGCGGTAATGTTGTCAATTTTGATTTCTCAAGAGCATTAACTACGTTGGTTGCCGATTTAGGGCCCATGCGCTCTAGGACTGTCAACACTCCGGCCGACAACTTAAACAGATCTGCTGGTGTCTCAACCATTTCTCGGTCAACGAGCTGTTCAATCACTTTGTCGCCAAGACCATCAACATCAAGGGCTTTACGAGAAACAAAATGTTTTAGTGCTTCTTTACGTTGTGCTTGGCACACTAATCCACCAGTACAACGTGTTACCGCTTCCCCTTCAATACGTTCAACATGAGAGCCACATACAGGACACGCTTCAGGGAAAATAATTTCTCGCGCAGTTTCAGGACGACGCTCTTTGATCACCGAAACAACTTGTGGGATAACATCACCAGCACGACGAATCACAACTTCATCACCAACCATTACCTCTAAACGTTCAATTTCGTCTGCATTGTGTAGGGTTGCATTACTGACGGTTACACCACCAACGAAGACAGGCTCAAGCTTCGCTACTGGAGTAATCGCACCGGTACGACCCACTTGGAACTCGACTTCGTTTAACGTTGTAATTTCTTCCTGAGCCGGAAATTTGTATGCGATAGCCCAACGAGGTGCTCGAGCAACAAAGCCCAATCGCTCTTGAATAGCAATGTCATCAGCTTTTATTACGACACCGTCGATTTCATAAGCTAATGCTTCACGACGAGTCAGAATATCTTGATAGTAGGCTTTCACTTCTTCCAAGCTATCGACTCGCTTGGTTTCAGGGCACATTGGCAAACCCCAAGATTTGATTTGAAGGAATCGCTCGTAATGGCTTGATGCTAACGTTGCGCCTTCCACAACACCAACACTGTACGCGTAGAAGCTCAATGGCCGTGAAGCAGTAATGCGCGAATCTAATTGACGCAGGCTTCCCGCAGCTGCATTGCGTGGGTTCACAAACACTTTCTCGCCTTTTTTGCGAGCAGTCTCGTTAAGTTTGTCAAAACCTGCTTTCGGCATGAATACTTCGCCACGAACTTCAAGACGAGCAGGCCAGTCTTTGCCTTGCAACTTAAGTGGAATCGCGCTGATAGTACGTACGTTTTCAGTAATATTTTCACCTGTCGCACCATCACCACGCGTTGCTGCTTGTACAAGTACACCGTTCTCGTACAGCAAGCTTACAGCTAATCCATCTAACTTAGGTTCACAGCAATACTGCTTGATAGTTTGGTCAGGAACACGATCTTGAGCGCGCTTATGAAAACTATCCAGTTCACCATCGTCGAAAGCATTGTCTAAAGACAGCATTGGAACTTCGTGCGTCACTTGGCTGAACTCAGATAACGGCTGACCACCTACACGCTGGCTTGGAGAATCCACTGTAACAAGATCTGGGTGTTCGGCTTCAATATCCATAAGCTCGCGCATCATACGATCGTATTCTGCATCTGGAATCTCAGGGTTATCTTCCACGTAGTAACGAACAGCGTGGTAATGCAACGATTCTTTGAGTTCTTCTAGTCGCTGAAGTACTGGTTCAGACATATTAAAGCCCCGTGTGTATTCAATAAATGAGGTTGAGAATTCTATGAAAAAGGGCTCCTAACGGAGCCCTCTCTTTATTTGGTGTTAAGATTATGCGCTAGCGGCAGTAAACTCAACTATTTGACGACGATAAGATGCCAATCGGTCCGGCGTCATTAGGTTTCGTTGGTCATCAAGGACATTACCACCCATATCGTCTGCAATTTGTTGTGCAATACGCAGCATTAGGTTGAAGTTTTGATCTGCTTCACCGTAGCAAGGTAATGTCATAAAGAACGAGATACCTTTGGTAGAGAATTCAGCAGGGTCACCATGTTCTAATGTGCCCGGTTGCATCATGTTGGCGACACTAAAGAGCACTTTACCGTTACCAGACAAATCAACATGACGATGGAAGATATTCATCTCACCGTAAATCAATCCATTTTGCTGCATGCTATCGAACAACTTAGTACCGATGAACGGCTCATCGCCAGCGCAGTGAACGTTCAACACAATGACTTGCATTTCAGGTTCTGGTTTTGGCTCTTCAGGTTGCTCTACAACAACTGGTGCAACATCGATTTCTGGTTCGACAACTTCAGGTGCTTCGAACACTGGCTCGATAATCTCTTCTTCGAACGTCGCTTGAACAGGCTCAACAATTTCTGGCTCAGGCTCTTGTTCCGCTTTAGTTGCAACAAAAGCAGGGATCTCAGGTTCTTCTTTATGCTCTTTCTCTTTTACATCAAGAACATCATCAATCAGAGGGTCTGAGGCGAACTTGTTGTCAAACGAGGTTTCCATCCCAAAGTCTGGCTCTTTGCGATCTTTACGGATAATCTCGAAATCATCTTCTGGAGCAGGAGCAAAATCTCGCTCTTGTTCTTGAGGTTCTTTTTCTTCTTGGTCAACATCCAACTTACCAAGTGGTTTGTTACCAAACTTCGCTTTGCCTTCTTTTTTGCTTGTCCATAGGCCATGAAAAAGCAATGCGGCGATGGCTAATGCGCCAACAACAATGAGTACGAATCGCAATTCCTGCATTATTTACTCTCAATCTACCTGTTCTTACTACTCGCACATCCTTGAGCAGTAACCCAAGTGCAATAAATCTGAATGATGCGTTTACTTTACCAAAACTATATGCAGGTTTAGAACAACTTAATGCAAGAAGTTCCGTTTTTTGTTGTGATTCTTGCCACGATTCCACTTTACAAGACCTCATTTGTTAGGGCATTGAAAGAAAAGTATCGACAGGTACAATGAGTTTTCACTCACAAGAAATAAAATAGATATGAAGTCGAACATTCAACAAAGAACCGGTTTTGGTTATTTCCTATACGGAATTCAATTGGCGCTCTCTCCAGAGATCAGACGTTTTGTCGTTCTCCCTCTGCTGGCGAATATATTGCTAGTTGGTGGTGCTATCTTCTATCTTTTCTCTCACTTAGACGCTTGGATTGAAGGCTGGATTGGGCAACTCCCTGAGTTTCTGTCTTGGTTGACTTACCTCTTGTGGCCAATTCTCGTCCTAACGATTCTCGCCACCTTTTCATATTTTTTCAGCACCTTAGCGAACTTTATCGCCGCACCATTCAACGGATTGCTTGCTGAAAAAGTAGAAGAGTCGCTGACTGGTCAGAAAGTCAATGACGATGGGTTTGCAGCATTGGTCAAAGATGTACCTCGTGTTATGGCTCGTGAATGGCGAAAACTGCTGTATGTATTGCCAAAAGCGATTGGTTTATTCCTGTTGTTGTTGATTCCTGCTCTGGGTCAAACGGTTGGACCTTTCTTATGGTTCTTCTTCACAGCCTGGATGTTGGCGATCCAATACTGCGACTATCCATTTGATAACCACAAAGTGCCGTTCAATGACATGCGTTACGAATTGAAACAAAAGCAAGGTAAAGCTTATGGGTTTGGTGTTTTGGTTTCCGTATTTACCACCATTCCAATTCTCAACCTCATTGTTATGCCTGTTGCTGTATGTGGTGCAACTGCAATGTGGGTAGCTGAGTTTAAACACCAGCAATAGCGCAGTTTTGAATCAATCAGAGGAGGCCGAATAAGCCTCCTCTGTTATTTTGTTCAATTCTCGACCAACCTCATAAGATATAACTTTTTAATCCTTTTCCCTTTTTTTCATACCGCATATTCTTCTAGTCATATTCACAAATCGTGTAATGAAGGAACATCACTATGAGCAAGATCTACGAAGACAACTCTCTTACTATTGGTAATACGCCTCTTGTTCGCTTGAATAAAGTGAGCAAAGGTAAAGTTTTGGCGAAAATCGAAGCACGTAACCCAAGCTTCAGCGTTAAGTGCCGTATTGGTGCCAACATGATTTGGGAAGCGGAAAAAGCAGGCACGCTTAAACCTGGTGTTGAGCTAGTAGAGCCGACCAGTGGTAACACAGGTGTTGCGCTTGCATTCGTAGCGGCCGCTCGCGGTTACAAGCTAACGCTAACGATGCCAGAGTCAATGAGTCTTGAGCGTCGTAAACTGCTAAAAGCACTCGGTGCAAATCTGGAGCTAACTGAAGCAGCAAAAGGCATGAAAGGTGCGATTGCGAAAGCCGAAGAAATCGTAGCAAGCAACCCAGACAAATACCTGCTTCTGCAACAGTTCAACAACCCTGCAAACCCAGAGATTCATGAGAAGACAACGGGTCCTGAAATTTGGGAAGCAACAGACGGTGAAATCGACGTATTCGTAGCAGGTGTTGGTACGGGCGGTACTATCACTGGTACAAGCCGTTACATCAAAGGTGAAAAAGGCAAAGCAATCACTTCTGTCGCTGTTGAGCCAGCAGAATCACCGGTTATCGCACAAGCACTAGCAGGTGAAGAAATCCAACCAGCACCACACAAAATCCAAGGTATTGGCGCTGGTTTCATCCCAGGCAACCTAGATTTAGAGCTTTTGGACCGTGTTGAGCAAGTGACTTCTGAAGAGGCAATTGAGATGGCTCAGCGCCTTATGGAAGAGGAAGGCATTCTGGCTGGCATCTCATCGGGTGCAGCAGTAGTGGCAGCAAACCGCCTTGCGGAACTTCCTGAATTTGAAGGAAAAACAATTGTAACTGTACTTCCAAGCTCAGGTGAACGCTACCTAAGTACAGCACTATTTGCCGGTATCTTTACTGAGAAAGAGAACCAACAGTAATATGTGGTCAAATCAATTTTTCGTTTAAAAAAGCCCCGGTCAGGGGCTTTTTTGTTGATCCCTGCCCCACCTTTGGTAATATCAGGGTGTTTTATTTTTAGGTTCAAAATAAAGAATCTAAACCAAAAAGTTTTCTAAGTAATTGTGCACGCAAACAGTTGCGTAATTACCAAACTTTTGACTAGTATCAGTTCTGACACGCTTTGAACTCTCCCGTGCTAGCGCACAAGAAGTAAAGCAGTTAAGCTAAAACTCAGTCACAAACTAACAAAAAAATACATTTATTGGGGTATATCACATGTACGAGAAGCAAGTAGAAATCACAGCAGAAAACGGTCTTCACACTCGTCCAGCTGCACAGTTCGTTAAAGAAGCTAAAGCATTCGACGCGGACATCACTGTGACTTCTAACGGTAAAAGCGCTAGCGCTAAGAGCCTATTCAAGCTGCAAACACTAGGCCTAGTAAAAGGTACTCTAGTAACTATCTCTGCTGAAGGCCCACAAGCTCAGCAAGCAGTAGACCACCTAGTTGCTCTAATGGACCAACTACACTAATTCGGTCTCCTATTTCAGAAGCCATTTTGTGAAAGCAAAATGGCTTCGTTGGAAATAGGCTCAAAACTAAGCTAATACTATTCGTTAGCGCACCCATTATTCTCCCGTTTTATAAAGTTGACCAACTTAAGGTAAGGCTATGATTTCAGGCATCCTAGCATCTCCTGGTATTGCAATCGGTAAAGCACTACTACTTCAAGAAGATGAAATTGTCCTAAACACAAACACTATTTCTGATGATCAAGTAGAAGCAGAAGTTGCACGTTTCTTTGACGCTCGTAACAAATCTTCTGCTCAACTAGAAACTATCAAGCAAAAAGCGCTTGAAACGTTTGGCGAAGAAAAAGAAGCGATCTTTGAAGGTCACATCATGCTTCTTGAAGACGAAGAGCTAGAAGAAGAAATCCTAGCACTTATCAAAAACGACAAAATGTCTGCGGACCACGCTATTCATTCAGTTATCGAAGAGCAAGCATGTGCTCTTGAGTCACTAGACGACGAATACCTGAAAGAACGTGCAACTGATATCCGTGACATCGGTTCTCGTTTCGTTAAGAACGCTCTAGGCATCAACATTGTTTCGCTAAGCGACATCAATGAAGAAGTTATCCTAGTGGCTTACGACCTAACGCCATCTGAAACGGCACAAATCAACCTAGACTACGTTCTTGGTTTTGCTTGTGACATCGGCGGTCGTACTTCTCACACTTCAATCATGGCTCGTTCACTAGAACTTCCAGCGATCGTTGGTACTAACGACATCACTAAGCAAGTTAAGAACGGCGACATGCTGATTCTTGATGCGATGAACAACAAGGTCGTTATCAACCCATCTGAAGCTGAACTAGAAGACGCGAAAGCAGTTAAAGCGGCATTCATCGCTGAGAAAGAAGAACTAGCGAAGCTAAAAGATCTACACGCAGAAACAACTGACGGTCACCGCGTAGAAGTTTGCGGTAACATCGGTACAGTTAAAGACTGTGACGGTATCATCCGTAACGGTGGTGAAGGCGTTGGTCTGTACCGTACTGAATTCCTGTTCATGGACCGTGATGCACTTCCAACTGAAGAAGAGCAATACCAAGCTTACAAAGAAGTTGCGGAAGCAATGAACGGTGAGTCTGTGATCATCCGTACTATGGACATCGGCGGCGACAAAGATCTTCCATACATGGATCTACCAAAAGAGATGAACCCGTTCCTAGGCTGGCGTGCAGTACGTATCAGCTTGGATCGTCGTGAAATCCTACGTGACCAGCTACGCGGTATCCTACGTGCATCTGCACACGGCAAGCTACGTATCATGTTCCCAATGATCATCTCTGTTGAAGAAATCCGTGAGCTTAAGAAAGCAATCGAAGAGTACAAAGCGGAACTTCGTGCGGAAGGTCATGCATTCGACGAAAGCATCGAAATCGGTGTAATGGTTGAGACTCCAGCTGCAGCAGCTATCGCGCACCACCTAGCGAAGGAAGTATCTTTCTTCTCTATCGGTACAAACGACCTAACTCAGTACACACTAGCGGTTGACCGTGGTAACGAGATGATTTCTCATCTTTACAACCCACTATCACCAGCGGTACTTACTGTGATTAAGCAAGTTATCGACGCTTCTCACGCTGAAGGTAAATGGACTGGTATGTGTGGTGAGCTTGCAGGTGATGAACGTGCAACACTTCTACTTCTAGGTATGGGTCTAGACGAGTTCTCTATGAGTGGCATCTCTATCCCTAAAGTGAAGAAAGTTATCCGTAACTCTAACTTCGCAGAAGTGAAAGCAATGGCTGAAGAAGCACTTTCTCTACCAACAGCAGCGGAAATCGAAGCTGTTGTAGAAAAGTTCATTGCAGAGAAAACTCAATAATCAACTAATTCCAATGGGATAGGCGGTTAAAAAAAGTCGTCTATCTCGTAAGATTGGTATACTATAATTCGACAGAATTAAATAAAACGTTAGGAGCATGACACAATGGGTCTGTTTGACAAACTTAAGAAGCTAGTATCTGACGACAGCGCTGACGCAGGTGCAATCGAAATCATCGCACCACTTTCTGGTGAGATCGTGAACATCGAAGATGTGCCAGATGTTGTTTTCGCTGAGAAAATCGTTGGTGACGGTATTGCTATCAAACCTGCTGGTAACAAAATGGTAGCTCCTGTAAACGGTACTATCGGTAAGATCTTCGAAACAAACCACGCATTCTCTATCGAGTCTGACGACGGTGTTGAGCTTTTCGTTCACTTCGGTATCGATACTGTTGAACTAAAAGGCGAAGGCTTCAAGCGCATCGCTGAAGAAGGTCAAACTGTTAAAGCTGGCGACACTGTAATTGAATTCGATCTTGCTCTTCTAGAAGAGAAAGCGAAATCAACGCTAACTCCAGTTGTTATCTCTAACATGGACGAAATCAAAGAGCTGAACAAGCTTTCTGGTTCTGTAACTGTTGGTGAAACTCCAGTTCTACGTGTAACTAAGTAATTTTTACTTAGCCTAACACGAAAAAAACGCTGCCATTGGCAGCGTTTTTTATTACCTGAAGCTTTTGTTTCCAAACAACTTTCATCGCTAAAACTGGTTTAACTAAGCAACCCAAGTGCCGAGCTTGGTTTCTGCTTCGCCTGAGCCAACAATGCAGTTGTTGCATCTTGCAGTACTTTCGAACGCACCATCTCCGTCGACTCACGAGCAAAGTCCGTATCTCGTATCCGTCCTTTGGATTCCGTCACACTACGGTTCACCGTATTCAGGTTATCCATAGTGCCACTGACACGGTTTTGAAAGCCACCGATTTCACTTCTGTGTGAATCAACATACTTAATAGCGGCATCAATCACCCCAATCGAAAGCTGTGCCCCACCAACTGTCGACATATCGATATCATCCATAGTAACGAGCTCACCGGAACTTACATCAAGCCCATTCGCTAAACGCCCCTTCAGCTCTACACCTTCTGGTGCATTCAAGGTTGAAGCAAAGAATTGCAGTTCATGGTTTTCTGTTACCGAGGCACTTACTATCGATTGCTGAGCATTGATATAAGTCGCTACTTGTTCAACGCGGTCACCCAATTTGAATTCGATAGATTCCGTCTGGTGTCGCCCTTCTTTATCAAGATATTCAAATGATATGCTTTGATTGTCACTCGTAACTCGCCAATCTTTATCAACGGCATCACCAATATAATGTTGGCCGCCCATCTCTGGGATATGGCTGCGCATATTTTTCAGCGTCAAAGAGATTGAGTTGGCATTCGCGCCGATATGAAAGCTTTGAGAACCATAAGATCCATCAAATAGGTTCTTATCTGCAAATGTCGTCGTGATCGCGACACGATCAAGCTCATCTTGCAGCGCTACGACCTCGTATTGAATACTTTGCCGATCACTTGAATCATTACTGCCGTTCGCAGCTTGAAGCCCCAGAGAACGTAAGCGTTGCAATATATCACTACTCTCATGCAAAGCCCCTTCCGCAGTTTGTGCCACCGAATACGCGTCGTGCGCATTTCTTAAGGCAACATCAAGCCCTCTTGTTTGGACATTAAGAGTATTGGAAATTTGCAAACCAGCAGCATCATCACTGGCTGAGTTAATCCGATAACCTGAAGTGAGATTTCGCTGTGACTCTATGTTTTGCTCAGCCGCATGACTGAGGTGTCGCTGCGTCATCATCGCAGTGACATTGGTATTTAAAGAGACCATCTAATCGATACGAACTCCTTGTCAGCTGTCCTATTCGGTGTACCTAATGCGTGATTTGAATAAACAAAAAGCCAGGGGTGAGCCTGGCTTTTGTATCGCGTCGTATTAGGTTGATTAACCTAGTAGGCTTAGCGCTGAGTTTGGCGCTTGTTTCGCTTGCGCAAGAATTGAGCTTGACGCTTGCGATAGAATTTGTGACTTGGTCATTTGAGTCGTTTCTTTCGCGAAGTCGGTATCTTTGATACGGCTCTTCGACGCGTTCACGTTCTCGTTGATGTTATCCAAGTTGCTGATTGCGTGGTTGAAACGGTTTTGGAAAGCACCTAGCTCTGCACGGTGGCTGTCTACGTATTTCAATGCTGCATCAATGATAGCTACAGACTCTTGTGCACCACCTACTGATGTTACGTCGATAGTATCAACCGTTACTTTCTTACCGTCGTTTAGACCTAGCTCACCAGATAGGCCGCCAGAGAATTCAACGTCGCCTTCCACTTTATTGTTGCCCGCAAACACTTGCAGCTTACCGTCTTGGTCTACTGACGCTTTTACTAGGTCTGTTTGACCGTTGATGTAAGTTGCAAGCTCTTCGATATCGTCACCCGCTTTCGCGCTGATGTTGATTTCTTGTTCTTGACCAAAGCTGTCCGTTAGGCTGATTTTCATGTCTGATTTATCAGCAGCAACGTTCCAGTTTTTGTCTTTGCCGTTGTCAGCTTGGTAGCTCACGCCGCCCATCATTTGGTTGTCTGAGCGCATGTCTTTTAGGTTAAGCATTACTGCTTCACCGTTGTCCGCACCGATTTGGAAAGACTGAGTGCCGTAAGTACCGTTAAGTAGGCGGTTACCACCGAAAGATGTCGTTTCAGCGATACGGTTTAGTTCGTCGTTTAGTGCTGTTACTTCTTCTTGAATCGCAACACGCTCAGATTTTGAGTTAGAACCGTTCGCAGATTGAAGAGATAGGTCACGCATACGTTGCAGGATGTTAGTTGTCTCGTTCATTGCACCTTCAGCAGTTTGTGCAATAGAGATACCGTCGTTCGCGTTACGAACAGCCACATCCAGGCCACGGCTTTGTACGTTCAAGCGGTTCGAGATTTGAAGACCCGCAGCGTCGTCTTTCGCGCTGTTGATTTTGAAACCTGAAGACAAACGCTCCATAGAAGTTTGTTGTGCTGAGTTTGCGTTGTTTAGGTAACGCTGAGCGGTCATCGCTGATACGTTTGTGTTTACATTCACTGCCATGGTGATTTCTCCAATTGATTTTCCGATGTAGCGGTTTCCGACGTCTCGGAAAACCAAGTAGTTCTCTCAAAGTTACTTCTATTAACGACTCGGATTTCAGAAGCTTTAGGAAAAAATCAAAAAAAATGAATTTGCGAGATTTGACTAGAAAAATTGAAGAAAAATAGAAAAAAGTCCTCAAGTTTCTGCAGCTTAAGCCGAGCGTTCTAAATTGAGCAAAGAATAATCAAAAGCCATTAAAAAGCAGTGAGTTAGATGAAGGTGAAGAAGGTTTTATTTAGGAGATAGAAAAGAAAAAGCCCCTTTTCCTTTGAGAGAACTGGGGCTAGGTTGGTAGCCAGAGCCTATGTGGAGATCAAGAGAAATGAACACATAACCGGCACACCGGGTGCAACCTTACATTGAAAATGATTGGCAGGTGAGAGATGAGAGAGCCGCACATTCTATTATAAAGTTGCTTGCCACAAGCCTGCATTCCCATCCACGTCTGAATGTATTGAACACAGGCAAGGTAAACTACTGCAATAGTGACATCGCAGAGTTTGGCAACTGTTTTGCTTGAGCAAGAATCGAAGTACCTGCTTGTTGCAATATTTGAGCTTTGGTCATTTGCGTGGTTTCTTTCGCAAAGTCCGTATCTTTAATTCGGCTGTTCGATGCGTCAACGTTCTCTTGGATGTTCGCCAAGTTGTTGATGCTGTGGCTCAGACGGTTTTGTTTCGCACCAAGGTCAGCACGTTGTGAATCCACGTACTTAAGCGCTGAGTCCAGTACAGAAATCGCGTTCTGAGAACCTTGTACAGTTGTCATGTCGATGTCTTGCACTGAAGTACGCACTGCATCTTCTGTCAAACCAAGATCAGACGCTAGACCACCAGAGATTGAAATATCGCCTTGAACATTCGGGTGAGCAACAAACACTTGTAGCTTGCCGTCTTCGCTTACCGATGCATTGATCATATCAGATTGGCCGTTGATGTACGTTGCCAACTCTTCAATATCGTCGCCTGTTTTTGCGTTGATATTGATCTCTAGATCATCTGGGTTGCCATCCTCGTCTTCACCCATGCCAGGAAGCGTGATTTTTAGGTCCGCTTTAGCCGGGTCGACACCCCAGTCTTTGTCTTTACCGTTCTCAGAGAAGAAAGTCACACCGCCCATACGCTGGTCATCCGCGCGGATGCTCGTTAGCGCCATGATCATTGCTTCACCAGAGCTTGAACCGATTTGGAATGCCGCTTCACCGAACGAACCGTTCAATAGGCGACGACCACCAAATGAGGTTGTTTCTGCGATACGGTTAAGCTCGTCAGTCAATGCTGATGATTCTTCGTTGATCGCCTGACGCTCTGCTGGAGAGTTAGTACCGTTTGAAGATTGAATCGCCAAGTCACGCATACGTTGCATCACTGACGTCGCTTCATTCATCGCGCCTTCTGCTGTTTGGGCAATCGAGATACCATCGTTTGCGTTGCGCATTGCTACATCAAGACCACGAGACTGTGCAGTTAGACGGTTAGAGATCTGTAGACCTGCGGCATCGTCTTTTGCACTGTTAATCTTATGTCCTGATGACAGGCGTTCCATCGAGGTGTTTAGCTCGTTGCTCGCCTTGTTTAAATAACGCTGCGCGGTCATCGCGGAAACGTTAGTACTAACTGTTACAGCCATTTTGCTCTCCTTTTGAGTTCGCAAGCTTTTGCGAAGCGGCCAGCTTTACTCTCATTTGGATAAGCACTGACCGTAAAAATTACTTGCTAAATCTGCCCATAAGGCAGGGTTTAGAATCTCGTAAGTCTGTTCTGCCAACATCAATACAATTTGTGTGCCAACTTATTAACCATTATTTACTCTTTTAGAAACGAACAAATAAACAACAAGTTAGTTCTATTTTCCTGCGCTTTCATTCCACGCAAGGTCATCATGTATTGCTATCGGTTCACTGTTTTTCTGTTGCCGCTACCATTGCCACTTTACGCATTGCCGCTTTCGGTAAAATCGTGCCGCATCTGCTCGACAGTCATGTTTGTTCTGCTCTATTTATCGCGCTTAAGGCTTGGCACATAAGGCATCAAAATAAAGCACAATCACAACAGGTTGAAATCTGTGAACATCCTAGATGTAGTTAAACAGTGTCAGGTCTTTTGTTTTACCAAAAGCCTGCTGTGAGGCTTGCAGCGCACGTGAGTTCTCACTGAACTCAATCACTGCTTTGGAATAATCCAAATCCTCAAAGTTGCTCTTCGCTTTCGCCAGAGACAAATTAAAATCTTCGTGGTTTTGCTCTTGAATATCGAGCGTACTCAACTTAGCACCCAAGTCGGTTCTGACTTTGTTCATGTGAACGAAGGCCGCTTGAAATTCTTCTGTCATCTGGTGAAGCTTTGCCGTTGCTGACGCATCCGACACTGAACTGTCTGACCAAGACATAGTTTCCCGAAACGCGTCAAAAACGCTAAAGGTTTCACGGGGTTCAAGCGCAATGCTATCTCCTGCCGTCACCTGCCCTTTAAGCTGAATATTGACGCCTTCGTATTGAATCCCGTCGACCGGTGAATAGTCATCCACTTGAACAATACTGCCGTCTTTTTCCAACTGGTAACCAAACTTGCCGTTGCTAATGTCGACAAACGTGACTTTGTAGTTGGCATTGTCTGATGATGCATTGGTCGCTTGACCAAGTAAGAGCTCAGAACCTTCCTTCAAGTCATACTGCGGCTCAAAATCGCCAAACGGATTAGGTATCTCCGAGAACAGTTGATTCCCTGGATAATTAATGCCCAGCTCCATATTGCTGGCGATCTTCATCTTGCGCTGGTAATCGTCACCGGTGTACACGACACTGCCATCAGAATCGCGGAAAAATGGCTGTGTTTTTGGTTTCGTTCCCGCAAACACATAGTTACCAGACTCATCTTGTGTATTCACAAGCGCCAAGAAGTTATTCGCAATTTCTTCCAACTCACGCTTCTTCGCTGCGCGGTCTTCCGGAGAAAACGCACCGTTGATCATTTCCATCGAAATGCGTTTCGATTCATCAGTGAATTGCTCAGCGTTTGCAATCACCACTTCTTGGTTTTCTAGTCGATTACGAACCAGAACAATGGCATCAAGATATTGCTTTAGCTGCTCTTCTTGCTGGCCAATGCTCTGAATATAGTGTGTCGCAAGTGGATCATCACTCGGCTTGGTCAACTGCTTACCAGAAGCAAGTTGCTCCTGATTATGGTGTACCTTGTTTTCCTGACGGCGCAGGTCATTCTGCACTGACTGGTAGTTATGGAAGCTAGAAATTCTCGTTAACATCTAGGGCCTCCTTTATCGCAACTGCAAGATGGTGTTGAAGGTGTCATTGGCTGCCTGCATCACACGAGAAGAGGCCATATACGCCTGTTGGAACTTCATCATGTTTGCCGCTTCTTCATCGAGATTTACCCCCGAAATCGACGCCACACGCTCTTGTGCCGCTTCACTTTCTAGTTGAGCGACGTCTGACAAACGCGTTGCAGTTGAAGTCTTAAGCCCCACGTCCGTATTCAAGTTGTAATACAAACTCAGAATCGTCGATTCATTGCCGTTCATCTTTTTGTCAGTTTGAATGTTCTGCATCTTACGCAAGTTACCGTTATCCCCCTCAGAAGGGACTAGGTTAGCGGTAAACTTGTCATTCGCCAGCGCACCAGAGCTAAGCTCGAATACCGTTGCTCCGCCATTTTTGTAACTCGGGTGATTACTAGGCAAAGACACTGAAACAGGCCCTGTAGGCGGATACGGTTGCGGAGGCATAATCACATTGCCTTTGGTATCGGTAACGGCAAATTGATCGCCCGTAGGTGAGACCACCACTTCAAATTCACGTAGGTCGCCCGCATCGATAATTTCGAATTTTGCGTTACCTTGGGCAAAGGTTGTCGATGCCTCATAGCTTTGTGCGGCAATTGCTTTTGGATCAGTGGTTTCGACTTTCATTTGTGCTGCACTACTACGGGTTGGTCGAAGCAGCACATGCTCACCCACTTTGGGCTCATTGCGCACTTCGACACGCATGCCGTCAATGTATATTGCATTGCCAGCATCAGTATTCAGTTTGACGGTTTCACCGTTTGGTTTGGTCACCGCATAGCTGTCACCGTCGTAACGCAGTGAATACTCCCCACCCTTTAATGCACTAATGTCATTGATGTACACCGCCATATCTGCGGTTGATTGAGGGCCGGCGACCACACGGGATTTCGCCAAGCGCTCTGAGTTAACATCAGTAAACAACGGGTCACCAACATTTCCGTTGTGATCTAAGCCTTGTGATTGCAAGTGGTTAATTTCACTTGAGAATGCGGTCGCTAATCGACCCAACTCATCCATCACTTGAGGAATATGTTCGTCGCGCATTTTCAACATCGCACCGATTTTTCCGTCGATGTCGTCCGACTTAATGGCTTTAATACCGCCACCTTCCACCATAGCAAGACGGCGTTGATGTACATCAGGTGAGCCATCAATCATCTTTAATTGGCTGGCTTCAGTACCTGAGACCAAGGTATGCCCGTTGCCAATGTGCACGTTGAAACCTTCTGAGTTTTTACGTGGCGTGACCGTCACTTTGGTGTACTCAGAAAGTTCTTTAATCAGCTTTTCGTGTTGGTCCATCAAGTCGTTATGAGGACCAGGAGTTCGCATCATCAAACGGTGGACATCGCGGATCTCAACAGCAAGTTGGTTCACACGTTCAATGCCCATATCGAGCGATTTGTTGGTCACATCCGATTGCTGGCGAACGGTTTCGTGAAATTCGTTTAAGGTATCGCTGAGCAGCTTAGCTTTTTCTAACACCACCTTACGTGCGCCCATGTCATTTGGGGTGTCTGCCATGGTTTTCACCGCATCAAACCATTCATTAAGGTTCTCAGGGATCTTCTTTGACGCGACCGACGACAACATACTCGAAAGTAAGTCGAGATTTTTTTCGTCATCAAGCTTGGCAGCGTAGTTGGTCGTAGAAAGATTAAGCTCTTTGACGGCAAACTGATCCCAAGAGCGGCGAACATTTTCCACATGCACGCCCATGCCATAGGTAGAACCACCAAATTGGCGAGGATCGTTGGTGCCTTGGATAACAGACTGACGACTGTAACCTTCTGTATTCGCATTAGAAATGTTATGACCAGTTGTATTCAACTGTCGCTGAGCAGTAAGCACACTTTGTGTACCTACATTCAACAGATCTGACGCCATACATGCCCCCAAAAACGAAATAAAACCGGAATGAACCGATCACCTACTGAACTTTTAGCAAAAGGTGTGCCAGTTTATTAAAAGGAAATAACCTAGGAAAAAAGAAAGGCTTGCACCATGGCAAGCCCTATCAAATGAAGATTTAGCATTCAAAAGCGATATGAATTACATACTTTCAATTTTCTGCTTCACTTGCAGTACTTTGTCTGCGTAATTCGGGTCGGTGGCGTAGCCTGCACTGTGAATACCACGAATAAAGGACTCGGAATCACCGCCTTGCTGAAGTGCCGTTTCGTAGCGAGGGTTCTCGTTTAAGAATCGTACATAATCGTTAAAACTGTCTTGGTAGTTCGAATAAGAGCGGAACGCCGCCGTCTCTTTCACTGGTGTATTATCATGGAATTCCAGTGTTTGCGTTGTTACCTTGTCGCCTTGCCAGCTTCGGTCAGCTTTGATGTTGAACAGATTGTTACTGCTACCACGCGCATTCTGAACCACCTTTTGCCCCCAGCCCGTTTCTAGCGCGGCTTGAGCAAGTAATAATGAAGGCTCCACACCCAAGGCTTTTGCTGCTCGGTCGGCGTAAGGCTTCATCGAGTTAACAAAAGATTCTGGCGTATCAAAACGTGATGGCTGAGAGCCCGGACGCGACAACTGGCCAGATTCAATTAAACGTTGCTCGATTTCACGTGCTTTCTTTGGATCCACACGACGATATTCCACTGCATTATTTGCCGCATCGCGCATGGCTGTTTCACTCTTATCATCACCTTGACCAACGGTTAGTTGCTTCACAATCATGTCAGCAAGGCCCATCGAGCCCGATGCACTCAAGTTACTCGCCATCTGCTCATCCAGCATTTGACGGTAGAACTTTTCGTTTTGGCTATTCATGAAATTCGATTCAAAGCCTTCGTTGGCTTCACGCATCGATTTCAGCATCATCGAAGTAAAGATAGATTCAAACTGACGAGCCGCTGCTTGCAGTGCTTCATGCTCGCCATCTTTGCCTTCTTTCACCGCTTTTTGACGAAGCGTATCAAGGGAGCTGATGTCATGAATAAAGCCAATATCGTTAGGATTGTTCACCATGGTTTTTTCTCCTAATCGATTAGATGATGATTAACTGGCCTTCAATGGCACCAGCTTGTTTCAACGCTTGCAGAATCGCCATCAAGTCAGAAGGAGCAGCACCCACTTCATTGACTGCACGAACAAGATCATCCAGCGTTAAGCCCGGTTCGAACTTGAACATCTTGCCTTTTTCTTCGTTCACTTCGATATCTGAGTCCGGCACAACCACCGTTTGCCCACCAGAGAAGCCATTTGGTTGGCTCACATTGAGGTTTTCTTTGATTGCTACCGTCATGCCACCGTGCGTCACTGCCGCAGGTTTAAGGCGAACGTGTTTCCCGACAACAATGGTGCCGGTACGAGAATTTACAATGATTTTCGCCGCACCATCAGCCGGATCGAACTCTAGGTTCTCGATAGCTGATAAGAAAGCCACACGTTGGCTTACATCACGTGGTGCTCGAACACGAACAGAAGTCGCGTCAACAGCACTGGCCATTTGGGGACCAAGGAAGTTATTCACGGCATCTGCCATGCGCTGCGCAGTGGTAAAGTCAGAATCCAGAAGGTTAAAGGTAATGTAATCGCCACGACCAAATGGGTTTGGGATTTCACGCTCTACCATGGCACCACTAGAAATAAGACCGACCGTTGGGTTATTACCCACAATCTTAGAACCGTCTGCACCTTCCGCACTAAAGCCACTCACGACTAAATTGCCTTGCGCGACTGCGTATACTTCACCGTCCAAACCTTTTAGGAACGTTTGTAATAACGTACCACCACGCAGGCTTTTCGCACTACCGATAGAGGACACAGTGACATCGACTTGTTGTCCCGGCTTTGAAAATGGAGGCAATTCAGCCGTCACCATTACCGCGGCAACGTTTTTGATTTTCGGCTTAGTGCCTGGCGGCATTTGAATGCCGAAGTTTTGCAGCATTGCCGCGAAGCTTTGCTCAGTAAACGGGTTCGATTCGCCCGTACCTGGTAAGCCTGAAACCAAGCCATAACCGACAAGTTGGTTACTACGCACACCAGCCACTTGTGCTACGTCTTTAATACGCGCAGCTTGGGCTGTGGTTGCAAACAGCGCAACGCTCAACAGTGCTAATAGGATTCTTTTCATGCTTACTTAATCTCTTGCAGTCAAATTGCCGTCAATGCGGCGTCTTATAAGGCAACATTAAAGAATCGTGCCAAGAAGCCCGGCTCTTGCATATCTTGTGGTAAACCGGTCCCTGAATATTGGATTCTTGCGTTTGATACGCGGTTTGACGCAATAGTGTTGTCAAAAGTAATATCATCAGGACGAATAGTACCGCTTAGGCGAATGTACTCATCACCCGTATTTAGCGTCATCCACTTCTCCCCACGAATCACGAGGTTGCCGTTTGCCAGCACCTCAATGACTTCTACCGTGATGTAACCGCTGATGCTGTTACTCTGTTTCGCTGATGAGTCACCAGCAAAAGTATTCGTGTTGTTCAAATCGTACGAGAAGTTGTACTTGCCGCCCACTTGCAACTCTTGACCACCAACAGACAACGGTTCCATTTTCGCATCGTTAGTTTTTGATAGATCGGCATTGGCACTCTTAGTCGCACGAGTCGTTTCGTCGAGTGTTACGGTAATGATGTCGCCGATTCCGCGAGGTTTAGAGTCATCGTATAGGTCAGTAATGTGTTCTGCGCTAAACAACGAGCCCGTCGCTGCTGCGTAGTGCTCAGGTTTTTGCTTAGGATGAATAGGTGCCCATGCCGGATCGCCCGCCACAGGATCGCTTCTGCCGCGCAGAGTATCAATGATGCCGCTGCTCTCATCTTTCGACTTATCGCCTTCAACCGCATCTACCACGGTTGTCGCTTGGCTCACTTCGTCAGTTTCGATCGGTTCTAGCATCGTACAACCAGACATCGTAGCGATAAGTGCAAGTAGAGAAATACGTTTCATCATTGGCCCCTTAATTCCTAATCCGAGCGATTACAATTGCTGGTTAACGAAGCTCATCATCTTATCGACGGATGAGATTACTTTTGAGTTCATTTCATAAACACGCTGCGCTTCGATCATGTTGACCAACTCTTCAGTCACGTTCACGTTGGACGCTTCAAGCATGGATTGACGAATCTCGCCTAAGCCATCAAGACCAGGAACACCTTCTTGTGGATCACCACTTGCGCCCGTTGGTAGGTAAAGGTTTTGACCAATTGGTTCTAAACCACCAGGGTTCACGAAATCAGTGATGGTTAACTGGCCAACAACCACGTTGTTTTGCTCACCACGGATACGTACCGATACTTCACCGTCTGTGCCGACTGTAATAGAAATCGCATCTTCAGGAATCACAATCTCAGGTTCAACGGCGTAACCAGAGCCAGAAGTCACCAATGTCCCTTCACCATCAAGGGTGAACTGACCGTTGCGGGTGTAACCGATGTTGCCGTCTGGTAGTGTCACTTGGAAAAAGCCATCACCTTCTACCATCATATCCAATGCGTTGGTTGTGGTTTGTGCGTTACCGTGCGTGTGCACTTTTTGAGTTGCGACCACTTTAGAACCAGCACCCAGCATCAAACCACTTGGAAGTTCCGTATTTTGAGAAGACTGACCGCCTGGTTGGTTAATGTTTTGGTAGAACAAATCTTCGAATACCGCACGGCTCTTCTTGTAGCCAACGGTTGAGGCGTTCGCCAAGTTGTTCGAAATCGTTGCAATGTTGGTTTGTTGGGCGTCTAGACCCGTTTTACTTACCCATAGTGCTGGATGCATTGTGAACCTCTAACTCTGTTAACTCATACGAAGCAATGAATCTGAAGATTTGTCCATCTCTTCAGCGGTGCTCATCATTTTGACCTGCATTTCAAACTGACGTTGAAGGTCAATCAGAGCGGTCATTTCACCTACGGCATTCACGTTACTACCTTCAATTGCACCAGTTTGGATGCTGATAGAGCCGTCTGCTTCGTAAGGCTGGTTTGGAGTTTTATGGCGGAATAAGCCATTGGTATCTTTAAACAAGTTTTGATCGTCCGTGCGCACAAGCTTGATACGATCAACCACTTCTAATTCTTCAGCCGGCGCACCTTGAGGCAGTACAGAGATGGTGCCGTCACGACCGATTTCGATTTTGGATACTGGGATTGGCAAGGTGATTGGCGCGTCGTTTTCGCCCAAAATCACATGACCGCTCGCGTTAGTTAGCAAGCCATTTTGATCAACTTTTAGGTTGCCGTTACGCGTTAAACCTTCTTTACCGGTTTGGTCCATAACGGAAATCCAACCATTGCCCTCTACCGTAATATCAAGATCGCGACCCGTAGTAATCACACTGCCTTGGGCAAAGTTATGCCCTGGGCGTTCTGTCATGCTGAATACGCGTGTAGGGAGACCTTCACCATAAGCTTGCATGGAACGTGCTTGTGCTAAGTCAGCACGAAAGCCAGTTGTACTTACGTTTGCCAAGTTGTTGGCACGCAATTGCAGGGCCTGCATATTTTGCTTGGCGCCGCTCATTGCGAGAAACAGTGCGCGATCCATAATTTACTCCAAAAATTCTCTGTACAAGGAGTAAAAAGCAAGAGTTATGCCAATATTAAATTAATGTTATTAATCAAAAGCTTGAATATAAAACGAGATATTTAAAAAGGGGATAATGAAGGAATAAGTCGCATGAGAGGCAAGATTGTGATCCACAAAGCGGCAACAGCGGCAAGTAAGAGATCAAAGCATGCCCAACCTGAATTGAGGTTTATTCAGATTAGGCATCAGATGAATGTCATGATGTTACCAAGCGATAACGGCCGTGGCTCGCAGCGCTTGATCAAACAGATTATCAGGCTAGTGTACTAGCGGATCTGTAGGATATTTTGTTGCAGTTGGTTATGTACTTCTAGCGCACGTGAGTTCGCTTGGAAGTTACGCTGAGCAGAAATAAGATCCACCAGCTCCTGAGTCATATCAATGTTTGACTGTTCCAGCATACCGTTGTTGATAGTACCGAAAGAGCCTTTGTTTGATTCGCCCCAGATTTTATCACCAGAGAACTGTGTTGAATCCCACTGAGTGCCGCCTTTCTTATCCAGACCTTGCTCGTTAGG
Organism: Vibrio sp. MMG023; assembly: GCF_021654215.1. NCBI lineage: Bacteria > Pseudomonadati > Pseudomonadota > Gammaproteobacteria > Vibrionales > Vibrionaceae > Vibrio > Vibrio sp. MMG023. The sequence goes on along the minus strand of NZ_JAKFZP010000003.1, from coordinate 41,193 downwards.
AACACGTACTAGCGCCACACGACCCAATGTTACGTTTTCACCGTTTGAGTAAGTACCCAATACGCTGCCGTTTTCATCGAAGTCTACTTTAGTTAGGAAGCCCGTTGTTGCGCCATCTTCATCGAACTTTGTCAGCTCGAATGGTGCAGCAAACTGAGTCGCTGAGCCTAAACCAAAGTTAAGTGTTTGCGCAGGATCGGCACCGTTTAAATCCACTGGGTTGGTGTTTGTCGCAGGATCGCCCAACGCTACCGATGTGATTGGCTGACCGTTGTTCAAACTTGCCAGCGTACCATCGTTGTTGAACTTCATCGTGTGACCAACGTGACCCGTTGGTGTTGCCGCATCACCGTTAGCAACGTTCAATGGCTTCTCACCGCCCTTGTCCGTTACTGTGTAGTAAGTTTGCCACGTGTTCGGCTGAGTTTGGTCTTTCAAGTAGTAAGTGGTTAGCTTGTAAGACTGACCCATTGAATCGTAAATCGTCGAAGACGTTGAACGGTTATATGTATCTGGATCTGAGAAATCAAACTGAGTTGGATCTTTCAAATCACCGTTAGCCGGTAAGTTCACACCCACTTCAATGTTCGCTGTTTGCTTTGGCTTACCAAACTCTGCAGGAATATTGATTGGTTGTGGCTCGTAAGACGATACCTCACCAGACTCTGGGTTTACTTGGTAACCAAGTAGGAACTCATCGTTCGCCGTTACCATGTAGTTTTCTTTGTTCAAATGGAATGCACCGTTACGTGTCATTTCATTTTGTTGAGGGATAAGGCGATCTTTCGCTACCGCGAAGAAGCCCGTACCCGACACACGTAAATCCATTGGGTTATTGGTGTAAATGCTTGAACCTTCGTGGAACTGTTGCGCCACTTGGTTCGCTTGCGCACCGCCACCCGGAGTGGTTTTTGCGTTGGTAAACAAAGAGTTCGAGTACACATCGCTGAATTCCGCACGAGACTCTTTAAAGCCGTACGTGTTGGCGTTCGCAATGTTGTTACTGGTGGTGTTCAAATCCAGTTGAGCGGAGGACAAACCGCTTAAAGATACATATGACATTCCAAAATCTCCTAACCTGACCTGTTATCGAATTACGCTTTGCCGACTTCCAATACTTCTGCAAGTCGAACTGGCGATTCAAAACCAGCCAGATTGAGTAATACGTTTCCGTCACCCTTGCCTAGCAATACACTGTTCACGTTCGCATAAGTAGACACCGGGAACTCTTGCGACTCCCCTTCTACCAAGCCAGACGCTTTCACATTGTATTTACCAGCAGGCAATGGATTACCGTTTTCATCATTACCGTCCCAAAGTACACGAGTGTCACCGGCTGGTTTCGCACCTACCTCAAAAGTACGCACCAATTGGCCCGCTTCGTTTTCCACTCGAACAAACAGGTTGTCGATTGGTTGTGCCAGCTTAACCATTGCCGCCATTGCAGCATTGTCTTGCTTCACACCCGCCGCACCTGGGACCAATACGTCACGACCTACCAAAGAGGAAGCTTGTAACGCTTGGTTTGATGTCATTGACGAGTTTAAGCTCTCGAACTGAGAGTTCATCTTGCCAATACCATCTACGGTCGCAAATGACGCCATTTGCGCAATCATCTGGTCATTACTTACCGGCTTAAAAGGGTCCTGTTGCGACAATTGCTTCGTGAGCAAAGATAAGAAGTCTTCCTGTTTCAGGTCTTGCTTACCAGTGCTCTCTTCCGTCTTCTTGTTGCTCTCTTGTAGACTTTTAAGCTGGTCGATATAGGACAAGCCGCTTTGACCAACGTTGTTAATTCCGGCCATACGCTACCCCCTTATCCTTATTGACCCATCTGCAGCGTACGCAGCAGCATTTGTTTACTAGAATCCGCTACTTGCACATTGGTTTGGTATGCACGAGAAGCCGAGATCATGTTTGCCATTTCTTCCATTACATTTACGTTAGGCTTGTAGATGTAGCCTTCATCGTTTGCAAGAGGATGGTCTGGGTTGTATTCCGCACTAAGCGGTTTATCGCTTTCTACAATACCCATCACCTTCACTGGCACCGTATCACCGCCACGCATGGCGTTACTTAACTCCGCACCAAACACAGCATGACGCGCTTTGTAAGTGTCTTTCGCAGAGCTGCTGACACTGTCGGCGTTCGCCAAGTTGCTTGAGGTAGTATTCAGACGAACGGACTCAGCGCTCATTGCGGAACCTGTCACATTGAAAACGTTAAATAAGCTCATCTAAATTATTCCCCTTTGATTGCTTTGGTTAAGTTCTTGAATTTACTGCCTAGAAAGTCGAGTGATGCCTGGTGTCTGATTTGGTTTTGCATAAACAAGTTACGCTCTAAATCCAAATCAACCGTATTGCCATCGCCCGTATCAGGTTGTGTAGGAAGACGATATAGCTTGTCCCCGACCAACGTTGTAGTGGCAGGAATGTGCCGACCATCTGTACGGCTAAGACCAATGCTTGCCCCAGAACTTGCCGCCTGCAATTCCTTAGCAAAATCTAAACCTCTTGATTTATAACCAGGCGTGTTGGCTTGCGCGATGTTGGTGGAAATCACCTCCGCGTTGCGCTCACGTACGCCCACCGTGTATTGGTGGATGCCTAGTGCATTGTCAAAAGATATAGCCATGTTTGCCTCTACATTAAGAACTGACCGTTATTGATAACTAAAAAGCAATTAGCGTGCCAAAAATAGAACATGCCGTTTTGCCATTGTTGTTACCGACGTAATGGATTGCAATAAGCAAGCCAAAGTGATTGATGGAGTGTCATGTAGAATCGAGTAATCAACTCGACCCTCTAAAAAATATACACCCTTTGGTGCATTGCAGGCAAAAACGGCCAGATCTTTAGCGAGGAGAAACGCAGAAAGAGTAAGGAAATGGTGGGATGGAAAGGAACAAAAAGAAAAGCCTGACACAAGGTCAGGCTTCATTGTTTTAAAAAGAGTCCGCTATTTTAGCTTACCGCTACTTTAATTTGTAAATAATACCTGGATTACAGCGCACCATTTCAAATTTGTCGGTCAAACCAGTGAGCGATTCCGAAGCACCTAACAACAGGTAGCCACCAGGATTTAAGCTGTTTGCCATCTGGTTCAGCACTTTAGACTTCATCTCTGGAGAGAAGTAAATCAACACGTTACGACAGAAAATAATGTCGAACTTGCCCATCAGCGCATAGCTTTCCATCAAGTTTTGTGGACGAAAGTTTACCAAGCGTTTCACGTTGTCTTTAACTTTCATACGGCCATCGCCAGCATCTTCAAAGAAGGTACGACGGCGCTCAGGAGAAAGGCCACGGCCCAATGCTAGGTTGTCGTACACACCCGCTCGGCACATATCCAACATACTTGCTGAGATATCCGTCGCGGTGATCGACACGCTCGGCAATAGACCCGGTTTACGCTGCTGCGTTTCCAAGATGGTCATTGCCATTGAGTAAGGTTCTTGACCCGACGAGCTAGCAGCTGACCAAATTTTAATTGGTCGTTTATTTGCCGCCATCTCCGGCAACAATTTGTCAGCTAATACCGTGAACGGATAAGTATCTCGGAACCACAATGTTTCGTTAGTCGTCATCGCATCCACAGCGGCAACTCGCAGTTCACGGTTGCGGCCAGTTACGACATCACGGAGCAAATCAGACAACGAAGCAAGCTTGAATTTAGTCACAAGCGGGCTCAGTCGGCTGCGCACTAGGTATTGCTTACTGTCACCTAATACGATGCCACACTGTGATTCTAGAAAACGGCTAAAGTCACGATACTCTTGATCACTGATTGTAATAGCAGTCATTAATGTCTCTTTTATTGTGTTAATGCAGATTTAACCGCGTTACCCAATTCATCTGGGTTAAATTTCGCAATGAAGGTGTTTGCACCCACGCGCTCAACCATGGCTTGGTTGAAGACGCCACTCAATGAGGAGTGGAGGATAACATAAAGGTTCTTCAAATCTGCATTTCTGCGAATCTCGGCGGTTAGCGTGTAACCATCCATTTCTGGCATTTCAATGTCGGAGATCACCAACGAAATCTGATCGTAGATGCTTCCTTCTTGTGCCATTTCAAGTAGCTTATTGTACGCTTCTTTACCATCTTTCACAGAGACAACTTCAAATCCAATCGAAGTAATTGCTCGCTCAACTTGTTTACGAGCAACGGTTGAGTCATCCGCAATCAAAATACGACGAACAATTGGCTTCGCTTGCTCAGCAACGGCAATTTCTTCACCGATAGCTGAATCCATGGTTTCATCCACTGGCGCAATCTCAGCTAAGATCTTTTCTACGTCTAGGATTTCTACCAATTCGTTATCAATGTTCGTTACCGCAGTTAGGTAATGCGCTTTGCCTGCACCATCAGGTGGCGGCAGAATCGCTTCCCAATGCATGTTAATAATGCGCTCAACCGACGACACCAAAAACGCTTGGATAGTACGGTTGAATTCTGCGATAACAACAAAACATTTATCAATATCTGTGGTTGGGCGGCCACCGATTGCCAGACTTAAATCAATCACTGACACAGTATGGCCACGGATATGAGCAACACCTTTCACCAAAGGGTGTAGATTTGGCATTGAAGTCAGCTTAGGGCACTGTAGTACTTCTTTTACTTTGAATACGTTAATGCCGTAACGCTGTCGCCCCATCAACCGAAAAGTCAGTAATTCTAATCGGTTTTGGCCAACGAGTTGCGTACGCTGATTCACCGAATCAAGAATCCCCGTCATATGCTCATCTCCATCTCAAACTTTTTGATTTTAAATGATACTCTACCACTGGTAGGCATAATACCAGAGAAACAGTATGGCGTATCATAATATGAATTCGACACCATTGACTATGACAATATGTAGAGCGTTATTTACAAAGTACGCTAAGTCTATCGGCATCTTGCTCAGTATGTTTAGCTTTTTTGTGCATTCAGCAACGGAAAACCAACTTGAGCAAATCCGAACCGCCGCCGAGCAGCACATTCTTAGCACGGTAGAGCAACCAGCGGGAGGAAATTTGTCCGTCAATGCGGCAAATATTGATCCACGTATCAAAGCCACCGATTGCCCAGAGCCCCTTGATACATCTGCATCTTCAACCAGTAGCACACGCAGCAATATTAACGTTTTGGTTGAATGCCCAGCAGACAATTGGAAGGTCTACGTTCCGGTAAGGATCTCGGCTTCAGTTCCAATGATCGTTTCTACCCGCCAGTTAGGTCGAGGAGAGATCATCAGTGCTTCTGACGTAACCACTTCAATGATCGAGTTACAGCGTTTTCGCAAAGACGGTTTCACCAATATTGAGCAAGTGATCGGCTCAAAACTCAAGCGCAATGTACGCCTAGGTGATGTGGTCGAGCGCAATGACGTGTGCGTGGTTTGCCGTAATGAGAAAGTGACGATCAGAGCAGTAAAATCAGGTATGACCATCACCACGCAAGGCACCGCATTGCAAGATGGATCTTCTGGCGATCAAGTAAGAGTGAAAAATGATAAGTCCCAACGTATAATAGAAGGAATTGTGACAGGCATTGCGGAAATCACCATCACCTTTTAAGGTTGGCTGGTGTACGGCAAATCGATCAATAAAAATGCAAAAAAGCACTAAAGTTATTTGGTACTTGGTCGATAGTCTGGATACCAGTATTACGATACGAGTTTAAGGTTGATATATGGCAGGTATAGACAATATACGTTCAGGACAGATGATGACGACAACCAGTCGCGCACCTGCACGTACAGATTCTAGTGCAACCAGCACAACGGAATCGAAAAAAGCGCCAGCACAGCAAGACGCGGTATCACTAAGCCAACAAGGCAAAGCAGTCAGCAAACTCCAAAAGGATATGGCAGCTTCTCCGGCTTATGACAGCGCAAAAGTAGCGGCAATTAAAGAAGCAATCGCAAACGGTTCATACAAAGTCGACCCAGAAAAACTGGCGGACAATATGATTAAGTTTGAAAACGAATTGCAAGGCAAAAGCTAACTGACTTAGGCCCAAGGTAAGTATTCATGGCAGCATTAGTCGATCTTGTAAATTTCCAGCTAGAAAATGCGAAAGCACTTTCTGGTGTACTGCGTCAAGAAACACAAGCCATCACTGCTCGTGTCTCTATTGAGATCGAAAAACTCGCCAAAGAAAAAATGACACTCATTGGTCAACTAAGAACCACTGACCAGCGAATCGCCTCTCACCCGCACGTCAATCAACTTACTGAAGACGAAAACCTAAGTCAGCTAGTCGCTCAAATCCAATCCATCGTCCTCGATTGTCAGCAAGTAAACCAAATGAACGGTGAATCACTCAACCGTGCTCAACTGAGTTTCAACAAACTTAACAACATGCTTCAACATACCCACGGTAAGATCGGCATGACTTACAATGCTGGCGGTAAAACCCATACGATTTCTACTCTCGGAACCAACATTAAAGCGTAGATTTCCTCACCTCTACTCTTTGGCATTCGCTCCACGCTCACCAGAACATTCCCACTGAGGGTATTTTCTACTCACACGACTTCGCAATAAAACGCCAACAAAAAAGCGACTCATTGTTGCCAATCAGCCGCTTAAGAAAGATTATCTGTTGAGTAAAGCTGGGTCGAATTAGAACAAGGTCTGCTGACGCTTCTCAGGAACTTGTTGTACTTCTCCGTAATCTCGCAGCTTATCCATTTTGCGGATATCTAGGCGAAGCTCTGTCACGTAACTGTCTTCAACCAAGTAACTGCGCACGACTTCTGCACCACGGATAACGCCATCAACAGCGCCAGTGGTACTTTCCACACCCAGACGCTGATCAGCAAGCTCGGCACGGCCGCTAACACGCATACCATACACTTGCTCTGCTAACTCACGGTAAGCATCAATCTTTGACGCACGCATGGCACGAACGCGTCTTTCTTCAACGGTTCGGCCTGTTTGCTCACTTACGCTGGCATAACCTACCGCCACTAAAATCTCATCTTGGCGCATCTGCTGCAATGGTTGACACCCCACCAGCACCAATGTCGCAATAATAAATAATAACTTCTTCATGCTAATGTCCTACGGGCGGAGAATCACTGTGTATGGCTGACGAATAGTTGGGTCGGAGCGAATCAGCACGCCATCTTGAGTGCGAATACTGTTAAGCGTATCCAAATCACGACCAATACGGTCCGCAGGCAAGAAGCCTTGCGCTGTCGCCACTACGATACGGCTTTGCATTCCAACTACACGAGCGTTGACTAGGACGCCGCCCTCTTGACGCAACATCGTACCGGTCAGCACGTATTGAATCTCTTGTGCTTGTGCAAGGTCTTGCCAATCACGGCTTAGAGCAAAGTCACCTTGCTGTGTAACTTGGATATTGCCCGTTGTTTTAAAATCCACAACTTTGAAGCCACGGCGCTGGAACTGATGGATAAACCCTTCCGATACCGAATTGCCCAGCCAGTTAGTGGCATCCATGCTTTGCAGATCGACAAAAGAGGTAATCGCAATCGGTGTACGCGACGATACTGCAACATTCGAAACCATTAACTCTTCCGTCATGCTCTCAATGAAAAAGTCCATCGTATGACGAGGACTGTCCATCAGCATAAACTGACTGCCAGAATACGGTTCTTTACCATTGTAAATTGGTGAGTACGCGCACGATGTCAAAAGCGTCATCATCAATGCGGCGACAAGCCATCTTTTCATGGTTTGATTCTCCAGATAATCTTAGGTGTTACTGCTCTTTCATCACTTCGTTTACGAAGAAGCGTGATCTTGGAACAGTCTTTGCTTTTCTTCTGTTTGTCTAACTAAGAAAAAGCCACCAAACTTCACTGAAATTGGTAAAGCAATATTTATACCCGAACGGTTACAAACAATGAAAAAATTATTTTTTAGCCTAATATCAATCACTTTCATATTGATGACGCCATTTCGAGCGGCAGCATCTTGGTATGAAGTGACAGGCGTTGCCACGATCGTCTCTTCAGATGAAGCGGCAAGGCTGCACGCATTGGAAGACGCCCTCTTCAAAGCCGTCAACTTTTCGGGCGCAGACATTGGCAGCATCAGTAATTTGATGCCGCTATTAGAAGAAAGCCGCAAAGAGTACCAATTCACTAACCATGAAGTGCGTTACATCTTGGTGGAGTCAGAGCGTAAACGCAGCGGCAAGATGGAAATGCGCATCCGTGTGGACATTTATCCATCGGCAACGGGTTGCCACGTGGATCAATACAAGAAAACCGTTCTGGTGGGTAACATTGATGTCGCGTCACCCCAACAGGCGGTCATGGGTCAGATCTACAATGTCGGCGACGATTTCAGCCATGTTGTGAATCGTCAATTGGATCAAACTTCACGCAGCTTTGTTTCTGTTGGCACCACCGATTATTCGATCAGCGCAAATTACCCTGAACGAACCAAAATGATCGCGCAAGACAACGGCGCGCAATACATCATTGGTGGTGTAGTAACAGATTTAACCGCAACCATTGATGCAAAATTATTGAAAGACGACGTAATCAATCGTCAGTTTGCACTGGAGATGAAAGTTTTTGACGGTAAAACTGGCCATGAGGTCTACCACAAAAATTACCGTGAAGTGGCTCGCTGGCCATTTGCAAAAACCAGCCAAGTCGATACACGCAGTGCACGCTTCTGGGCATCCACCTACGGTGAAATGATGCTGCGCGTGAGCCGTAATATTATGTTGGATTTGGAATCGGAACTGTCTTGTAAAATTACCCTACCAGAAGTGGTCGCGGTATTTGGCAACACAGTCACCATGGATCTTGGCCGCATGCACGGCGTACAAGAGGGTGACCAGCTGCAATTGTGGCACACGGCGTCATTCATCGACCAAAACGGTTTGCCACGTAATAAGGTCTCTCAGAGCGAAATAACCCTTAGGGTAACTCGTGTCTACGAGCACGAAGCGGAACTGACGATCGAACAACCAAACCTTGCCTCAAGTGTTCAAATTGGCGACGTAATGAACAAGATGCTTTAGCAACGCGTATAAGGCTTTGCGATATGCTTACTTTTGAATATCATAGGTAACGCATCTTATTTGATTACGCCCCCATGGCACAGCTGGATAGCGCAGTCCCCTCCTAAGGGACAGGTCGTAGGTTCGAATCCTACTGGGGGCGCCATTCATAGCCTTAGCTTATTGCATTCAAGCTAAGGCTTTTTTATGCCCGTAGTATAGGGAAATCATTTCGAACGATGTCGACGACACCAGTGAAAAACCGCTTACTTGAGATCAATGCTGTTTAGGCGCCCCATGAAGGTTAAGATCTCAAGGTTATCTTTGTGTGCATCCAACAACGCTTTTTTCGTCTGCATATAGGCGGCAAGTTTTCCGTACTTGTTGATGGATCGAACCACCGTTTTGTACTTGTACTGCCCTTCCTCATCGAACTCACGCCACTTGGCAATGTAACAAGTGTCTCGATTGTTCGGATCTTCCAACGTTGGGTTGGGTTTATGGACAATCTTAGGCTCAACGCTGTGTGGCAGCCTTGTCATCAGGTACGGGTCTTTCAATAGACGACGCCAAAACTTGCCCCACATTTCACGCCCGAGCTCGTTACGCAGTTTGATGGCCTTCTTAAGGCCTTTCTTTTCTCCAATGCGAACGAAACCCACGGAGCGGTGCAATACCGTATCTTCCGGTGTGTGGATGTGGATCTTAAAGGCTGTTTTGCCTTTCGAAATAAAGCGGTGTCCAGTGTTTGTTATTAAATTGCTCTTAGACATAGTGCTAACTAATAATTCTATTAATAGCCAAAGGGTAAGCAAAACTCATACATAATTAAAGTAATAAAATACAAAACTGTAAATAGCATAGACGTTGATTCTTTTGTAATACATCTAAGATGAGCGCAATAGATATAAAAAAGCCCCAAAGAGCGAACTCTTTGGGGCATTCAGCGTTTATGCTTCTAACGGTCAGATAGGAGCTTATTGCTGAACTTGGTATTCAAACTCAGGAACAACAACTTCTACGCGACGGTTTTGTTCACGACCTTCACGAGTCTCGTTTGAAGCGATTGGGTTGTTTTCACCTTCACCACGAGCGTGGATACGTGAAGCATCGATACCTTTTTCTACTAGCGCGTTTGCTACAGATTCAGCACGTTTCTCAGAAACTTTTTGGTTGTAAGCTGCTGGGCCTGAAGTGTCTGTGTAACCAATTACGTCAACGTTCGCTTGTGGGTACTCGTTTAGGAATGCTACTAGCTCGTCTAGTTTTGCAGCGCTCTCTGGTTTTAGAGTTGTGCTGTTTAGTGCAAAGCTACCTGTACCGATAGTTTGAGTTTCAAAAGTCTTAGTTACTACAACTGGAGCAACTTCTTCAACAACCACTTCTTCAACGATTGGCTCTTCTTCAACAACAACTTCGTCGTTACCGCCAAACTTGAATGCAACACCTAGCGTTGCAGAGTTACCCATTGCTTTCACAGAATCGTTGTTGATGTCAGTGATTGTTTGGTATTCCGCACGTGCTGTTACGTTTTCGCTTACGTTGAATTCAACACCAGCTGCACCTAGGTAAGAGTAATCGTCTTTACCATCGTTCATCATTAGGTAAGCACCACCCACTTTACCGTAAAGTGCGATGTCTTCTGTGATTGGTAGGCTGAACTTAGGAGCAAGTGTAATTGCTTCTACGTGGCCACCGAAAGAAGTTTGGTCGAAGTCACCTAGGTTGTCGAAGCCAGCTTCTACTGAGAAGTAGTCATTCATTTCGTAACCAACAAAAGCACCTAGAGTAGAGCCATCTTTGTCACAAGCTTGACCAGCTACACAAGCGTCGTCCATCCAAGACTTACCCATCTTACCGCCCACGTATACTTCTGCGTGCGCTGCTGAAGCCATAAGTAAAGAAGCTGAAATTACCGCTGCTAGTTTTTTCATTATTGATTCCTCTAAAAGAAGTTCTCTTGTTCGTTAACGAAATGCGCCGCCTGACTGACGTTGTATTTCAATTCTTTTATTCAGTTCCTTTGAGTTTGATACCGAAATAACTTCCGCTCATTTGCATAAAAGTCACTTGGGTATGTCTCCTGCTCAATGATGCATAAGCGTGCCTCACTGACGGCGAGCACTATAACCCTAAGAAATCCCGAGACAAATCCCAAAACTGTCAATTTAGTGTCATCGAAAAGCATGATTTAGTGTGATCTGGCGCACCATAAAGTGAGCCACAGCAATAACGCAAACGTTTGCGTGAAGTTTCAAAATAGTAGAGGTAAAGCAAATTAACTTCTCATAAATGAGACGATATTTAAGGAACTTTGAGGATAGTGTTTTTATTTCAGAGAGATATTTCGCATGAAACTACTCAATTAGCATTCACAACAGCTATATTTGGATTAGTAAAACTTATCAACTTTTGAGCAATCTGATGAGAAAAAGTTCAGTAATTCAGGCGGTATTTCAGGAAATTTGCTGTTTCCCTGGTGCCAGATACAAAAAAAGCCGCGGTATTTACCGCGGCTTTTCGACTAATTATTCAAGCAATTATGCGTTTGCTTCACGCTCAGCGATGAACTCAAGCGCCATCTTGATGCGAGCAACGCAGCGTTCTTTGCCAATCAGTTCCATTACTGCGTCTACAGAAGGAGACTGACCGCCACCTGTGACTGCAACGCGTAATGGCATACCGATTTTGCCCATGCCGATTTCTAGCTCTTCACATACTGCTGCGATAACGCCATCTTTGATGTTCGCTGTCGTCCACTCAGTCAGTGCTTCTGCTTTCGCTAGAGCAAGCTCTAGAGGCTCTTTAGCCACGCCGCGTAGGTGTTTCTTCGCCGCGCCCGCTTCAAACTCAGCGAAGTCTTCGTAGAAGTAACGGATTTGCTCAGCTAGCTCAACTAGCGTGTTGCAACGCTCACCCACTAGCTTGATCACTTCAGTGATAGCTGGGCCGTTTGTTACGTCTAGTTTTTGTTGATCTAGGTGCCATTGTAGGTGCTGTGCAACGTACGCTGGATCTGAGTTCTTGATGTAGTGGTTGTTCAACCATTGCAGTTTGTCAGTGTTGAATGCTGACGCTGACTTAGATACTGCGTTTAGGCTAAATAGGTTGATCATCTCTTCTTGAGTGAAGATTTCTTGATCACCATGAGACCAACCAAGACGCACTAGGTAGTTGTTTAGTGCTGCAGGTAGGTAACCCATATCGCGGTATTGCATTACCGATACAGCGCCGTGACGCTTAGACAGTTTCGCACCGTCATCACCTAGGATCATTGCACAGTGTGCGAATGTTGGTACTGGCGCACCTAGCGCTTCGTAGATGTTGATCTGACGAGGCGTGTTGTTGATGTGGTCTTCACCGCGCACTACGTGAGTGATGCCCATATCCCAGTCGTCAACCACTACACAGAAGTTGTACGTTGGCGAACCGTCAGTACGACGGATGATCAGATCATCCATTTGTGTGTTGCTGATTTCGATACGGCCACGGATTTGATCATCAAATACTACGCTGCCTTCTTTCGGGTTACGGAAACGGATAACACATGGATCGCCATCTTTTGCCGCTTCGTTTGCCGCTTTGATTTTTGGATGGTTAGCATCGTAACGAGGCATTTCTTTGTTTGCTTCTTGCTCTGCGCGAACTTCGTCTAGCAGCTCTTTAGATGCGTAACATTTGTATGCTTTGTCTTCTTCTAGAAGCTTATCAACCATCTCGTTGTAACGATCAAAACGTTGAGTTTGGAAGTAAGGACCTTCGTTCCACTCAAGACCTAGCCATTCCATGCCTTCTAGGATCGCATCAACCGCTTCCTGAGAGTTACGCTCAAGGTCAGTATCTTCGATACGTAGAACGAATTCACCACCTTGGTTTTTAGCATATAGCCAAGAGTAAAGTGCAGTACGCGCACCACCAACGTGTAGGTAGCCAGTTGGGCTAGGAGCAAAACGAGTTTTAACCGTCATCAGAGTTCCTTAGGGGTAATGAGCAACGAGAGGGCTCTCGTTGTAATATCAAGGATAAAAGTGGCGACATTTTACCATCGTAGGTCGATTCTACAATCCTTCCGTGTGGTTTAACGCCAGAAATACAAACAGGGCAGCACCGATTAAGGTACTGCCCTCTTATTTATAGCGACAAAACGCTTGGAACAACAGAAGAGCTATCGCAAAAGAAAGTTACGAATGCCGATTATTTTAGATTCTGCATCGCCCACTGCATGAATTCTTGTTGCTCTTGACGGCTTAGATCAGTGAAGGACTCTTTCAATGTCTTAGTGACTGCTGGAGACGCCGCGATGCTTGCTTTCGTCGATTGCTTGTTCATTGCTTTGTTGTAATCAGCCACTTCACGTTCATAGTCGCGGAACCCTTGCAGGCCGCCTTTGCGAAGTTGAACCATTGAAAACTCAACATCTTTACCGCTTGCGTCTTTCAGCGTCAGTTTCGGATCCATTTCAAATGCTTTGGCTTCTTCAATAGTGCGGAACTTATTGTATGTCAGCGTTAGCTCTGCATCTTTCGGTGCATCGAACTCAAGTAAAAGAGGCTGTGAATCAAACTTACGACGCTTACCATCTTCAAAAACAATTTGGCCCACGTTCACGGCCAGTTGGTTTGCACCGTCTTCTACTTTGATGCTGTTGTTGTCAGAGATCCACTCAGGGTAGACGAACTCACTGTTGAGAACGCGAGGAACCAATTCCGCTTGCAGAGTCAGTTGAGCAGCAAATGCAGGCGCAGAAATAAGTGCGCAAAGTCCTAATAGTGTGGTTGTTTTTTTCATCATGGTTTTCTCGTCTTATACCAATTTAGATAAGTCACTGAAATCAACAGGCCAGTAATTCCAATGACTTATGTGAATAAGTATCAATACAAAAAGGGCGTTTCCGCCCTTTTAGCTGCTTCTATATTAGAAGTAGTATTCAACACCTACAGAGAACTCGTCGTAGTCAGCTGACTTCCAACGTGCTTTAGTGTCATCGTCTACTTGAGACGCACCGTCACCGAAGTCTAGCGTACGAGCACGAGCGTAAAGTACTGCAGATGGGTCTACGAAGTACATGATCTGTGCTGATAGTACATCATCCGCTGTGTTATCGATTGTCTTACCGTCACGTTCTAGGTCGAAGTTTGCTGCGTAACCCAGTTTGTACTGCCAATCACCTGTTGTGTACATTAGACCTGCAGACATCGCATCTTGCTTCTCGCTTACACCGTTGCTTGCATCAGCTTCCATGTATTTGTATTGAGCGAAGAAAGAGATACCGTTGTCAAACCAACCTTGAACACCTAGTAGGTACGTGTTGTTTTCCCAAGTTTGACTTTCACCTTCGATGTTACGGTTACCTTCGTAAGCAGCATCCAATTGTAGTGGACCTAACTTGTAGTGAGCCGCGATGCCGCCCCAGTAATCGTCACCTTCACCTAGACCCGCTTTATCACCAGCACCCACTGCTGCGTCGATAGAGAACTTGTCAGCGTACATTGGAGAATCCCAACGGATAGTGTTTGATTGACGGTCTTGGTACTTAGCACCACCGATTGCACCACCCCAGTCGTAAACATCACCTAGACCTGGGTTAGATGCTGGCCAGTCAACCAACTCGTACATTGGAGTAAGAACGCGACCTAGACGAACTTGACCCCAAGAAGCGCTTTCAAAACCTACGAATGTGTCACGCTCACCAAGACCTGCGCCTTCACCACCAAAGCTTGGGTCTACGTAGCCACCTTCGATTTGCCAAATGAACGTTGGTTCAAAGTTAGCGAATTGCTTTTTACCACGGAAGCCGATACGTGATTCGTTGTTTAGCTGCATGCCGCCCAAGTCATCGTCAGTTGCTTTGCTACCAGAATCGTAATCGCGGTACGCGGCCTGCATCGCGATAATACCGTACACTTCATATGAGAAAGAGTCTTTAGTTAGGTACTCTTTCGCTGCATCACTGTTTGCACCATCAGCAAAAGCTGAACCACTGAACATCATGCCTGTGATTGCAGTAGCAAGTAGGCTTTTCTTTAGGTAAGACATTTTTAACCCCTATATTTTTAGTTTTTTCCATTTTCAAATTCGCTAACTAGGACATTGCAGGAACTTGAATCTGTGTTTGGACGGAGCAAATATGACAAACTTTTTTCGCAGTAAAAAACTTTCCCCACGGCAATCTGAGCAACTTCAAAATGAGAAGATCAAAAACAATATAAACCGATTAATAACAACGACTTAAAATGACAAATAAAAATATAAAAACGTCAAAAGCATCCAGAGTCACTTGCTTTTTATATAAAAAGCTCGAAATTCGTGAGCAACCTCACCTCACTTTTAGGCGTTTTAACGGAACTTTATATTCAGAGAGAAAAAACTTTGAGATAACTCGCAACAATATCAGTACATTGACGGTGCAAGTAGGGGGATTTTGACGAAATTGTTTCACGTCGAAATGCTTGACCTTCCCCTTGCAGGAAGGTTTATCCTCTGAACATTACTATTCTTGAGGACAAATTATGTATCAGTTCGTTGTACCGATGTCAGGGCTTAACTGCATGGGCTGCGCTAGAAAAGTTGAGAAAGCTTTACATGCCAATCACAGTGTTGAGATCATCAATTTGTCCCCAACAGTGGTTGAGTTGAAAACCGAGTCCCCTCTTTCTTCTATTGTTGAATCCATCGAGACATTGGGTTATCACGCTGGCCATCAATATCAGTTCAACCTAGCTGGACTAAGTTGTGGCGGCTGCGTGAAGAAACTCTCTTCTTTGTTAGAAGCAAACCAAGACATAATTGCATTTCAAGCGTCGACAACCCAACTCGATATCTCGACCCTACTATCAGAGCAGAAAGTGATCGATCTTGTGGCGACTCTCGGCTACACCGCCAGCTCTGATTCTATTGAAGTAGAAGAAGAAAGCTCACCAGAGACTGAACAAGCAGACAAGCAAAGCAATATTAAAGATGCGCAGGTGCCACCAGCAAGTATTCAGCTGCAAATGCTGATTCAAGGCATGACGTGCGCGAGTTGCGTCTCTTCAGTAGAGAAAGCACTTACTAACGTAGAAGGCATTGAGAAAGCACAAGTAAACCTTGCTGAGCAAAGTGCATTAGTGTTCGCTACTCAAGATTCTGAAGCCCTTCACCACGCAATTATTGATTCAGTAAAACAAGCCGGTTACCAAGCAGAGGTTCTCCAAGACGCAGCAACGCAACAAGAAAAGCAAGCAGCACAGCAACTTGCCCAACAAAAACGCTTCAGGCTTGATGCAATAGCTGGCTTAGTTGTCGGTGCGCCACTGATGTTGTGGGGGGTATTTGGCGGCAACATGGTGATTCGCAATACGAACGACCAGTTGGCTTGGGGTGCGATTGGTATTCTGTGTCTCTTACTGCTAGCAACTGCGGGTAAGCACTTCTTTACTAACGCATGGTTAGCAGCCACTCACAAACGTGCCACTATGGACACCTTAGTCGCGCTAGGTACTGGTGCGGCGTGGTTCTATTCAATGCTTGTGGTGATTTTCCCAGACTGGTTCCCTCTTGCTTCACGCCATGTGTACTTTGAAGCGAGCGCAATGATCATCGGCTTAATTTCTCTTGGTCACTACATAGAGGCAAAAGCCAAAGCAAACACAACACGCTCATTGCAGGCTCTGATTAACTTGCAACCTCAACAAGCGACGGTGATGACAGAACAAGGTGATCAACAGATCGCAGTTGAACAAATCACGCTAGGCATGAAACTGCGCATCAAACCGGGCGAGAAAGTACCAGTAGATGGCGTTGTGATACAGGGTGAATCGTACATTGATGAGTCGATGCTAACCGGTGAACCAGTACCAGTGTTAAAAGCGCAAGATGCACAAGTGTCTGCCGGTACACTGAACACAGATGGTGGATTAATCATTGAAGCAACGGGCATCGGCGCGAACACCATGCTGGCTCGAATCATTCGCATGGTACGCACGGCGCAAAGCAGTAAGCCTGCCATTGCCAAATTAGCGGACCAGATTTCATCGGTATTTGTTCCGGTCGTGGTCGGTATCGCAATCCTTGCCGCTTTGGTTTGGTTTGCCGTAGGTCCAGAACCTAAAGCCAGCTACATGCTTGTGGTAACTACCACCGTACTGATCATCGCCTGCCCTTGTGCGCTAGGCTTAGCAACGCCATTGTCGGTTACGGTTGGTGTAGGTAAAGCCGCAGAGCTCGGCATTCTGATCAAAGACGCTGACGCACTGCAGTTGGCAAGCAAAATCGACACCGTCGTATTCGATAAAACCGGCACGCTGACTCAAGGTAAACCGAGTGTGCAGCAAGTGTTTACTCACGCCACCAGCCAAGAGCGCTTGCTAGCTCTGGCATACGCGGCAGAACGTCAATCGGAGCACCCGTTGGCAAAAGCCGTGTGTGATTACGCGAGAAAGAACAATACTGAAAATATTGAGTTGAGCGCATTCGAGAACATTCGTGGCCGTGGCATTACTGCGACTTACCAAGCACAACCGCTACTCATTGGCTCATTGCAATTTATGCAAACAGTGCAGATTGATACCAGCTCAATGAAGCAAGCGATTCAAGATTGTGCAAACAACGCATGGACACCAGTGGCAGTGGCTCTGAACAACGAACTGATTGGTTTAATTGCCATCGCTGATCCAATTAAATCTGATGCCAAGCAAGCGGTGTCTGCATTAAAATCGCAGGGCATAAAAACAGTTATGCTCACAGGCGACAACCAACACGTTGCCAATGCCATCGGTAAAGAGCTCGGCATTGATGAAGTCATCGCTCAAGTGATGCCCGACGAGAAAGCGCAGCATATTGAACTGTTGCAATCTCAAGGCCGTACAGTGGCGATGATCGGTGATGGCATCAATGACGCACCAGCCCTTGCGTTGGCGGATCTTGGTGTCGCAATGGGAAGTGGCAGTGACGTGGCAATCGAAAGCTCACAAATGACCATTCTCAATACATCACCAATGGCCGTTGTGCATGCGATTGAACTCTCTCGCGCAACACTTAAGAACATGAAACAAAACTTGTTCGGCGCCTTTATTTATAACTCGTTGGGTATTCCTATCGCCGCAGGCGTACTTTACCCAGCGTTTGGATTTTTGCTCAGTCCTGTCGTTGCTGGTGCAGCGATGGCACTGTCTTCAATCACGGTCGTCAG
Organism: Vibrio sp. MMG023; assembly: GCF_021654215.1. Lineage (NCBI taxonomy): Bacteria > Pseudomonadati > Pseudomonadota > Gammaproteobacteria > Vibrionales > Vibrionaceae > Vibrio > Vibrio sp. MMG023. The sequence goes on along the minus strand of NZ_JAKFZP010000003.1, from coordinate 23,043 downwards.
TAATGCAAATCGACTACGACTGTTTACCATTAAGTAAGCGACACTTCTTCTCGAGGATATTATGAAGTTGAAACTATTGACCTTTACAATGCTTGCTGTCACATCGGCGAACGTATTAGCCGCTGATGTCATCAACCACAAATCGCCATACTGTGGCTGCTGTGGCGAATGGACAAAACACATGGAAGAGAATGGCTTTACTGTGGAAGAAAAGCTGCATGATGACATGAATGCGATCAAACGCGATTTAGGCATCGAGAACGAACAGCTTTATTCTTGCCATACCGCAGAGATCGATGGCTACGTATTTGAAGGTCATATTCCTGCCGCCGACATTCAAGCCTTCTTAGAAAACCCGCCTCGAAATGCAAAAGGCCTGACTGTACCGGGTATGCCAATGGGCTCACCAGGCATGGAATACGGCGATAAGAAAGACAGCTACGCTGTTTACGCCTACAACGAGAAAGGCCAAGTATACGAATACCGTTACCACAAAGGTAACGAGCAATAAAAATAAAGCCCAGCGAGACAAACCGCTGGGCTTTTTCTTAATGGACAAATATACCCAAGTGACTTCAAGATGCAGAGTTCAGAGCGTTGTCATTGATTCGAGTGCAAGGAAGACAACGAAGCGGAATAGCAAGCTCTTTCCAAGTTGTTTGACACAGCAATTGAGTCAATGACACGCTCCCAGAGGGCGAGTTGTCTTGCCTTGCATGCTTTGTTAACAATTTTTGATTTAGAACCACTAGATCTTCAAATTGTTGCCTTGCCTTCAAACCAAGTCATTCTCGCTGAACCTAGCATCTCGAGGTTACTTGGGTATTAGACAAACTTTTTAATTAGAAGCCGTAAGATGCGCCGAATACAAATGCGTTGTTTACTAGGCTATCACCTGATGCATTCTCTGCACCGTGTGCTTGGCTACGGAACTCAAAGTAAGGTTGAACGCCCTTACGAGTCCATGTTGCACGTAACTCGTGGTCCATGGTTTCAGCATCAATCATGTAAACGTTGTTGTAGCTCAGTGTCACATCTTCATTCATCGCGTAACCAATGCGGTTATCCATGCGGTAATCTGTTTTCGCATCTGCGTCTGTTGCATCGATGTGTGCACGAGTACGGTTGCTTAGAGAGATACCATTATCGAAGTTGTAGCCGATTTTAACTAGCGGGCGGTATTGAATGCTCTCCCCAGCAGAGAATAGATGCTGGTAACCTGCTGCAACCCATAGGTGATCAGTGATGTTAAATGCTTGCTCACCACCCACAGTGATAGCTGGTGTTGTGTTACCTGCGCCGCCGTTTTCAGTTTCTAACTTACCAAGTTGGATGCCATCAAACTCAGTGTAAACCGTGAAGCCGCCGAATTGGTTATCGAAAGTGTGGCCAGCTTCTAGCGTTGATGTCATGTCCGAACCGTGAATTCGACCATCATCGTGAAATTGAATATTACCCGTTACGTAAGATGAGTCTGCGAAAGCGCTTGAAGCGAAAACAAGAGAAAGTGCACTTAGTGCTAAAACGTTTTTCATAATTACTGCCTTTATTTGTTCACGTTATGCGATGAGATGTCCGGCTATCACTGCCCTTCATCGCAAACATTGGGATGTGCCTCCCTGGCGACAGCAATACTGCGCAAATTAATTCGCATTGAAAAATAAATCGTTTAAAACAGTGATCCAATTCAAATCAACATTTTCGAAACCCAATAAAGTTTATTAAATACAGTCACTTGATATAAAATCTAAAAATTCGTCAAAAAAATAAAGTGTGACCTGAAGCTAATTAGGCTCTCAAATTTGGCACAAAATAAGCATCGAGATCACACTCTTCTTTTCTTTCTAAATTACGAACTTAATTATCAGTAAAAAATAATTAGACATTGATCACGCTTATTTTCCGTAGAAAAATAAATAAAGCCCTCAACATAAGTTGAGGGCTTTGAGTAAGGAACAATGATTTTAGTGAATGATTAGCAGAATTACTTCACGCTAGTCACGCGGCTTGTTTTCTCACCCGTAGCAGATACAGAGCGGATAAACACTTCACCTTTCACATTTGGACGAGCATTGTCTGCGTAAGTTAGCCAGTTCTTGCCGTCTAGAGAGTATTGAAGCTTCACACCAGGGAACTGAACGTTCATTGCTAGCTTGCCATCTTCTACTTTCGCACCTGGTACAGGTAGGCGGTAGTCGATACCAGATTTCTCTAGCTTAGCCAGTTCACGTTGGCCAAGTACGTTCGCAAAGCGGTTGTAGTCTTGGTTTAGCGCAGCTTTGTCTACTAGGTTAGAGTTTTGCGAGTATTCAACACCCACTTTGTAGTCGTTTTCCCAATCAGCACGGTGCCATGCACGCTCAGCGGCTGCTAGTACGCGAGGGAATACCATGTACTCGTATTGCTCGTCATTACGTACTGTCTCAGACCAAAGCTGTGCTGATAGACCGTAGAAAGGTTTCGCTTCGATTTCACCTTTACCAGTAAAGCCATTACCATCGCGATCTACAGACGTTTCTGCGTTTTGAGGCATGTTCTCTGGTGCAAAGCCAAACATCTTACGAGTATCTGTTGCACGTGTAGCCCAGTAGTAACCACGCTCTTTCGGGTCAACTTCGTATGGCATGTCCATGTAAACGTAGTCAGGGTTAGAAACAATCACGTCGTAACCTTTCTTAGACCACTCGTACACTGATGACGTGCCACCCCAGTAAAGAACGTCCCAGAAGTTTACGCGAGTATTTTCTGTTGCAAATGCTTTCTCGCCTTCACTGTACTTAAGACCATCTTGCCAAGCTTGGAAGTTAGGGATGCCCTTCTCAGCGACAATCTTAGACACTTCTTCTGCAAAGTGGCTTGGTAGATGAGCAAAGTCGCTTACCGTACCGTCTGCAATTAGCGTCTGACATTGTGGAGATTGTGCAAATGGCTTGTCTTGTTTAGACAGGTCAATCGTACCCTTCCAGCTTACTTTGTCTTCAGCGTTCACATCTTGGAAACCAGCGCCTAGCTTGATGTTCTTCGCTTCGTCACCACCAAAGTGCCATGTTGATAACGGTGCGCCCGCTTCTTGGTGCATTGCCGCTACTTCTGAAATCACTTTATCAACAAAGCGAGTTGAAGATTCCATACATGGGTTGATGAAGCTTTGCTTGTTGTAGAACTGAACCGTCGTTACGTTCGATGTATCTTGAGGATCCATCAGGCGGTACTCGTTCGCTTCTGCTTCTTTACCTTCTTCCATTAGGCGGTCGTAACGAGCTTCCATTGATACCACAGCTGCACGAGCGTGCGCAGGCATATCGATTTCAGGAATCACTTCGATGTTACGCGCTTTCGCGTACTTCAAGATGTCCACGTAGTCTGCTTTGCTGAAGAAGCCAGAACCAAAGTTGTCTGTCGTTGCACCTGAGCCAAGCTGAGGCAGTAAACAGCTTTTCTCTTCCAAATCGAAACAACGGTTAGCACCCACTTCTGTCAGCTCAGGCAGACCCGGGATTTCTAAACGCCAACCTTCATCATCCGTTAAGTGAAGGTGTAGTTTGTTCATCTTGTACGCTGCCATTTGGTCTAGCGTTGCAAGAATTGCGTCTTTAGAGTGGAAGTTACGAGCCACATCCACCATCACACCACGGTAATCAAAGCGAGGTGCATCTTGAATAGACAGTTGTGGTAGAGAATCAGCATTTTGGCTATCTATCAGGCCAAAGATAGATTGTACTGCGTAAAACGCGCCAGCTTGGTCGAACGCTTTAATAACAATACCGTTGCCGTTGATGCTCATATCGTAAGCACCAGATTTTGCTAATTCACCGGTGAAGTTTGCAGGAACTAGCGTGATGCTAACAGGAACATCACCACGAACATCCACACCTACCACTTCTGCACGATCTTGAATTGCTGCGTATTGAGCCGCATCAAATGCGTCTTTCGGCAGCGCAATACCACCTGCGATGTCTACTGTGCCTTTGCCTGCTTTCACATGCATTGGAGTTGGTAGCAACGTAGTTGATACATCTTGTTTTGCTAGATCTTCGTTCTTTTCAAAACGAGATACCGCACTTGCCATGATGTTGTTGTCATCAGGCGTACGTTTTAGATTGTTGCCTTCAAGGCCAGTAACGAAAGAATTAACGTCTTCTGTATTAAGCGACGCGATCATCTTAGGCTCAGCGTTTGGCGCTGCAACAAATGCACCCGGCATGAAGTCAGTTTCAAATAACTGCCAGTATTCAGCAACAAGAGGAAGAACCACTTCTTCACCTGCCGCAAAGCCATCAAATTTGTCTGTTGGTTCTAGTTTGTGTAGGTCGCCCGTTACACGAGAGATTTTGAATTGTTCGTTGTCGACATCCAGAATCAGACGGATGCTGTGGAAGTAGATAGCCCAATCTTGAGAGTCAACCGCTTCGCCTTGGTTAACCAGTGTCATGTTGACTTTGTTACAAGACGCCCACTCTGCGCCCATGTCCTGACATGCAAGACCCTCGTTAGCGCCGTGGTTAGTCAACACTTCATATTGAATATCAAGGTTGTCAGCCAATGAGTTTACAACTTGTTGCTCAGAATTCTGTAGTGAAGAGCAACCTGCCAATGTAGCAATAACAGAAGCAGCAATCAGACTATGTTTCAACATCTTACTTTCCCCAAAAAGTCAGTGGTTCAAAACGACATTTATCAAAAATGGTGAGCACCTAAATGCGAGGCGCTTAACAGTTGCATTCAACATACAAGCAGTTATTTCTAAGCGTAAAATTAATGAAACTAAGAAGTGATCCAGGTCAAATTCAGCATTGCTTAAGAAAATATAAACACATATATTTCAATCACTTAATTAAAACGTCAAAAACGAACAACTTTTTTTGACGAGTTTGTTGCGATCTCAATCACGAATATCGATGGGTTTAGACGGGTTTTATAGGATTTTGATCACTATTGGTTATTTAGTAATCCATTAACAACAAACTCAATTGAAGTGCTTTCGTGAATTAGATCTCATTTCCATGCCGTCAAAACTCGTCAATATTTTTAGAAATGACGATTTTGCCGAACCATGTTATAGATAAGGTGCATATTGAATTCGAGGAGCAAAATATGTTTCGACTCTTGTCTGTCATGTCATCTTTGATTGTTTTTTTCACCTCCTACTCCGCACAAGCAGAGCCACAACACTGGTTGGTAAAAAAAGGAGACACCGAATACATGATTATTGGTTCTGTCCATGTGGGCGACAAAAGCATGTACCCTTTACCGAAAGCCGTGACTCAGTTCCTCAACAACAGTGACGGTTTGATCATCGAAGCGGATATCAGAAATACCGAAGGGGCTGCATTTCCAAAAACAAAACTACTTACGAAAGACATCCTCGATAAACAACAACGTCAGCACTTGGCTGACATCGCAAAAGATCTTGGATTACCGGAAGAACAACTACTCAATGCACCTCCTTGGTCGGCGGCATTGACGATTCAGCTCTTGCTAGTGAATAAGTTAGGCTATGCCTCAGACCAAGGTGTCGACATGCACTTAATGACGCTTGCTGATAAGCAAAATGTGCCAGTGATTCCACTCGAAACGGTACAATTTCAGTTAGACTTAATTGCTGGACAAGAAGATGGCGGGAAAGAATTACTGCTCTCTTCTATCGAAGAATATGACGGTGGTGAGGCTTTGGTACAGTGCTTGATCGACAGTTGGAAGACTGGAGATGGTAACTCTCTAGAAGATGCGTCTAAAAGCGCAGAGTCTACCGATGCATTTAATGAGGCTTTCCTGTATGAGCGCAACCATGATTGGGCTGAAAAGCTAGATTCAGGCAGTGTACTGCCAAAGAAAGCAGGTCAATACACCATTGTGGTCGGTAGCTTGCACTTAGTTGGTAAAGACAACTTGATCGATTTACTCAGAAAACGCGGCTTTAACATCGAAGCTCTGGGCAATACTAGCAAAGCAGATTGTGACATCTAAACGGGCACAATATTTACACTACGAACATCAGTGCCCTGATTGACGGGGCACTTACATCCTCTTACACCGCACCCACGCTGTTGAGTCTACACTTACGCTTCGCTGACAAATCCAGCAATCTATCCGATACTATCGACTCAACCTGTACACAATCTCAAATTTGATAAGAGCCTTATGACGTTCAAAGCCTCATTATTATGTCTAGCCAGCGCACTACTTTTACCTTCGTTAGCGAATGCCAAGCCATCTTGCACGATTGAAGAATTCCAGCCCGTCGATATCGCCCCAGAAACTAAAGGTGGTGTATTCGATAAAGAAAGTGGTCAGTTCTTAATTACCCAAAAACCTATGATGCGCTGTGCGAACATTACTTTTTCTACTGCCCATACTCGCAATCGCGTCGCACATCTAATCAATCAGAATTTTGAAGCCGAATACTTCGATGGCAAAACAGGGAAATCACACTCTGTGACGTTTGATGAAGATGAACTTCAAGCTGGCTACATCAAGGTAGGACCAAACAATCCACAAACGGTTTATGTCTGTTTCACCACATCCGAAACACCAATTAAAGATATTAGTTGTGATGTGAAATAGCGGAAATGGGAAGCGACTTTGTTTTGTCTTTCTAGGAACAAGTTCCATCAACAACTTTCAAAGCCGAGTGCACTTCATTAGCCCTCTAGCTAACACCTCTCAATTCCTAAAGCGAAGCGCTCCCGACTCAAAAAAACCGTAAACGTAAAAAGCCGCAACATTTCTGTTGCGGCTTTTCTAAAATAGGTCGGTGAAGTAGGGATTCGATTGGACTGGCATTCCAGCCCCCGACCCTCTGGTTCCAAATAAATATCACCAAACACGAAAAAGGCCCTACATTTCTGTAGGGCCTTTTTCTCTAATATGGTCGGTGAAGAGGGATTCGAACCCCCGACCCTCTGGTCCCAAACCAGATGCGCTACCAAGCTGCGCTATTCACCGAGATGTTTAACTGAGGACTTATCCCCGTCAACGGATGCGTATATTACGGATTCTTTTGAGAGACGCAAGTGCTTTTTGCGAAAAAACCTAATGTCTTAATTCGTTTGATGAATTACTGAACACTAGCACGTGAAATGTGACTAAGAACCCACAATAAAATACAGACTATTAACCTTGGCAACATAATTGATCCAGATCAGTGTGTAAAAAAGCACCACCTATTAGTTTGGTCCATGTCGGAACTATCTTGGAGGAAACACATGGACTTTTGGCTTGAACTCCTATTTGGTAATGCGGTGGGACTATCGTCAATGATAGTAATCTTTGGGACAATTGGACTGATGTTGTTTTTCAGCGGTTTCTTCATTTACAAGATCATGAACGACAAATCTCCTCACTAGATCTCGCTTAGCTCTAGAAACGCTTTGCACCGGAGTTGGTAACCTGCCTGCTCCGGTTTTTTATTTGATCTTTTCACACCCGTCCTTGATATAATTGTCTCTACTTATCCTGTTCTTTATGAGATTGCCGTTATGTCTCACGATGACGATTTTGATCTGTTCCAACAGATGATGGGCGATGTAAAGCCAATCAGCAATGACACCGCCGAACACAAAAAGGTTCACCAAGTTACCGATGCACACCTTGCTAAACGCGAGGCAGCAATTTGGTTAACTGAAGACGATCCTGAATACTTGTCGATTGACCATGCAGAAATGCTGAAACCAGATGACTTTATCGAGTTCAAACGTGATGGCGTACAAGACGGTGTCTATCGTAAGCTACGTTTGGGCAAATACCCGATACAAGCTCGTCTTGATTTACACCGTAAGACGTTGAAAGAAGCGCGTGACGAAGTCGTAAAATTCCTTAAGCAATGCATTCAAATGGACATTCGTACCGTGGTAATAGTGCATGGCCGTGGTGAACGTTCTAATCCACCAGCCTTAATGAAAAGTTTTGTCAGCAGTTGGTTGCAGCAAATCCGCGAAGTGCAGTGTGTACACAGTGCGCAACGGTTTCACGGTGGTAGCGGTGCTGTGTACGTTCTATTAAGAAAGAGCCCCGAGAAGAAGCTTGAGACGCGAGAACGTCATCAAAAACGGTTAGGCTAAGCGCTCTCCCGGTGCTAGAATGCCCGACCTTATCTCGTCTTGCTGCTTTATCTAGCAGTAAGGCACTTCAATTAACCGCCGTTGTGAAACGTTAGGAGACGACATGTCACAAGACAACACAAAACGCTTAAACAAATACATCAGCGAAACGGGCTTCTGCTCGCGCCGTGAAGCAGACCGCCTTATCGAGCAAGGCCGCGTCACCATTAATGGTCAACAACCAGAGATGGGCACAAAAGTGCTACCTGGTGATGATGTTTGCGTCGATGGCAACCCCGTTGCGGCAAAAGAAAAGCCAATTTACATTGCCTTGAACAAGCCAACCGGTATCACTTGCACCACTGAGCGTGATATCCCTGGTAACATCGTTGATTTCATCGGTCATAAAAAGCGTATCTTCCCAATTGGTCGTCTGGACAAACCTTCAGATGGTTTGATCTTCCTAACAAACGATGGCGACATCGTGAACAAGATTTTGCGTGCAGGCAACAACCACGAAAAAGAATACGTGGTGCGTGTCGACAAACCTATCACCGGCGAATTCCTTAAGCAGATGTCGAGCGGTGTGAAGATCCTTGATACGGTGACTCTGCCTTGTAAAGTAGAGAAAGAGACCAAATTCTCTTTCCGTATCGTGTTAACACAAGGTTTGAACCGTCAAATCCGTCGTATGTGTGAAGCGCTAGGCTACGAAGTTTTCAAACTGCGTCGCGTACGCATTATGAACATCTCACTTGATGGTATTCCTAATGGTAAGTGGCGTTACCTAAGTGACGACGAAATGGCAGAGATCCTAGCAATGTGTGAAGGCTCAGTGGGTACGGAAGAAGCATCAAAAACAGACTCTAGAGGGCGTAATATTCGTAAAGCGACCGACGCAAAGCTGTTTGATAGCCGTGAAGAAAACCAAGACTCTACTGCTCGTCGTAACCAGAAGACACGAACTTTCCGTGGTAACAATGCTGATGAATTTCGTCATGCACCGAATTCGAAAAAAGGCCAACAGCGTCGTCAACGTGATGATGAAAAAGCACGCCCAACAAAAGAGCATTACAACGCAAAGCCACAAAATGAACGCACTAAGCCTCAAGGTGAATATGGTAAAACTGAAAAGCCTCAATCACCGAGTAAACCTAAGCAGCATTACATGAACTCAAATGCCGCTAAGCCAAGCAAACCTGCAAAACGTTCTGGTGGCACATTGAGCCTGAAGAAATAACGCTTCACTGAATGGTAAGATCAAAAAAGGACGCTCATGAGCGTCCTTTTTGCTTGTCTTAAACTTACAAGCACAGCGGTGCAAATTGACCACGAGTTAAACTCAGCAAATCTTTCGGGGCTAACTCGATTTCTAAACCACGCTTACCCGCACTCACGCAGATGGTGTCTTGATCTATTGCACTTTCATGTAGAAAGGTAGGCAGCGCTTTTTTTTGTCCAAGTGGGCTAATCCCACCAACAACATATCCTGTGGTCTTTTGTGCAATTTCCGGATCAGCCATATCGGCCTTTTTGCCCTTCGCCGCTTTCGCTGCCAATTTAAGATTCAGCTTTTGGTCGACAGGAATAATGGCAACGGCTAGGTTTTTAGGCTCACCGTTCAAACAGAACAGCAGCGTTTTAAAGACTTTCTTTGGATCTTGTCCCAATACTTCTGCCGCTTCTAATCCATAGCTGTCCGCTCGTGGGTCGTGCTCGTACTGGTGAATGGTGTGTGATACTTTTTTCTTTTTCGCAAGATTAATGGCCGGAGTCATCAAGATTCTCCTCATAAAACAAAAAACGCTGCTCCATTATCGGTAGCAGCGCTTTAAGTTAATGGTATCCGCGAGTTTGAGTCAATCGCTTTTTACTTGTAAACAATATCACCAGAAGGGGCATACTCATTTACGTCAATCGGACTGTGCGTTTGTAAGAACTCTTTCAACACTTCTGCATCTGTAAACCCTGTATTGACATAGCCTGAATGCGTATTTACTTTCGGGTAGCCATCACCGCCTGACGCATTGTAGCTCGGTACGGTAAAGCGGTATTTGCCATCGAGGCGTAACTGCTTTTCACCAATGAATACGTTCGAAACCTTGCCATTTTCCACAGTCATAGAAATGCCCGCAAACTGAGCATAAGCACCTGAATCTACGGGCTTAGTTGCGACTACATTTAAGTAATCTAAGACTTCTTTACCCGACATATCGACGTAAGAAACCATGTTGCCAAACGGTTGTACCGTTAGTACGTCTTTGTAGGTAATATCACCGGCTTCAATGGAGTCACGAACGCCACCTGAGTTCATGACAGCGAAGTCCGCTTTAGCACGCTCCATGTGGGCAGTTGCAATCAAACGACCAAGATTGGTTTGCTGATAACGAACCACGTTACGGTCGCCTTCAAGTTTCCCATTCGATTCAGCAATCTTCACATTGAGCTTGTCTTGACCCTGCTCTTGATAAGGGCGTAAAAACTCAAGCAATGTCTCATCTTGGTTTATCTCATCTTGAATCAGCACACGTTGTGATTCGCCGTTCACTTTGATTTTTTTCTTCAAGTTGACTGGAATCAGATCGTAGCTCACCATAGAAAGCTCACCATTACGGAATTCGTAATCCGCGCGGCCAACAAACTTACCCCATTCATACGCTTGCACAATGTAAGTCCCATTTTGCACATCAGGTTTACATTCATCGCCTGGCATGAAGTTCTTTTTGATGACGTTCGGACCTTCCATACAAACAGGCTCTTGAGAGTGACCACCCACTATCATGTCCAAGTCACCTTCATTTAGGTAGCGAGCCAATGCCACATCACCGGGAGCATTCACACCACGGTTGCCATTTTCGTAATGGCCCATGTGTGTCACTGCAAAAATAAGGTCTGGCTTCTCAGTTTCTTTTAGCTCAGCGATGACCTTCTTCGCTTCTTCTTTCGGGTCACGGAAATCAACCTCGCCAATAAATTCAGGGTTACCTAGCTTCGCCGTGTCTTCAGTGGTTAAACCAATAACAGCGATCTTGATGCCTTGCTTGTTGAACATGGCATAAGGTTGGAACAAGCGCTTGCCAGTTTCTTTGTCGTAAATGTTGGCAGACAGCATCGGAAAGTTTGCCCACTCTTGCTGTTTGAATAGCACTTCTAGTGGGTTGTCGAACTCGTGGTTACCGAGCGCCATCGCATCGTAACCAATTTTGCTCATGCCTTTAAAGTCAGGCTCTGCATCTTGCAAGTCAGACTCAGGTACACCTGTGTTGATGTCGCCACCTGATAGGAGTAGCACACTGCCCCCTTCCGCTTGAATCTCTGTGCGCAGTTCATCAATCAGCGTTTTACGCGCAGCCATGCCGTACTCGCCGTATTTATTCTGCCAGAAACGACCATGATGATCGTTGGTGTGCAGTACAGTCAATTTGTACGTTGTATCTTCATTCCATTCGTGTGCTGGTTGCGTTGCACATCCGGCTAAAATAGCCAGAATAGCGGCGCTTAAAGCGGTTTTTACAATCAGGCGTTGCTTCATTGTTTTACCTTTTTATCGTCTGGGGTCCACTGCATTGCACGCTCAATGAGAAGAACTAACTCAACTCTTACTTATTGAGACGCAAAAACTTGAGATAGTGTAAAACACTAACATATTGATTTCATGTTTCTGCGACGTACTTTACTTATGCGAACTGAATAGCCGCAAATTTAAACAGATTATAGACATAATCAAGGTGGGATAAGGAAGCGAGAAAAGGATAGTGAGGCAGAATCAATGTGTCGATACAAAAATGGCCAGCACGCGGGCTGACCATTTCATTCAAACATTCACAACGATCGATTATTTGATATCGATGTCTGCAAAGCTCTTGATTAGATCGTCTAGCGATTTCATTTGCGCTAGGAACGGCTCTAGTTTGTCTAGAGGCAATGCAGATGGTCCATCACAGCGAGCTTGGTCTGGAGTCGGGTGCGCTTCGATGAACAGACCCGCAATGCCTGTTGCTAAGCCCGCTTTTGCCAGTTCAACCGTCTGCTCGCGACGACCACCAGATGCCGCGCCCGATGGATCACGCATTTGTAATGAGTGCGTTACGTCAAAAATGATTGGGCTGCCTTTTGATGCGTTCTTCATTACACCAAAACCAAGCATGTCTACAACTAGGTTGTCGTAGCCCATGCAAGAGCCACGCTCGCATAGGATGATGTTTTCGTTACCACATTCTGCGAACTTCTCAACAATGTTACCCACTTGGCCTGGACTCATGAACTGAGGTTTCTTCACGTTGATAACCGCGCCTGTTTTCGCCATTGCTTCAACAAGGTCAGTTTGACGAGCTAGAAATGCAGGAAGCTGAATAACGTCAACCACGTCTGCCACTGGTTGAGCTTGTGCTTCAGTATGAACATCAGTAATGATCTTTACGCCAAACGTGTCTTTCAGTTCTTGGAAGATCTTCATACCTTCTTCTAGACCAGGGCCACGGTATGAATGGACAGAGCTGCGGTTTGCTTTGTCGAACGATGCCTTAAATACGTAAGGAATGCCAAGCTTGTCGGTTACTTTTACATAGTGCTCACAGATCTGCATAGCAAGATCACGAGACTCAAGAACGTTCATACCAGCAAACAGTGTGAATGGCTTGTCGTTAGCAACCTGAATGTCGCCAATATTAACGATTTTCTGTTCCATTTTGATTCTCTTTTGTCTGTCCTCAATATGCCTTTCGGCCTATTGATAAAATTAGTGAAGCGTGACGTGCTTTTCGTTCATCGCATTAACTTGTGATTTTAGTAGCTCTGATGCCGGATCGTCTGGGCATTGGTCAATAAAGTACTCAAAATCGGAAGCGGCAACCTGAAGACACTCTAACTGCTGGAAGATAAAGCCACGGTCACGAATTTCATACGGGTCATCAGGTACAAACGTCAACGCAAGATTGGTACAACGCAGTGCCAGTGTGTAGCGCTCTTCACGCAGCATCGCGCTTTTAATCAAAGCTAACCAACGGCCAATGACAGTAGGGTTATCGGCTTCTTCAAAATGTTCAGGTTTAAGCGTCGCAAGTGGACCTTCTTGACCAATCAACCATGCTTGAAGAATTTTCTCGCCAACGTATTCACCGTTAAACGGATTAATGTAATCTGGTGTTTTGTGCATCCAATCCAGCTTAATCAAGAACTGAGTTGGGAATGTCACCCCTTTCATCGGGAAACCAAGACGATTGCCAAGATAAAGCAAAATAGCACCAAGGCTAACTGGAATGCCTTTCTTACGCTCTAGCACCTTATCAATAAAGCTGTTGTCAGAGATAAAATACTCTTGCTCATCCCCTTTAAATCCCCATTCATGGAAGAATAGGCGCAAGAATGAGTCAAAGCGTTGCTCTTCATCGGTTTCATGAACAAGTGTCGCTTCTGCTTCTTTGTACAGACGCTCTAATTCTTGTTTTGCCCAATGAACATTGGTTTCTGGGTTAATGGAATGGTTCAGCTCTAAGGCGCCTTCCACCAACGGGATGTTGTCAAAATCTTCGTCAAAAAGTTCAAGCATGAAGATTACCCAAATAGGTTTGGATTTTTAGAAACGGCAATATTCGCGGCCATAACCAACCAGCCTAAAGCACCGAAGAAAGCAAAGATTCTCAGCAACTTGTTCTTCGCCATCTTCATCGCAAAGAAACCAAGAGCAATGTACGCCAACACACAAGTGATCTTGTTGGTTAACCAAGGCGCGGCATCCGTAAATGGAATAAAGCCGGTCACCATGATCAGACCGATACCAGATAGCAGTAGCGCGGTATCAACAATATGCGGGAAAATTTTCAGAAAGCGATTGTTGAGTTTCGGAGAATTCATCATCAACAACGCAAATCGGATAGACAATAGTGTTGCACTCAGCGCGATCGTCACCAAGTGAATGTGTTTTAGAGCTACGTACATTTCTCTTCTCTTTTATAAGTTTACTGCTGACTTGCTCGTTATTATTTTGGCTTAAAGCAACCAAGCGTCACTCGGTCGTTATCGCCGTAATCTTTTTCTGTCATCACTTGCTCGAAACCAAAGTTCGTCAGGATTTCGCGTACTGCATCACCTTGATCGTAACCATGCTCGAAAGCAAGCCATCCACCCTCTTGCAAATATTGACGAGCAAGATCGGAGATATATCGAATGTCCGCTAAGCCATTCTCGTCTGCAACAAGCGCAGATTTTGGCTCAAAACGCACATCACCTTGAGATAGGTGTGGGTCTTTTTCGTCGATATATGGTGGATTGGAGACAATTAAAGCAAACTTTGTTCCGCTGGCAATAGGTTCAAACCAGCTACCTTGGTCAAACGTCACATTTTTAATGTTTAGTTGCGCCGCGTTGTACTCTGCGAGCTCTTTTGCTTCTTGCTTTAAATCCACGCCCATCACTTGACGCGCTGGCATTTCAGACGCTAAAGCTAAGGCAATCGCTCCTGTGCCTGTACCAAGGTCAAGAATCGGCCCGGTCTGATCAAAGGTTTTATCTAGTGCGACTTCAACCAAACATTCGGTATCTGGTCTTGGAATTAAGGTAGAAGGGGAGACTTTTAACGGCAAAGACCAGAACTCACGTTCACCAATGATGTAAGCCACTGGTTCACCTGCGATGCGTCTTTCTAACAACATCTCAAACTGAGCTTGTTGTTCCGCTTCTAATGCTCTTTCTGGCCATGTGAGCAGGTAGCTTCTTGGTTTGCCTAGGACGTGACAAAGGAGGACAGCCGCATCGAGAGAAGGCGACTCTTTGCCGCCTTCTGTCAGAATTGCCGTTGCACTTTTCAGTGCTTGCTCAATCGATTGAACTTGGCTCATCGATTAGTTGTTCTCAGCTAGCGCCGCAAGTTGGTCTGCTTGGTGCTCTTGAACCACTGGCTCAATCAAGCTTTGCAGGTCACCTTCCATCACTTCGTTCAAACGGTAGATAGTTAGGTTAATGCGGTGGTCAGATACACGACCTTGCGGGTAGTTGTAAGTACGGATACGGTCACTACGGTCACCAGAACCTAGTAGGTTACGACGTGTATCAGAGACTTCTGCAGCACGACGCTCTTCTTCCGCTTGAACGATACGAGCAGCAAGTACTGCCATCGCTTTCGCTTTGTTCTTATGCTGTGAACGCTCGTCTTGACACTCTACTACTGTACCTGTTGGTAAGTGGGTAATACGGATTGCAGAATCCGTGGTGTTGACGTGCTGACCACCCGCGCCAGATGCACGGAATGTATCAATCTTCAGATCGGCTGCTTTGATTTCTGGTAAGTCCGCTTCTGGGATCTCAGGCATCACTGCCACGGTACACGCTGAAGTGTGAACACGACCTTGAGATTCAGTCTCTGGTACACGTTGTACACGGTGACCACCTGATTCAAACTTAAGCACACCGTAAACGCCATCGCCGCTCACTTTCGCGATCATCTCTTTGTAGCCGCCTTGTTCTGAGTCATTGCTGCTCATCACTTCAACGCGCCATCCTTTCTTCTCAGCGAACTTAGAATACATGCGGAACAAGTTACCTGCGAAGATACCCGCTTCGTCACCACCTGCGCCCGCACGGATTTCTAAGAAACAGTTACGCTCGTCGTTTGGATCTTTTGGTAGCAATAAGATTTGAAGCTCGTCGGTAAGACGCTCAATCGCCTCTTTTGCTTCTTTGATCTCTTCTTGCGCCATTTCACGCATTTCTTCGTCGTCTTCGTTCGCCATCTCTTCAGCGGCTTCTAGATCTTCTTTTGCCTGCTGATACGCTTGGAAGCACTGAGTTACTTCTTCTAGCTGCGAGTACTCTTTTGATAGAGCACGGAATTTGTCCTGATCACCAATTACATCAGGATCACCAAGAAGATGTTGTACTTCTTCGTAACGTTCTACTAGCGTTTCTAGCTTAGTCAGAATAGAGGCTTTCATAGTGTCGTTTTCTTAATAAAAAGCGTGAGTTACAGATCATCCAAACCAAGGGTCTGGCGGATAACCGTTAATTTTGCTGGTTCGCCCTGCTCGGCCGCACTTTGCAATGCACGAGTAGGAGCGTGAATCAGTTTGTTGGTGAGTTTATTACTAAGCTCACGCAGGACCTTTTCAGGATCTGCGCCCGTTGCCAATGATTGTAGGCTCTTACTCAATAATTCTTCACGAATTTCGTTCGCCGATTTACGATAATCACGAATACTGTCGACCGCTTGCAGCGAGCGCATCCACGTCATGAATGCTGCACTTTCTTCGCTAACAATCGCTTCCGCTTGAATCGCTTCGACTTTACGTTGCTCAATGTTGTTATCGATGATCGACTGTAAGTCATCCACCGAATACAAGTAAGCATCGCTCAATTCACCGACTTGCGCTTCCACATCTCGTGGCACGGCGATATCTACAAGCAAGATTGGCTGGTGACGACGTTTTTTCAATGCCGTTTCCACCATGCCTTTACCGATGATAGGTAACGGACTCGCTGTTGAGCTAATTACGATATCCGCTCTTGGTAGATGGTCAGGAATTTCATTCAGGCTGATCACCTCAGCACCAAATTGCTCTGCCAATAACAATGCACGCTCTTTGGTTCGGTTAGCCACAATCATTTTCTTGCAGCCATTGGAGGCTAAGTGCTTCGCCACCAGTTCGATGGTTTCGCCCGCGCCCACCAACAACACCGTAGAATCAGAAAGTGATTCGAAGATGTGTTTTGCCAGTGTACAAGCAGCGTAAGCCACTGACACCGCATTACCACCAATATCAGTTTCAGTTCGAACACGTTTTGCGACAGAAAAAGTTTTTTGGAACAACTTATCAATCGACGTATCCACCGCCTGATGATCTCGGGAATCGGAAAACGCTTGTTTTACCTGACCCAAAATCTGAGGCTCACCAAGTACCAGTGAATCAAGGCCGCAAGAAACACGCATCAAGTGCTTAATCGCCGCTTGCTCTTCATGGACATAAAGGCTCGGCATCAAGTCTTCTTGATTAACTTGATGGAACTGGGCTAACCAGTCGATAAGCTTATTTCGCGCTCCTTGCTTTACGTCGCAGTACACTTCGGTACGGTTACAGGTTGAAACAATCACACTGCCATTAACGGCTTCGTGGTCTCTGAGTTGCTCAAGTGCTGGGCCCAGTTTATCGGGTCCGAACGCCACTTTCTCTCGCAAGTCAACAGACGCTGTATTGTGATTGATTCCAATAGCAAGCAAGGACATCTAACGTGGTATCTCTGAGATCGGTTATAAAATAGGTTCAGAATTTTACTGTAAGCACGCATTTATTGAAAGGGTAAGCAGGATTTGTTTTCCTTCGTCTCTGTTTTCAATGCTATAGTTGTGAGCGATTACCGATGAAACTGATTAATAAGCCATCAAACATGACCTTACGCTCCTTTCTCATCTTGCTCTTATCGAGCATAGTACTTGCAGGTTGTAGTTCTGTTCCTGAGAGTGTCACCAGCGTTGAGTGGCAAGCACATGAACAGCGACTAGAAACCATTGATAACTTTCAAGCCACGGGAAAGCTTGGCTACATTGGCCCCGACCAAAGGCAAAGTCTGAATTTTTTCTGGAAACACTCTTCCACCTTAAGCCAATTGCGCTTAACTACTCTACTTGGTCAAACCGCATTAAAGCTCACGATTACACCACAAGGTGCGACGGTCGAAACGTACGATGACCAAGTGCTCTCTGCTCGTGATGCTAACCAACTCATTTTCCGTTTGACCGGTTTGATGATGCCAGTCGACCACATGCCAGATTGGCTACTCGGCTTGCCAACCGATGCAGACTCTTTCCAGCTTTCACCAACCAATACATTACAAGCGCTCGATAAACAGATCGGCCCGAATGATTGGAACATCGCGTATCAACGCTATGGTGACATTGAATGGCATCAACAGACATTGCCTCTACCAAACAAGTTAAAGCTGAGCACAGCAGACGTAAAAATTAATTTAGTGATCACAAAATGGAACATCACCCAATGATCGAATTTTCAACCCGCTGGCCTTCACCAGCGAAATTGAATCTCTTTCTTTATATCAATGGCCGAACTGAAAACGGCTACCACGAATTACAAACCTTATTCCAATTCGTCGATCACGGCGATGAACTTAGCATCCAAGCGAATGGCTCTGGCGAGATCACTATTTCACCTGAAATTGAAGGTGTTCCTCTAAAAGACAACTTGATCTGGAAAGCTGCCACGGCGTTGCAACGCTACGCTAATTGCTCATACGGTGCACATATCGATCTTCATAAGATCTTACCTATGGGCGGTGGTATTGGCGGAGGTTCATCTAATGCGGCAACGGCCTTAGTTGCGCTTAATTACCTATGGCAAACCAATCTGAATGATGGTGAGCTAGCCGAAATCGGCCTTGCGCTTGGTGCTGATGTACCCGTTTTTGTGCGTGGCTTTGCAGCGTTTGCGGAAGGTGTTGGCGAGAAACTTTCGCCAGCTCATCCAGATGAGAAATGGTATTTGGTCGTTCGTCCAAATGTTTCCATTGCAACCGTCGACATATTCAGTCATCCGGATTTGACTCGAAACACGCCAAAACGCGATTTAGAAACGCTTTTAAACACGCCAAGCGTAAACGATTGCGAAAAAATTGTACGAATGCTCTACCCAGAGGTTGATAAGCAACTTTCATGGCTGCTACAATACGCGCCGTCAAGATTGACGGGGACAGGATCTTGCGTTTTTGCTGAATTTTCAAGCAAAGCGGAAGCAAAAGCTATCCTTGCACAACTCTCTGATAATGTCTCGGCATTTGTCGCTCAAGGGCGCAATATCTCGCCACTAAAAGAGACTTTGGCTGAATACCAATCAGCCCAACACCGACCTATTTAAAACTGGACGCAAACCCGAGGTTTCCACCGTGCCTGATATGAAGCTATTTGCTGGTAACGCAACACCTGAACTAGCCCAACGTATTGCTGATCGTCTTTACATCTCTCTAGGTGATGCATCTGTTTCTCGCTTTTCTGATGGCGAAGTTGCAGTTCAAATCAACGAGAATGTTCGTGGTAGCGATGTTTTTATCATTCAATCCACTTGTGCACCGACTAACGACAACCTAATGGAATTGGTTGTTATGATTGATGCAATGCGCCGTGCTTCAGCAGGCCGTATCACTGCAGTTATTCCTTACTTCGGCTACGCTCGCCAAGATCGTCGTGTACGTTCTTCTCGTGTGCCAATTACTGCAAAAGTTGTTGCTGATTTCCTATCTAACGTTGGTGTTGACCGCGTTCTGACTATCGACCTACACGCTGAGCAAATCCAAGGCTTCTTCGATGTACCTGTTGATAACATCTTCGGTACGCCTGTACTGCTAGAAGATATGCAATCTCGTGGTCTAGAAAACCCAGTAGTGGTTTCTCCTGACCTAGGTGGCGTAGTTCGTGCTCGTGCAACAGCGAAAGCACTAGGCGACATCGACATCGCTATCGTTGACAAGCGTCGTCCACGTGCAAACGTTTCTGAAGTAATGAACCTAATCGGTGACGTTGAAGGTCGTGACTGTGTGATCGTTGATGACATGATCGATACAGGTGGCACACTATGTAAAGCAGCTGAAGCGCTAAAAGAACGCGGTGCTAAGCGTGTATTCGCTTACGCAACTCACGCTGTTTTCTCTGGCAACGCTGCAGACAACATCAAGAACTCTGTTCTTGACCAAGTTATCGTAACTGACTCTATCTCTCTATCTAAAGAGATGGCTGCAACTGGCAAAGTGACCACACTAAGCCTATCTCGCATGCTAGCTGAAGCGATTCGTCGTATCAGCAACGAAGAGTCAATCTCTGCAATGTTCAACTAATACGAACATTTCAGTTAGACTGATTTTAAAAGCACCCCTCTTTGGGGTGTTTTTTTATTTGTATCGATAGGCAGAAAATCCCTTGGTCGCCCACTGTGAGAATTCTGTGCTATCATACTGCGCTTTTTGAGATTCCAGAGAGATCCTAACCTTGACTCAACCAATCAAACTTCTTGTTGGTCTTGCTAATCCGGGACCAGAATACGCCAAAACTCGCCACAATGCGGGCGCTTGGGTTGTAGAAGAATTAGCTCGCGTTCACAACGTTAGCCTGAAGAACGAACCAAAGTTCTTTGGCCTAACCGGACGCATTATGGTCAATGGCCAGGATCTCCGTTTGCTCATCCCCACCACGTTTATGAATCTTTCTGGTAAAGCGATCGCGGCATTAGCGAAGTTTTATCAAATTAAACCAGAAGAGATCATGGTTGCTCATGACGAGCTAGACTTACCTCCAGGTGTCGCTAAGTTTAAGAAAGGTGGTGGTCACGGAGGTCACAATGGCCTACGTGATACGATTAGCAAAATGGGCAATAACAAAGATTTTTATCGTCTTCGTATCGGCATCGGCCATCCGGGACACAAAGATAAAGTGGCAGGTTTTGTACTAGGCAAAGCTCCAGCGAAAGAGCAAGAGCTACTAGACGCCGCAGCCGATGAGTCGGTTCGTTGTCTAGACATCCTAATAAAGGATGGCCTATCAAAAGCGCAAAATCGCCTCCACACGTTCAAAGCTGAATAAGGTTACTATCATGGGTTTTAAATGTGGCATCGTTGGTCTACCTAACGTTGGTAAATCAACTCTGTTTAACGCACTAACTAAAGCGGGTATTGAAGCAGCAAACTTCCCGTTCTGTACCATTGAACCAAACACTGGTGTGGTTCCTGTGCCAGATCTACGTCTAGACGCACTAGCGAAGATCGTTAACCCACAGAAAGTTCTGCCTACTACAATGGAATTCGTAGACATCGCTGGTCTCGTTGCTGGTGCATCACGCGGTGAAGGTCTAGGTAACAAATTCCTAGCGAACATCCGTGAAACTGACGCGATTGGTCACGTTGTACGTTGTTTTGAAAACGACAACATCGTTCACGTTGCTGGTAAAGTATCTCCAATCGAAGATATTGAAGTTATCAACCTTGAGCTAGCAATGGCTGACCTTGATGCTTGTGAGCGTGCGATTCAGCGTAACGCTAAAAAAGCAAAAGGCGGCGATAAAGACGCGAAATTCGAACTGACTGTGCTAGAGAAGCTACTTCCAGTTCTGACAGAAGGCGGCATGGCACGTACTGTTGAGCTTTCTAAAGAAGAGCTAGCAGCAGTAGGTTACCTGAACTTCCTGACGCTAAAACCGACTATGTACATCGCTAACGTGAACGAAGACGGTTTTGAAGATAACGCATACCTAGACGCTGTACGTGAGTACGCGGAAAAAGAAAACAACGTAGTTGTTCCAGTATGTGCGGCTATCGAATCAGAAATGGCTGAGCTAGAAGACGACGAGCGTGAAGAGTTCCTTGCAGATCTCGGCATCGAAGAACCTGGTCTAAACCGTGTAATTCGTGCAGGTTACGAACTGCTTAACCTACACACTTACTTCACCGCCGGCGTGAAAGAAGTTCGTGCTTGGACAATCCCTGTTGGTGCAAGCGCACCTAAAGCAGCTGGTAAAATCCACACTGACTTTGAAAAAGGCTTCATCCGTGCAGAAGTTGTCGGCTACGATGATTTCATCCAATTCAACGGTGAAAGCGGTGCGAAAGACGCGGGTAAATGGCGTCTAGAAGGTAAAGAATACATCGTTAAAGATGGTGATGTTGTACACTTCCGCTTCAACGTATAACTAAGTGAATGAATTTTAAACACTTCATTTACAAAAAAAGCCAGCTAGCATGCTGGCTTTTTTTATACCTTTCATAAACAACACAAAATAAACTCCCTCGCTCCAAGCCAATTTATTTCCAGTTTTAGATCATAAACACGCCTCTTTGTTTAAAAAGGAAGCGAACGATGGATTTTGCGGGATTTATTGAAAAAAACTGTTGACGGATCTCACTCAACTTCGCATAATGCGCGCCGTTCCCGACAACAAGGCAACTTAGCGACGAGAACGGAAAACATGGTATTGGCTACGTAGCTCAGCTGGTTAGAGCACATCACTCATAATGATGGGGTCACAGGTTCGAATCCCGTCGTAGCCACCATTCCTAAACGTTCTTTTATTAGAATTGTTAGGAATAGATGCGGTCGTGGCGGAATTGGTAGACGCACCAGATTTAGGTTCTGGCGCCGCAAGGTGTGAGAGTTCAAGTCTCTCCGACCGCACCATGTATTAAGTGGTAGAAATACTACTGCCTGCAGGTCTATCGCCAAGCGGTAAGGCAGCGGCTTTTGATGCCGCCATTCCCTGGTTCGAATCCAGGTAGACCTGCCATTATTCCAAAGTGGGATTCCTTTAAGAAAAAGGGTTGTCACTTAGAGCTTGAAGGTTTATATTGTCTCGCTCAAAAAGATGGCTACGTAGCTCAGCTGGTTAGAGCACATCACTCATAATGATGGGGTCACAGGTTCGAATCCCGTCGTAGCCACCATTCTTTCTTAATGAAAGAAAAGTTATAACGATTAGTTTTTACCAATTAACTAATGGTTAATAGATTTCAAGATGCGGTCGTGGCGGAATTGGTAGACGCACCAGATTTAGGTTCTGGCGCCGCAAGGTGTGAGAGTTCAAGTCTCTCCGACCGCACCATCTTGAAACAACTTAAATAAATATATGCGGTCGTGGCGGAATTGGTAGACGCACCAGATTTAGGTTCTGGCGCCGCAAGGTGTGAGAGTTCAAGTCTCTCCGACCGCACCATATATTTATTGCCTGCAGGTCTATCGCCAAGCGGTAAGGCAGCGGCTTTTGATGCCGCCATTCCCTGGTTCGAATCCAGGTAGACCTGCCACTATTTTAATTATTGAGTTTACTCAGTAGTTATGCGGTCGTGGCGGAATTGGTAGACGCACCAGATTTAGGTTCTGGCGCCGCAAGGTGTGAGAGTTCAAGTCTCTCCGACCGCACCATTATTAAAGTCTCTTTTATTAGAGCATTGTAGGGCTATCGCCAAGCGGTAAGGCAGCGGCTTTTGATGCCGCCATTCCCTGGTTCGAATCCAGGTAGCCCTGCCA
>NZ_JAKFZP010000029.1:0-1358 GCF_021654215.1 Vibrio sp. MMG023 | reverse complement strand
TCATCGTGGATGATAAGCCGACCATTACCGATGTCGATGCGATTACCGTTGATGAAGATGATTTAGGTACGATTGGCTCAGATCAGACTGACCCGATTTCAATCGATGGCAACTTCACCACCACACAAGGCTCTGATCGGGTGGTGAGCTATCAGCTCGATGCTTCTGCAACACCAGTGGCTGGACTCACATCACAAGGCGTGGCAGTCACGCTGATTGAAACCGCAAACGCTGATGGCAGCTTTACTTACGAGGCGACAGCGGGCTCTGAAGCGGTCTTTACGCTGACAGTGAACACTGATGGCTCTTATAACTTCACGCTTGAAGGGCCAATCGACCACGCAGTAGATAGCGATGAGTTGACGCTCAACTTCCCAATCATCGCGACCGACTTTGATGGTGATACCACAAACGCCACGATCCCTGTGACGATCGTGGACGATAAGCCAGTGATTACTGACGTCGACGCCATTACGGTTGATGAAGATGATCTAGCTTCAATTGGCTCAGACCAAAGCAATCCAATTTCTATTGATGGTAACTTCACCACCACACAAGGTTCAGACCGAGTGGTGAGCTACCAACTCGATGGCACATCAACACCAGTTGACGGTTTAACATCGCAGGGTGTAGCGGTAACGCTAACAGAAACCGTAAATGGTGATGGCAGTTTTACCTATGAAGCAACAGCGGGCTCTGATGCGGTCTTTACGCTGACAGTGAATACTGATGGCTCATATAACTTCACGCTTGAAGGGCCAATTGATCACGCTGTTGATAGTGATGAGCTGACACTGAACTTCCCAATTATCGCAACCGACTTTGATGGCGACACCGTCACAGAAACCATTCCAGTCACGATTGTTGATGATGTACCGACCATCACAGCGGTGGATGCGTTAAGTGTCGATGAAGATGACCTTACCGGTGTGGGTTCCGACCCTGGCGGCGATCTGTTCGTTGAAGGTGCGTTTACCACCACTCAAGGCTCTGACCGAGTGGTGAGCTATCAACTGGATTCAACCGCTGATCCTGTTGCGGGGCTAACGTCTCAGGGTGAGGCGATTACCTTGGTGGAAACCGCGAATGGTGACGGCAGCTTTACCTATGTTGCGACCGCAGACGGCAATCCTGTCTTCACGTTGAATGTAGCAACAGATGGTACGTACGACTTTACGCTGCAAGGCCCGATTGACCATGCCGCCAACAGCGATAGCCTGACGTTTGATTTCCCTATTATTGCCACCGATTTTGATGGTGATACAACTTCGGCAACCATTCCAGTCACGATCACGGATGATGCGCCAATCATCGATAATGTTGTGCCTCTGGCTGTAGACGAAGATGATTTATCAGGT
>NZ_JAKFZP010000028.1:0-1388 GCF_021654215.1 Vibrio sp. MMG023 | reverse complement strand
GGTTTTCTGCCAATATCAAGAACCCGTAAGAAGTCTAATATTTGTTTCTTTACAGTGGGTGTGCGTGATTGCATATTGTTGGGGTTACTATGATAGGGACTTCAATATGCAAAATATTCAGGACAAAAGAGAGTTTGAGGCTGCGATTCAAGCTTTAGAAGCGCAAGCAGTGAATGTTGGCCTCCATATGGTGGTGGATGCAGAAGCTAGGCAGCTTTACTCGAGACAAATAAAGCGTTTCTCTGAAGAGTTAAAGTTAGAAGTAAAACAAGGAAAAATTAGTTGGAAGGAAGCTGCAAAAAAGGCGAATGAAACTCGAAATGTAATTATGGAAATTGTAAGGGGTAAAAGTACCCCCGTCGGAAACGCATATGCTCAGCAGTTGAAAAGCAAAGGTAGAACGCTAAATGAACTGGTCGCGAAGAAAACAAACGAGATTTATCTTACCAAGCACTTCAACGATCTTACTGTCGAACAAAAGAACAGAGTGTATTCGGAAATCGTAAAGTCATCTGGCAAGTCTAATCCAGATGTTAATAGGCTAATGAAAAATATTTCAAGTGCAGGACGCGGTTTGATTGTTTTATCTATCGGTCTTTCTGTGTACACCATTGCCACCTCTGAAAATAAACTTGAGACAGCTGGCCGCGAGGCTTTAGTTGCAGGTGCTGGTATTAGCGGCGGTATTGCTGGAGGGGCAATAGCAGGTTTAGCTTGTGGTCCGGGAGCTCCAGTATGTGTAAGCGTGGGAGCTTTTATAGGTGGAACATTAGCTGCATTTGGAGTGAGTATTGCGTGGTAGTTGATATGGAACTGTTATCAAAAGATAAATTGGAAATACGTGACGTTGAGAAAGGCAGTGAGTACATATCTAACAAGATATTACTGGCTATTGAAGGCCGGCCCGCAAATTCTTTTGTCAAAGGTGCACAAGTAGAATATGGCGTAAAATATGATAACTGTTACGTTATCTTTGTCACTGATGACATCCTTAATGAAGAAACGCTGAGAGTATATTTGTTTGATCTTAATGCAAAGCTGATCGATTACTTGTATATAGGTAGTGCTTATTCAACAGGGTGTTTACAAGACCTGACCCTTCAGAAAGACGGCTCAGTATCATTTTCGTTTATAGGGGATACACTCTGGAATATAAAAGTATTATCCAAGGCAAAAATGATTATTCCTTTCGTGTCTAACCCGAAAGGGGTCACCAGAAAAAGCGTCTTTAGTAGCTTTTTACATGTACAAGGCTCGCCAAAAGCAGAAACCTAACAAAAGCATTTAAGAGTGATTCTCAACGCTTGGCATTTTGCATTCCATCGTATAGCTCAGTGTTTACGGTGGTATGGTTAAGTTTCGTGGTCGCGTTGTTCACACCTTAATGC
>NZ_JAKFZP010000027.1:0-1456 GCF_021654215.1 Vibrio sp. MMG023 | reverse complement strand
ATCGTATAAGGAGGTGATCCAGCGCCAGGTTCCCCTAGCGCTACCTTGTTACGACTTCACCCCAGTCATGAACCACAAAGTGGTAAGCGTCCTCCCGAAGGTTAAACTACCTACTTCTTTTGCAGCCCACTCCCATGGTGTGACGGGCGGTGTGTACAAGGCCCGGGAACGTATTCACCGTGGCATTCTGATCCACGATTACTAGCGATTCCGACTTCATGGAGTCGAGTTGCAGACTCCAATCCGGACTACGACGCACTTTTTGGGATTCGCTCACTATCGCTAGCTTGCTGCCCTCTGTATGCGCCATTGTAGCACGTGTGTAGCCCTACTCGTAAGGGCCATGATGACTTGACGTCGTCCCCACCTTCCTCCGGTTTATCACCGGCAGTCTCCCTGGAGTTCCCGACATTACTCGCTGGCAAACAAGGATAAGGGTTGCGCTCGTTGCGGGACTTAACCCAACATTTCACAACACGAGCTGACGACAGCCATGCAGCACCTGTCTCAGAGTTCCCGAAGGCACCAATTCATCTCTGAAAAGTTCTCTGGATGTCAAGAGTAGGTAAGGTTCTTCGCGTTGCATCGAATTAAACCACATGCTCCACCGCTTGTGCGGGCCCCCGTCAATTCATTTGAGTTTTAATCTTGCGACCGTACTCCCCAGGCGGTCTACTTAACGCGTTAGCTCCGAAAGCCACGGCTCAAGGCCACAACCTCCAAGTAGACATCGTTTACGGCGTGGACTACCAGGGTATCTAATCCTGTTTGCTCCCCACGCTTTCGCATCTGAGTGTCAGTATCTGTCCAGGGGGCCGCCTTCGCCACCGGTATTCCTTCAGATCTCTACGCATTTCACCGCTACACCTGAAATTCTACCCCCCTCTACAGTACTCTAGTCTGCCAGTTTCAAATGCTATTCCGAGGTTGAGCCCCGGGCTTTCACATCTGACTTAACAAACCACCTGCATGCGCTTTACGCCCAGTAATTCCGATTAACGCTCGCACCCTCCGTATTACCGCGGCTGCTGGCACGGAGTTAGCCGGTGCTTCTTCTGTCGCTAACGTCAAATGATAGTGCTATTAACACTACCACCTTCCTCACGACTGAAAGTGCTTTACAACCCGAAGGCCTTCTTCACACACGCGGCATGGCTGCATCAGGCTTGCGCCCATTGTGCAATATTCCCCACTGCTGCCTCCCGTAGGAGTCTGGACCGTGTCTCAGTTCCAGTGTGGCTGATCATCCTCTCAGACCAGCTAGGGATCGTCGCCTTGGTGAGCCATTACCTCACCAACTAGCTAATCCCACCTAGGCATATCCTGACGCGAGAGGCCCGAAGGTCCCCCTCTTTGGCCCGTAGGCATTATGCGGTATTAGCCATCGTTTCCAATGGTTATCCCCCACATCAGGGCAATTTCCTAGGCATTACTCACCCGTCCGCCGCTCGACGCC
>NZ_JAKFZP010000026.1:0-2026 GCF_021654215.1 Vibrio sp. MMG023 | reverse complement strand
GACTATGGCACTGCCATAGGAATGCTTTTGCGTTGGGTGATTGTTCACAGGAACTAAGCCGAACAGAAAGAGGGATGGCACCAAGTGAGGAACGAACCTAGTGCAAAGACCGATTTCGTTTTGAGGCTAGTTATCGTGGGAGGAGTGAAACGACGGAATGAACCGAGCGAATGCGAGAACGCCCAAACGGAACATTAACCACTACCAAAATAAACGTAATACATATGTATTACACACAAAGCTATGAACAATTAGTGCACGAAAGTTGTTCACGCCCTAACCTTTTGTTATTTAAGCTATCGAGATCGCTCTAGGAATAAATGTGGCTGTGTTAACATGGCTTTCTTGATGTTTGTTGCAACCAACATGCCCTGTTAAGGTTGCTAAACATACAGGCGTGATGGCAATTGAGAAACTGATTACTCAATATTCATCAGCTTAAATACGCCTGTCGAGTGACGAGTAAAAATGCACTGTGGTAGTCTACAAAAATTAATGACACCAGATCGATTAGCATCATATCGACGTCAAATGATTGAGTTTAATGACACCAACACATAACCTTAGCAACAAGTTCCCTTTAACAAGCATGGGAGTAACTGGTTAGCATTCGGAATAACAATTGAAGTATGATAGACAAAACAAGAAGAGAGATAAGTTTATGAAGCGCAAATAAAAGAAAACCCCAAACATCTCTGTTTAGGGTTAACCCACGAGTCAACTAGAACAGGTTCTAAGTAAACTCTTTGATCTAAGCACCCAAAGAATAACAAAGAACCCGAAAAGTTGACATAAAATATGTCAATTTCTTCGCCGCTGGGCGAAGTTAAGGATTCCCAATGCTTGAATTTAACAAGCTGAGTAAAAAACTACTCACAAAGATGAGAACATTGAAACTGAAACCTTGGGACTTAATCCGCCTTGGGTGGACAGTTAAAGAACTCATTCAATTCTTGTTCTTCGACGAGTAAAAGAACCAAAAAAGGCGGCGAATGCCGCCTTTTCTATTAAATCCAACCGCGCTCTGCGAATGAAACTGTACCTTCAAAAGAGACTACGAAGTGGTCAAGTACTTTAACATCGATAAGCGCTAGTGCATCGATTAAGCGGCGCGTAATGCGACGGTCAGCTTGGCTCGGCTCAGCAACACCCGATGGGTGATTGTGATAAAAAATAACTGCGCTTGCGTTTTCCCCTAGTGCCTTTTTGACAACTTCGCGAGGGTACACAGAAGCGGCGTTAACGGTGCCAGTAAAAAGCTCTTCAGAAGAACGCACGCGATGCTGGTTATCTAGAAAAATAACTCCAAACACTTCATGCTCACGCGCAGCTAAAGAATAGCGACAGAAATTCTTCACCACCTCAGGAGAGCTAAGAGCTGGTTGCTCACTAATACACAACTTTGACTCAAGGATTGCAGCTGCTTCATCTAAAATAGCCTGCTCATGTGCTGTGAACAAACCAGAATCCGAATAAGCGACAGAAACCGAGCTTTGGCCACCTTCGATATTTTCTGTTTCGTCCTCTCGCTCTTCTAAAGAAAATGTCATCACGACATCATTTGAGAAGTGGTAAATACAGTCACAAAACCTAACACTCTGAAGCACGCCCTCTTTAATAGTCAGATAGATAACCATGCTTGAGTATTCCTTGTTATACCATGCAAAGAAATCCTCTTTTGCCATTACGATAGGCTCATTGTGGCGGAAACAATCATCCATCCCCATAGATTGCGTTTTTAGCGTGACGGTGTCCGCGTACGCAAGTAATTGAGCGATTTTCTTTTTGGCATTCTTGCGCAGCTTATGACCTGTAAAAGACTTTAAAAACTCATCTTTAGAGGCAGCTTTCGACTCCAAGTTCGAGAACTTGGTCGGTTCTGGTTGCTTAGTGATGGTTGAGCGGATTACGTTTGAGTCAGTCATGGCTAGGTTTCCTTATGGAGTGAATTTCATCTTCGTCGTTGCCTGACTGTCCAACCCTCAAACATGGTTCTTCTCTGCAGGGGCGCGCAGCGTTTATATAT
>NZ_JAKFZP010000025.1:0-2617 GCF_021654215.1 Vibrio sp. MMG023 | reverse complement strand
TTACGCCTGGCTTAAGTGCATCAAAACACTTAAAGCTTATTGTTTGCAAAGTTTAAAATAACGTAAAATCAACGCGTTGGGTCTGCAAACTAACAAACTGCTCAAGAGGGATTCGCAACGCGTGGCATTTTTACTATGCGTTGAATTTAGTGATTAAGGTGGTATACGGCGGCTTCGGTATTGCGTTGCTCACCCCTTAGCAGGGCGTTATACCGTTTTTCCAGTGAGGTAAGCTTGGAAATATTTAACAATCGTGAGTTAGCCTCTGTGACTCTAATAGTAGCAGTGCTAATTTGGTCAAGTGGTAAGAATAAGGATGTGGGCACATCCATTCTGGGAGTTTTCAGAGCACTCCAGCAAAAGCCGATCATCATTACTTTGGGGGCACTGACACTTTATACTTCATTAGTTGTTTTTGTGCTATTCGAAGTAGGAGTGTGGAATGCTGGACAACTAAAAAACACGGTTTTATGGCTTGTGTTTGTTGGTGCTGTGCAGGTATTTGGCGCAACTAAGATTCAGGAACCCAGACACTATCTTCGTACATCATTGCAAGCTCAAATCAAGTTAGTCGTAATGGTTCAGTTTTTAGTGGCGTTTCATTCATACGGTTATTTTTCTGAACTTATCATAGTTGCCATGATGTCCGTTGCCGCAATGTGTAGTGTCATCGCTGGGAATAACCCAGAACCGAACCATCAAAGAGTCAAAAAGCTATTCGATGCCATATTAGTAGTTATTGGTACCAGTTTACTGCTTGGGTCACTTTATAGCATTTACACTGAGCCTGGAAAGTTTTTTAGTGTAGGTACGTTTCGAGATTTTCTGGTACCAATGCTGCTATCTGTTGGGGTTTTACCATTTATTTATGCATTCTACCTTGTTCTTGTTTTCGAAAAGGCATTTGTCAAAATTAGGATTTACACTGACTGCAAAACTCTTCAACGATATGCCAAAATAAAATCTTTCGTTGTCTTTAGGGGTAATCATGATTTGATTTATCAGTGGTTGGATAACGCTTGTAAACCTGAATTTGTATCAAAGGACTCAATCAGAGAATCTATCATGCAGTTCAAGCAAAACTTGGTTAAAAAAACGGTATAACAATCTGTTTAAGAGTGATTCGCAACGCGTGGCATTTTTGCTATGCGTTGCGTTTAGTGTTTAAGGTGGTATGCGGGAGCTTTGGCATTGCGTTGCTCACACCTTAACAGGGCGTTATATTTTTAAGGAAAATTTAGTGACAGTTTCAGAAAATGCAGCCCAAAGGGCACTTGATATAATTAATAATCTAGGTGGTGTAGTAAGTGAATTTAGAGACAACTGGTTAGCTGTTCAAGCTTATAGTACTGCATATGAAAATGGTGGTGATCAGCGGAGTACAATCATTCATGCGATTGAGAGTTCGCTATCCGAAGATGTCTGCCAAGCCATTTTAGTTAAATTTGAAACCGAAATTCAGTATTTACATAGCAGTCCCGTTGGTGATTTACGCTTTGAAAATAGTCATGACAGATTTTATCAAAATGGTAACCGTGATATCCAAGCTGTTATAAATACTGATAACTCGAGTCAAGTACGTTTAGCACATCTTGTATGCGTAGTTTATCAAATTAGGTGTAATTTGGATCATGGTCATAAAGAGTTAACAACGGCTCGCAGCCAAAAATTATTCGATATTGGCAATCGAATTATACAAGCGGTCATCGAGGCTCTAGTTCCAATATCCAAGGCAAGTTAAAAATATAACAAACTGTTTAAGAGTGATTCGCAACGCTTGGCATTTTTGTTATGCGTTGCGTTTAGTGTTTAAGGTGGTATGCGGCGGCTTTTGTATTGCGTTGCTCACACCTTAACAGGGCGTTATATCACTTCAAAGGAACAATAAATATGAAGGGTAAAATTGTTAGATGGATTGATGAGCGTGGTTTTGGGTTCATCAACTCTGATGACTACCAAGGTGATGTTTTTGTCCATATATCGAAGTTCAAAAAAGGCTATAGACGCCCTCAAGTGGGTGATGAGGTTGAATTTCAAGTTGAAGTAAGTAATGGCAAAGCCAATGCCTATAATGTCTCGCTTGTTGGTGTCAAACCACGTAAAGATAAATCATCGGCATCTATCGTGTCGGTTGTTTTCATTGGTTTAGCCATCGGCGTTTTCGGCTACTTTGCTATCGAGAAGCTATTTACTACACCAGAATACGAAAACATGGGATTTGTGTGTCAGGGTAAGACTCATTGTAGCCAAATGACGTCCTGCAATGAGGCGAAGTTTTATTTAGCAAACTGCCCAAATGTACAAATTGATGGAAATCGAGATGGGGTGCCTTGTGAAATGCAATGGTGTACCAATTAAGGCGTGATATAACAAACAATTCAAGCTGATTCGCAACGCTCGGCGTTTTCGGTTTCAATTAGTTTGGTGATTACGGCGAAGTGTTTGGGTATGGTGGCAGCGTTGCTCACAACTTAATTGGGCGTTAGTTTGCAAGAGGAAAAACTCAGCTATATCGCAAGATCTAGTGGTAAAAGCTCAAAGTTTAAGTTGTCGTACAGGCTTTCAATTTTAGTGTTAACTAGCGTGGTGAAAATCCAAAATTGGCATCGTTTCAACC
>NZ_JAKFZP010000024.1:0-2879 GCF_021654215.1 Vibrio sp. MMG023 | reverse complement strand
AGCGAGGCGAACCGGGGGAACTGAAACATCTAAGTACCCCGAGGAAAAGAAATCAACCGAGATTCCGAAAGTAGCGGCGAGCGAAATTGGACTAGCCCTTAAGCTTTATATGCGTTAGACGAACGGTCTGGAAAGTCCGGCAATAAAGGGTGATAGCCCCGTAGTTGACAACGCACATTCAGTGAAATCGAGTAGGGCGGGACACGTGATATCCTGTCTGAATATGGGGGGACCATCCTCCAAGGCTAAATACTACTGACTGACCGATAGTGAACCAGTACCGTGAGGGAAAGGCGAAAAGAACCCCTGTGAGGGGAGTGAAATAGAACCTGAAACCGTGTACGTACAAGCAGTAGGAGCACCTTCGTGGTGTGACTGCGTACCTTTTGTATAATGGGTCAGCGACTTATATTCAGTGGCAAGGTTAACCATCTAGGGGAGCCGTAGCGAAAGCGAGTGTTAACTGCGCGACTTAGTCGCTGGATATAGACCCGAAACCAGGTGATCTAGCCATGGGCAGGTTGAAGATTGAGTAACATCAATTGGAGGACCGAACCGACTAATGTTGAAAAATTAGCGGATGACTTGTGGCTAGGGGTGAAAGGCCAATCAAACCTGGAGATAGCTGGTTCTCCCCGAAAGCTATTTAGGTAGCGCCTCGGACGAATACTACTGGGGGTAGAGCACTGTTAAGGCTAGGGGGTCATCCCGACTTACCAACCCTTTGCAAACTCCGAATACCAGTAAGTACTATCCGGGAGACACACGGCGGGTGCTAACGTCCGTCGTGGAGAGGGAAACAACCCAGACCGCCAGCTAAGGTCCCAAATTATTACTAAGTGGGAAACGATGTGGGAAGGCTCAGACAGCCAGGATGTTGGCTTAGAAGCAGCCATCATTTAAAGAAAGCGTAATAGCTCACTGGTCGAGTCGGCCTGCGCGGAAGATGTAACGGGGCTAAGTAATAAACCGAAGCTGCGGCAATGAAGTTTACTTCATTGGGTAGGGGAGCGTTCTGTAAGCCGTTGAAGGTGTGTTGTAAAGCATGCTGGAGGTATCAGAAGTGCGAATGCTGACATGAGTAACGATAAAGGGGGTGAAAAACCTCCTCGCCGGAAGACCAAGGGTTCCTGTCCAACGTTAATCGGGGCAGGGTAAGTCGACCCCTAAGGCGAGGCCGAAAGGCGTAGTCGATGGGAAACGGGTTAATATTCCCGTACTTCTTACAATTGCGATGGGGGGACGGAGAAGGCTAGGTGGGCCTGGCGACGGTTGTCCAGGTTCAAGTGCGTAGGCTGAAGAGTTAGGTAAATCCGGCTCTTCTTAAGGCTGAGACACGACGTCGAGCTACTACGGTAGTGAAGTCATTGATGCCATGCTTCCAGGAAAAGCCTCTAAGCTTCAGATTGTAAGGAATCGTACCCCAAACCGACACAGGTGGTCGGGTAGAGAATACCAAGGCGCTTGAGAGAACTCGGGTGAAGGAACTAGGCAAAATGGTACCGTAACTTCGGGAGAAGGTACGCTCTTGATGGTGAAGTCCCTTGCGGATGGAGCTGACGAGAGTCGCAGATACCAGGTGGCTGCAACTGTTTATTAAAAACACAGCACTGTGCAAAATCGTAAGATGACGTATACGGTGTGACGCCTGCCCGGTGCCGGAAGGTTAATTGATGGGGTTAGACTTCGGTCGAAGCTCTTGATCGAAGCCCCGGTAAACGGCGGCCGTAACTATAACGGTCCTAAGGTAGCGAAATTCCTTGTCGGGTAAGTTCCGACCTGCACGAATGGCGTAATGATGGCCACGCTGTCTCCACCCGAGACTCAGTGAAATTGAAATCGCTGTGAAGATGCAGTGTACCCGCGGCTAGACGGAAAGACCCCGTGAACCTTTACTACAGCTTGGCACTGAACATTGACCCTACATGTGTAGGATAGGTGGGAGGCTTTGAAGCGCAGTCGCTAGATTGTGTGGAGCCGTCCTTGAAATACCACCCTTGTAGTGTTGATGTTCTAACGTCGACCCCTTATCGGGGTTGCGGACAGTGCCTGGTGGGTAGTTTGACTGGGGCGGTCTCCTCCCAAAGAGTAACGGAGGAGCACGAAGGTGGGCTAATCACGGTTGGACATCGTGAGGTTAGTGCAATGGCATAAGCCCGCTTGACTGCGAGAATGACAATTCGAGCAGGTGCGAAAGCAGGTCATAGTGATCCGGTGGTTCTGTATGGAAGGGCCATCGCTCAACGGATAAAAGGTACTCCGGGGATAACAGGCTGATACCGCCCAAGAGTTCATATCGACGGCGGTGTTTGGCACCTCGATGTCGGCTCATCACATCCTGGGGCTGAAGTCGGTCCCAAGGGTATGGCTGTTCGCCATTTAAAGTGGTACGCGAGCTGGGTTTAGAACGTCGTGAGACAGTTCGGTCCCTATCTGCCGTGGGCGTTGGAAGATTGAAGGGGGCTGCTCCTAGTACGAGAGGACCGGAGTGGACGAACCTCTGGTGTTCGGGTTGTGTCGCCAGACGCATTGCCCGGTAGCTAAGTTCGGAATCGATAACCGCTGAAAGCATCTAAGCGGGAAGCGAGCCCTGAGATGAGTCTTCCCTGATACTTTAAGTATCCTAAAGGGTTGTTCGAGACTAGAACGTTGATAGGCAGGGTGTGTAAGCGTTGTGAGGCGTTGAGCTAACCTGTACTAATTGCCCGTGAGGCTTAACCATACAACACCCAAGGGGTTTTGATGGACTCAATGCAAGAACGATTGAATGTGTAGTAGAACTTAAAACAGCTTTCCAGATTAAAGAATTTGCTTGGCGACCATAGCGATTTGGACCCACCTGACTTCCATTCCGAACTCAGAAGTGAAACGAATTAGCG
>NZ_JAKFZP010000023.1:0-4718 GCF_021654215.1 Vibrio sp. MMG023 | reverse complement strand
GTACGTTAACAGGGCGTTAGTACGGGTTTGACATCAAAGGTCATAAGTTTTGGTGTTTATCTGTTTTGGCGTTCGTCTTTACACCTTTCAGTTTGTACCTTTCACGTTCTCTCCGGTGGCACTATGTGCGGAGTGTTTGCTTTGATTTCACCGTTTACGGTTTCTAACTTTTAGCCTATTTCTTTGGTGCTTCTTCATTTTCGTGGTGGCTTTTGAGAGAACCTTGGTTGTAATTGATGCTGTCGTCGGAGTACGAGGACCGAATCCTTTTCTAATTTGAAGCCAGTAAAAGTAGGGCAGTTCCGTGCGTTTTTCTTCTAGCCAACTCTCGTCCTTCAATGACGGTAAAGTTTTGTAGCTGCCCGTCCCATTTCAGTGTTCAAAGTCTTTCATATCATGCTACTTTTCAATATCTTGGAGCGCATAAATAGAAGTGGCGCATGTACTAACA
The DNA here is from genome assembly GCF_021654215.1 of Vibrio sp. MMG023. Taxonomy (NCBI): domain Bacteria; kingdom Pseudomonadati; phylum Pseudomonadota; class Gammaproteobacteria; order Vibrionales; family Vibrionaceae; genus Vibrio; species Vibrio sp. MMG023. Next base: position 4,267 of record NZ_JAKFZP010000023.1, on the reverse strand, counting down.
AATTGCTTAAGAGTGATTCGTAACGCGTGGCATTTTTACTATGCGGTGGCTTAGGGTGATTAAGGCGCTGTGCGGTAGCTTTTGTATTGCGTTACTCACACCTTAGCAAGGCGTTAGGCGAACAGGAGTGTTAATTTGGATCACGAGAAATTTAGAAGTTTGGTCAAAGACTTGTATAAGACAGTTTCTGAGCTAGAAAATATGTTTCCGGGTAGGCATTTCACACCAGATGGTCACATGGTTGGTAGTTTAGGCGAATGTTTAGTTGCCGATGCTTATGGACTTGAGCTACTAACGGCATCGAATAAAGGCTTCGATGCAATAGGTCCGTCAGGCGTAAAGGTTGAAATTAAAGCGACACAATCTACTCGAGTCGCATTTAGAAGTTGCCCAGAACACGCAATCGTAATCAAAATTCTTCCTGATGGCACATTTGAAGAATTTTACAATGGTAGCGGTTTGCGTATCTGGGAGCTATTTTCAGGCAAGCCTTTACCTAGTAATGGTCAATATCAAATTGCGTTATCAAAGTTAGCTACCTTAAACCAACAGGTGCCAGACAGCGAAAGACTTGGGAAATTCGCCTAACAAACTGTTCAAGAGGGATTCACAACGCGTGGCATTTTTACTATGCGTTGGCTTTAGTGTTTAAGGTGGTATGCGGCGGCGTTGGTATTGCGTTGCTCACCCCTTAACAGGGCGTTATGTTTTTTGGTAGAAATGATGGAATTCAAGCTAGAAATCTATGCACCTGAAACAGAAGTTTTAGCTATCCGTGATGCTCTTAACTCAGTTGGTGCAGGTGTTGTGGGTGACTATGATAGCGTTATTTCTATCGTAAATATTTCAGGGTTCTGGAGACCAACTGAAAGCTCGGAACCTGTTACTGGCGAGAAGGGTGAAATTAACTTTGGTGAAGAGGTCAGAATTGACGTTAGATGCCAAGAGTCTTTAGTTCAAGCTGCACTTGATGCTATTCGAACAATTCACCCTTACGAAGAACCAGTGATCAACATTTTACCTCTCTACAACCATAAGTTTGTCTAGCTACGTCAGCACAAACATAACAAACTGTTCAAGAGGGATTCGCAATGCGTGGCATTTTCACTATGCGTTGGTTTTAGTGTTTAAGGTGGTATGCGGCGGTTTTGGTATTGCGTTGCTCACCCCTTAACAGGGCGTTAGGCAAATATGGGAACAAACTGAGAAAATATGGGCTGTTTTGAATTTTGTAATTGTAGCTGTAGTGATACAGACGCAAATTTCGATCGTGTATTATCCACGGAGACAAACTTTGGTTTCAGTCTATCTCAAATATCGAAATCGAATATTGGTTGGTTTACGGACGAAACCATCGCAGACCATCAACTTGAGCTCTGGGGCATTGGAGAACAATCCGGTATCTATATGCTTTGGCATAAAAAAGACTATTGTGCCCAGCATGACCGTTATCACATGACATGTCTGTATGTTGGTAAAGGCTACGTTAATTCTCGTTTGCGCTCTCACTGGAAAAAGAAAAACTTCTCAGATGAGATGCTCATTTACTTCTCATATTTTCCTTGCACGAACAGGCAAGCTAAATACATCGAGCAATTGTTCCTAGATCTATACGATCTACCGCTAAATAAGGCAGAGAATGACGGTGAGCTTATCTTATGTCAACATTGGACACAGTGGGACGTTGACTAATTTGCCTAACAAAATGTTTAAGAGGGATTCGCAACGCGTGGCATTTTCACTATGCGTTGGTTTTAGTGATTAAGGTGGTATGCAGAAGCTTCGGTATTGCGTCGCTCACCCCTTAACATGGCGTTATGTGAATAGGGAAATTATGCAGCAAGCAATTGAAAGTGAAAGACTAATATTACGACCATTTTCTATGTCTGACGCTGAGCGCGTTTCAGAGTTGGCTGGCGACAAGCAAATATCAGAAATGACAGCAAATATTCCGTATCCATATACAGTTAGTGATGCTGAAAATTGGATTCGTACACATGCTGAGTTGTTTTTAAGTGGTAAAGGTATTGTCTATGCCATTGTCCTAAAAGAGAGTTCTGAGCTTATTGGTGCTATTAGTTTTCCAAAACTGGAAAATGGTTTAGGTATTCTGGGCTATTGGTTAGGCGTTCCTTACTGGGGCTGTGGTTATGCTACAGAAGCATCTAAGGTTCTGATTTCATTTTCAAAAAAGCATTATGGATTAACAAGGTTAAAAGTAATGCATTTAGTTGGAAATGAGCGTTCAAAATCAGTTATTGAAAAGCTCGGTGTAAAATACGTAGGCGATCAGACAAACCGCATGCAAGGTAAAGATCGTGAAGTAAGTGTTTATATATCAGAGGCATAAATTCACATAACAAACAGTTCAAGAGGGATTCAGCACGCGTGGCATTTTTGGTATGCGTTGATTTAGGTGTTGAAGTGCCATGCAGCGGCTTGGTCATTGCGTGCTTCACCCCTTAACTGGGCGTTAGCAGTTTCAGTAATTGGAGAGTTCAGTGGCAAAAGTTAATGGACAAAAATTCACAGTATTAAAAGATAAAAAAACGGTAATCACTCGCGCAGGTATGTGGAAAGTTCCACATAATACTCGTGATGATGAAGTTCATCTTAAAATTGGACGCTATCATAAGCCAAAAGAGTGGTTTGAAAGTGAAGTGGCTGAACTTGACAAACCAAAGAGTGAATTAACCCTTACTGGAGATGAATTTGTCAATTTGATCAGCTTTATTCAAGAAAACTATGAACCATTCAAAAATGGTACAAAGGCATTCATACCACTTGATAACCCATACGATCAGAGTGTCGCTCATTAGGTTAAACAATTACTAAACCTCGATGATCGTGAAAGAATGCTCAATTTTCTAATTGAAAATGAAGTTATTCCAAGTGATCTAGAAATAGGTTTAGCTCACGCTAAACGTTCACGGGCGATCGACCAATTTAATGCCATGTTAGAGCTAGACCTTACAGAAAATAATTGGCAGGCATGGTTTGAAGATAATTCTTGGGTGTTAGGTACAGACTTTGTCAAAGTCCTAGATGAACGCACTATCGACACTGCGAATATATCTGATTTTCTCATGCAAAGTTATGATGGATTCCTCGATATAGTTGAAATCAAACGTCCTGAGGGTGGTTTGAAGTTTTGGCAGTCAACACTCGATCATGGAAACTATATACCACATTCTGATTTAATTAAGGCTATTACTCAGTCATCCATTTATATCCATGAAGTCGAGCGAGAAGCGGATAGCCAGAAATTTTTTAAGCGGGTTGGTGGTGTCACGACAATCAAACCTAGATGTACACTAATTTATGGACGGTCTAATGACTGGAATACTGAGCAACAAGAAGCATTTAGAATCTTGAACTCAAGTTACCACAATCTAACCATTATGACTTTTGACCATGTGTTAGAAAGAGCTAAGCGTATACTTGGGCAAAACTGCTAACAAGCAATTTAAGAGGGATTCACAACGCTTGGCACTTTTGCTTCTACTTCAGTTTTAGTGTTTATGGCACAATACTTTAGGTTTGGGTAGTGGCGTTGTTCACCCCTTAATTGGGCGTTATGCATCTTTTCTTATTCAGAATTCGATAGGTAGCAAAATAAAAATGAAGTTAAAAAATATATTCATTTGTTTAGGTATGGCTGTAGTAGTTTTAGGGCTCGCTACGTGTGGGTATAAAATGTACAAAGGCAGTGATTATACGGCGTACCTTATTGACGTCCACAATGTAAAAAACGCAGTAATTGATACCAAAACCATCTCTAATGAAAAGGTTTCTGTTAAATACTTTAAATCCAAGAAAAATCTACTGGTCAACTTAAATAACTATGTGGGTAATGAAGATACGGTTTGCGTTGGAAAAATAGATGACTTACTTAGTGGTGACGTGGTTGGTGTCTTGATACAAAACATCAACCTGTTTGGTCAGGTGCGCAATTACTATTCGGCAATCATTGAACATGATAACGAAGTGGCAAATCATGATGACTCAAATGGCACTAAAGGTCACATACAAGGTGTGCGTTACTCTGAAAAAATAAAGAAATTAGATACAGGAGAAAGTCTTGCTTATGTGAATGACATTGGGGCTTGCAGCGCCATGATCAAGAAATTTTTAAGCACGCTGTAGGATATGCATAACAAACTGTTTAAGAGGGATTCGCAACGCGTGGCATTTTTACTGTGCGTCGTTTTTAGTGATTAAGGTGGTATGCGGTGGCTTTTGTATTGCGTTGCTCACCCCTTAACAG
>NZ_JAKFZP010000022.1:0-5116 GCF_021654215.1 Vibrio sp. MMG023 | reverse complement strand
GACCAAGGTGTGAGGCACGCGACCACGACACTTAAATAGACCACCGTAATCACTGAACTTAACTCAAACCAAAAATGCCAAGCGTGCTGAATCACTCTTAAATTGTTTGTTATGTGCTAGTTACAATCGAAAAACCAATATTTCCGTTTACCAAGACTAAACAAATATACTGATACATTACCTGCCTCTGTGTAATTCTTAAGCCTTTCATTCGGTAACGTTGTCCATAGCCAATCAAAGTCTACATCGGTATCTTCCGGAATATAAGCTTCAATGAACTCTTGTTTATCTGTGAAGTCCTCTTTTGAAGCTATTCGCTCAAAAACTGGATACTGGCCACCAATAAATGGCCACTCATGGTCTTGCCAACAAGGTAAGGATGGAGTTTTATAGGTGATCGCCTTTGAGTTTTCTGTATCACTCTCAGCGCAATCGTTAGGTTCAATATCTAGTTCTATCAAAGCGCCAGAAGACAAACAAGAATCACAAATACACTCGATGTCAGTTTGCCCTGGGTACATTCCAGCGTCGAACCATATGCCTACTTTAAAACAAACTGAGCACTGTGTTGGCTCTTCAACCTTGAATGCAAAATTCTCCGTATCAGAGAAAAACTCAAATTTCATTTGTACTCCTTCTGGCACATAACGCCCAATTAAGGTGTGAAGCACGCGACCACTACACTTAGCTAGACCACCGTAAACACTAAACTCAACCCAAACGAAAAATGCCAAGCGTGCTGAATCACTCTTAAATTGTTTGTTAGCACTATTTACTTACGCCCTTTAAATGGCTGACGATCTAACCAACAATTCCAGTTCAGATAACCATCATCAAACTCAATGAACTTGATTAATACCAATGGCAAGAGCCTACACAAAGGCGAAAAATAGTCTGTTAACTTGAAGGTGTCGCCATTTTTAGTAGTTTTTTCAAGCTGTCCATTATGAAACAAGGCGTTTCGTAAATGGACATATGTCATTACTGATTTATGGTGGGAGTCGAGATTTTCCTGCTTTACATCAAAGCCGTAACCAACCAACACTCGAGTTATCGGTGTCGCACAATTTTTAGATTTATAGTCATCTAGAATTGCTCGGCAAAATGATTCAAGTCCCGAAAACAGCAGATAATACGATACATCAATAAAACTGCCACGCCCCCTAAAGACCTCAATACACCTAAAAAAGGCACCTCTGAAAGCTGTGTTTACCGGTGTAGTTTCAGATAACAGAACATCTAAAGATTTGCGTATGAAAACTTCACGTGAATTTTCACTAAATGCATCGTTCATGATTACACAACCACCGCCATTTTGCCTAAAGTGCCCCTGCACTTCTTTGGGGAAGTCATCATCTAAACAGTCATAAGTTTCATTACTTCGTAACTGATTTGTGATTATAACGTCCTTGTGGTCGATAAAAGACAGTACGGCTTCTAAATTAAAGACTAAAGACTTTAATTCATAAGAGCACTCGTCAGATATTTCTAAGAATGCCGTTAAATGATAACAATTCTGATCCGATGCTAACTTCTTAACTTGGGTGAACTGACTGTATAACGGGACTATTCTACACCCGTAAAACTCATATATTTTCGTACATTCATAGCCATAAATACCGACTCTGGTCATTAAATTACTCCATAGCTAGAGAATAGTGCTAACGCCCTGTTAAGGTGTGAGCAACGCAATACCGATGCTGCCGCACATCACCTTAATCACTAGCATCAACGCATGGTAAAAATGCCACGCGTTGCGAATCACTCTTAAACAGTTTGTTAAATTGTTTTTCTTACAAACTTGGAGTATTGTCCATTATTGACACTATCAAATATTAAGTCGATTAGATGTACAGAAGCTCTCGCAGTATCGTATATTGCTCTTTGTGCAGGAGGTAAACCACCTAGTAGTAGTGAATTGGAGTGCAGGCTCAGTTGGGTAACATCCTGCTTCTTGTCTAGGTGCGCGCCACCAAGTTTATCGGCTGAGTACTCTATAATTTCTTTATAACTAAGGTACTGACCATCTACCAAGACTTCTTTCCGATTTATAGCATCAAAAATATCTACTAGTTTATTTCCGGATTCAAACCAACCAATAACACTATTAACTTGTTCAAATGCCAAGCCGTCGAGGAAACTGGCTGGAAGTAAACCTTTTTCAACTTGTTCTTTTGTAGAGTAGCTAACGTAAACCTTTATCTCTATGTCATTGAGCTCATTAATCGTTCTAATGAGAGATTTCGTACCGCTTTTGTACATAAACAGCAAACGCAGTTTTAAAGAAATATCCTTATAGTAAGTCAGTTTCCCTTGCCCCATTAACTCCATATAGTCTTTTAGTTTATTTTGGATATCAAGAAGCTCTTGAATATACCATTCATTTGTTAAAGAAAAGCTCATATAACTCCTTTGTATCGCTGCAATTTAACGCCCAATTAAGGGGTGAACAACGCCTCCCTCACCTAAAGCATTGTGCCATAAACACTAAATTTGAAGTAGAAGCAAAAATGCCAAGCGTTGTGAATCCCTCTTAAATTGCTTGTTAGGGTGTGGTTTCATTGTAATCACTTAATATTTTTATCAATTGAGAGTAATCATAAAACGCACTAGCCCAAGCCTGTAAATTGTCGTTACGGACAGGAACACCTTTCAGTGCGGCTATGCTCATGAAATGGGTGCACTCCTCAATATCTGTTAACAACTTGACGTGCTTAGACTCCATATACTGCATTTTATCAAATGCTTTTTCGATAGTAGACAAACTACGGATACGATAGTTTTCAAGGTAGGACAACCAAGTTATTTTATTGCCAGTAAAATTAACCATTGGAGCTGGACCTTGAGGATTAATTTTAGAAAAAATATCCTCAAATTCTGCTTTGCTTAAAAAATTATCATCATTTTCTTTCCCTACAGCTTTTTTAAAGCTAGAAACCATAGAGTGATGGTCCCCAACAACAGCTTTGGATTTATGCAATATGTACTCTGACATATTTGACTTATCATCTACTTCTTTGATGTGTACAACCAAAATATAAAAGATATAGCTGACTACAAAACCAATACAGAAATTATAGTAAGAGGTCAGTAAACCACTTGCACCATCAAATAATTCTGGAAGCCGAAAAAATATCAAATCATTTAAGATCACTGATAACAGAGCTATCAGCATTGCTATATTTATAAATAGCTTTACTGTGAGGATATATTTTTTAACAAATTTCATTATTCTTCCGTTCTCAAAACACCGAGTAGCACCCTAACGCCCTGTTAAGGTGTGAGCAACGCAATACCATAGCCGCTGCATACCACCTTAATCACTTAAACCAATGCATGATGAAAATGCCACGCGTTGCGAATCACTCTTAAACAGTTTGTTATGCATTTGGATTATTGTAAGGTTCAAATACTTTCAACGCTTCTTTCTCAGCAACTATTTTACTGCAGCAACTAACAAAGCCATAGACACCAATTAAAGTGACAATGGTGTCATTGACTTGATCATAGTTGTTAGGCTGCTTTAATCCCTCAACTAACGACAAATCTTTCTGTAACTTATCAAACTCTCTTGGATATTCAGTCGCTAGAGGCAGAAACTGATCGATTGTTTGCTTTACATCGAAAGGGGCAGAATAGATAAATGTTGAAAGGTATTTTGCAACAAAAGAATTTATTGCATACTGATCATCACGATCAGTCATAGACATTCCGGCTAAAAAGCTTAGAGTCTCATTGAGTGTAGCAAGTGATTTGTCTAACTTGTTGTACTTCTCAGTTTTAAAATCAAAAACCTTTTCACGTGCTTTGTATTCTGAGTTTTTCTCAATCTGTTTAAGCTTTGCTTTTAATTGAATAGTTGCCGTAAAGTATGCTGCGACACCAGTCACCATCGCAGGACCCAAAATTTTAATAGCTTCAATTGCTACATCTTGCCAACTTGTTTCCATAATGCTTCCTAATGCATAACGCCCTGTTAAGGTGTGAGCAACGCAATATCGAAGCTCCCGCATACCACCTTAAACACTTAACGCAACGCATAGTAAAAATGCCACGCGTTGCGAATCACTCTTAAACAGATTGTTATGCTACAGGTTCGTTTAAATCCAACGTTCCAAGAGGATGTGTCGTAGAGTCAAAGAAGTATAGATCTTTGCCTTGTAAGCATTGAGATAATCGAGATTTAAACGAAACGATTTCAGCATTATCGAGAAGCGGCCACACACTTACAGCAACACGAGATATACCGCTGTCGTTAATCGCATCAATGATATGTTGATCGTAATCCTTATGTAACGAATGCCCGAGCACCACTAAACCACCCTTGGTTTTGGTTAGTTTTTCAAAGCAAAAACGCAAATAATCGTTACGCTTAATTCTTGATAATTTCCATTCGGAACTACCCTCAGAAATGAATAGCGGAAATCTTTCAGGGTGGGCAAGATCAAATAGGTCTGTTAAACGTTCTAACCCGTTAGCTGTTAGCTTTTGAGTTTTCCCGTCACTTCGTTCAACCAAATGTATAGCTCCATGCAGATAGTGAAGCTTAGTTCTATCGGCTGGCACTTCTGTGTCTGAGACATCAAAACAGTTTCCCTCACCCCAGAAATAGTCCTTGAAGCGCCATAAATCTGAGTCCATAACTGCCCAATAGGGAATTAGATCATAATTTGTTGTAAATACATTTTTGTATGGTCTTAACTGTCTATTGATCTCCGCCACATCTGCAACACCTGGCGCAATATGTGCGTAGTTAACAGCCGATCCGAGCGCATTCTTAGTGTTTTCATACAGACGCTGAATGTCGTCTTTCTGTGGTTCACCAAGCTGCTCATCGACTAACTTAGCGTGATACAATATCCTCAATACATCTTCAAAGTTTGAACTATTTAAGTGATCAAATAGTGCTAAGCCCTCAGCTTCAAGCTGAACATCAACACGATCACTTTTAGCAAGGTCAAAGAGTGTTCCATAACCAAACTTTTCCCAAATATTGATACTAAAGCCGTTTCCCAAAAGTAAATTTTTCCAGCCGTGTTCAGAAAGTTCGTCCCACTGTACTAAATTTTCATCAATCTTTAATTCAGGCAATTTTGCCTCCTAATTTGATATGTAG
>NZ_JAKFZP010000021.1:0-6188 GCF_021654215.1 Vibrio sp. MMG023 | reverse complement strand
TGAGTAGTCCCTCTAGGTACGGATTTAGGTGGCCCGAATTGACCACGCAACCAAAAAAGATAATTGGTAAATCTTATATCAAAAGGAAATAACTTTGAGAGCTGGTGCTGATAGGCAGACTCGAACTGCCGACCTCATCCTTACCAAGGATGCGCTCTACCACCTGAGCTATATCAGCACTCAAATTAGAGTGGAGCGGGCAGCGGGAATCGAACCCGCATCATCAGCTTGGAAGGCTGAGGTAATAGCCATTATACGATGCCCGCAACACGTAACTCTGAGAGCTATTTCCTAAAGAATATGGTGGAGGGGGACGGATTCGAACCATCGAAGGCAGTGCCGGCAGATTTACAGTCTGCTCCCTTTGGCCACTCGGGAACCCCTCCAAAATTTCATGCCATTCTTACTACAATTGCTTCTTAAAGAAGCAGGAAAGAATGGTGCCGACTACCGGAATCGAACTGGTGACCTACTGATTACAAGTCAGTTGCTCTACCTACTGAGCTAAGTCGGCATAAGTGGTGCGCATTCTATTGAATGATTTTCTAGGTTGCAATAGGTATTTTGAAAAAAATCGTAAAATTTAGCTTTTTAGATTCAATTGCTGCAAATTCATACAAACCTCACTTTTTAAAGCAAACTTTCGAGCTTTGTCGTTTGCTTTAAACGATGCTTGTTGTATGTTCTTGCTCTCTATTAAACCAAGGATCAAAGAGACTCATGAGTCCATTTTTGTCATTTGACCGTGCTGAATGGGCAGAACTACGAAATTCTGTCCCGATGACACTCTCTGAAGACGACTTAACCGCGCTTCAAGGCATTAATGAAAACCTCACTGTAGAGGAAGCGGTAGAGATTTACCTTCCTTTGTCTCGTCTATTGAACTTATATGTTCAAGCTCGTCAGAGTCGCAACTCAGTATTACAGCAATTTCTCAATACAGAAGAGCATGCTCCTCCATTTGTCATCGGTATTGCTGGTAGCGTTGCGGTAGGGAAAAGTACGACTGCGAGGCTGCTGAAGGCCCTTCTATCTCGCTGGGAGAATCATCCAAAAGTCGCGTTAGTGACAACCGACGGTTTCTTATATCCAAAGAAAGAACTGGAAGATAAGGGCATCATGCATCGCAAAGGCTTTCCCGAGTCGTACGACATAAAGCGTTTAGTTGAGTTTGTTTCCGATGTGAAAGCAGGTAAACCTGACCTTACAGTGCCAGTCTATTCCCACATTACCTACGACATTACCGAAGAGCTTAAAACCGTTGAGCAGCCAGATATATTGATCATTGAAGGTTTAAATGTTTTGCAAAGCGGTATGGATTACCCACACGATCCACATCGAGTGTTTGTGTCGGATTTTCTAGACTTCTCTATTTACGTTGATGCTGAAACAGAGACCGTCGAACAATGGTACGTAGAACGATTTTTGAAATTCCGTCGAGGAGCATTCACCAAACCTGGCTCCTATTTTAGCCACTATACCCAACTCTCAGTAGAAGAAGCTAGGAACAAGGCTAAGCAGATTTGGCATGATATTAATGGGCTCAATTTGGAACAGAACATTCTTCCTACTCGAGAAAGGGCCCACTTAATACTGCATAAAGGGCCAAGCCATTTGGTTGATAAGGTATCGTTGAGAAAGTAGTGCTGACTCGTTAATGTTAATCGGTTTTTCTTAAGGAGATCTCGCCGCCAATGTAGGTCTCCAAACCATTGTTGGTTTCTAGTACTACCCCACCTTGTTGATCGATACCTTTTACAATGCCATGAATCTCTCTTGGCCCCATAAGTAGCTTAACCGGACGGTCTATAAAATTATCTAAACGATTCCAACGATCAACAAACCCCGCCAGACCAGTCATTTCATATTCTTCTAGTGCGGTCTTCCAGTGTTCAATAAGGTTGAGTGCCAGAACGGTGCGGTCGATTGTTAAACCATCACTGACTTGATTCAACGTTGTCCAAGGCTGATCAATCTCAGGCTGTATGTCCGGCATCCCAATGTTCAACCCCATCCCGATAACAAGATGAGCGGCACCACCGGCTTGGCCTGACATTTCTACTAAAATACCTGCAAGTTTTTTATCTTGGAAATAGAGGTCATTGGGCCACTTCAACTTCACACCTTGAACGCCCATACTTTCGAGCGCTTCTACTGCCGCAATACCAACAACAAGGCTTAATCCCATTGCTGCAGCCATACCTGCGTCCAGTCGCCAGTACATAGACAAGTAGAGATTTGTCCCAAAAGGTGAAATCCACTGACGGCCACGACGTCCTCTGCCTTTAGCTTGGTATTCCGCTAAACAAACTCTTCCTTTCTCTGACTCATTCACTCTTTCCAGCAAATACTGGTTGGTTGAATCGATAACAGAGATCAGCTCGATTTGACTATCAAGTTTCGCTTTGAGTGTATCTCCGTCTAATAGTTGTAGGGGGTGCGCCAGTTGATAACCTCGGCCTTGGATACGATAGATATCCACACCCCACTCATTTAACCCTTTAATGTGCTTTGCGATTGCTGCTCGAGAGATGCCAAGGCTCTCCCCAAGTACTTCACCTGAATGGAAATCGCTGTCGCTTAACGCTTTGAGGATATGGAGCTTTGCGTTATGTTCTTTTCTCATCGAGCAGCCTCTATCTCAGAAAGGGTTGTCTCAGCATGACTATTCATAAAACGCACTTCATGCTCAAGCTCTATTTGATACTTATCCCAAACCGTTTTCTTTACAAGAGAAGCCAAAGTCACCACATCTTCCGCAGTACAGTTATCCACATTGGTAAGCACTAAAGCTTGTAATGGGTTCACTTGGGCACCGTTAACCGAGGTACCTTTTAGCCCACACTGATCAATCAGCCAACCGGCTGCCACTTTCATCCCACCTTTTGCAGGATAGGCGACCATGGTGTCATGCTGCTGGATGAGTTGATCATAATGATCTTGACTGATCACAGGGTTTTTAAAGAAACTCCCTGCATTACCCACTTTAGTTGGATCAGGTAACTTCTCCATGCGCACTTGGCAAACTCGCTCAAATATTGCGTTAGGGCTAAGTTCTTTTTCAGGAATAGACTGTAGAGGGCCATATTGATTGACGGGTTGCCACGTTTTGGGCAGTTTAAGGCCAAGCGCGGTGATAAAACACTTCTCATACAGAGAATGCTTGAATATCGAATCACGATAACCAAACAGACATTCTTCTGCACTCATACGTGTAGTTTCAAAAGTCTCTAGGTCAAGAACATCAACATAATCACAGATGTTGTTGAGTTCTACTCCATACGCTCCGATGTTCTGAATCGGTGCAGAACCCGCACAGCCAGGGATAAGAGCTAAGTTTTCAAGGCCACCAATATCTTGTTTTACACACCATTCCACTAATGCGGGCCAGTCTTCACCACCATCAATATGCAGCTTGTAATACTCATCCGTTTCACTCACTTGTTTACCAAGTAATCGGTTGATAATCACAAGCCCTTCATAATGCTGAGTAAAGAGCATGTTACTCCCTTTACCTAAAAACAGTTTTGGTAATTTTTTAAAGGTGTCGTCCTTGAACAACTGTATGACATCTTCTACAGATTCAACAATCGCCAAATAGTCGCAAGTTTGCTCGATACCAAATGTATGAAAAGCCTTAAGGCTCGCGTGTTTCTTAATTTCCATAGTGGATTTGCAACGCCAGATGAGATTCTCTTAAACTATGGACATTCTACATTAGTTATCTTTTAGCCGCAGTGACAATACCAGACTCATTAATCATAGAAGTGTTAAATCCGATCAAACTTCCTCTCATTAAGAGGTTGTATAAAGCGCATTATCCGTCAGGCCGAGCCAAACGGGATGAGTTAATCATTACCGCCAGCGTCAAGAATGGCATTGTTGCGCTATTACGAATGAAAACCATCGAAAAATCACGATTGCTTACAGGGATGCTAGTCGTGCCAGAATTTCGTGGGACTGGCGTCGGCAGTGCTCTGCTTACTTATTGCGAAAACACAGTTTTCACCAGTGGTGATTATTGCTTCGCTTTTAAACATTTAGAGAATTATTACGCTCAGCATGGGTTTGAAACCATTGATAGCTCTGAATTGCCAAACTCGTTAAAAATGGCTTATTTGCGGTACGTAGACAGTGGTAAAGATCTCATTCCAATGCAATTCACCACTTCTGACGTTCTAAACGACGTGGTTTTGTAGCCAGAGAATTCATATCTTTGGTAAAATATCAGGTTCGCAATATTGCACTTAATTAAGGTACTCACACCGGTATGATAGTAAGTAGGAACCCATTCGAACAGTTGCCAAGTCTCGCAGTCAAGCCTGAAGACTTTGAAGTTCTGCACGCAGCAGAAACTTTCAGAACTCGTCTTCTTGATGCGATCAGCAAAGCAACGTCGCGAATTTACCTAGTCGCTCTATATCTGGAAGATGATGAAGCTGGACGTGAAATTTTCACAGCGCTTTATGAGGCGAAACAGCGCAACCCTGGATTGGACATCAATATCTGTGTAGATTGGCACCGAGCTCAACGTGGTCTCATTGGTGCAGAGTCATCAGAGGGCAATTCCGCGCTATACAAAGCATTCGCTAAAAAATACCAACATTCGATTCCGGTATACGGCATTCCTGTACGAGGAAGAGAGGTCTTCGGCGTACTGCACTTAAAAGGTTTTATTGTTGACGATACCGTTATTTATAGCGGCGCTAGCTTAAACAACGTCTACCTTCAATACAATGGTCGTTATCGTTTCGACCGTTACCATGTGATTCAACATAAAGCACTTGCTGACTCCATGGTCGGTTTCATCCAGAGTGAGATGATAGCTCACCCAGCAGTAAACGACCTTGCTGGTAAGGACAAACCAGAAACTAAAGAAATCAAAGCTGCAATTCGTCAACTGCGTTCTTCTCTCGCTCGTGCTGATTATGAGTTTTCGCCAGAGAGTGCAACAGAAGAAGAGGTAAAAGTGACTCCTCTTGTTGGCTTGGGTAAGCGACGTAATCAACTCAACATGAAAATCGTTAAGTTACTCGCTGCCGCTCAAAATGAAATCTTCATCTGTACACCTTACTTCAACTTTCCTAAAGCGATTCATCGTGAAGTAAAACGTGCAATGAAACGCGGGGTGAAAGTAACGATTGTTGTTGGAGATAAAACAGCAAATGACTTCTATATTGCTCCGGAAGAAGAATTTAAAACTATTGGTGGTTTGCCATATCTTTACGAATTGAACCTTCGCCGTTTTGCAAAAGCCAACGAAGCGAACATTGCAGCTCGTAAGCTTTCTATCCACTTATGGAAGCACGACAACAATAGCTTCCACCTAAAAGGTATTTGGGTAGATAAACGCTACATGCTCATGACAGGTAATAACCTGAACCCACGCGCATGGTCACTAGACTTAGAAAATGGACTATTGGTGCAAGATAACTACGCTAAGATGACGGATAAGTTTGAGCAAGAAGTAGCAAACATTCTCGAGCATACTCAACTTATCTGTACTTACCGACAGTTAGAAAAGGTAGAAGATTACCCAGAAAGCGTTCAGAAGCTTGTTCGTAAGATCACTCGCATCAAAGCTGACGGCGTACTTAAGCGTATCCTTTAGAAACTAATAAAGAGTCAAAGCCCAGTATGAAAGTACTGGGCTTTTTTGTAGGTTGTAAATCACGGTTCGCCTACCCCTGCCCAACGAACTAAATAGACAAATATTCAGATAACAGGTACTTATCCCTCCCGAAGAAGAAAGAACCGAACCTGAATGTCGGATAGAACATCAAGTAAGCGAACGCACCCGCGTCCGACAAACTTATACTAATACGGTGGAATTGGACCTTTTTCTAAAAACTAAAAGCAAACAAGTTTCATAATCTTTGACTGAAGCTTTGTACATAAAAAGAGGTGGACTGGGCCGGCACTCCGGAGATTCGATAGGAAATGCAGCCAAGCGGACTGCGCACCAAGGGACGCCAAGTTATCCTAATATCACTTGTTAGAAGTGATAAAAACGAAAAAGGCTCCAGCATTTCTGCTAGAGCCTTAAATATGGCAGGGGTGGAGAGATTCGAACTCCCAACACGCGGATTTGGAATCCGCTGCTCTGCCAATTGGAGCTACACCCCTGTAGAAACTACAGTTTATCACATTGTAGATTCAAAAAAACCTCGCAAAAGCGAGGTCTTTGA
>NZ_JAKFZP010000020.1:0-14324 GCF_021654215.1 Vibrio sp. MMG023 | reverse complement strand
CATACGCCATACCGAAGCCTCCGTATACTACCTTAACCACTAAAACTAACGCATAGTAAAAATGCCACGCGTGCCGAATCACTCTTGAACAATTTGTTAGAAGCAACTCCCACTTACATACCAGCGATTCAATTTAGGCATTGCTCTATTCCTATGCTCCAACCTTAAGCGCACATCGTCCCAATCAAGCAACAACGCGTGCTTTTCTATAGGCTTTTCTTTTGGGTCATTGTTGGGGACGCTATATGCGTAGCAAGCTAAAGCATCACCACCATTTTCGTTTTCATACTTGGAGATTGCTTCACTAACGATATCGCGGGCTTGCTTAACACTCATTTTGATTTGTGCCCTGACCTTGCCATGAACATGACTTAAGGAGCCAACATACACCCTAATAGCTCTCATTAAATCTGTTTTGTCATCAAGCTCTTTGAATGTCTGTTTTTTAAATGTTTTATCTAAAGCCAACTCACTTTTAAGAGTATAAAGCCTCAATTTATTGACCAATTGTTTATGTTCGTCTTCACCCTCCCAACGACAATTTAGAGACATCGAATGCACCGCTAAACCATAATGTTGTACATAGTTTCTTAGTGCCTCCATGAAGCGATACTCAACATAGCTATCATACTCAAGACTGAAGAAACTCTTTGCTTTTTTTCCCTGTGAATCATCTTCACCCATACAAGTGCGAACATGCTTCTCGATATGGTCATAGTACAACTTGGTAGAGGTGAGTAAATTAACTACTCGTCTATTTAGGCTACTTCGAATGTCGTAAAAATCATCATAACCATCTTCCTCAACGATCATCTGTCGAGTCAGAATAGAGAGAATTTCTTGTTCAAACTCCAAATAGTTTTGAATTAATAAATCATATGTTTCTTCTATTGCTTTAGCAGAATAGAGAATACTTTTTGAAAGCTTTAACTGTGTAAAGTCGTCAAAATTTATAGGAACCGCTACTGTTGGACCCAAAATCATTTGCTTTAGAAAATATCTCATATACTCAAAACTTATAGTTGCTTCTAACGCCCTGTTAAGGTGTGAGCAACGCAATACCGAAGCTCCCGCATGCCACCTTAAACACAAAACGCAACGCATAGCAAAAATGCCAAGCGTTGCGAATCACTCTTAAACAGATTGTTAGTTTTCATTTCGCACAAATCGCACGATTTAATTAAATTGAACATTTCATGCGATGCATTATAATCTAACTGTACACTTAATTGGGAACTGACCATGCATACATTAACAGCCAATGATGCCAAACGAAATTTCGGCGAACTACTTCTAAGCGCACAACGCGAGCCAGTAAAAATCAGCAAAAACAGTAAAGATACTGTCGTTGTCATGTCCATTCGTGACTTTGAAGAGCTAGAAGCTATGAAAGTTGAGTACCTCAAACACTGCTTTAAGTCAGCTAAAGAAGACTTGAACAATGGAAACACTGTTGATGGCGAAAGCTTTATAAATTCGCTGTAACTAACTTATGCAAAAGAACAAATACAAGCTAAGTAACTTAGCACAATCCCACTTGCGCAAAGTCAAAAACTACACTGTTGAAAACTTTTCTGAATTACAGTGGCGCAGCTATAAAGACACTTTGCTATCAGGGTTTCAGGTGCTAGCTGATAATCCAGGTTTAGGAAGAAGTTGTCACGAGCTATACCCAAATGGCTTTTATTTCCCGATTGGAAAACACACAGCTTATTTCACCAAAGAAGATGACTTTATCTTGGTCGTTGCTGTCTTAGGTCAATCACAACTACCCCAGAATCATCTGAAATAACACGACTTTCACTCTAGAAATAATAACTGGGGTGAGAGTTTATCCATGCAAACTAACGCCCTGTTAAGGGGTGAGCAACGCAATACAAAAGCCGCCGCATACCGCCTTAATCACTAAATTCAACGCATAGTAAAAATGCCACGCGTTGCGAATCCCTCTTGAACAGTTTGTTATGTACGTAGTTTAAAATGAACACCTGAGCTTTCAAATTCTATGCTCCCAAAGCCACCTACCACCTTGAAATATGATTGGTTCTTTTCAAAGTAGTCGATGTTTCCGTAGTCTTTTGAACCGTCAAGGTCTATGGTCGGCTGTATCTCATTTTGATTCAAGAGCCCATTAATACTCAAAACACCCTCAAAAAGAAGAGAACCCAAACGATAGCAAGTATGCTCACCTATTTTTGGAGCTTCATAATATTTAGACTCAGGCCAGATGCTAAACTCTAGTTCAATTTCAAGAATTTGATCATTGTAGTGCCAACCCAAAACAAATGAATCCTGAAGGTCTACACCTACGAGAAAATCCATATTTTTCTCCAAGTACATAACGCCCTGTTAAGGGGTGAGCAACGCAATACCAAAGCCGCCGCAGACCACCTTAAACACTAAAACCAACGCATTGTGAAAATGCCACGCGTTGCGAATCCCTCTTGAACAGTTTGTTAGGTGCGTAGCCAAAGTTGGTAAAAGTCTGTTTCATCGTGCTTGGGATTCTTGCGCGCGAACTCCCAACCATGGCGCTTATAGAATGTGAGAGCTCGATGGTTAGTTTGGCTCACTGAAAGTACTGCACGCAAACAACCCGCTGTACTCAACGTGCTTACAATATAATCCTGCAATTTTGCAGCGAGCCCTGAACCACGAAAATTTGGCTTTAAGTAAATGAGATGCACATAGCCAGTCTCCGGCTCGGGTGAAAAGCTACGAAACTCTAGCTGCCCTGCAAACTGACCATCCACAAATACATGGATATAGAACCATCCTGATGTTGCTAACCGGTCTAATACTCGTTCACGATAACCACTGATGAAGTCGTCGAAACCATCGTAATGCCCAAAACTACAAAAGTATGCATCTTTTCTCGCAGCAACGCACAATTCGAAATCATCAATATTTATCTGCTGAAAAGCAATTTCCATGCTTACCTTTTCCTTCAAGCACCTAACGCCCTGTTAAGGTGTGAGCAACGCAATACAGATGCTGCCGCACGCCACCTTAAACACTAAAATCAACGCATAGTAAAAATGCCACGCGTTGCGAATCACTCTTAAACAGTTTGTTATGTATATTTATTGCAATGACATACTATAAAAATGTGGATGACTGGCAATACCAAACTCGTCGGCTACTCGTTTAATGAGTATTTCATTTTTGATATGCAATAAAAAGTCCGTATTCTTTGCGTTATCTAAACGTCGGTTAGGAAGTTCTAATGTAAAGGATGTATCAAAACTAGCTAACGATAAAGAATCACGCAATGCCTTCAAAACTAAACTCTGAGCACATTTTAAAGTTTCTATTTTTCCATTTTCACGAAGAGTTTTCTCAAGTTCGGAATATGCATTATCCGATATCAACCCACTAAACTTATCTAAATTTGATAATTTGTTGCAGAAATCATATTTTATACCCCAATTGGCATAAGACTCCCGACTACCACTACTGTTCATTTGCGCAGATAACATGAATAGGCTTAAGATAAGCTCTTTTACTGCTGACTTGTAAGACTCTGTAACAACATAGCTACCATCCATTGCTAATGGGAAAATCGCATTGTGTAGGCTTCTTATCTTAATTATATCGTCACTATATAATTTTATTTTTTTACAATATTCCTCAAACTCCTCGAGGTGCTTATAATAGTTAGTAAATTTATTCTGCTCTGTACTTAGAGATATTTGAGCCTTTGTTTGCTCAGAACGATGGTTTGCCGCAAAGATAGCTCCAATTGGGATACTAAGCGCTAAAAAAGCCAAAGGCAATTTAAAGGCAACTAACAATCCATTCAGCTGTTCAACACTTTCTACGACAATCCCATCTTTCAACAAATGCTTATGTATTAAAAAGCAACCGATCACAAAGGACAATAGAATGAAAGCTCCAGTACCCCTAACAATACCCAGTTCAAAAAAGCCTTTTTCGGGAGAAAAAAACTTTATAGTCGACTTTTTACTCATTGAAACTCACTCATAAATTGAGAATATACATAACGCCCAATTAAGGTGTGAGGCACGCAATACTGATGTTGCCGCAGACCACCTTAAACACCAAAGCCGACGCATAGTAAAAATGCCACGCGTGCCGAATCACTCTTAAATTGTTTGTTATGTTTTTAACTGAATAGGATTTCCAGATGCTCTTTAAAGATTTTAGCTGGTACCACAAACTGATACCCCGTTTCAGTGGTAACGACAAAGTCCCCATATTTTTCGACTACTCGAGATGAAGCACCAAAATTTTTCTTAACAATATTAAAAGAAAACGCCTCTCCAGGCTCTAAAGTAACATTTGAAATGCGAGCCTCGGTAAAACCATCCCACATAAACTGTAACACTTGCTTCGACTCTGGTAACTGAGCTTGAAAATTTTTAATAAAGGTTTTAATCACTGAGTGATTTTCGAGCCTAATATTAATACCATTCATCGGTCCATGTATTGGATGTTCAGCATATGACATGGATAATGTAACCTTGATATGTGGTTTGGTAAGTTTATCATTCACAAAATTCAATCCGAGAAGCGTTGCAAATAAAGCTATCGATGTAACGATTGGCTCCATTTCTAAAGGAGCACCTGTTTGCCAGTTACTATCAACCGCCCAAATAATGGCGACAACAAGTGCTACCAAGTTCGCGCATACTGCGAATAAGAACCTGATATTTTCTCTTATAAAATCCAAAACTTTAGTCATAGCTTCCTTAAAAACATAACGCCTTGCTAAGCTGTGAGTGAACGTGTGCCATGTCTGAGCGAAGCGAGTTCGGCACGCGTTTACGAATCAGACTTAAGCAATTTGTTATATTTCGTGCTCCTCAACAGGCGCAATACCAAAATTCGTTACTATTTCTTTTGTAGCAGGCACAGCTCTATTTTCACTGGGAAAGTGCCAGATATTAAAGTCTTTATTTGGAAATGTATCATAATGCAACTTGTCCCAGCCTAACATAGCTGCCATTTTCACAAATGCCGCTTCTTTAGCGCGTGAAAGAGTTAAGTTTGGGTTTAGAAACTTCATGTAACCTGAGTTCACAGCGCCAGTTAAAATATCTACAACTTGTAAGCCACAATGAACCTTAGAGTCATGCATCGCTACACTTTGTATAGACTTGTTAGAACCTATTTGTGAAAGCATATTGTTAGCAACGATACCTATAACCTCATCGTGTTTTTTGTACTTATCGCACTTTTGGTCAATCAATACGGTTAACTCAGACCCAACATGTTTGGCGGTATTTTTAAGTAGGTAGGTATAAGTTTGGTAAAACGCTCTTTCTCTGTCGGCTCGCCAGTTATTGTAGATAGATTTCTCAACAACTATTGAATGAAAGCAACATGAACTGCGTAAAACCATAGACAGCAAATCTACGCAAATGTTGGCTTGCCCTGCACTATTTTTGATTTTTGACCACTTAAGTTCACCAACAATGCCTCTCTTGCGTTTAAGATCTAAAACATAGTCATTGAATTCATTAATCTTGTCTTTAGGGACGCACAGCAGACCGATGGAATAACAGCGATCACTACCAGTGGTACCACTTTCATCTCCAAATACTAAAAAGTCCATTGATACTCCTTAGAAATATAACGCCGCATTAAGGTGTGAGCAACGCTACCATCTAACCTAAACCATTGCGCCGTATACACGAAACCCAACAATGGAATGAAAAATGCCATGCGTTGGGAATCACGCTTAAATGCTTTGTTATATTTAATAGTTGAAACTGAAATTTAATTTAATTTAATTTAATTTCCACTCTACCATATTTGTGCTACTGACTTGAGAAGGACAGTCGACATAGTCTATTGCTTTTGACGGACAGTTGTCACATATGATTTTATCCATAACTGTCTCTTTAAAATTTAAATTCCCACACTCTTCAGTTGTAAATTCCCATGAGCTTTTAATACTTGTTCCCTTCGGTTTAATTGGCGCCTCCCAATGCTTAAGTAAGTCAGCCTCAACAATGGCAATTTCTTCACCATCATTAATTAGTAACTGGTATTTTTTTCCCGACAGATGCTTAATAGTTCCGCCTTTAGGGGGATTCTCATTAACAACTTCTTCTGCCACAGATGGCTCTTTGTCAGCTTCATTATCCGAAGAATCACAACCTATTAAGGTTAAACCAATTAGTCCCAAATATAAAAATTTCATTTCGTAGTATCCTGTTTATTTTTTAGGAGTAATATAACGCCCTGTTAAGGTGTGAGCAACGCAATACCGAAGCTCCCGCTTACCACCTTAAACACTAAACGCAACGCATAGTAAAAATGCCACGCGTTGCGAATCACTCTTAAACAGTTTGTTAAGTGAATTCTCACAACAAGCTCAATCCACTTCTTACAAATGCGATCCTCTCTAAGCTAGAGCATAAATTTGGTGGCGCGTCATTCCCACGTAGAGCACTTACAGTTGTGTTAATTGACATTGTACTTCTCGACTTTCCGACACCTAGTTTCAAATCTATTGCATTAAGTTGCTCTCTCATCAACTCTAAAATTTGTGGGTCATACTTCTCTACTAGTACTTTTAACACCGGAGAAATAACTGTTAATATTGCTTCTCCATACTCAATTGCTTCAATTCTACTTGGAATCTTTCCCTTATGGATGACCTCATTTCTGAATTTTATACATTTATTTGATAGTTGAGGTGGAATCTTTTTTTCAACCAACTGATACACGAAAAGATAAGCGCCAAATTGCCTTTCGGACTGGTTTGAGACCAGCTTCCATAACTGCGATGTTTGTTCTAAATTAATACCAGCTGAACGGTAAAGGATATTGATAACATATTCGTAAAACCTCTCCAAAGAAGAGGTGAAAGAGCTAACTGCCTCTCTGTAGTAACCGTCATGAATGGCGTTTAAGCCAAGCTCAAAGAGTATTTCAAATTTTGGGTTCTTCAATTTAACCGTAGATTCATGTTGCTGAGAACATGTAAAGCTGTAACACCCGCTATCTTGAAGCTCAGCAGAATAAACGTTTGACCCAGCACTCACGGTAGTCCCATGACAATCCATACAGGTAAGATATATTCTCATTTTTCCTCTATTCACTTAACGCCCTGTTAAGGTGTGAGCAACGCAATACCGATGCTTCCGCATACCACCTTAAACACTAAAACCAACGCATAGTAAAAATGCCACGCGTTGCGAATCACTCTTAAACAGTTTGTTAAGCAACAATATTCCAGCACCCTAGACTATCACTTTGGAAAAATTCGACTGTAACATGGTGCCCTAATTTTTGATGGATTTGATTAAAAACCCTGTCAAAACTTCTCGATGAACTGTATTTAAATAATTACTAGATCGAATGGAGTTTACTTTCTGGCTTGACGTCCCTTCACTAACAAATAAAGGTACTACAGACTCTGATTGCCACTGCTGTAGGATTGACTCCAGCAAATTCTGCTCGTTACTGATAACTTTAGATTCAGACTCAACATTATCACGAGCAAGAACTAAGCTCCCATGAGGATAGAACACTAAGGTAGTAGATCTTTCATTATATATAGGTTTTCGTAAATAGCGCCAGTTGTCGTAAAACCTACCAGTTGGAAAGCAATCTTTGACAGCATGGTTATCATTCACACCCCTGCCATACATTATCGTCCAATAAAGTATTAAATCGTAATTTAGGGAAATGACGGTATCAAAGTCTCTTATAAAGTTGTAAATTACTGGTAAATGCCTTGATATTTCTGTGTATTCAGGATGAATACTTCTGACAGATTTAATCAAGCACTCACGAACTCGAATATAAGCTTGATGAGTTCTTTCATCGTGGATACCTAAAGAACGATTTACATTTGATGCCTGCCAGACCAAACGTAAAATAAGTTCAAAATCATTAGTTTTAAAGAATTTGAAAAGCTTCTGAATATCTTCATTTAAAAGATTGTGCTGATAAGCATGATCAACAAGCGAACTATAGCCAAATCTAGAGTCGACCGACATGCTTGCACCATTTCCTAAGAGTAATGAGCCCCCAAAGTATACTGATGAGATCTCACTCCACTTTAAAATTTTATACTGCAACACTTACTAATTCTCCTTGTTGCTTAACGCCCTGTTAAGGTGTGAGCAACGCAATACCGATGCTCCCGCATGCCACCTTAATCACTAGACGCAACGCATAGCAAAAATGCCACGCGTTGCGAATCACTCTTAAACAGTTTGTTATGTTCGTAACTGCTTGAAGTACCAATCAGCTTGCTCCCACTCTAGATCTTGTTCCATGTGCCAATCAAATTGTCGCGGATAACGATAATGGTCAACTATGTACTGAAGATGTTGATGCGCAACTTCAGGGTCATATACTCGCCATACTACGCGACGAGTGTTATTCCATGTTTCTCTCACAAGAAAGAGCGCGTTACCACCCGCTTTAATCTCTTCGTCCAATTGATCACAAAATGGGTCAACGATAGCTTGCTCATCTTCCGAAGGCATTCCATGCTCGGCTAAGTCATCAAAATCAATTATTACAGAAAGATGCCAGCCAAAAATTTCGCGATGCTCAAAACCAATGAGTCCAGAGTTCAACATGCCAACGCATGGTAAATCATCTTTTTTCCACTCAAGTAAAGTATAAGATTCTTCAGGAAGAACTATCCGGACTTCGTTTTCTTTCGGTGCTTTATCTTTATTACTGCCAAATATTTTCCCGAACATGAAACTCCTCCTAGAACATAACGCCTTGTTAAGGTGTGAGGCACGCAATACCAATACCTCCGCATACCACCTTAACCGCTAAACCTGACGCATGGTAAAAATGCCACGCGTGCCGAATCACTCTTGAACAATTTGTTAGCTTGATATTAACCGGCTCTTTGATACCTTCCATACAGCCATAAACCTAGCAACACTAGACTAGGTAAATACCAAGACATCGAAGGGGCATCGTACTTATTGACCAAAAGATGTACAAAATTAATAAACAAAGTTAATTCACATGCTACGTAACTAACAAATAATGTTTTTAGCCATTCTAAAAGCTTTTCAGTATTTGATTTAAACCATACCTGTTCGTCCAATATAAAAGTCAAAGACACAAAAAACGCAACAAACACGCAAACTATTCGAAGCGGATCTACTTCAAAAAGGTCTATTGATACATTCAATAGAAAGTTACTTAGCAGAAGTAGTTGAAGAAATGACATCCCGTCCTCTTTGCAAAAGGGCTTATGTTAAGTTCACCAGTTGTGGTTTTCTTGGTTGGAAATTTCGATAGCAAGCTAACGCCCTGTTAAGGGGTGAGCGACGCAATACCGAAGCCACCGCACACCACCTTAATCACTAAAACCAACGCATAGTGAAAATGCCACGCGTTGCGAATCCCTCTTGAACAGTTTGTTAGGCGCGTAGCCACATTTTATAACTGAATCTCAACGTTGTTCCGTACATATGTAGGGATAGATAGCTGCTCATCTATATCTTTGAACTTTGGCTGTTGAGGCATCAATTCTATTATCGCGTTCAGTTCTTCAAAACTGATACCGACCACTCGGCAAGCCGTCATCAAACCATTTATAAAGCACTTTTTATCCCGCTTTTGCTGTTGCTCAATTGCAGGAATAGACGAGTACAATTCGCACTCTTTCGTTAATAAGGCTAGAAGTTCTTCTTTTAAGGTTTCCATATACAAACTCAGTTACTAGATAGTTTGGACACATTATCAATGATTTAAGACACAACTTCCAAGAGCTTGATCTTACGTTTTAAACCAAGCGCCTAACGCCCTGTTAAGGTGTGAGCAACGCAATACAAAAGCCTCCGCACACCACCTTAAACACTAAACGCAACGCATAGTAAAAATTCCACGCGTTGCGAATCACTCTTGAACAGATTGTTATGTCACTTATACTACAGAAACCCATTAATCGCTTGAAAGTTATCTATTATTTTGCTTATAAGGTCTGCACATTCTTTAGATTTTTTAGCTAAATCATACATTGCAGTTCCTTTTTTATGAGCTTGTTCCATAAGTCTCGAAACGCGATTAATAAAGCTAGAGTTTTCTAGTTGCCGAGGGCTCGATACAGACTCACTGCTAGAAATAATTTCTCTAAGCTGATTTACCAATTCCGGTTCGGAACTAGCCTCTTCAATGAGCTCACTAATCAGAAAGTTATTTCGTTCAACTATATTTTTCAAGTTGATATTTACATCAACATTCACTTTGGCATCAATGTTATTTTCATTTTTCAAGTTAACATGCAAATTAGATATTATCGAGCCACCACTATACATGAATTTTTCTTGATTTCCTTGCATCTGATGTATTTTTCTTAGCATGCTTTTATTGAAGTCATCTAATATCTGCTCAGTTTCAATATGAGAGCTATTCTCGGTTTCTACTATTAATCTTATACTCTTCCCTTCTTGTTGAACCTTTACCGAAATATTTTTTTCCGGATATTTTTGAAGCAAATGAGAGTTAAAACTCGCAATGAGTGTTAACGCTTCTAAGTAAGTATCACTATCAAAAGAAAGACTTCTATCGATAACCACAACTTTTCTTGTAAGAAATTCAAAATCAGCATGAAGTCGTTTTTCGAACTTCTTTGCATCTTCATCATTGCTAAATGAATGAACAAAAAAGTGCAGGCTCATTCTCTTAATGTGACGTAGAAGTTCTGATTTTAACTGAGAATAATGCTCCTCTTTACCAATAACCTCTTCATAAGGTGTGTGTGGTATGACTTTGAAATCATCACTAAGAAAACCTATGAGAGCTTTGAACCTTTTTACACCATCTACTACCTTCCAAATACCTTCATCACTTTTAACAACAATAAATGATGACACAGGAAAACCTAGTAGCATACTTTCAATGTAGGCTTTTTTTTGTTCCAAATTCCAGTCTTCGCCGTACCTAGCGTGCTCTGGTATAGCAATTTCAGCGTCATTTAGAAGATTAATAACTTCTCCTAAAGACATTTGAAAGTTTTCAGTTCGAATATTCAACATTATTCTCTATATAGTTCTTGAGATAAACATATTTATATTATTTTTCTACCAATAGCACAACGACCATGTGACATAACGCCCTGTTAAGGGGTGAGCAACGCAATACCAATGCTACCGCATACCACCTTAAACACTAAAACCAACGCATAGTGAAAATGCCACGCGTTGCGAATCCCTCTTGAACAGTTTGTTATGCCAATTTTTCTCGCTGTGCATAAGCATCATTGATCATTAAAAATGTATGGTGCATCCGCAATTTCGATTGAGCATACAAATCCCGCACTTCAGCTAACGAGAAGAACTTTGCACGACCTATTTCATGGCTGAATTTAGGCAATATTACTTGGTCTTTAACTTCTGTGACCCAGACATGACGTAATACTAATTCACCATCATCAAAACGTCCTACATAGGTATTTAAGTAGTTCTCTAAAGCAACTTCTAAACCCGTTTCTTCTGCAATTTCCCTGACCGCTGCCTCTTGAGGAAACTCTGTAGATTCAACACTACCTGACGGTATATGCCATAGACCTTTCTTTGAGCCGGTTAGCTCTTGAACCAATAACACTTCATTGTGTTGATTAAAAATCACAGCTCCAGCAGCTTTTGCCGTAACTTCTATGTGATGCTGAATCCCATATTGCATCTAATTCTATCCTCATCCATGAGAAGTAAAGTAAAAGTGGCATAACGCCGCGTTAAGTGGTGAGCAACGCTACCACCTTACCTAAACCATTGTGCCGTAAACACTAAAGCCGAATCAAACCGAAAGTGCCAAGCGTTGGGAATCCGTCTTAAACGCTTTGTTATACGCGTTTCCCTAGTTGTTGCCTAACTACTTTTTACACCGTCCAAATCAATAACCTTCCCACGTTTATTTACGAAAGAAAGCTGATAGCCGTTGTTAGTTCGGCGCATCATACAAGGACTGTTTACATCAATTTCAAGGTTATTAAATTCCTGCCTTGTGATGCCAGAAATAGCTATGACTATGCCTGCTTCACCAAAAAAGCCTGATACTTTTACACGAGATGTAATATGAAATTTCTCGATCAGTTTGATGATAAATGGATTGAACTTATTGGCTTCAAACTTCCCTACTCGGTTACTGTTAGGGAAGTTTTTCGATGGAATTATTTTTACCTTTAGAGTGCTATTGTCTGTGCAAGGGTGCTTCTCCCAAGGTTTACCCAATGAATCAAAAAACACTCTCCCACCATTGGGGGATTGATAAAAAAACACTGATGCTCCACAGACTGGGCAGTAAGCACTAGGATTTACATAGCTCACAAACACTTTGCTTTGCTCGCTAATACTCCCAACACTTCTGTCTACGGTCTTATTTCGGCGATTATCTACACCACTCATGCCTCTGAATTTACAACACCAACCGCAAGTACAATCAGGGTAATGATTATGTCCACTCATTTATCTTTACCTATCCTTATAACTTAGCTGCATTATCAACTTTTAAACTTAGCGCATGAGCTAAGAAGAACAGAACCATGTCAGCTGGACTGAAACACCGCATAGCGTATAACGCCCTGTTAAGGGGTGAGCGACGCAATACCGATGTCGCCGCATACCACCTTAACCACCTAAACCAACGCATCGTAAAAATGCCACGCGTTGCGAATCCCTCTTGAACAGTTTGTTATGCTCATTCTTCAAGAATGCACCGAAACTTGTTATCCCTATCTTTAGCGGTAATCGTTTCTCCATATGTATAGCATTCAAATGTCAGCTCGTTGCTTTCAATTATTACGATAAATCCAACATCAACATTGCCTAATTGTCCTACAAATACAGGTTCTGAAACAATATGTCTATTTATGGGTATTGAACGGGACTTTAGCGTCAAAAAGTACCCAGCACTGGTAAAATAAATCTGCTGATTAAGATCTACACTATTAACAATAGTTTCCCAGTCAATCGAAAGAGTATCGAGCGCGCTTTTAATAATTACTTTTTCAAACAATTTCATCACTTTCTCTTTGAGCATAACGCCCTGTTAAGGTGTGAGCAACGCAATACCAAAGCCGCCGCATACTACCTTAATCACTTAAACCAACGCATAGTGAAAATGCCACGCGTTGCGAATCACTCTTAAACAGTTTGTTAGTTGAATTGTTTCACCGCTCTACACTTGGGAAAGGTTGAACAACCCCAAAACTGCTTACCTATGTTTTCACCACGCTTGGTTTCACGCAACACCATTTCAGAGCCGCAACGGGGGCACTGATTTGAGCTAGCTTTGGATGTGACAACTTCTTTGACATGTTTACGATGCTTTAAATCCGTAATGACTCCGCGCTTTAACTTTATCCGGTTTATAGATTCTGTTAACCGAGCATAATCCTTGTCAGAGAACACTACATCGTTAAATTGCTGAATGTATCGAATACTTCCTCGAGCATAGGTAACGTTTGGAGGCATTTCGGTTTTAAAGGTACTGTCGCCGATGAAAACAATAACTGAATGCAAGTGCTCTTCACTGCAACCTAGCAAGGTTTCCAGAGCTTTTATGTGCTTGTAATTCTGATGCAGTGGGTTTTGAAATTTAGAGGAATAACGGTAAATCTTCTGTGTCCACTGTTTCTGGCGAGCCGAGCCAAATATCCAACCTTTCATATTCTTAGTTTCAACGACAAAGATGCCATATTTAGAAACCACAATATGGTCAACTTGAGTTGTACCATCGCTAGTCGGCAACGTTACGTCTTTTATTAGCGTGTAATCAGACTCTGGTAATTTGGACAAAAGACGGTTCACGAGAAACTCACCGAATACACCTTTTAGCCACCTACTTTTGAAAACGCTAACAATGAGCAATAAAGGCACTAGATACCAGACTTGCGCAAGCACATTAAGAAATGCTTCAAAAATATTCACGGATTTTCCCTATTCAACTAACGCCTTGCTAAGGTGTGAGTAACGCAATACAAAAGCTACCGCACAGCGCCTTAATCACATAAGCCACCGCAAAGTAAAAATGCCACGCGTTACGAATCACTCTTAAGCAATTTGTTAGTACATGCGCTACTTCTATTTATGGACTCCAAGATATTGAAAAGTAGCATGATATGAAAGGCTTTGAACACTGAAGTGAGACGGGCAGCTACAAAACTTTACCGTCATTGAGAGACGAAAGTTGGCTAGAAGAAAAGCGCACTGAACTCCCCCCACTTTTACTGGCTTCAAATTAGAAAAGGATTCGATCCTCGCACTTCGACGGCAACGCCAAAGAAAGGCAATTCTGACTTAGTAAAAACCACGAAAAAGAAGAAGCGCCAAACAAATAGGCTAAGAGTTAGAAACCGTAAACGGTGAAAC